>NZ_JBCPSQ010000002.1:0-378023 GCF_051129855.1 Morganella sp. Je.2.23
AAAGCCAAAGATGCGGCAGTATTTGAATTCGGCGGTAAAAAACTCAGCGGTGTCAGCAATGCTGCGCTGGCAGCGGATTCCACCGAGGCGGTGAACGGCAGTCAGCTGTTTGCCACTAATGAGCAGGTAAAGGCGAATACAGACGGGATCACCCAACATACTGCTGATATTGCGGGCAATAAAGCCGATATCACTCAGAACACCACAGATATTGCAGGCAATAAAACCGCCATCACTCAGAACACCACCGATATTACGAAAAATACGTCTGATATAGCAGGAAACACGGCGGCAATTAATCAGAACACCACGGATATCGCAGGTAATAAAACGGTTATTACTCAGAACACCGCCGATATTGCAGGTAATAAGGCTGATATCACCAAAAATACCACGGATATTTCAAAGAACACCGGTGATATCACCACCATCAATAACAATCTGGCGGCGGGGACACTGGGTCTGGTGCAGCTGAGCAATGATGGTAAAAAAGTTGTGCTCAGTGATAAAGCCAAAGACGCGATGGTATTTGAGTTCGGTGACAAAAAACTCAGCGGTGTCAGCGATGGCACACTGGCAGCGGATTCTGCTGAGGCAGTGAACGGCAGTCAGCTGTTTGCCACCAACAGGCAGGTGACTGATAACACTAGCGCGATTGCCCAAAATACGACTGATATTACGAAGAACACCAATGAAATCTCTGCTATCAGCAAAAACCTGGATTCAGGCTCGCTGGGCCTGGTACAGCTGAATGCTGACGGCAAAAGAATCGTTCTCAGTGATAAAGCGGATGGTGCGCGTGTATTTGATTTTAATAACAGAACATTGAGTGGTGTTTCAGCGGGGCGGGTAGCGGCAGATTCATCAGAAGCGGTGAATGGCAGCCAGTTACATGCAACGAATCAGAATGTTGAAAAAAATACCCAGAGCATTAAATCGAATACGGATAAGTTAGCCGTTCATGAAAGCAGTATTACTCAGAATACAAATAATATTCAGGCAAATACAAATAAACTGGCTGAACATGACGCAGCAATTACAAAAAATACCAATGATATTAAGGAAAATACTAACCGTCTGAATAACCACGACAAAGATATTGCACAGAATAAACAGGATATCAAAACGAACACTGAAACGCTGAACAAGCATGATGTCATTATCAGCAAAAATACCAGTGATATTGAAAAAAACACCAGCACGATTGAAAAGCAGGGGGGAGATATTGCACGGCTTTCCTCTGAGATGGGAAATGCCGGTGTGGTAAAAATCAGTGATGATGGCAAACAGGTTGAATTAAGTGATAAAGCCAAAACAGCAACCTCATTTAATATCGGCAATAAGCGGGTATCAGGTGTCGCTGATGCGAAAAATGATAATGATGCGATCAATTACGCTCAGATGAAACGCAGTAATGAAACCACGCTGAAATCTGCAAATACCTATACAGACAAAAGAATTAGTCAGTTAGGTGAATACACGACTAACGGACTTAACCGGCTGAATGACAGAGTGGATGACCTGGATAACAAAGTGAACAAAGGTTTTGCGACCAATGCCGCCTTATCCGGACTCTTCCAGCCGTACGGGGTCGGAAAGATGAACCTGACTGCCGGTGTCGGTGGTTATAAGGATGAGTCTGCTGTCGCTGTCGGGGTGGGTTATCGCTTCAATGAAAGTGTGGCTGTGAAAGGCGGGGTGGCGACATCCGCCGGTAACGGTTCATCCACGATGTATAACGCATCGGTTAACTTTGAATGGTAATTACCTGCGGATAAATAACGAGGGGGATTATGTTTTCATAATCCCCCTCTTTTTTGTACCCCGTCACTGTTATAGAAAAACTGTTTTGTTTTCCGGCAATTTTTATCGTTTACATCAAAAAGTTGTTATTTTGTGCGCTTTATAGTGAAGCAGGTGATACAGACCAACGGATTTTTAAGTATCTAAAAGGAGTTAGTTATGGATTTTGTTATCCAGCTTGTCGTGGTATTGATCTGTTTATTTTACGGGGCGCGGAAAGGGGGCATTGCCCTGGGGTTGCTGGGCGGTATTGGCCTGGTACTGCTGGTTTTTGTTTTCCATCTGAAGCCGGGAAAACCGCCGGTGGATGTTATGCTGGTGATTATTGCGGTCGTGGCAGCATCAGCGACCCTGCAGGCATCCGGAGGACTGGATGTGATGCTGCAGATAGCAGAGCGTCTGCTGCGGCGTAACCCGAAATATGTTTCGATAGTGGCACCGTTTGTAACCTGTCTGCTGACTATCCTGTGCGGTACAGGGCATGTCGTCTATACCATCTTACCTATCATTTATGATGTTGCGATTAAAAATAATATCCGTCCCGAAAGGCCGATGGCGGCCAGTACAATAGGCTCCCAGATGGGGATAATTGCCAGCCCGGTGTCTGTTGCGGTGGTCTCCCTGGTCGCGATGCTGGGGGATGTGACCTTAAACGGCAAGCATCTGGGATTTGTAGATCTGCTGGCGATTACCATTCCGTCCACCCTGATCGGGATACTGTGTATCGGGATATTCAGCTGGTACCGCGGAAAAGATCTGGATAAGGATACTGAGTTTCAGTCGTTTATCTCAAAACCGGAAAACCGCGAATATGTCTACGGCGATACAGCCACGCTGCTCAATAAAAAATTACCCGCCAGTAACTGGCTGGCGATGTGGATCTTTCTGGCTTCGATTGCGGTTGTGGCATCTCTGGGAGCATTTCCGTGGCTGCGGCCGGTCTTTGACGGAAAACCGCTGTCGATGGTTTTGGTGATTCAGATCTTTATGCTGCTGGCCGGCGCGCTGATTATCATCTTTACGGATACCAAACCTGCATCTATTTCGAAAAATGAAGTGTTCCGCTCGGGTATGATTGCGATAGTGGCTGTTTACGGTATCGCATGGATGGCGGAAACGATGTTCGGTGCTCACCTTGAGCAGATTGAGAGTGTCCTGGGATCACTGGTCAAAGAGTATCCGTGGGCTTATGCCGTGGTTCTGCTGCTGGTGTCCAAATTTGTCAACTCTCAGGCCGCCGCTTTGGCGGCAGTGGTTCCGCTGGCGCTGGCTATCGGGGTGAATCCGGCTTATATCGTGGCATCAGCACCGGCCTGTTACGGGTATTACATTCTGCCGACCTATCCGAGTGATCTGGCTGCGATCCAGTTTGACCGTTCAGGTACCACCAAAATCGGCCGTTTTGTGATTAACCACAGCTTTATTGCACCGGGACTGATTGGGGTCGGGGTTTCCTGCGTATTTGGCTGGGTTTTTTCCGCCATGTACGGTTTTCTCTGATACTACCGGACAGTACAGCGATAACGGGCAATTTTGCCCGTTATCTGCCGTATCCTGATTATGATCAGGAAGCAGGGCTGCCGGTCAGCTGAAAGACACCGACCATTTCATTCAGTGTGCCGGCCTGCTCATTCAGAGAGGACGCCGCAGCAACAGATTGCTCCACCAGCGTGGCATTCTGCTGGGTGGCGGAATCAATCAGTCCGATAGCGCTGTTTATCTGAGTGATGCCGTCAGTCTGTTCATGGCTGGCATGGCCGATTTCATGCAGTAAATCATCCATCTGGCTGACATTGCTGATAATGCCGCGCAGTGATTCAGCGGCTTCCTCCACCAGCTGTAATCCCTCGCGGGTCTGACCGGCAGAGTTTTCAATCAGTGTGCGGATTTCACTGGCAGAATCGGCACTGCGCTGCGCCAGCAGACGGACTTCACCGGCGACCACAGCAAAACCGCGCCCGTGCTCTCCTGCTCTGGCCGCTTCCACGGCGGCATTCAGTGCCAGAATGTTAGTCTGGAATGCGATTGAGTCAATCAGATTGATAATATCTGACATCCGGGTGGCTGTGGTGTTGATAGTGCGGATCTTATCAGTCACCTGCTCCATCATGTCGCCATTATGTTTTACCACCCCGGCAGTATCTGCCGACAGCGTGGTTGCTTTGAGGGTGTTCGCCGCCGTATTTTTCACCGTCGCGGTGATCTGCTCCATTGAGGCGGCGGTTTCTTCCACAGATGCGGCCTGCTCTTCCGTACGGGCAGCCAGATTCTGGTTACCGGCGACAATCTGTTCTGCGGTGGCAGACAGGCTTACCGCACCGTTTTTCATCTCTGTCACGATATCCTGCAAATGTCCCTGCATTTCGGCCAGCGCATTAAGCAGTACCCCGGTTTCATCATGATGCGTGATATTTATCTTCTGTGTCAGATCACCCTGTGCAATGGCACGGGCAATGCTGACAGCTTTATCCAGCGGACGGGTAATACTGAGCACAATAATCCGTGCCAGTACGGCACTGACGATAGCACTGATGATAGTCAGGGTGATCAGCAGGAGACGGTTGGTTTTAAAATTACTTTCCACCTCGTGTCCCGCTTCTTTCATATGCTCATCCTGAATGGCAATCAGTTTCATCACATTGTCGCGGTAAGCGCTCTGAATACCGGAAGTGGTATTCACCATCTCATTGATTGCAGCGGCTTCATCACCATTTTGAGAAAACTGTACCATGCGGCGCTGCGAGGTGAGGTACTGCTGACGGACAGAGCTGATTTCTTTCAGGATAGTCTGAGACGCATCATCGGTCAGCGTTTCATTAAATTCATCCAGAATGAGGGTGATTTTTTTGCTGGTTTCAGAGGCACCTGCGGCCATCTGACGAAGTTGCGGATTTTTGTCGTCCAGCAGAAGGAGCTGTTGAATACCGACAAAATCATGAAAATAATCAATCAGTAAGTTTGCTTTGACTGTAACGGGATAATCGTTGTCAAGGATATCGCGGATACCGTCATCGGCTTTGTTCAGACTGATAACAGACAGTGTGGCGCTGATAATCATCAGCAGAATAGAAAAGCTGAAAGCCATAAAAAGTTTCGTACTGATTTTAATGCTGCGCAGAAACATAATTCCCCCGGATACTCAGTAAATGACTGGTTATCGGAAATGATATGGAAAACTTTATCAATAAATGAAATTTATTTATCAGCGTTAGGTAATAACAATATAAATAACAAAGAATTATTGTAATTTTTTATACTTTTTCGTCCTTTGACAGTAATTTTTACGGTGCTTAAGACCTTTATTTTGTGTGTTATTGATGTTTTGTGCTGATTTTTTGTTTGATGAAGACATAAAAAATGAGTAAAAAACGTATGAGTTTCTCATTTTTTCTCTGTCAGAAATCATGGGATATTTTGCTGAAAAATAAGAATTATTTTCTTTTTTATGTCGCCGGAGAGAATTAACGGACTTCAGCCCCGGGAAATGACATGCATTTTATGCTGCCGATTTACAGGTTGATTTTATAATCAGATTGTAATGTACTGTTCGGTACACTTTTAAAAATCAACCAGAGAGGCCAGAATGGAAAATAATAAAAAAATTATTCGTGGCGGCACAATCATCACTATGGATGAGGCCACCGGCGATATTATCAACGGCGCGATACTGATCGAGGGCAACCGGATCAGCGCAATCAGCGCGGATATACAGGCATTTGATCATCATACCGATGCGCAGGTCATTGATGCACAAGGGGCTATTGTTACTCCCGGCATGATCGATGCTCACCGCCATAACTGGATGGCACTGTTCCGCGGTGTTTCAGCGGAAGAGTCGTTACCGGCATTTCTTATCAATACGTTCCATGCATTCGGCGCAATGATGACAGCAGATAATATGTATGCCGCTGTCCTGAACGGTAATATCAGCGCCCTGAACGCCGGTACAACCACCGTTTATGAGGTGAATGACTGTGTCAATTCACCGGAACATGCCGCTAATGCGGTTGCGGCAATGAAAGCCAGTGGTATCCGCGGTGTCTACGGTTACGGTATGCAGGTGTATGATTTTAAACCTGCCGGATTTGCGTCCATGGATGAACGGCGTGATTGCGCCCGCGAGATTTCAGAAACTCTGTTCCGCGATCAGGATCGCCTGTCTGCCGGTATGCTGATTTCTGATCCCGGTACTGTACCGTTTGCCGAATCGGCAAAACAAATCCGTCTGGCGGATAAACTCGGTCTGAAGCACGCTTCCCATACAGGTGCCGCCAAAACCTCGGTTCTGCTGCGCGGCCTGCGTGAACTGGATGATCACGGCTTATTACTGCCGGGGCATATCCACGCCCACAGTAACGGGCTGACCGGCGAAGACTGGAAACTGATCGCCAAAAGCGGCGGTCATGTGGCGAGTACGCCGTCCAGTGAGTTGCAGATGGGGATGGGTTTCCTGCCTTATCAGCCGTGTGCGGAGTTTGGTATTCCGTTTGCGCTGGGTACGGATTTCATCGGTGTGACAACGGATGACCTGTTCACTCAGATGAATATGGCACTGCAAATCGAGCGGGCACTGGCGAATGAGAAAGTACACCAGCGCGATACCATGCCGTTTGAAATTACCCCGACAATCCGTGAAGCCCTGCACTGGGCAACGCTTGGTGCGGCACAGGTACTGGGGCTGGAAAACGAGATTGGCTCCCTGGTGGCCGGGAAAAAAGCAGACATCATTATTATCCGCCACCGGGATGGTTTTGTGGCACCGGTGCATGCAGCAGGCAGCGTGGTACAGATGACGCACGCCGGTGATGTCGATACCGTATTAGCCGATGGTGTGATCCGCAAACAAAACGGTGTCTTAACCGGATTTGATCTTCCTGAGGTGACCCGCTTATCCCATAACGCTCTGGCTGAGCTGGAAACCCGTATCCGTGACCGGAAAATCCTGAATGCACAGGAAGTGGAAGCCTTCTTCCGTCTGGCTGAGCGGATGGCATCCTTCCATTTCGCACAGGCTTACAGTGATGAATTTTTTGTACAGGCAATGAAACAGTCCTGATACGCAGTACGCTGCGGCGGGCAGCGGTCTCTCTTAGTGATCCCGCCTTTTCGGGGATTCCGGTGTCATACGGAATCCCCTTTTTTATGCCTGTTACCAGTGAAGCGTCAGTGTGGTGGTTATCTGACGATCATTGCCCCAGCTGCATGCCGCATCGGTAAAGCAGGCGGAAACATAATGTTTATCGAACAGATTATTGATATTCAGCGCGATTTCCGCATCCTCAAGAGCAGGGAGGTTATCAAGCCGATAGCTCAGCATCATATCCGCCACGGTATAAGCCGGAACGGTGAAGCTGTTGGCATCATCCCCTTGTGTTTTACCGTTATAACGCACGCCGCCGCCGATAGTCAGGCCGCTGAGCGGGGTACTGTCAAAGGTGTAATCTGTCCATAATGAAGCGGTGTGCACCGGTACCATCGCGGGGTGATGATTGGCATTCTCCTCCTGCTGACGGAAACGGGTATCGGTATAGGCATAGCCGGCAATCAGGTTCCAGTTGTAGGTCAGTGCCGCTTTGGTTTCCAGCTCAATCCCCCGCGAACGGATTTTCCCGCCCTGAACACTGAAAAACGGATTCAGCGGATCACGGTGCAGGTTATTGTCTTTGGTCAGCTCATACACGGCGAGTGTGGCAGACAGCGCAGCATTGTCCGGTAAGTATTTTAGTCCGGCCTCATATTGTTTTCCGCGTGACGGTGACAGCGGTTTTCCGCTGACAGTAGCCGCAGTGCTCGGCTCAAAGGATTCACTGTAGCTGAAATACGGGGAGAAACCATAAGGCAACTGATAGTTCACACCACCGCGCCAGGTAAATTCCCTGTCTGTCTGGTGATGCGTGCTGTCTGTGCCGCTGAGGTTATCGTGGCTGCGGGATTTACTGGTATTTTCGTCATAGCGGCCGCCGAGGGTGAATGTCCAGTCATCCAGGAAAAACTGATCCTGGGCATAAATCCCGGTCTGATGATTTTTATTCACCGTGCCGCTGTCTGCCAGCGGTAACACGGTCAGATTACCGTATTGCGGGGATCGCAGATCCAGCGGTGCGGCAACACCCATCTCATTGGTCATCCGGTTGCGAAGCTGTGAGTAATCCACACCGGCCATCAGGGTATTATGCCAGCCGTGGCCGCCGGTATTGTGAATGACATGGGTGTCGGTCACCAGGCCGGACAGACGTTCGTCATTACGGATATGGCTGCGGGCAAGGGAAGAGGAGAGATTTTGCGGTGATACACCGTAACAGGCCGCCGGATTGCTGCTGCATAATCCGCTGCCGTAAATGGTGCGCCAGTTAGTGCTGATGTGCTGATAACGCAATCCCTGATGCAGCGACCAGTTATCATTGAATGTATGATCAAACTGCCAGCCGATCAGCCGCTGCTGCCGTTCAAAGCGGTTATAGCCCGGTTCACCTTCATTAAAACCAACGGGTAATTTCCCGGTGGCACCGCTGTCAACTGTCCCCTCCCGCGGCAGCCAGCCGTAATAGCCGTTGCGCGGGGCATTCATGGCCTGAGCGGTAAGCAGCAGGGATGTTGCTTCGTCCGGCTGCCAGAGATAAGAACCCTGTAAGGCGTAATACCGTTCCCGCTCTCCCTGTTGCTGCTGATGCTGATCATGCAGTGTTCCGGTCAGGCGGTACGCCTGCGTTTCCTCATCATTCAGGGCATCGCTGAGATCAAACCCGGTCTGCCACAGATGGTGATTCCCTCCCTGTAAGCGGATTTCCCGCAGCGGGGTCATCTGCGGGCGTTTGGATGTCATGGTAACGACGCCGCCCGGGTTGGATTGTCCGTAAAGCACCGACGCCGGGCCTTTCAGTACATCAATCCGCTGCATAAATTCCGGCAGCATCCGGCTCTCCGCATACATATCCCCCTGAACTTTCAGACCATCAAGGTAAATATTCTGGCTGACATTATGGAAGCCGCGCATCATGACACTGTCGAAAACGGACGAGCTGCCGGACGTACCGGTCACCACGCCGGGGGTATATCCCAGTGCCTGTTTCAGCGTGGCGGGATTGCGGGCGGTGATTTCCTCTTCACTGACTACCGAAACAGAGGACGGGACTTTGTTCAGCGGTGTGGCGGTTTTGGTGGCGCTGTCGCTGTGTGTGGCGCGGTAAGTGCCGTTACTGCTCAGCGGGCTGACGGCAGGCGGCGCGGCGGTGACGACGATTTCATCTTCAGCGGCATGGCAGACGCCGGCAACCAGTAAAGCGGCGAGAGAGAGCCGGAACAGGGAAGTACGGTAATGTGCAGTCATAAATCAATATCTCATTGAATGATAATTATTACCGTCATGAATGGTATGTGTGCTGATGACGGCAGTTATAAACAGGTATAAATAGCGATAAATAATGAAAAAAGGCTGCCGGAGCAGCCATCAGAATGAGTTCAGGTGATTACGTCGCATCATGGTGCGGATGCGGTTTTTTCAGGAAGAAGGCGAAAACCAGTGATAACAGGCCGAGCAGAAGGATAAACCAGAACACAGCGTGGATACCGGAAGCCAGTGCAGCAGTAGCTGTCTGTTGCGCCAATGCCGCATCGCGGTAAAAAGACATCAGGGTAATGGCTGATGCTGTGCCGACCGCTCCCGCCACCTGATAAAAAGTATTCCAGACCGCAGAGCCGTCCGCATACAGCCGGGCGGGCAGAGCGCTCATCGCGGTAGTCTGCGCGGGCATGATCACACAGGTGACACCCAGGCACAGGAGCATAAAGGCGGCGACAATCTGCCATACCGGCGCATTTTCACCGACAGAATACAGAAACAACGCCGCACTCATCAGCATAAACAGGGAGCCGCAGACCACAAACGGACGCGAATCAAACCGGTTATACAGAAAGCCGATCAGCGGTGAGAACACCACATTGATAATATTGCCCGGCAACAGCAGAATCCCGGCCATTGCAGCACTCAGCATCAGCACATCTTTCAGGAAGACCGGCAGGATAATCGCAGCAGACAGCACACTCATCATGCTCAGGATCATCATGAGCAGACCAATAATAAACAGCGGATTACGGAAAACATCCGGGTGGATCATCGGCATGGACATGTGTGTCTGGCGTCGGGCGAAAAGACCCAGACAGATCACCCCGGCCAGCAGAGAGCCCCAGACGGCAGGATCGCTCAGGCTGTGTTCAGCCAGGATCGCCAGCCCGTAGATGAGACCGCTGAATCCGGCGGATGAGAGCAGGAGAGATGTAATATCAATCCGCGGCCGTGTGATTTCACCAATAGGCGCAATAGATTTCAGGGCGAACACAATAATCGCGGCGTAGGCCAGCGCGCTGAGCCAGAAGATGGCATGCCAGCTGAACAGGGTGATAATAAAGCCGGAAATGGTCGGCCCCAGTGCGGGTGCCAGCGTGATCGCAATACCCACCATCCCCATCACCATACCGCGCTGATAGACCGGGAAAATGAGTAATGCCGCACTCATCATCACGGGCAATATCACGCCGGTACCGACAGCCTGGATAACCCGTCCGAGCAGTAACACCACAAAACCGGGTGACAGTGCGGCAATCAGGCAACCGGCGAGTGAAACGCACAGCGCCGTGAGGATCAGCACCCTGGTATTAAACCAGCGCACCAGAAAGGCCGATACCGGCACAAATACCGCCAGTGTCAGCAGATAACCGGTCACCAGCCATTGCGCCTGACCGGCGGAGAGAGAGAATTGGCTCATCAGATTGGTGAGCGCCATATTTAATGCGGTTTCCCCGAACAGACCGGTAAATGTCCCGGCCATCAGTACGCTCAGCATCATTTTCGGGTGGCGTACCTGTATTGTTGCCTCTTTTGTCACAGTCTTATCCTATATTTCATCAACCAGGTTGACGATGTGGAAAGTAACGTACTTTGCGACAATGGTCAACTAAGTTGACGATGTGTTTTTGGTATACTGCACAAAAAGGAAAGAGGTGATCACGTGAAAATTGCATTGAACGACCTTGATTTTATTGACCTTATCAGTGAGCGGCACACGCTGCTCCGCGAGCGGATTGATGCACTCTGGAATGTCCGGAGCGAAATTCACATGAGTAATTCGGAGTGGTACATTTTATCGAGGGTGTATGACCAGCCGGTATCCGTGGCGGATATTTCCGCCACGGTGACCATCTCCCGCCAGGCGATTCATAAATTCATCCGGCAGATGGAAGAGAAAGGGCTGATCACCATTTTTGATCTTCAGGGCAGCAAAAAACTCAAGGGTGTAAAAATGACGCCGCTCGGACAACAATGCTACGACGCTTATGAAGCGATCAAAACCGGATTGTGTGATGA
Source organism: Morganella sp. Je.2.23 (assembly GCF_051129855.1). NCBI lineage: Bacteria > Pseudomonadati > Pseudomonadota > Gammaproteobacteria > Enterobacterales > Morganellaceae > Morganella > Morganella sp. Je.2.23. The sequence goes on from NZ_JBCPSQ010000002.1 coordinate 11,165, forward strand.
AGTTGCGGCCGCTGTCGGGCAGGAAAACCTTGCATTGATAGTCCGCTTATTTCAGCAGCCCTGGTTCGATGAAAAGCAGTAGAGACGGGAACCCGGGAATAATTTACACCGTGTCTGTAACGCCTTTGCTGTTGCTCAGAAAAGGCGTTTTTTGTTCAGGTATGGCTGGTGGCAGAGATACGGGTGAAGAGCCAGCGGAGCACCTCATCTGTCAGCAGCCCGTCATCTGCGGGCGCCGCATTCTCCCGGAAATGCTGCCATAAAATACCGTTTTGTGCAGGGATTTGCCGGTGCAGGCGCTGCAATATTGTCAGCTTAAGGCTGATATCCTGCGGATCAGGAAAACGCGGCAGCGCCTTTCCGTACAGATATTGCAGGTCTGCCTGCAATTGCGGAATGTGTGACGGCGCAAAGTTCAGTAATTGTCCGCTTTGCGTCAGTGACGGGGAATTGTCTGTCTGAACGGTCTGTAATGACCGGTATAATACCTGTTGCAGTGTGTCCATTTCGTTTTCCTGATAATCCGGGCGGTTGTGGCGGAGATATTAGCGGACAGAAAAATCAATGCTTCGCTGTCCGGCGAAATATCCGCAGCTATCATGGAAGAGGAAATAAAACAGAACACTCCGGTTATTGCTTTTTAATGATGTCCGGCGGCGGAACCGGACACGGTAAATCAATGCGTATCAGTGAGATATTTAATACCTTTTGCCAATGCTGTTTTTGTAAAAAATCCCGCTCTCAGTTTCGCAGCGTAATGACCGACGTTTTTCACCATTTCGCTGTAGTCCTGTTCAGTCAGATTATCCAGCAGTTCATCGATGTCGTTAATATCATCAATAATTAATCCCGGATTATCGCTTTTTATCCGTTCTGCATGAGGTGAATGGCTATCCACAATAACCGTAATACCGGCCGCCAGATAAAGTGATAATTTCAGCGGATTGTTATAATGACCATAGCGTTCCGCGCCATTGAAGAATCTTTTTTCGGCCACATTATTTTTATTCTGATAAGACATCAGACCAAACCCGCCATTCAGTATTCCGGGCAGCAGATTATTATCATATGAACCTGGTGCATTCAGGTTTTCTTTTGCCTTTTCTGTTTCTGTCAGCCCTTCCGGATCACCGATAAGTGTGATAATCGTTTTTCCGTCATAAGATGAGAAATCTGTTTTACATAAATTACCGATAAAAGTCACTTCCCTGCGGTATTCTTTATCCGGATTTATTGTTCCTTCAATCTGATAATCCCACAGTCCCAGGCTGATAAGCGGTGTTTTTACACCGCCGTCTTCTCTCAGCCGTGCAGACATTTTTTCATTCGGAGAAAAAATAAGATCACACCGGTTCATCAGCAAAAACTCTTCGTCGTGTGTAAAATCCCGGTCCCGGTCATCCAACAGCCAGATTAAAACATCCCAGAGAACCAGCGCAACTTTTACACCTGGCATCGCCAGCAATTCAGTAATAAATAAGTGCTCAAAATCGCGGTTTACCCAGGTGGGATATTGAACAATAACGATGTCTCCGGCAGAAACGGGAGCACACAACGTGTTTATTTTTTCCCGTGTGATAATGTCAGACGTATTATCTGTATTATCAAACGTATAATAAAGCGGAGAAACACCGGCCTGCGAAGCGAAAAAAGACATATCTCTGTTGGCTATCAGGCCGCTGTTTTGGTTGTAGCATACAGCAGGGCAATCTGCGGTAGTGATCCATACTGTCATATGACATCCTGTTTTTTATTCACCGGGGCTATATTCTGTTATACCCTGATAATATTAAACAGACAAATAGGGTACGGAATAAATAAGTAAGTATCTGATATCTCGTTTTAATCTGAAAAAATTCAGTTAATAACGTGTTCAGAAATAAGAAAATATTTCTTTGAATAAAAATGTTGCTATTATTTTTACGTTATATCCGGATGGATAATAATATCAAAAATCTTTTAAATACAGAGTGTTGGTATTTTTGCGGTGTATTACAGATTAATCTGTATAAACCGATAATGAAATGAATGATAAAAACGGCCGGCTGACGGGGTGCTGATATTAACAAAAAAGCCCTTTCAGTCATCCTGAAAGAGCTTTTCGGTTCAATGCATTGTACGGTACTACTTAGTTCATGCCGTATTTTTTCAGTTTTTTACGCAGTGTACCGCGGTTGATACCCATCATCAGGGCAGCGCGGGTTTGGTTACCACGGGTGTATTGCATAACCATGTCCAACAGTGGCTGTTCAACTTCAGCCAGTACCAGCTCATACAGTTCATTAACATCCTGACCGTTTAATTGAGCAAAATAGTTCTTCAGTGCCTGCTTAACTGAATCACGTAACGGTTTCTGTGTTACCTGATCTTGTGAATTTACAGTAGCGACGGTTAGTACGTCAGAATTTACGCGTTGTTCGAACATAGTTCTGTCAGCTCTTTTCTTTATTTACGCAAAAAATTTTCAAAATATGCTTCCAACGCCTCCAGCTGTTCGCCGGCATCCTCAATGGCGTTGAATGAGCGCCGAAACTGAACATCAGGCGCATGTTCCTGCATGTACCAGGAAACATGCTTGCGGGCTATGCGGGCTCCCTTGCCTTGACCATAAAAGTCATGCAATTCCCGCACATGCTCGCACATTATGCGTTGTACCTCTGCACCGGGCAGCGGCGGCAACAGTTTACCTGTGTCCAGATAGTGCTGGATTTCCCGGAAGATCCAGGGTCTTCCCTGGGCAGCACGACCGATCATCAGCGCGTCTGCGCCGGTGTAGTCCAGTACTGCCCTGGCTTTAAGCGGGTCAGTAATGTCGCCATTGGCAATAACCGGGATGGCAACAGTCTGCTTAACTGTCCGGATGTTGTCGTATTCGGCTTCACCATTAAACAGACAGGCACGGGTCCTGCCATGAATTGTAAGAGCCTGAATACCGCAACGCTCGGCCAATTGGGCAATCGTGACACAGTTCCGTTCTTCCGGTGACCAGCCGGTGCGAATTTTCAGTGTGACGGGCACGTCCACTGCATTAACCACGGCTTTCAGAATCTCTTCCACCAGCGCCGGATAACGCAGCAGGGCGGAGCCTGCCAGCTTACGGTTCACTTTTTTGGCAGGACACCCCATATTAATATCGATGACCTGCGCACCACCGGCAACATTAATCTTTGCCGCGGCCGCCATTTCACCGGGATCATTACCGGCTATCTGCACAGAACGGATACCTGGCTCATCACTGTGTACCATGCGTAATCTCGATTTGTCCGTCTTCCAGACCTGCGGATTGGAAGAGAGCATCTCTGAGACGGCCATACCCGCACCCATTTCATAACACAACGACCGGAAAGGCCGATCGGTGATGCCTGCCATAGGGGCCGCGATAAGGCGGTTTTTCAACTGGTATTGTCCGATACGCATAGACGAAGAAGTGTGGCCATACTGTGACTGCAAGGGCGCGTATATTACGCATTTTTTCAAAGATATGAAAGGACAAACTTTGAGCAAATCGACCTTTCAGGCGAAATTTTTTTTATTGCTTTTTTCGGATTTTATTAATTAATGTTTTGTAACAATAAGTTAGCGTAAAATAGCATACTGTGCGGTTTTCTGATTTAATTTTCAGAATAAAATGCGTTTGCGTGAAACTGCTTAAAATATATTCACTGAATCACGCAAACGCACGATTTATATACCAAAAAGTAAGAATATCAGCCGCGTTTTGTTGCGGTGATCCGGCACCATTCTTCTTTTTCGGCAATCTCATCAATCTCAAAGACGTCACGGTAAGCATCTGCCACACCCTCTGCCTGGGTTGCGAGCACACCGGATAATCCGAGTAATCCGCCTGCCTGCGGCAGTGCACCGATCACCGGTGCCAGTTCACGCAGCGGACCGGCCAGAATATTTGCCACCACAACGTCCGCAGAGAGCGTCTGCGGCTTTTTATCAGAGAGATAAAGGGTCAGCCTGTCTGATACGCCGTTGCGCTCAGCGTTGTCCCTGCTGGCCTGAATCGCCTGCGGGTCAATATCGATACCGATAGCTTCTTTTGCACCCAGTTTCAGGGCGGCGATTGCCAGGATACCGGAACCGCAGCCGAAATCGATCACCGTTTTGCCGTTCAGATCGAGGCCGTCGAGCCATTCCAGGCACAGGGACGTCGTCGGGTGAGTACCGGTACCGAATGCAAGACCGGGATCGAGCATCACATTGACCGCATCCGGGTCGGGGATCTCACGCCAGCTCGGGCAGATCCACAGGCGCTGACCGAAACGCATCGGGTGGAAGTTATCCATCCATTCACGTTCCCAGTCTTTGTCTTCGATCTGTTCGATCTTATGGATAAAGTTTTCACCCAGCAGCGGGTGCTGCTGTAATTGCGCAACAACCACCTTCATATCCGTTTCGGCGTCATACAGGCCGATAACGTCGGTATCACCCCACAGGCGGGTTTCCCCCGGCAGCGGTTCAAAAATCGGGGTGTCGTGGCTGTCCTGAAAGGTGACGGAGACGGCACCGGTTTCAGTCAGTTCATCACCGATAGCTTCGGCATCAGCACCGGTGGAATTTAAGCGTATTTGGATCCAGGGCATAGCATACTCTTTATAAAAAACTCGCTATAAAAAAGCCCCTGTATGACAGGGGCCTGAGAAAGAAAAGCGACAGAAAATCAGACCTCGTGCAGGCCGAGTTTCTTCTCCAGATAATGGATGTTGGTGCCGCCTTTGCAGAAGTTCTCATCATTCATAATCAGCTGGTGCAGCTCGATATTGGTTTTGATACCGTCGATAATCAGTTCCGCCAGCGCATTTTTCATACGGGCAATAGCAATTTCGCGGGTTTCACCATACGTGATGAGCTTACCGATCATGGAATCATAATACGGCGGAACAGTATAACCGGCGTAAATATGAGATTCCCAGCGGACACCGAAACCCCCCGGAGAGTGGAAACGGGTAATTTTGCCCGGGCTCGGTAAGAAGGTGTGCGGATCTTCGGCGTTGATACGGCATTCGATCGCATGACCTTTTACTTTGATATCTTCCTGTTTTACAGAGAGCGGCAGGCCGGATGCGACACGCAGCTGCTCTTTGATCAGGTCAACACCGGTGATCATTTCAGTGACCGGGTGCTCTACCTGAATACGGGTGTTCATTTCGATGAAATAAAACTCGCCGTTTTCAAACAGGAATTCAAATGTACCGGCACCACGGTAGCCGATATCGATACAGGCTTTGGCACAACGCTCGCCGATGCTTTTGCGCAGCGCCGGGGTGATACCCGGTGCCGGGGCTTCTTCCACCACTTTCTGGTGACGGCGCTGCATGGAGCAGTCACGTTCTGCCAGATAAACAGCATGGCCCTGACCATCCGCCATCACCTGGATTTCAACGTGACGCGGGTTTTCAAGGAATTTCTCCATGTAAACCATGTCGTTGTTGAAAGCCGCTTTGGCTTCAGCTTTGGTCATTGCAATCGCTTCTTCCAGATCTTCATCATTGCGGACAACACGCATACCGCGTCCGCCGCCGCCGCCGGAGGCTTTGATGATGACCGGGAAACCGATACGTTTGGCGATAGTGTGGTTCAGCGGCATATCGTCGCTGAGTGGGCCGTCAGAACCCGGTACACACGGAACGCCGGTTTCTTTCATCGCACGGATAGCAGAAACTTTATCGCCCATCAGGCGGATAGTGTCTGCTTTCGGGCCGATAAATGTGAAGCCGGAGCGTTCAACCTGCTCGGCAAAATCAGCGTTTTCAGATAAGAATCCGTATCCCGGATGGATTGCCTGTGCGCCGGAAATTTCAGCAGCAGAGATAATGGCAGGGATATTCAGATAACTTTTCGCAGAGGCTGCCGGACCGATACAGATGGTCTCGTCAGCCAGCAGAACGTGTTTTAAATCACGATCCGCGGAAGAGTGAACAGCAACCGCTTTGATTCCGAGCTCTTTACAGGCCCGCAGAATCCGCAGTGCAATTTCACCCCGGTTGGCAATAAGGATTTTTTCCAGCATGATTCGCCCCGTTATTCGATGACGACCAGTGGCTCGTCAAATTCGACAGCATCGCCGTCTTTTAACAGAATTGCTTTAACCACACCGGCTTTATCAGCTTCGATCTGGTTCATCATTTTCATGGCTTCGACGATGCACAGGGTGTCGCCGACATTGACCTGTTTACCGACTTCAATAAAGGCTTTCGCATCCGGGCTTGGTGAACGGTAGAACGTACCGACCATCGGAGAGCGGACAACATGACCGGCAATTTCTTTTTCCGGTACGGGATCAACCAGGCCTGCAGATGGCGCAACGGCGTTTGCTAAAGCGGGTTGCTGTGCCTGCGGCATAAATTGCTGAGGTGCAGCGAAAGTCTGTACCGGTAAGGCGCGGCTGATGCGCACTGACTCTTCGCCTTCAGAAATTTCCAGCTCAGAAATACCGGACTCTTCGACCAGCTCGATCAGTTTTTTTATTTTACGAATATCCATGAGATGATTCCGTACTCTTAGTGTTGAGTTTATTTAGTGTTGAGTTGATTGTGACAGACGGTGAACCGCTGCCTGTAAAGCATAACGGTAGCCTTCCGCACCCAGCCCGCAGATAACGCCGGTGGCGATATCAGAGAGATAAGAGTGATGACGGAACGGCTCCCGTGCGTGTACATTCGACAGATGGATCTCGATAAACGGGATGCTGACGGCCAGCAGGGCATCACGCAGAGCCACACTGGTGTGAGTGAATGCGGCCGGGTTTATCAGAATAAAATCGGTGTTGCCCCGTGCAGCATGGATTCTGTCGATAAGTTCGTGCTCGGCGTTGGATTGCAGATGGCTCAGTGTTACACCGCACTGACCGGCATCGCGGGTCAGCGTTGTCACGATATCCGCGAGAGTGAGCGTCCCGTATTTATCGGGTTCCCGCGTGCCCAGCAGGTTAAGGTTCGGGCCGTTCAGTAACAATATATGATAACTTTCGGTCATCCTGCTGCTATCTCCTGCAATCTAACGTAAACGCACAAGATAACGCGATGTTAATGCGTTGTCACCTTTTTCTCACCACCGGCGATATTAATTTTTACAGGAGAAGGGCGACATTATAAACATTTCATCGCAGTTCGCAGCAAAATACTGGTCTGAACAGGACAGAACCGCGACAAGGCAGACCAGTTCATCATCTGTATTACCGGAATAATTTGCCGGATATTCCCCGCAAATGTTATCCGTTAGCTGATAGTAGTCTGCCGGCACGTCTTTTAACAGGTACGCCGGAATGCCGGGGTGTGTTTCTGCCGGTTTGCTCACATAACCGCCGCTCAGGGAGCGGATTTTACGTAAAGTACACAACAGATACCGGGCCGCAGTATGTATTTACCGGTTACTGCGGAGCGTTATAGTGCCTCTGTACTGTCTGATTGACAAGTCCCGTCACTATTCCGGCGATCAATACAGGCAGGACGCGGTATAGCGTATCTGTATCGGGTTAACAAATATTTATATCTGTGGCAATTTTGAGACTATTCTGAGTAAAGGATGCTGCTGATTCATCATAATCCGGTGAATAACCCGGTATTTTTACCGTCTTATCGGTGATTAAGCAGATTGTTTTAATGCGAGGATAGAGATAACGGGCGTCAGGCTGATTGTAAGATTGCGTATATTATATAGAATCCGGTTGAACTTGATGCATAGTTACAGGTCAACTATCCGGACGTTTGCGGAGATTAATGAAAAAATACGGGCAACAGCCGGATTTTTTACATTAATTTTAATCTGCCTGTGCGTAATTCATCAATTATGTGAAAAAGTCTGCGTTTTTATGCAGCTTTATACTGCGCAGTATATAAAAATTATCTAGAATAGACCGCTCCCTGATGTGATGTGGACACGCTGTTGGCAAGGTGCAATCTGTGGCTTGTCGCAAAGAAACGTGGTTGGTAAAGTAGACGGGTTTTCCCGTCCCCGGCTTGCAGGATTATCCTTTTGTATGTTTAAAAAAATTCGTGGCATGTTTTCCAACGACTTGTCGATTGACCTGGGTACAGCCAATACCCTTATTTATGTCAAAGGACAAGGCATTGTTCTGGATGAACCGTCTGTCGTGGCTATCCGCCAGGATCGTCCGGGTTCAACCAAAAGTGTTGCTGCTGTTGGTCATGAGGCCAAACGTATGCTGGGTCGTACCCCCGGCAATATCGCAGCAATCCGTCCGATGAAAGACGGTGTTATCGCCGACTTTTTTGTGACCGAAAAAATGCTCCAGCATTTTATCAAACAGGTTCACAGTAACAGTTTTATGCGCCCGAGCCCGCGTGTTCTGGTGTGTGTGCCGGTGGGAGCAACCCAGGTTGAACGCCGTGCCATCCGTGAATCTGCGCTCAGCGCCGGTGCACGTGAAGTTTATCTGATCGAAGAGCCGGTTTCAGCGGCTATCGGTGCCGGTTTACCGGTATCAGAAGCGACCGGTTCCATGGTGGTGGATATCGGCGGCGGTACCACTGAAGTGGCCGTTATCTCCCTGAACGGCGTGGTTTATTCTTCCTCTGTCCGTATCGGTGGCGACCGTTTCGACGAAGCTATCATTAACTATGTGCGCCGTAACTATGGCTCACTGATTGGTGAAGCAACCGCAGAACGCATCAAACACGAGATCGGTTCGGCTTATCCGACAGACGAAGTGCTTGAGATTGAAGTCCGCGGCCGTAACCTGGCTGAAGGGGTTCCGCGCGGTTTCACCCTGAACTCCAACGAAATTCTGGAAGCCCTCCAGGAACCGCTGACCGGTATTGTCAGTGCAGTGATGCTGGCGCTGGAGCAGTGCCCGCCGGAGCTGGCATCTGATATCTCCGAACGCGGAATGGTACTGACCGGTGGCGGCGCACTGCTGCGTAACCTGGATCGCCTGCTGATGGAAGAAACCGGTATTCCGGTGATCGTTGCGGAAGATCCGCTGACGTGTGTCGCCCGCGGCGGCGGCAAAGCTCTTGAGATGATCGATATGCACGGCAGCGATCTTCTCAGTGAAGAATAAGCGGACTCCCGTCCGTTCAATACTGCAGGCCGGGGGAGTCCGCTCCCCCTGTCCGCCGGATTCACACTCTGTCTTCCCGGACGGAATTACTGTAGTGCCTGATATCGCATCTTATGAAGCCGATTTTTAGCCGGGGACCTTCCCTTCAGATTCGCATTATTATTGCGGTTATTTTTGCCATCGGACTGATTGTGGTTGATAACCGTGTTGATGCTTTTACCAAAATCCGTAACTATCTGGATACGGCGGTCAGCCCGTTCTATTTTTTAGCCAACGGTCCGCGCCAGTTACTGGACGGTATTTCTGATAACTTCGCGACCCGTGAACAGCTGGAATTTGAAAACCGCGCTCTGCGGCAGGAGCTGCTGGTAAAAAACAGTCAGAATCAGCTGCTTGAACAGTTCAAGCAGGAAAATTCCCGGCTGCGTGAACTGCTCGGTTCGCCGTTGCGTCAGGATGAGCACATGATGGTCACGCAGGTAATGGCGGGGGCCAACACCCCGTATCGTGACCAGGTCGTTATCGACAAAGGCAGCCGTGACAACGTGTATGACGGCCAGCCTGTGATCAGCGATAAAGGCGTGGTGGGACAGGTGGTTGCCGTGTCCCAGTTAACCAGCCGTGTTTTGCTGATCTGTGATACCAGCCACGCACTGCCGATTCAGGTGCTGCGTAACGATATTCGTGTCATTGCATCCGGTACCGGATGTACTGACGATTTACAGCTTGAACCTCTGCCGAATAATATTGATATCCGCGTGGGAGATGTGCTGGTCACATCCGGCCTCGGCGGCCGCTTCCCGGAAGGTTACCCTGTCGGGATCGTGTCTGCGGTGAAAGTGGACAGTCAGCGCGCTTATACCATTATCAGTGCCAAACCGACGGCAGATCTTCAGCGTCTGCGTTATCTGCTCTTATTATGGGGCGGAGACAGTAATCCGCGTGATCCTTCCGGCCCGTCTGAAGTGTACCGTGCAGCGAATGAACGCATCATGCAGGTTATGCCTCAGGTGATCCCGTCCGTTCCGGCACCGGAAACCGATCCTGCCGCTGTTCCGCCTGTTGCCCCGGCACAGCCATCTGCCCCGGCACAGCCAAAACCGGCACAACCAAAACCGGCAAACAACCCGGTCGCCGCGCCGGGTGCGCAGGAACCGGCTGCTGAAACCGCACCGGCCCGGCCGCTGAGGATGAGGCCGCAGCAATGAATACCTACCGGGGACAAAACCGGATTATTGTCTGGCTCTCTTTTCTGATAGCACTGGTACTGCAAATCATGCCCTGGCCGGAGCAGCTTCAGTTTTACCGGCCGTCATGGGCGATGCTGTTCCTGATCTACTGGGTGATGGCGCTGCCGCACCGGGTCAGTGTCGGTTCAGCTTTCTTCCTCGGCATGATCATTGATTTGATTGAAGGCTCCACGCTCGGCGTGCATGCCCTGAGCCTCTCTATTGTCACGTATCTGGTATCATTCAGGCATCAGCTGCTGCGCAATATGGCGCTCTGGCAGCAGTCGCTGGTTATCATTGTGTTGTCAGCGCTGATGCAGTTCTTTGTTTTCTGGTCAGAATTTTTATTGTCCGATATTGTGTTTCATCCGGAAGTCTTCTGGAACAGTCTGGTCAATGGTATCTTATGGCCATGGATTTTCTTATTACTGCGTAAGACCCGCCGCCATTTTTCTGTTCATTAGTCAGGGGACGGCGGCGTGATACGTTAACAAAACGTCAGGACGTCTGAATGCTGCCGATTTACCTTGCTTCAACCTCTCCCCGCCGCCGGGAACTTATCCGGCTGCTGAATGTTCAGTGTGAAACACTCTCCCCCTGTATCGATGAAATCCGCCGTGATGATGAACCCGCCGCGGATTATGTGGTGCGTCTGGCACGGGAGAAAGCACAGGCCGGGGTGGCGCTGGCAGCGGAAGACCGGCCGGTTATCGGCTCTGATACCATTGTGGTGCTCGGCGGGGATATCCTGGAAAAGCCCCGGGACGCGGCGCATGCTTTTGCTATGCTCAGCGCATTGTCCGGTTCCACGCACCAGGTGATGACGGCTGTCGCGGTTTCTGACCGTTTACAGACACTCAGTACACTGATTGTGACGGATGTGACATTCCGCCGGTTATCGGACGACGAAATAAACGAGTATATTCAGACAGGTGAGCCGATGGACAAAGCCGGTGCGTACGGCATCCAGGGCTTTGGCGGGCGTTATGTCCGCAAAATTAACGGTAGCTATCATGCTGTGGTGGGATTACCGTTAGTGGAGACAGAAGAATTAATCAAACGGTACACGGATACCCTGAGCGGGGTTGTACCGGCACACATTGATGGGAAAGAAATACCATGACAGCCGAGCTTTTAGTCAACGTGACTCCGTCTGAAACACGCGTGGCTTATATTACTGGCGGGATACTTCAGGAAATTCATATTGAGCGCGAGGCTAAACGCGGTATCGTCGGCAATATCTATAAAGGGCGTGTGAGCCGGGTACTGCCCGGTATGCAGGCGGCCTTTATCGATATTGGCCTGGATAAAGCAGCCTTTCTGCATGCCTCGGATATCATTCCGCATACAGAATGTATCTCCGGGGATGAAAAAGAGAAATTCCGCACCCGGGATATTTCGGAACTGGTACATCAGGGGCAGGATATTATTGTGCAGGTGGTCAAAGATCCGCTGGGTACCAAAGGTGCGCGGCTGACCACGGATATCACACTGCCTTCCCGCTATCTGGTGTTTATGCCGGGCGCATCTCATGTAGGGGTTTCCCAGCGTATTGAGAGTGAAGAAGAGCGTGAACGCCTGAAAAATCTGGTGGCGGGTTATTGTGATGAGGATGGCGGTTTTATTATCCGCACGGCGGCGGAAGGCGTCGGGGAAGAGGAACTGACATCGGATGCTGCGTTTTTGCGCCGGTTGTGGACCAAGGTTATCCAGCGTAAAAAGCGTAATACCACCCGCACCAAAATCTACGGCGAACTGGCACTCGCGCACCGCATTCTGCGGGATTTTGCCGGTGAGTCACTTGACCGCATCCGGATTGACTCCCGCCTGAGCTTTAAAGAGTTACAGGAATTTGTGGATGATTACATCCCGGAAATGACCGCCAAACTGGAACTGTACCAGGGCAGTCAGCCGATTTTTGATCTCTACGATACTGAAAATGAAATCCAGCGGGCGATGGAGCGCAAGGTCGAAATGAAATCAGGCGGCTATCTGATTATCGACCAGACCGAAGCGATGACCACCATCGACATCAACACCGGGGCGTTTGTCGGACACCGTAATCTGGAAGAAACCATTTTCAATACCAATATCGAAGCGACTCAGGCTATTGCACGGCAGTTACGTCTGCGCAACCTCGGTGGTATCATCATCATTGATTTCATTGATATGACCGATGAAGATCACCGCCGCCGGGTGCTGAGCTCCCTGGAACTGGCGCTGGCGAAAGATCGCGTGAAGACCACGATTAACGGTTTTTCACAGCTCGGGCTGGTGGAGATGACCCGCAAACGCACGCGGGAGAGCCTGGAGCATGTGTTGTGCGAGAAATGCCCGACCTGTCAGGGGCGCGGCAGTGTCCGCTCCGTGGAAACGGTCTGCTATGAGATCCTGCGCGAGATTGTCCGCGTGCACCGCCTGCTGGATGTTGATCGCTTCCTGGTCTATGCGTCACCGGCGGTGACCGAGGCATTGCAGGGGGATGAGTCCCATGCACTGGCAGAGGTGGAGATTTTTGTCGGCAAACAGGTTCAGGTCCGCGCTGAACCGCTCTACAGTCAGGAACATTTTGATGTCGTAATGATGTAATTCATTGGCGGTACACTGCCGTATATAAACGGATATACGGTTCCGCCAGCCTTGACAGCTGCAGGAGAAGGAGAGCCGGTGAGGCGACTGCCCGGGATTTTACTGACATGTGTGATTGTAATCGTAATTGCTGCGGCACTGGTGCTCGGCGGTTTGCGCTACCTGTTGCCTCAGATAAATGAGTACCGTCCTCAGATCGAACAAAAACTCTCGCAGCTGACCGGTGCCACGGTCAGAATTGGTGAAATCAGCGGCCGCTGGCAGGGATTCGGTCCGGCGCTGACACTCCGCGACCTGAGTGTTACCGCCCCGGATGCGGATATCTCAGCCGAAAAAATCGACCTCTCCCTCGATATCTGGCGGACATTATTCCGTTTTCAGGTCAGTTTCCGTGATCTGACTTTCTGGCACATGAAGCTGGATTACAAACAGCCGCTGAGCAGCGACGGCAGCAGTATTGAAACAGATGATGCCCTGTCCGGGCTCTGGCTGGAGCGTTTTGACAATTTTGATCTGCGCGACAGCGAAATCCGTTTTCTCACACCGTCCGGTGATCCCGCCACCTTACTGGTTTCCCGTCTGTCATGGCTCAATCAGAGCAAGCGCCACCGTGCCCAGGGGGAAATCAGTCTCTCCTCGGTGAATAACCCGCGCGGCTGGTTACAGGTGCGGCTGGATCTGCGCGATGTCAATGGCCTGCTGGATGAGGGAACGGTCTATCTCCAGGCTGATGAGATTGATATGACCCCGTGGTTCAGCCGCTGGCTGCGTGATAATACCGGACTGAATAAAGCCGGTTTCAGCCTGGACGGATGGATGACGGTGGAAAAGGGCGCGATAACCCGCGGTCTGGTCAGGCTGAACTCCGGTGAGGCGGACTGGCTGACCGGTAAAGAGAAACACACACTGGAAGTTCAGGATCTGATGGTACAGATGCGCCGTCAGGGGGAAGGATGGCTGTTTAATATTCCGGATCTGTTCAACCTGAAAACTGACGGTCAGCAGTGGCCGGAAGGCAGCCTGTCACTGCTTTATATCCCGCCGTCGGCCAAATACGGCGGGAATACTCATCTGCGTGTCCGGGCAAATGATATTGAACTGGCGCGCCTGAGCAGCATTGTGCCGACCTTCTCTTTCCTCACCAATGATATTGTCAAAGCCTGGCAGCAGCGCGACCCGTCAGGTCTTATCCGTGATTTTGCCCTCGATATCACTCCGGCAGCGCCGGAAAACCTTGAACTGGATATTTCCTGGCAGGATGTCAGCTGGAAAGCGCTGGACGAATTACCGTCGGTATCCCGTTTCAGCGGTGTATTACGGGGCGGGCAGGCGCGCGGCATTCTGCGTTTTGCCCTCGATGACAGTGTGCTGGACTACCGTCCGATGTTTACCGCACCGCTGGCGGTGGCAGAAAGCCGCGGACAGATTCAGTGGACGAATACAGACGGCAATCTGAATCTCTGGAGTGATAATTTAGATCTGAAATCCGGTGCGCTGCGGGTGAACGGTAATTTCCGTTATCAGCATGATAAAGACAGGCCGCCGTCACTCGGGATACTCGGCGGTGTGACGCTGACCGATGCCGGAGAAGCCTGGCGCTATTTCCCGGTTCCGCTGATGGGGGAGTTCCTGAGTGAATATCTCACACAGGCACTGATTGCCGGACAGGCAGAAAATGCCACGGTGATATTTCAGGGCAACCCGGCCGATTTCCCGTTCCGCAAAAACGAAGGACAATTTCAGATTTGGGTGCCGCTGCGTGATGCCACCTTTAAATATGATCCGGAATGGCCTGCCCTGATGGGCATGAATGCCGATCTGAATTTCCATAATCAGGGACTGTGGATCAGCGCGGAGCAGGCAAAACTGGGGGAAGCCACCGCCCGCAATCTGAAAGCAGATATCCCGGATTTTACGGTTGAGCGTCTGTATATTCAGTCTGACATTGAAGGCAACGGTGAATCACTGGGTAAGTATTTTGATCAGACGCCGATGAAAAGCTCTATCGGGAATACCCTGGAGCAACTGAAAATCGGCGGTAAGGTTAACGGTGATCTTAAACTGGAAATCCCGCTTAATTTTGATGAGATGGTGCGGGCAACCGGTCACGTTAATCTGAAAAATAATGATATTGATGTGGTACCGATCGGCAGCACACTCAAAAATGTCAGCGGACAGTTCCGGTTTGATAACGGCGACCTGGAAAGCGACCGTATCACGGCTTCCTGGTTCGGACAGCCGCTGAATATCCGCTTTACCACCAAAGAGAATCCGTCAGATTTTGCCGTGAATATCGATCTGGATGGTAACTGGCAGATGAAAGGTATCGACGGTGTACCGGCCGTGGTCAAACAGCATGTAACCGGCTCGTTCCCGTGGACGGGGAATGTGAAAATTACCCTGCCGCAAAAAGGGGAGATGAGTTACACCGTTGATCTGGACGGTCAGACCGGAAAACTGACCAGCAGCACTTTACCGGCAGTCCGGCGCTGGGCTGCGGAAAGCGGCACACTGAATGTGCATGCTGCCGGGACAGAACACACCCTGAAAGCGGGCGGAACTCTCGGCAAATCGTTCAGTTTCCTGACGGACTGGCGTCTTGGCGATATTCTGACACTCAACGGCGCAACAATCCGTCCGGGCACAAAAGTGCCGGAAAAAATCACACCGGATGTTATCAGTATCGCACTGCCGCCGGTCAGCGGCGAAGAGTGGGTCGGCGCTCTGGCAGTGGCGGGGCAGAGCCATCAGCAGCCGGCCTCACTGAAACTGCCGGGGAATATTGATCTCTCCGTGCCGTATGCGGATTTTGCGGGGCAGCGCTGGAATCAGGTGAAGCTGCGTATCCATCCGCAGGAAAACGGCTGGCTGCTCAGTGCAGACGGACAGGAGCTGCGCGGTGATATCCGTATCCCGTCCTCGGGACCGTGGCAGGCGAGTATTGATTATCTCTACTATAATCCGGAGTCTATTCAGAATGCCCTGCCGGAATCGCAGCGTAATGAAACCACCAAAACTGATTACCGGGTCAGCAGCTGGCCTGCTGTCACTCTGCGCTGTGAAGCCTGCTGGGTGGGCGGCCTGAATATCGGTACGGTGAACGCAAAAGTCTGGCCGGAAAATAACACGCTGGTGCTGGATGCGGCAACGGTCAAAAACAGTGCCAGTGAACTGACACTCAGCGGCCGCTGGGATGCCGGCCGTTCCCCTCTGTCGCATTTTAAAGGTCAGTTTAAGGGGCCGGTCTTTGATAATATGGCCGCGTATTTCGGGGTACTGGTGCCTATCACCGGTTCACCGTTTACTGCAGATTTTGATCTGAGCTGGCGGGATGTTCCCTGGTCGCCAGATGTGGCAACACTGAACGGGATTGTCAGCACTTCGCTCGGCAAAGGGGCGATTGAGCGGATGGGCGGCGGTAATGCCGGTAAACTGCTGCGGCTGGTCAGTTTTGATGCATTATTGCGCAAGTTGCAGCTCGATTTCACGGATACCTTCAGTAATGATTTCGTTTTTGACAGCATACGCGGTAAAGGCGTGATAAAAGATGGTATTTTAAAGACTACGGATACCCGCGTGGACGGATTAATGGCGGATATCAGCTTTAGCGGTTCAATTTATCTTGTGGAGCGTCGTATTGATATGTCGGTGGTTGTCACACCGGAACTCTCTGCGACGGTCGGGGTGGCGACAGCCTTTGTTGTGAACCCGATAGCCGGAGCGGCTGTCTTTGTGGCCAGTAAGGTGCTCGGCCCGCTCTGGAGTAAAATTTCGGTGATACGGTATCACCTGAGCGGTAGTTTAGAAGAGCCGAAGGTAGATGAAGTTTTGCGTCAGTTAAAGGAGACCCGGGAATGAAAAACGCAAATGTGGCACTATTGCAGCTGTGCAGCGGCACAAATATCAAACACAATTTGGCGCAAATCGAACAACAGATCAAACAACTGCCTGATAATATCAAACTGGTGATGACACCGGAAAACGCGCTGATTTTTGCATCAGGCAATACCTATCAGAAGTATGCGGAAGTGCAGGGCGAAGGCCCGCTGCAATCAGCAGTGGCTGATATGGCACGCCGTTACGGCGTGTGGATTCTGGTCGGCTCTATGCCGATGATCAGCCGTGAAGACCCGGCGCGCATCACCAGCAGCAGCCTGCTGTTTGATGATAAAGGGGAAATCAAAGCCCGTTATGACAAAATTCACATGTTTGACGTGAATATTGATGATGAGCAGGGTTCATACAATGAATCTAAAATCTTCCAGCGCGGCGAGCATATCACCGTGGTTGATACCCCGGTGGGTCGTCTCGGTATGACCATCTGTTATGATCTGCGTTTCCCGGGCCTGTTCCAGGCACTGCGTGAGCAGGGCGCGGAGATTATCTCCGTTCCGGCGGCCTTTACCCGGCTGACCGGCAAATCCCACTGGGAGCCGCTGCTGCGCGCCCGTGCGATTGAAAACCAGTGCATTATCCTTGCCCCTGCACAGGTCGGCGTGCACGGCACCCGCCGCACATGGGGACACACCATGGCGGTTGACGGCTGGGGCAAAGTGATGAAGAAAAATACGGATGCGGTGGCCGCCATCGGCGTTGATATCCGTCCGGACAGCTTAACCTCAATGCGTGAGCAGATCCGCGTGGTGAAACATAACCGTTTCCGCCCGCAACTGACCTCACTGATTGAGAAAAACACTACAGGTAAAGAGTAATTATGAGTTTTTCAACTGTCAGCAATCATCTGCTGACCGCCCATGATCTTGATGAACAGGATCTCTTTTCTGTCCTCACACAGTTAGCGGATCGCCATATTGATTATGGCGATCTGTACTTCCAGAGCAGTTTTCATGAAGCCTGGGTGCTGGAAGATAAAATTATCAAAAACGGCTCTTACAATATCGATCAGGGTGTCGGTATCCGTGCGGTCAGCGGTGAGAAAACCGGTTTTGCTTATGCGGATCAGATAAGCCTGACTGCATTACAGCAGAGCGCATCTGCGGCGCGCAGTATTGTGCGTGAGCAGGGGAACGGACAGGTACAGAGCCTTCATCGTGTTAATAACACGGCGCTGTATGCCGCACTCGATCCGCTGCGTGCAATGCCGCGTGAGGAAAAAATTGCGCTGCTGCATCGTCTTGACCGTGTGGCACGGGCTGAAGATCCGCGTGTGCAGGAAGTGAATGCCAGCCTGACCGGTGTGTATGAAGAAGTCCTGGTTGCCGCCACTGACGGCACGCTGGCGACGGATATCCGTCCGCTGGTGCGTCTGTCTGTCAGTGTGCTGGTGGAAGAGGACGGCAAACGTGAACACGGCGGCAGCGGCGGCGGCGGTCGTTTCGGCTATGAATATTTCCTGGGTACAGAAGACGGTGAGATCCGCGCTGACCATTTCGCCCGTGAAGCGGTGCGCATGGCGCTGGTGAATCTCTCTGCCGTTGCGGCACCTGCCGGTTCAATGCCGGTTGTGCTGGGTGCGGGCTGGCCGGGCGTGCTGCTGCATGAAGCGGTCGGGCATGGTCTGGAAGGGGATTTCAACCGTCGTGGTGCATCTGTCTTCAGCGGAAAAATTGGTCAGCAGGTTACATCATCACTCTGTACCATTGTTGATGACGGTACCATCGGCGATCGCCGCGGTTCACTGGCGATTGATGACGAAGGTGTGCCGGGGCAATATAACGTCCTGATCGAAAACGGTATTCTGAAAGGTTATATGCAGGATAAACTCAATGCCCGTCTGATGGGGGTTGACCCGACCGGTAACGGCCGCCGTGAATCCTATGCCCATCTGCCGATGCCGCGCATGACCAACACCTATATGCTGGCGGGGGAATCATCGCCGGAAGAGATTATCGCCAGTGTGAAAAACGGCCTGTATGCCCCGAATTTCGGCGGCGGTCAGGTGGATATCACCTCCGGTAAGTTTGTGTTCTCGACATCCGAAGCCTATCTCATTGAAAACGGTAAGATTACCAAACCGGTAAAAGGCGCGACACTGATTGGCTCCGGTATTGAAGCCATGCAGCAGGTGTCGATGGTCGGTAATGACCTGAAACTGGATAAAGGCGTCGGAGTGTGCGGTAAAGAAGGGCAGAGCGTGCCGGTGGGTGTCGGTCAGCCGACCCTGAAACTGGACAGCATTACAGTCGGCGGAACGGCCTGATGATGCAGAAATACGGCACACTGGTGATCGTTCTGATTGTGGCGGTCTCCGCCTGGCTGGCAGGGTTGCCGGGGAAGTTTATCGAAACCCGTCCGTCAGAGCCGGTGCCGCAGCAGGCAGAACAGCCGCAGAGCATTGATGCGCTGACAGCACAGTCACGGGTGGTCAGCTACGTGCAGCAGCACCAGCGCCTGCCGGATTACTATGTGACGAAAAAAGCCGCCCGTAACGCGGGCTGGCAGCCGTCAAAAGGCAACCTCTGTGATGTGATGCCGGGTAAGGCTATCGGCGGTGATCGTTTCGGCAACCGGGAAAAAAGGCTGCCGGATGCACCGTCACGTCAGTGGTTTGAAGCGGATATCAACTATAACTGCGGTCACCGCGGCAGTGATCGTCTGCTTTACTCCGGGGACGGACTGATTTATGTCACCACCGATCATTACCGTTCATTTCAGCAGGTAAATTAACCCATGACACCCGAAATCAGCATTGTGCATTTTGATTTCCGCACTATCCGGACAACGGACGATTTCTATCAGCAATTCAGTGATAAATTTCAGCTGACCTGCTTCGGCCGTAATACGGATGCGTTATGGGATATGCTGACAGGCGGGATTGATCTGCCGGTGATACTGGCGTTTGAACATATTACCGCGCGGCAGCGGCGGCTGTTTTCAGCCATTATCAGTACCTGCCGGGATGCGGAGGAGGAGTGGCCGGGGGATATTCAGCTGGTGCTGGCCCCCCTGACCATGACGGCGAATTAAGCGCTTTCTGCCAGTTCTTTCAGATACTGGAACAGCTGGCGGTAAGCTTTTGGTGGTTTATTGCCTTCGCGCTCTTTTTTCGCATTGCGGATAAGTGTGCGCAGCTGCTGGCGATCAAGGTGCGGGAACAGTGCAACCGCTTCTTCCGCTACCGCGTCATCGCCGGTGACCAGGCGTTCGCGCAGATCTTCGAGTTTATGCAGCAGGACAACCTGCTGATTATGGCGGTTTTTCAGTTTGTCGAGTGCCGTGGTAATCGGCTCCGGGTCACGGGCCCGCAGCATTTTACCGATGAGCTGTAACTGACGGCGCAGGCCTTCACGCTTGATTTTTTGTGCAAGCAGGATGGCGTCGAGCAGCTGTTCATCCAGCGGAATACGTTCCAGCTGGGTTTTGCTCAGTGCAACCAGTTCAGCGCCGAGTTTTTTCAGGGCTTCCGCATCGCGTTTGATTTCGCTTTTGCTGACCCAGATTATCTCGTCATCCTCTTCCTCCTGAGGAAGTGCATCGGGTTCTTCAAACCAGTCTTCAGGCTGCTTTGCCATAATAGTATTTCCTGTGGCGAAACACAGAGCGGCGGGTGCCGGATGATCTCTGTGTTTGTGAGTGTTAACATTTGATTATTGCGTATTGTAACCGGGGAAAAGGCCGGATAACACCTATTCAGCTGTCTGATTAGCTGACGGCCCCTTAATTTATTGAATTGGAACCTGATTGATGAATATCACTTCTCAGATTATGGCGCAGCGTACGCGCCTGGAACAAGCGGTTTCGCAGGCACTGAGTATTGCACAGAAAGGGTGTGACAGCGCCGAAGTTGCTGTCAGCCGGACCACCGGGATGAGTGTGAGCACCCGGATGGGTGAGGTGGAGAACGTTGAGTTTAACAGTGACGGCGCGCTGGGGATCACGGTGTATCATAACCAGCGCAAAGGCAGTGCATCTTCCACCGATTTAAGCGACGAGGCGATTGCCCGTACCGTACAGGCCGCGATCGACATTGCGAAATATACATCTGAAGATCCGTGTTCCGGCCCGGCAGATCGCGATTTGCTGGCCTTTGAGGCACCGGATCTGCAACTGTTTTATCCGTCTGAAGTGAGCGCAGACCAGGCGATCGACTACGCCGCCAATGCGGAAAAAGCGGCACTGAGCGCCGATCCGCGTATCACCAATACGGAAGGCGGCAGCTTTAACAGCCATTACGGCATCCGTGTCTTCGGTAACACACTCGGTATGCTGCAAAGCTACTGCAGCAGCCGTCACTCGATGTCCGCCTGTGTGATCGCGGAAGAAAACGGCGATATGGAGCGTGACTACGCGTATACCATCGCACGTAAGCTGGATGACCTGAAATCTGCACAGTGGGTGGGGGAAGAGTGTGCCCGCCGGACATTGTCCCGCCTCGCACCGCGTAAACTGGCGACACAGAAAGCACCGGTGATTTTTGCCCCGGAAGTGGCAACCGGTTTGTTCGGGCATCTGGTCGGCGCGATCAGCGGCACGTCTGTATACCGTAAATCCACTTTTCTGCTCGACAGCCTGGGTAAACAGATCCTGCCGGACTGGCTGACCATCCGTGAGCTGCCGCATGTGATCGGCGGCCTGGCCTCGACGCCGTTTGACAGTGAAGGCGTCCGCACAGAGGATCGCCTGATTATCGAAAATGGTGTCCTGAATAACTGGCTGATGACCACCTATGCCGCCCGCAAACTGGGGCTGAAAAGCACCGGTCACGCAGGCGGTATTCACAACTGGCACATTGCCGGTCAGGGGCTGGGTTTTGATGACATGCTCAGAGAGATGGGCACCGGTCTGGTGGTTACAGAACTGATGGGACAGGGTGTCAGCGGTATTACCGGCGATTACTCACGCGGTGCATCCGGTTTCTGGGTGGAAAACGGCGAGATTCAGTATCCGGTCAGTGAAATCACGATTGCCGGCAACCTGAAAGACATGTGGGCCAATATAATCGCCACCGGCGACGATATTGAAACCCGCAGCAATATTCAGTGCGGCTCTGTCTGGCTGCCGGAAATGAGTATTGCGGGGCAGTAATCGTTTTGCTGCATAAAAAACCCTGACTTTTATGCCGGGGTTTTTTTATGCCGGACAAAAACACAGCACTACATCATCAGCATTATCAGGCCCTTTGTGAGCATAAATAACTGATTTTCGAAATTAAGCACTAATGGCAGCGGGGAGTCAGTTAACGGGGAAAAAGCAAGAATGTGCAGCAGACTGAATGTTGACATAGTGGCTCCGGAAAGAGAAAAGATAAGCCATCATGCAGAAAAAGAAGGGAAAATGGAAGCTGCGCCCGCAGATTACCTGAAACGGACGCAGAGCCGGCTTAAAGCGGATTAGCGGTGTAATTCACCGGCAGCTTCAGGCTGATAGATAATTTCTGATACTTTTACGCGCGTTGCTTCACCGTTCGGCAGTTCCCATGAGATCTCATCACCGACAGAAAGCCCGAGTAACGCAGCTCCCAGCGGTGCCATGACAGACAACTGCTCTGCGCTGTCTTTCAGCGACGCCGGGTACACCAGGGTACGGATACTCTCTTTCCCGCTCGATAAATCTTCAAAGCGCACGCGGCTGTTCATCGTGACGACCGTGGCAGGCATTTCCGCCGGCGGCAGGATTTCAGCGCGATCTAACTCGTCATTCAGGGCTTCGGCAACCGGACTGTCAGCATAAGCCGGTTGTTCCAGCAGCATATCCAGACGCTCTGCGTCCAGTTCATTAATAATTATATTGGGCTTTTTCATACCACACTCCAAATCATTTCCAATACAAAAGAACACCCCCACACCAGAAGGAGGGGGGTGCTCATTTTGATAATTAATCTGATAGTAGGCTGTTCTCCTCCGAAAGGAAAGAGATCAGGATCACGAACCGCCGGGCTGCGTGAACGAAACAGCGTATCAGTTTTCTTTAAGTAAAATATTTCGTTTAGTATAACTAATCTTCATCAAAACCTGAATCAAAAAGGGAAATAATTGCCTCAATGGCGGTATTTTCATCAGGCCCTGTTGCTTCTACTTCAATAAAACTGCCCTGTTCGGAATCCAGCATCAGCATGGCAAGCACACTGTCAGCCCGGGCTTCTTCATTCTGCTTATTACGAAATACCACCGTTGACCGGAAGGTCTGGATCAGTTCAAACAGTTTCATGGCCGGCCGGGCATGCAGCCCGAGCCGGTTTTTGATTTCTACCTGACAACGGATTGTCATGGGTTATTTCCGTTTTTCCAGCGTCCGGTGACGTGACTGCACGTTTTTACCGCGTGAACGGAAGTAATCCGCCAGCTGTTCCGCCACATAGACAGAACGGTGTTTCCCGCCGGTACAGCCGATAGCGACTGTCAGGTAGCTGCGGTTGTTGGTTTCCAGCATCGGCAGCCACAGTTCCAGATAACTGCGGGTCTGGTAAATAAAGTTATGCACTTCGGTATGACGATCAAGGAACGCGGCCACCGGCTTATCCAGACCGGTCATCGGACGCAGTTTCGGGTCCCAGTGCGGGTTCGGCAGGAAACGGACATCAAAGACATAATCCGCATCAATAGGAATACCGTGTTTAAACCCGAAAGACTCAAATACCATGGTCAGTTCGCGTTCGCGTTTACCGAGCAGACGGGTTCTCAGCATTTCGGCCAGTTCGTGCACCGACATTTCAGAGG
Organism: Morganella sp. Je.2.23; assembly: GCF_051129855.1. NCBI lineage: Bacteria > Pseudomonadati > Pseudomonadota > Gammaproteobacteria > Enterobacterales > Morganellaceae > Morganella > Morganella sp. Je.2.23. Next base: position 34,630 of record NZ_JBCPSQ010000002.1, read on the forward strand.
TATCGATGATCAGATCAGCGCGGGAACGCAGGGGTTCCAGCAGATCGCTCTCTTCATCAATGGCGCTTTCCAGTGAGAGATTTTTGCTGGAAAGAGGGTGCAGACGGCGGGTATCACTGTAACGGCGGATCAGGGTGTTGCGATCCGCATCCAGGAACAGCAGCTGCGGCGAGAAACCGGCCGGTAATCTGCTCAGGGCGTCTTCAAAGACCTCCGGGGACTCCGGCATATTCCGGACGTCAATACTCACTGCGGCAGAGATATCGCGTGTTGCCAGCGTGGCAGCAAGCTCCGGCAGAAGAGTGACCGGCAGGTTATCAACGCAGTAGAAACCCATATCTTCCAGCGCCCGCAGGGCAACAGATTTACCCGAACCAGAGCGGCCGCTGACTATCATCAGCACCATGAGGGGACTCCCTATCGTTTCTCTTTCAATGGCAATACGCCATTATCCGTTGTCGTCAGCCGGTTATTATCATCATTCAGTGATGATACTGTACAGCTCTTCATCGCTTTGCGCCTGACGCAACCGGCGGCAGAGCGCTTTGTCAGCCAGTTTTTTGGCCACTAACGACAGTGTGTGTAAATGCGTCTGACACTGATCAGACGGAACAAATAACGCAAACAGAATATCCACATTCTGATTGTCGATCGCATCGAACGCGATAGGTTGTTCCAGATGTAAAAATACACCGCAGGCAGTTTGCGCCTCATTTTTGTCCAGTTTTCCGTGGGGGATGGCAATCCCGCCACCGATACCGGTTGTCCCGACTTTTTCCCGTGTAAGGAGTGCCTCAAACAACGTGTTTTCCGGCAGCGCCAGCGCGGTGGCAGCCAGTTCACTGATAATCTCCAGCGCGCGCTTCTTGCTGGTACAGTGAATATTATTGCGTGTACAGCTGATACTCAGTACATCGCTCAGGGACAAATTTGCTTCGTTATTCATTTCATTGTTCACTTAGGATCAGAATCCCGGCAACCACCATGGTAACCGGGATCAGAGCACTGCTTTTTCCTGAGAAAATTCAGACTGTTAATTCAGTCATGCACCCGGGTGCAGAAAATTTACCGGTTTCTCAGTTTTTCTTTATGTTTGGACAGCTGGCGGCCGAGTCTTTCTGCCATCTCATCAATTGCCGCGTACATATCCTCTTTTTCCGCTGAGGCGTGAAGATCCGCACCGTTTACCTGAGCCGTTGCCTCCGCAATTTTACTGACTTTCTCAACCTTAAGGATCACCTGAACGCTGTTGATTTTATCGAAAAACTGCTCCAGCTTTTTACACTTGGCTGTCACAGTCTCACGTAAAGCATCTGTAATTTCAACGTTGTGGCCGGTAATTTGTAATTCCATAGTGTCTTCCTTCTCAATGTGTATCAAATCAGCTGTTTACGCTGATTTGAGGGCGGGATGGATAACGACTCGCGATATTTTGCGACAGTGCGTCTGGCCACCTGAATGCCCTGTTCGGCAAGCATGTCGGTCAGTTTACTGTCGCTGAGCGGTTTCGCCGGATTCTCGGCGGCAACCAGTTTTTTCACCAGTGCACGGATAGCGGTAGAGGACGCTTCGCCCCCGCTGTCGGTACTGACGTGGCTGGAGAAAAAGTACTTCAGTTCAAAGATCCCCCGCGGACTGTGCAGGAATTTCTGCGTCGTAACACGGGAAATCGTTGATTCATGCATTTCAACCCGCAGTGCGATATCAGCCAGCACCATGGGCTTCATATATTCTTCGCCCTGTTCAAAGAAGGCCTGCTGTTCTTCCACAATACAGGTCGCGACTCTGAGCAGCGTATCGTTCCGGCTTTCCAGACTTTTAATGAGCCACTTTGCTTCCTGCAAATTATTGCGGATAAACTGACTGTCGCTCTCACTGCGGGTCCGCGATCCCATCGCGGCATAATGATTATTGACCCGCAGGCGGGGAATGCTGTCGGAATTCAGTTCCACTGTCCAGCGCTCGCCGTGTTTTCTCACGAGGACGTCAGGAATAACATACTCTGATTCTCCGGTGTTGACTACCAGGCCCGGACGCGGTTCCAGCGACTGAATCAGATCAATGGCGGATTTCAGCGCCTCTTCTTTCAGTTTGGTCACCCGTCCCAGCGTACGGAAATCCCGGTTCCCCAACAATGCCAGATGCTGATCCGTGATAGCAAGGGCTTCTTTCAGACTCGGGGTTTCCGGCGGCAGAATTTTCAGCTGCACCATCAGACATTCGCGCAGGTCACGGGCGCCCACACCCACCGGATCAAAACGCTGAATACGCTTGAGTACCGCTTCCACATCTTCGGTGGTGACTTCATCGTCACCGATACTCAGGCGGATATCATCGACAGAGACGGTCAGATAGCCGGTTTCATCAATCGCATCAATGATTGAGAAGGCAATCGCGGCATCGGTTTCGGTAAAGGGGGTGAGGCGGGCCTGCCAGATCAGATAATCCTGCAAAGTTTCAGTGGTTTCGCCCTGATAGAGCGGCAGTTCATCGTCGCCGTAATCATTGCCGGTGCCGGACGGTGTACCGGCGGTGTAGATTTCTTCCCACTGCGCATCCAGCGGCAGATCATCCGGCATGGCGGTCTGTTCGAGAGCCTCGGCGCTGTCCATCTCTTTCTGTGTTTCAGATTCAGCAGGTGTGTCAATTTCCTGATGGTTATCATCAAGTTCCAGCAACGGATTAGATTCCAGCGCCTCGCGGATCTCCTGCTGGAGTTCCAGCGTGGAAAGCTGCAACAAACGGATAGCCTGCTGAAGTTGTGGCGTCATCGCCAGTTGCTGGCTGAGTTTAAGCTGCAGACTCTGCTTCATTACGGACACGGGCTCCTTACGGCTTTACAGGCGGAAACCTTCGCCTAAATAAACACGTTTAACCTGCTCATTATTCAGAATGGATTCCGGGCTGCCGTGGGCAATCATATGGCCCTGGCTGACAATATAAGCCCGTTCACAGACATCCAGTGTTTCGCGAACGTTGTGGTCAGTGATCAGGACGCCGAGCCCGTAATCACGGAGGTGCTGAATAATCTTTTTAATATCAATAACGGAAATCGGATCAACACCGGCAAACGGTTCATCCAGCAGGATGAATTTCGGGTTGGCGGCCAGTGCGCGGGCGATTTCCACACGGCGGCGTTCCCCGCCGGACAGTGACTGCCCCAGGTTATCGCGCAGATGACTGATATGGAACTCTTCCATCAGTTCTTCCGCCCGCACCCGGCGTTCGTCATTGTTCAGATCTTTACGGATTTCAAGCACTGCCATCAGGTTCTGCCATACCGTCAGACGACGGAAAATGGAAGCCTCCTGCGGCAGGTAGCCGATACCTTTACGGGCACGTTCGTGCAGCGGCAGCAGAGAAATATCTTCATCATCAATGCTGATCGCACCGGCATCACGAGGAACAATACCCACCACCATATAGAACGTCGTGGTTTTCCCGGCACCGTTCGGACCGAGCAGCCCGACGATTTCGCCGGAACTGACTTCAAGTGTCACATCTTCGACGACTTTGCGGCCTTTGTAGGCTTTGGCTAATTTGCTTGCAATTAATTTTGCCATAAATCGTTACTTACCTTTCTGGCCGGTTGCCGCCGGGCCTTTTTCCTGAATCTGTGACGGCAGCAGTACGGTAGTCACCTGTTTGCCTTTGTCACTGAATGCCTGCATCTGCTGTGTCGGCACCACATAGGTAATCTTGTCACCGGTGATATTGCTGTCCAGCTGTTCCAGATAGGCATTACCGGTCAGCGTGACCAGCTCATTGGCCATTTCGTAACGCAGTTTGCTGCCGCGTCCTTTGATTGGCTTGCCGTTATCCTGCATCTGGTAGAAGGTCACCGGATTACCGAATGCTTCGATCACCATTTTGCCGGAATCGCCGCCCGGACGGGTGACAACCACTTTGTCAGCGCGGACATCAATCGTTCCCTGTTTTACCACGACATTATCCGTAAATGTGGTGATATTTTTTTCTAAATCAAGCGCTTGTTTTAATGATGTTACCGTCACCGGCTGCTGGGTATCTTCCTTTAACGCCAAAGCAGGGACACTGACTGCCAGAATGGCTGTTGCAATCAGAGTATTAAGGATGTTTGCTTTCATTTGGGATCTCATAGTAAGTCTGCACATCTTTGATCAGTTCCGCATTACGATTGCGAAAATTACCCCGCATCTGCAATCCGACGGAACGCAGTCCTGTTCCCAGAATGGTGACTTTATCGTCAGAACTCACATCCTGGGTTATCAGATTGACTTCGGCGTTATCCGTGGTGATCTGCCTGAGCTGCGTATCGGTGGTCAGGCTGTCAACCTGCACATCACCATATAAATATAACATTCTGTCATTGGTTAATTTGGCCCGCTTTGAACGAATCGTCCAGGTGGCGGTTTTATCAGGGTCGTAGGTGGTCAGCACCGGATTAGTAAACCATGTTACTTTTTCCTGAGCAAAGTTCTGCACATCATCCGCATTCAGCTTATACGTCAGCAGCCCTGTCGGCTCGTAGGCCAGGGTTGAGGACGTTTTAGTTTTATACGTCGGCGTACCGTCTTCCACGATCTTGCCGTCGGTGTCACCTGAACGGGAAACCGACAGGTTCCAGCCGAGCAGACCGAGGGCGATAAGCGCCAGGATAATGATCAGCCAAAGCTTAAATTTACTCATGAGATCCCTGATAAAGCCACTATAACCAATGAAATTCTTTTCAGACGGACAGGCCTTTCGCCTCATCCAGCTTATTTTGTGCCAGCAGAATCAGATCGCACAATTCGCGGACCGCGCCCCGGCCGCCTGCAATTTGTGTAACATAATCCGCTTTGGGTAACAATAACGGGTGGGCATCCGCTACCGCGGCGGATAAACCGACCTCTGCCATAACCGGCCAGTCAATCAGATCATCGCCGATATAGGCGACGTCGCCGGGGTGAACTGCCAGTTTATCTAATAGTTCGCGATACGCCAAAAGCTTATCGCTCTGTCCCTGGTAAAGATGTGTAATTCCGAGTGTATTGGCACGATCTTCCAGTAATTTCGCTTTACGACCGGTAATTATCGCCACCTCAATCCCCGAGGTCAGCAGGCAGCGGATACCGTAACCGTCACGGACATTGAATGCCTTCAGCTCTTCGCCGCTGTTGCCCTGATAAATCAGGCCGTCAGACATCACGCCGTCCACATCACAGATAAGAAGCCGTATTTTAGCGGCTTTTTCCATAACTGTTTGCGCTATCGGGCCATAGCAGGTGTCAATGGTGGTAATTTGTGTCATCGTCAGTCCTTATACCACCCCGGCCTGGAGCAGATCATGCATATGCAGTACGCCCAGCAGTTTATCACCTTCTGTGACTAATAAAGAGGTGATATGCCGTGACTGCATTAAATTCAGTGCCTCAACCGCCAGAGTATTGGCTTTGATACGAATTCCGCCCGGTGTCATCACATCAGCAATCTGACAGTTATTGAGATCAGTGCCCGCATCGAAAATCCGGCGCAAATCACCGTCGGTGAAGATCCCCTGAATGATCATGTCGTCATCACAGATAACCGTCATTCCCAGTTTTTTACGGGTGATTTCAACCAGAGCCTCGCGCAGTGATGCTGTTTTCGGCACGCGCGGAATATCATCACCGGTATTCATCAGGTCAGAAACCAGTAACAGCAGTTTCCGGCCGAGTGCGCCGCCCGGATGAGAGAGGGCAAAATCTTCTGCGGTAAAACCGCGGGCCTGTAATAACGCGATTGCCAGCGCATCACCCATCACCAGTGTGGCGGTGGTGCTGGTGGTCGGTGCAAGGCCGAGCGGACAGGCTTCCTGCGGGACTTTAATACACAGATGGATATCCGCCGCTTTCCCCATGGTACTGTCCGGGTTACCGGTCATGCAGATAAGCGGGATGTTCTGACGTTTGATAACAGGAATAAGTGCCTGAATCTCAGAGGATTCACCGGAGTTTGAAATCGCGATCACCACATCTTTCTTTGTGACCATTCCCAGGTCGCCGTGTGCGGCTTCCCCCGGATGCACAAAGAAAGACGGGGTGCCGGTGCTGGCAAATGTTGCGGCCATTTTGTGGCCGATGTGACCGGATTTTCCCATCCCCATAATGATCACTTTGCCTTCACAGCGGAATATCAGCTCACAGGCTTTGTCGAAATCATCATTAATATACTGTTCGAGTGACGCGAGACCTTCACGTTCAATCCGGAGGACTTGTTTACCTGTTAGTTGAAAATCAGTTCGGGACATCTGTTTGTTCTCACTTTCAGTGTATGTCTGTGTATTAATGGCTGATATTTATCAGTCGGTAAAAAGACGTATCAGCCGGTAAAAAGACTTATCAGCCAGGCGGTGAATGCACTGAGCAGAATTATGCCTTTCAGCCGGTTCAGCCGCTGGTTCCGGCCGGCCGCAAAGAAAATAAATAACACACCGGCCGCGATCATGACGGCAAAATCGGTCATAAAACGGTCTGCTGCCATCGGGGAGGCGGCTAACAGCGCCGGGATACCCGCAACGACAGTGGTATTAAACAGTGTCGCGCCGATAAGATTCCCCAGCGCGATATCTTTTTCACCTTTGATAGCCGCCGCAATCGTGGTGCAGAGCTCCGGCAGACTGGTGCCGACAGCCAGAATCGTCAGTCCGGTGATACGCCCGCTGATATCCGCATAGCGGGTGAATGCCGAGGCATTATCAATCACAATCCGGACCGCCACCGGCATAATCAGTAATCCGGCGACCAGCCACAATAAAGCAACCGGCAAATTATTTTCCTGCGGCAGTTCATGATTTTGTTCAGTTGTGAAGCCGTCGTACTGATCCCGCCGGGCCATTGCGGCAATTTTCACCACCAGCCAGAGGCTGGCCAGTCCCGCGAATACCAGAAATCCGCCCTGAAGCCGGGTGATACCGCCGGACCAGATAAACAGTCCGAGCAGTGCCATCATGGCCAGCATCAGCGGAAGCTCACGGCGCAGCACCGCAGACTGTACACTCAGCGGGCGGATAAGGGCGGCAAGCCCGGCGATCAGCAGTAAATTGGTAATATTGGAGCCGATAATGGTGCCGAGCGCCAGATCCGACTGCCCTTCAAGCACCGCACCGGCCGAGGTCAGCAGTTCCGGCAGCGATGTGCCGGGGCCGGCCACCAGAATACCGGTAATAAACGGGGAGATGCCGAGCGCACGGGAAAAAACAGCCGCACCGTACACAATACGGTCAGACGCATAAACCAGCAGAATCAACCCGGTAAGTAAAAGGATGCTGGTAAGTAACATGGCTCTCCTCCGGGCTGCAAAAACAGTCAGAAATAATGAGGTACGGGAAGTTGGAGGTTATTGTACGGGCTGAGGCGCAAAAGTAAAACAGCTGTGTTAGCTTCGTTAAGGCTGCGGGTAATATACTGACGCATGTTCCCGGAATATCCTCAATTTTCTGCCGGTGGTACGTTTTATGCCCGGCGGAGGCGTTAATGTTATATGCTGATATACTGGCGTATCGCCGTATTTATGCCCTGTTACTCAGAGGGGATAAATAATTCAGACAGCAGCACCCGCATTTAAAGGCGAAAACCGCCGGATTTTTTTATATTATGATGGGTCAGTCCTGTATGTGTTGTAATAACACGAAAAACATAACGTTAAGGTTGTGAGGTCATGAACCGACAGACGGAAAATATTATTGAGATCCGGAACATGTGCTTCCGGCGCGGTTCGCGCATGCTGTTTAATGATATCAGCCTGGATGTGCCGCGCGGTAAAGTGACCGCGATTATGGGGCCGTCCGGGATCGGGAAAACCACGCTGTTACGCCTGATCGGCGGACAGCTGCGGCCGGACAGCGGTGAGATCTGGTTTGACGGTGACAATATCCCGGCACTCTCCCGCAGCAAACTGTATCAGTCCCGCCGTAAAATGAGCATGTTGTTTCAGTCAGGTGCGTTATTTACCGATATGACCGTGTACGACAACGTCGCCTTTCCGCTGCGTGAACATACCCGGCTGCCGGAATCCCTGATCCGGACAACGGTGATGATGAAGCTGGAAGCGGTTGGTTTACGCGGTGCGGCAAACCTGATGCCGTCGGAACTCTCCGGCGGAATGGCCCGCCGTGCGGCACTGGCACGTGCAATTGCACTGGACCCGGATCTTATCCTGTTTGATGAACCGTTTGTCGGACAGGACCCGATCACCATGGGGGTGCTGGTAAAGCTGATTGATGAACTCAATCAGGCGCTGGGTGTGACCTGCATCGTGGTATCTCACGACGTGCCGGAAGTGCTCAGTATTGCGGATAAAGCCTATATCGTCGCGGAGCAGTCCGTGATTGCACAGGGAACGGCAGAAGAGTTGCAGGAAAACACCGAACCGCGTGTGCGCCAGTTCCTGGATGGTATCGCTGACGGACCGGTTCCTTTCCGCTATCCGGCGGGTGATTACCAATCAGATTTATTAGGATAAACGAGACATGTTGACACAGGTACTTGCTGCTTTGGGACGCCGCGCGTTAGCGACATGCGCGTCTTTCGGGCGGTCAGGATATATGCTGTTCCGTGCGCTGTTCGGTAAACCACAGTTTGCCCGGCAGTGGCCGCTGCTGCGCAAGCAGCTGTACAGCGTCGGTGTGCAGTCCCTGCTGATTATTTCAGTATCCGGGCTGTTTATCGGGATGGTTCTGGCTTTACAGGGATATCTGGTTCTGAAAACCTTCAGTGCGGAAGCCAGCCTCGGCATGATGGTGGCGTTGTCGCTGCTGCGTGAACTGGGGCCGGTGGTCACCGCTCTGCTGTTTGCCGGCCGCGCCGGTTCGGCACTGACGGCGGAAATCGGTCTGATGAAAGCGACCGAGCAGCTATCCAGTCTGGAAATGATGGCGGTCGATCCGCTGCGTCGCGTGGTTGCACCGCGCTTCTGGGCCGGTTTTATCAGTATGCCGTTGTTATCCATGATTTTTGTTGCCGTCGGTATTTTGGGCGGGGTCATGGTCGGGGTGGACTGGAAAGGGATCGATGAAGGCTTCTACTGGGCATCCATGCAGGGCAATGTGGACTGGCAGAAAGATGTCATGAACTGCATTTACAAGAGTGTGGTTTTCGCCTTCACCGTTACCTGGATTGCCCTGTACAACGGGTATGACGCTATTCCGACGTCTGAAGGGATTAGTCGGGCAACAACACGCACGGTCGTTCATTCATCGCTTGCCGTGTTAGGGTTAGATTTTGTGCTTACGGCACTGATGTTCGGGAATTAAACAATGCAAAGCAAGAAAAATGAAGTTTGGGTCGGGCTTTTCGTCTTAATTGCCATTGCGGCGATTATCTTCCTGGCACTGAAAGTGGCGGATATCCGCTCTGTCGGCAGCGAAAAAACCTACCGGGTCTCTGCCACCTTTGATGATATCGGCGGCCTCCAGGCCCGTTCACCGGTAAAAATCGGCGGGGTGGTGATAGGGCGTGTTAATGATATCCGTCTGGATAAAAACTATAAACCGGAAGTAACGCTGGATATCTACAGTCAGTATGATCAGATTCCGGACACCAGTTCATTATCAATCCGCACATCCGGTCTGCTGGGTGAGCAGTATCTCGCGCTCAGTAAAGGGTTTGAGAATACAACCGACCCGGATCTGCCGATGACGGAAATGCTGAAAGACGGCAGCCGTATTCAGGACACCAAACCGGCAATGGTACTGGAAGATTTAATCGGTCAGTTCCTGTATAAGAGCGGTGACGGCGAAGGCGAAAAAACGCCGGCAGCGGCACCTGCTGCACAGTACTGATACGAAAAGTAATGTAAAAGCAGATGTTTTTGCCCGCAGGGGCGGACATCCTGCATAATACTGTTTACAGAATGACACCTTCACGGCGGAAAGTGCCGGTGATAAATCAGGAGTTGATTATGTTTAAGCGTTTACTGATAGCGGCGATGCTGGTGGTGATTGCCCCGTTTGCCGGAGCCGTTGACCAGACGAACCCGTACACACTGATGAATGATGCGGCAGCAAAAACCTTCAGCCGTCTGAAATCAGAACAGGCACAGATCCGGCAGAATCCGGACTATCTGCGTACCGTGGTTAAAGAAGAATTACTGCCGTATGTGCAGATAAAATACGCCGGCGCACTGGTATTAGGCTCTTACTACAAAGATGCCACCCCGGCGCAGCGTGATGCGTATTTCAAAGCCTTTGAAGCGTATCTGGCGCAGGCTTACGGCCAGGCTCTGGCCATGTACACCAACCAGACTTACCAGATTGATCCGGCTCAGCCGCTGGGTGATAAAAACATCGTGGCTATCCGCGTGACACTGACCGAACCGGCAGGGCGTCCGCCAATCCGTCTGGATTTTCAGTGGCGTAAAAATACCAAAACCGGTAACTGGCAGGCGTATGACATGATTGCCGAAGGCGTGAGTATGATCACCACCAAACAAAATGAGTGGGCATCCATTCTGCGTCAGAAAGGTGTTGATGGTCTGACTGCTGAGCTGGAACGCAGCGCGAAAACCCCGATTACCCTGGATCAGAAATAATGACGGCTGCGCTGACGTGGGAAAAACAGGGTGAAACCCTCTCCCTGAAAGGGGAACTGGATCGCGATACACTGCTGTCGTTCTGGAATGCACGTCAGCAGCAGATGAACGCCGTACAGACGGTGGACGTCGCCGGGCTCAGTCATGTGGATTCCGCCGGGCTGGCCATGCTGGTTCGTCTGCGGGGTGAGCGTCCGGATGCACCGTTTGTGTTATCCGGAGTGAGCGCTAACTTGCAGATGCTGATGTCACTCTATGGTGTTGAGTTCGAATTCAGTCAGAACGCGTGAATTAAAAATAATGTAAATAACGGCAGGACAGATACTTATTTGCCGTTATTTTCCGTAAGGTAACTGCCTCCGGTTGTGTCACTCAGGTGACCGCACAGCCGGAGGCATTTTTAATGGTTTAAGAGCGGGGCATATTCGATTACGATAGTGCCTATAACACACAATCTGATAACCAATTTGAGAAATTATGGATACGAATGAAATCAAACAGGTGCTGATGGATAAGTTAGCACTTACTGACGCAATTGTGACCGGTGACGGCAGCCACTTTCAGGTAATCGCTGTCGGTGACCTTTTTGACGGTATGAGCCGTGTTAAACAGCAGCAGGCCGTGTATGCGCCACTGATGGAATATATTGCGGATAACCGTATCCACGCGTTGTCAATCAAAGCCTATACCCCGGCTCAGTGGGAACGGGATCGCAAACTGAGCGGGCTGTAACAGCGGCGGGTAACAATGCGGTGACAAGTCACGCGGCAGCAATTAATGATAATGAGAGTGTCTACAGATGGATAAATTTCGGGTAAAAGGTCCTTCCGTTCTTCAGGGCGAAGTGACTATCTCAGGGGCAAAAAATGCGGCATTGCCTATTCTGTTCGCGGCAATTCTGGCGGAAGAGCCGGTTGAATTACACAATGTGCCGGAACTGCGGGATATCGACACCTCTGTGAAGCTGTTAACGCGGCTGGGTGCCAAAATTGAGCGTAAAGGAACCACTCTGCGTGTGGATTCCTCGGAAATTAACGAATATTGCGCACCTTATGATCTGGTCAAAACCATGCGCGCCTCTATCTGGGCGCTGGGTCCGCTGGTGGCCCGCTTTGGTCACGGTCAGGTTTCCCTGCCGGGCGGCTGTGCTATCGGTGCCCGTCCGGTTGATTTGCATATCACCGGATTAGAGCAGTTAGGGGCAAAAATCACCCTGGATGAGGGGTATGTCAAAGCGGAAGTCGACGGTCGTCTGACCGGCAATACTATCGTGATGGACAAAGTCAGTGTGGGCGCTACGATCACGATTATGTGTGCGGCGGCACTGGCAAAAGGCAAAACGGTTATCGAAAACGCCGCCCGTGAACCGGAAATTGAAGATACTGCCGTATTCCTGAATGCGCTGGGTGCCAAAATTACCGGTGCAGGGACTGACCATGTGGTGATTGAAGGTGTTGAACGCCTCGGCGGCGGTTCTCACACCGTTGTACCGGATCGTATTGAAACCGGGACATTCCTGATCGCCGCAGCGGTTTCACGCGGTAAAATTCTGTGCCGCAACGCCAAGCCGGATACGCTGGATGCCGTGCTGGCCAAACTGCGCGAAGCCGGAGCAGAAATTGAAACCGGAGATGACTGGATAAGCCTTGATATGAAAGGGCAGCGTGCGAAAGCCGTCACATTCCGTACCGCACCGCATCCGGGGTTCCCGACAGATATGCAGGCGCAGTTCAGTCTGCTGAATCTGGTGGCGGAAGGCTCCGGTATGATCACCGAAACTATCTTTGAAAACCGCTTTATGCACATTCCGGAACTGATCCGTATGGGCGCACATGCGGAAATCGAGAGCAATTCTGTGCTGTGTCACGGCGTGGAAAAACTGTCCGGTGCTCAGGTGATGGCGACCGATCTGCGTGCATCCGCAAGCCTGGTGCTGGCGGGCTGTATCGCGGAAGGGACAACGATTGTTGACCGTATTTATCATATCGACCGCGGTTATGAGCATATCGAAGAGAAACTGCGTGCACTGGGTGCGGATATTGAGCGCATTCACTCAGCAGAGTAATTCACGGCGATAAGCGATAAACAGTATGCTGTAAACAGAAAGAGCGGATATCCGCTCTTTTTTTACACCTTATTTTTACACCTTATTCCTGCCCGCCGGGAGATGGCGTGAATTCTTCGATGGTCACATCGGCAGAAAGCATCTGACCATTACGCAGCAGCGTGACAGGTACAACACTGCCCGGGCTCAGCTCCGCGACCTGATCCATCATTTCCAGTGGTGATGTGCTTGGCTTGTTATTGACGCTGGTAATGATATCCCCGACCTGAATCCCGCCTTTATCCGCCGGGCTGCCGCGTTCAACCTGAAAGACCCGCAGGCCGGTTATCTGATTAATATCGCTGTTGTTGGTCCGGATCGGTGGTAATTCTTTGGAGGTGATGCCGATATAACCCCGGATCACACGGCCGTCTTTTATCAGCTTATTCATAATCCGCACGGCAAGCTCTGCGGGGATCGCCAGCCCGATGCTGTCACTCATCCGTGACGGATCATTGCTGTCGTAAGACATGGTATTGATACCGACCAGTTCGCCCTCAGTATTGACGAGGGCACCGCCGGAGTTACCGGCCATAATTGAGGCGTCTGTCTGGAGGAAGTTCTGACGGCGGGTCGGACTCAGCCCGACACGGCCCATTGCGCTGATGATGCCCTGATTGACGGTCTGTCCGACATTAAACGGGTTACCGATTGCCAGCACCACATCACCCACATGTGACTGCCGCTTCGGATTGATCGGGATCACCGGCAGTTTGTCGGTGGTATTGATTTTCAGTACCGCCAGATCGGTCAGATCATCCGCACCAATCAGCATTCCTTCATACAGGCGGCCGTAATTGCCGTATTGCAGTGCGATCAGGATCTGATCGGCGTTTTTAATCACATGCTGATTCGTCAGAATATAACCCTGATCATTCATGATCACGCCGGAGCCGAGCGAGGTCATTTCGGGACCCTGCTGGGAGAGACTGCCCATGTTGCTGCTGTAAACGTTCACCACGGCAGGCGCGGCGCGGCGTACCGCCTTGTTATAACTGACCGGTTCATCATTATTGAACAGATGTGTAAACCATTGGGTCACAAATTGCGGACGAATAGACGGGACACTGACCAGAAGAAGGGCAGCCACGATAAGTCCCATAAAGACGGAGCGCAATAATTTAAACCACATAGTCCTTAACCGGTGTTGTGAGTACGGGAAGCAGATACTTCCGGCAGAATAGCATAATCCGGGTGAATTATATGTGTGTAATTGCGGTATTTTATGACGGGGTACAAATAAACAGGTGTGGTATCAGTCGTTTATTTATGACTTCCGGCCATGACGCGCCGGGCCGCCGGCAGCGTCATGTTATACAGGCGTTTAAACCGGCTTATCACCGATCACGGTTGCTCTGTGCATAATGCGGTGAAAATCGCCGTAATCAAAGCTGGCGAGATGCTGGGTGCAGCGGTTATCCCAGACCGCCACATCGCCGTTTTGCCAGTGCCAGCGGACAAAATATTTCGGCTGCGTACTGTGCTTAAATAAAAATGACAGCAGCGCATCACTCTCTTCCGTACTTAATTCACTGATACGGCTGGTAAAACCCTCGGTCACAAACAGTCCTTTCTTTCCGGTGACCGGATGGGTTCTGACTAACGGGTGACGTATCGGCGGGAAATCACGGCGGGCTTTTTCCAGTGCGTCTTTTGCTTCACCGGTCTGCGCAAAGCGGCTGTCCGGAAACGATCGGCTGATATCATGCTCTGCCGTCAGTCCGGATAAAAAATCCTGTAAAGGCGGTGATAAGTCATCATAAGCACGGATCAGGCTGGCCCACAGGGTATCGCCGCCGAAAGAGGGAACCTGCACAGCGGATAACACACATCCCATGGCCGGTTTTTCGAGAAATGTCACGTCGGTGTGCCACAATTCGTTATCTTTCAGATCCAGAAGATGGCTGTCGAGCACAATCAGTTCCCGCACGTCTTTATGGGAAGGAAAAACCGGATGGATATGCAGCTCACCCAGCGCGGCGGCAAAGTCCCGCTGGGCTTCCGGCTCAATATACTGCTGACGGAAAAACAGCACCTGATGTTCCAGTAACGCATCCTGTAATGCGGCCAGTGTGGCGGCATCCGGTGTTTTATTCAGGTTAATCCCTCCGACCTGTGCGCCGATAGCGGGTGTTAACTGTTGGATTTCCATATGCATGACCTCTCTGTCGGTTAAGATTCTTTGCCGTACCACGGCACTAATACCTGCTGTAAATGGCGTAATGCCAGTTCAATAGTGAGTGCCACCACGGCAATCACCGCGATACCGGTGATAACAATACCGGTGTTGAGAAACTGTGCCGCGGACTGCACCATAAACCCCAGCCCCTGTTGTGCCGCAACCAGTTCAGCCGCCACCAGGGTTGACCAGCCCACACCGAGACCAATCCGGATGCCGGTCAGCATCTGCGGCAGTGCTGACGGCAGAATCACATATCTCAGTACCTGATACCGGTTCGCGCCAAGCGACTGCACTGCGCGGACCCGGTTTCCCGGCGCGGCCATAATGCCCTGCATCGTCGAAATCAGAACCGGGGCAAGAATTGCCAGCCAGATCAGGAGGATCTTGGTGGTTTCCCCGATCCCGAACCAGATAACAATCAGCGGCAGATAGGCGAGCGGGGGAACCGGCCGGTATAATTCAACCACCGGGTCCAGTATTCCGCGTATCCGGGCACTCAGTCCCATCAGCACACCCAGCGGTATCCCGGAGATGACAGCCAGAAGCAGTGCTTTGAGCATGCGGTCAAGACTGGCCGCCAGGTGCTGCCACAGGGTGGCATTCATATAGCCGGACTCGGTCAGCGCCAGAAACTGCTGTCCTATCTGAGCCGGGGCGGGTAAATAGAGCGGATTCACCCACTGTAATGCGGTGATCAGCCACCAGCCGGCTATCAGTACGGATAAACTGACAATGCTGAGAAATAAACGGCTGTAGCGGGTCTGCTTATTTATAGTGATCATTTGAGGTGACTCCGTATCTGATAATTAACCGTGCTGGTACGCCATTATTTTGTCTGACAGTAAATCGCGGTGATGAATAAATGCCGGGTCTGATTTAATCTGCCGGATTGGCCGGCCCTCTGACCACTGTTTATAAAACGGGGGTTCTTCTTCCGATATTATCCGCCCGGGAGACGGCGCCATTAATATCAGCTTCGTCGCCATTAACAGCGCTTCTTCAATGTCATGCGTGATAATAAAAAAAGCACTCTGCTGCTTTTGCCATAAGGTCAGAATTAAGGTTTGCATCTGTTCCCGGTTGGCGGCATCGAGTGCGCCGAAAGGTTCGTCCATCAGGATAAAATCAGATTTTACGGCCAGCGCGCGGGCAATACCGACCCGCTGACGCATGCCGCCGGACAGTGACCAGATATCATCGGTAATAGCGTGAAGTAATCCGACTTTTTGCAGGTTTTCTTCGACAATCCGGGTTTCTTCCTGCTTGCCGAGTTTTTTTATTTTCAGTCCCAGCGCGACATTTTCATAGACATTCAGCCAGGGCATCAGTGCGTCATTCTGAAATACCACGGCTCTGTCTGAATCAGGATGCAGAACAGGATTTCCGCCCCGGGTTATCTGCCCGCCGGAGGGCGCTAAAAACCCGGCGACAATATTCAGCAGTGATGTTTTTCCGCAGCCGGATGCACCGAGAATAACGGTAATGCCATTATCCGGGATCGTTAAATTAATACCGGATAACGTTATTTGCGGCTGGCCGTGATAATGCAGGCCGATATTTTCCAGCGCGATATCTGCCATTATTATTTCCCCGCTGCCGCGGTGACGGCTTTCGTATTAATATTTCCGGCATACGAATCCTTAACAGTATCAATACTGCCCTGCTGCTGTAAGAACAGAGCGGTATTACGGAGATCGTCCGCCAGGGTTGTTGTCAGAATCTGAACCTGCTCTGCCGATGCGGGATAATCATTACCGGCCATCACACCGGCCACATCTTCCGGACGGGCACCGGTCAGGTGCGCAATTTTGCCCGTGATGTCAGGAAAGTCCGCGATATTATTTTTATTCTGCTGATACCACAGAACGTCACGGTCGGTTACTGCGGCAAATTGTGCGAGCACATCAGGATGCTGCGCGGCAAAGGTGCTGTCCGCAACCCACAGATCATAAGTCGGTTTTCCCCATGACCGCACATCACGGCCGGAAACCCGGATTTGCCCGTTTGCTTTCAGCTGACTCAGCGCCGGCTCCCAGACATAGGCGGCATCAATATCGCCTCTTTCCCATGCCGCGACAATTTCCGCAGGCCGCAGATTAACCAGCTGTACGGATTTTTCATCAATATTCAGATGTTCCAGTGTCGCAAGCAGGCTGTAGTGGGCGGTTGATGTAAAGGGCACCGCAATTTTCTTACCGGCCAGGCCGCCGGACGGATTGCGGTCATTGCGGACAATCAGGGCTTCGGCTGTATCCGGAATGCCGGAGATATAGAAAACCTCCACCGGCAGTCCGCGGCTGGCTGCAACCGTAAAAGGTGCGGAGCCCATATTGGCGATATCTGCTTCTCCGGCGGCGAGTGCGGTCAGGACATCCGCACCGCTGTCAAATTTCTTCCAGATGATTGGCTTGCCGGTGGCAGTCTCATAGGCACGATTTGCCTGCGCAATTTTGCCGGGATCGATAATTGCCTGATAGGCGATAACTACCGGTTTTTCTGTTGTTGTCTGTGGTGATGGTGTTTTCTGGCTGTAAATAAATCCGCTGATAATGACCAGCACTGCCAGCAGCAACACAATCACTTTTAATTTATTTTTTTTCTGAGGCTGATATAACGACATTGTTCTCTTCCGTTGTAAAGTCACGAATAGTTATCTATTTAGTGACAGGGAATATATTCCGGGAAAGAATTACTTTTTATATTTAAATGCTTTTTTGTTATACATGAATAATATTGGTGATAATAACGGGGTTTTAATAAAAAAGAAGGGTGTTAACCGGTGTTTTTTTACGTGTAATTCATTGTTTATCTGAGTTTAGATTCGGTGGATATACGGTTTGTGAATAATCATCATGATGTGTCAGATTATTTTGTTATGAGTTATGGCTTTATTTTCTTATTCTCAATGCACCGTAATACGATAACCTGGCAAATAACGGAATAATAATCACAATGAGCAATGCGGGAGTAACAGAACTATGGCAACACAGGAGTCGCCGGAGCCGGTATTTCCGGTTTCTGCGGAACAGCTTGCGGCTTTACAGTCAGTAACAGCAGGTTTTACCTCTCAGCAACTGGCCTGGTTATCCGGTTATTTATGGGGACGGGGAAATACCTCTGTGCAGACTGCTATTTCCCCTGCGGTAAACACAACAGAACGCGATATTATTACGATTATTTCTGCCTCGCAAACCGGTAATGCACGACGTTTATGTGAAGAATTAAAAACACGGTTTCTCAGTGAAAAATTCTCTGTGAATTTAGTTAATGCCGGAGAATATAAATATAAACACCTTTCCCGGGAGAAGATTGTCATTATTGTGACATCAACTCAGGGTGATGGTGAACCGCCGGAAGAAGCGGTGGCATTTTATAAATATCTGCATTCGGCAAAAAGGCCGGATCTCAGCGGAACAGCCTATGCGGTTTTTTCTCTGGGGGATTCGTCGTATGAAAAATTCTGTCAGGCGGGAATTGATTTTGATGCTCAGCTGA
This sequence comes from Morganella sp. Je.2.23, assembly GCF_051129855.1. NCBI lineage: Bacteria > Pseudomonadati > Pseudomonadota > Gammaproteobacteria > Enterobacterales > Morganellaceae > Morganella > Morganella sp. Je.2.23. The sequence goes on from NZ_JBCPSQ010000002.1 coordinate 52,941, forward strand.
CAAAGGCCGGCGCGACGGCACTTCTGCCGAGGGTTGATGCGGATGTGGATTATCAGTCTGCGGCAGCGGCGTGGACAGAATCACTGACGCAGGTACTGAAAAGCAGAGGCATTGACGCGGGAGCGCCGCCGCAAACCGTTGTTCAAACGGTCACGGCGGCAGAAAACCGCTACAGCAAAACGTCACCGCTGACGGCCTCTCTTTCTGTTAATCAGAAAATTACCGGCCGTAACTCCCTGAAAGATGTACGGCATATTGAAATTTCCATGGAGGATTCCGGTCTGCGTTATCAGCCGGGTGATTCCCTCGGCGTCTGGTTTGAAAATGATCCTGCGCTGGCTGATGAGATTATCAGCCTGCTGCATGCGGATGCGGCAACGGAAATCACGGTATCCGGCAAAACATACACATTGCGTGAGGCGCTGATCCGGCATCTGGAGCTCACACAAAATAACGGGGTGACGGTCAGCAAATACGCGCAGTTATCACAGCATGAAGCCTTATCCGCGCTGATCAGCGATAAACAGGCGGCGCTGCATTACGCACAAACCACACCTGTCGCGGAAATGCTGCGTCAGGCACCTTCCCGGCCGGATGCTCAGGCTCTGGCTGATATTCTCCGCCCGCTGACCCCGAGGCTGTATTCCGTCTCATCATCACAAGCGGAAGCGGAGGATGAAATCCATCTGACGGTCGGCGTGGTGCGTTATGACACGGATGGCCGGGCCCGGACCGGCGGGGCTTCCGGGTTTCTCGCCGATCATATACAGGAGGGCGGGGATGTGCGGGTTTTCATTGAACACAATGATAACTTCCGGCTGCCCGCCGACCCGGATGTACCTGTGATTATGATTGGTGCGGGAACCGGGATTGCGCCGTTCCGCGCCTTTATGCAGCAGCGGGAAAATGACGGTGCATCCGGTAAAAACTGGCTTTTTTACGGCAATCAGCATTTTACCGAAGATTTTTTGTATCAGACCGAATGGCAGCGTTATGCCCGCGAAGGTGTGCTGACCAATATCTCGCTGGCCTGGTCGCGGGATAAACCGGTGAAAGCCTATGTGCAGGACAAACTGCGGGAGCAGGGCGCGGAAGTGTGGCGCTGGATTGAGGACGGGGCACATATTTATGTTTGCGGGAATGCGGGTCTGATGGCCCGTGATACCGAAGATGCGTTACTGGAGATCATCGGCCGGTACGGTAACCGGGATCATGAATCGGCGGATGAGTTTTTAAGTGAGCTGCGCACAGCGCGCCGTTATCAGAGGGATGTCTATTAATGAGCAATCAATACAACGGGCCTTTAATTGTGGAAGGTAAGCTGAGCGACAGCGAAAGAATGAAGCGCGACAGCAACTATCTGCGCGGAACCATCAAAGAGGATCTGAGCAACGGCCTGACCGGCGGATTTGAGGGGGATAACTTCCTGCTGATCCGCTTTCACGGCATGTACCAGCAGGACGACCGTGATATCCGGTCAGAACGCTCAGAGCAGAAACTGGAACCGCGTCATGCCATGATGCTGCGCTGCCGCCTGCCGGGTGGTGTGATCACACCGGAGCAGTGGCTGAAAATAGACAAATTCGCCGCAGAGCAGACGCTGTACGGCAGTATCCGGATCACCAACCGGCAGACGTTTCAGTTTCACGGCATTCTGAAAGGGGATGTTAAACCGGCACATCAGATGCTGCATGAAGCGGGGCTGGATTCACTGGCAACCGCCAATGATGTGAACCGTAATGTGCTGTGCACCTCGAATCCGGTTCAGTCCGGTCTTCACCGGGAAGCGTATGAGTGGGCGAAAAAAATTTCCGAACACCTGCTGCCCCGTACCCGTGCGTATGCCGAAATCTGGCTGGATAAAGAAAAAGTGGCGGCAACCGATGAAGAGCCGATCTTAGGCGAAACCTATCTGCCGCGTAAGTTCAAAACCTCCGTGGTGATCCCGCCGCTGAATGATGTCGATTTGCATGCTAATGATATGAATTTTGTGGCGATTGAGGAAAATGGCAAACTGATTGGTTTTAATGTGCTGGTGGGCGGCGGTCTGGCGATGACTCACGGTGATACGGCGACGTTTCCCCGTCTCGCCAGTGAATTTGGTTTTATTGCGCTGAAAGATACGCTGGCGGTGGCAGAAGCGATAGTCACGACCCAGCGCGACTGGGGCAACCGGACCGAGCGCAAAAATGCCAAAACCAAATATACGCTGGAACGGGTGGGCGTTGACCGGTTCAGACAGGAAACCGAGCGGCGCGCCGGTGTCACTTTTTCTCCGGTCCGGCCTTATGAATTTACCCTGCGCGGTGATCAGATCGGCTGGTTAAAAGGGATTGATGATCACTGGCATCTGACGCTGTTTGTTGAAAACGGGCGTCTGATCGATTTACCGGGTAAGCCGTTAAAAACCGGTGTGGCGGAAATCGCTAAAATCCATCGCGGGGACTTCCGGTTAACCGCCAATCAGAACCTGATTATCGCCGGTATTCCGGAGGCGGAAAAATCCCGTATTGAATCCATTGCGCGGGCACACGGTCTTATCAGCGATAATGTCACGCCGCTGCGGGAAAATTCCATGGCCTGTGTGTCGTTCCCGACCTGTCCGCTGGCGATGGCGGAAGCAGAGCGCTTTCTGCCGGAATTTGTCACTGAGGTTGAAAAAATCATGACATCCCACGGTGTGGGGAATGAGCAGATTGTCCTGCGGGTCACCGGCTGCCCGAATGGCTGCGGACGTGCAATGTTGTCGGAAGTGGGGTTAGTGGGCAAAGCGCCTGATCGCTATAACCTGCATCTCGGCGGCAACCGTACCGGCACCCGTATTCCGCGGATGTATCGCGAAAATATTAGTTCAGCGGTGATTTTATCGGTACTTGATGAGCTTATCGGCCGCTGGTCACAGGAGCGGACAGCGGGGGAGGACTTTGGTGATTATCTGATCCGTGCCGGTGTGGTGAAACCGGTACTGAATTCTGCGGTGGATTTTTATGAGGCAGGTGCTGCCTGAAATAAAACACCGCGCCGTTTTACGCGGCGCGGTGTTTATATTTACGGCGGAAATGTATCAGCGGCCGGCATTATTCAGCAGCAGATAGATATTGTCATCGCCGCGTAAAATATTCAGCGCCAGTACGCTTGGCTTGCTGTCGATAATTTTGCGCAGTTCAACAATGGTCATTACGCGCTGGTTATTGACACCGATAATCAGGTCGCCCGGCTGAAGTCCTGACATGGCTGCCGGAGAATCTTTCTGTACCGCATCAATATTCACGCCTTTATTACCCTCTTTATTGCTGCCGTTGCTCAGGGTCGCGCCCTGCAGCAGGGTAGTCAGGTTTTCGGCTTTGGTGGTCTGGCCCTCGCTGTCATCCAGGATCACGCTGACTTCCAGCGGTTTACCCTTGCGCAGCAGACCGATTTTCACTTCTTTACCCGGTGCGGTGGTACCGATTTTGGCTCTCAGTTCAGCAAAGCTGCTGACGCGTTTACCGTCAACGGATACCAGAACGTCACCGGATTTAATCCCTGCTTTGGCGGCGGCGGATTTCGGAATCACTTCGCTGACAAATGCCCCGCGCTGGGCTTCCACACTCATCGCTTTGGCGATATCTGCGTTCATTTCTGTACCACGGATACCGAGAGAGCCGCGTTTGACTTCGCCGGTGGCAATCAGTTGTGAGGTCAGGTCTTTGGCCATATTACTCGGGATAGCAAAGCCGATCCCGATATTGCCGCCGCCCGGTGCCAGAATCGCGGTGTTGATACCGATCAGTTCACCGTTGAGGTTGACCAGCGCACCACCGGAGTTCCCCCGGTTGATGGAAGCATCGGTCTGGATAAAGTTTTCAAGTCCTTCCACATTCAGGCCGCTGCGGCCTAATGCTGATATAATCCCGGATGTCGCGGTCTGACCCAGACCAAACGGGTTACCGACAGCCACGGTGAAATCACCGACACGCAGTTTATCGGAATCCGCCAGCGTGATAGCTGTCAGATTCGGGGCGTTTTTCACCTGTAACAGCGCAATGTCAGTTTGCGGATCGCGGCCGATTAAGGTCGCGTCATATTTACGGCCGTCGTTGAGCTGGATCTGAATTTTGTCCGCATTCTGAATAACGTGGTTGTTGGTCAGAATATAGCCTTTCTGTGCATCAATAATCACACCGGAACCCTGTCCCTGGAACGGGCGGACACTTTCCTGCTGTGACGGCATATTCGGACCAAAGAAGAATTTAAACTCTTCCGGCACCTGCTGACGGGCGACCGCAGTACCGGAGACTTCAACGCTGACCACGGCCGGCAGTACTTTTTCCAGCATCGGAGCCAGACTCGGCAGAGATTCACCGGTGGCCATTTTGGCCGGTAAAGCTGCATTTGATACCGCAGGCAGCGCCGCGAGGGATAACCCGAGGCTGATGGCAACAGCACTGAGCAGGTTTTTTTTCTTTTTATTCATCATTCGTTTTGTATCTCATCAATTAATAAGCAGAACCCGCGGCAGGTCAGCCGCAGCATACGCAGATACTCATATGACGTTATATCGGTGTAAAAGTTCCGCATTCAACGGAAATAAAACAACCTTTACAAGGCTTTACGTGAATTGAAGATTAGTGCGGGGAATGATTCGTAAGACCGTATTAAGCGGCTGAATTCAGGCGAAAAAAAACCGCGGTCTTCCGCGGTTTTGTACAGATTAGTTTTCTTTTGTTTCGACGGGACGGAACAGGCCGGATGAGCCGTCTGAATAATCACGCGGCGGCATTTTTACCGGTGCCTGATCATTATCGGCCTCAGCTTCCGTCAGGCGGTAGCTGAACGGATTATCCTGTGCGGACAGTTCCGGCATCAGCTCTGAGGAACTTTTCGCCATGTGCTGATATAACTGGCGGTAATCTTTTGCCATATTATCCAGCAGTTCTGCACTGCGGGCAAAGTGACTGACCAGCTCTTTGCGGTACTCTTCCAGTTCGGCCTTGTTCTTTTCCAGGTCACGTTTCATTGCTTCCTGCTCTCTGAACTTAGAACTGCCCAGACGAACGGCCAGCGCACCAATGATTAAACCAACTGCTAATCCGATGAGTGCATATACCCAAATCATGGCTACTCCTTTATGTGCATCATGCGCGTTAGAATCTGTTGTCACTATAACCGGATTTGCCGTCCGGGGGGAATAGTGAAGGTAAGGCTTTCCGGCATTATCCCGGATTTCCGGGTATAATACCTGCCGCTATATCATAAAAATCTCAATAAAAACCTCTGTTAATATTAAGGGATTACTGTTTATGAGCACAACACCGCGTGAGTTGTATCAGCAGGCACTGAACGGCAGCGGATTTGCGCCGGACGAGGTGCAGCGGCGTACTGTTGACCGGCTGACTGAGATGCATCAGGCGCTCCTGATGCGCGTTCCCTGTCTTCCTGAACCGGAAAAAGGGCTGCGCGGCACCCTGAGCCGCTGGCTGAAAAAAGCGCCGGAACCGGTGAGTTGTCCGCCGGTGCAGGGGATTTATATGTGGGGCGGGGTCGGGCGCGGTAAAACCTGGCTGATGGATCTGTTTTATGACAGCCTTCCCGGACCACGTAAACTGCGGCTACATTTCCACCGCTTTATGCTGCGGGTGCATGAGGAGCTGACGGCGCTTCAGGGACATGAAAATCCGCTGGAGAGTATCGCTGACGGCTTTGCTCAGGAAACTGATGTGCTTTGTTTTGATGAGTTTTTCGTCTCCGATATCACCGATGCCATGATCCTCGGCACACTGCTGGAAGCGCTGTTCCGCCGTGGTATCGCGCTGGTGGCGACCTCCAACATTCCGCCGGATGATCTGTACCGTAACGGGCTGCAGCGTGCCCGGTTCCTGCCGGCGATTGAGCAGATTAAAAAATATTGTGATGTGCTGAATGTGGATGCGGGGATCGATTACCGTCTGCGCACTCTGACACAGGCGCATCTGTGGCTGACGCCTGCGGATGCGGAAACGTCAGCGGCAATGGACAGCATGTTCTCCCGGCTGACCGGCGGGCAGAAAGCCGGACAGGCGGCACTGACCATCAATCATCGTCCGCTGGCGGTCGTCCGGGAAACGGACGGTGTGCTGGCGGTGACATTCCGGACACTGTGTGAGGATGCACGCAGCCAGCTCGACTATATCGCGCTGTCAAAAATCTATCACACCGTACTTTTATATGATGTTCCGGTGCTGACCACGGAAAATGAGAATGCCGCACGGCGTTTTCTGGCGCTGGTTGATGAGTTTTATGAGCGGAAAGTAAAACTGGTTATTCAGGCGCAGAACGCGATGGATTCTCTCTATCAGGGGCAATTATTGTCCTTTGAGTTCGCCAGATGCCTCTCCCGGTTGCAGGAAATGCAAAGTGAGGAGTACCTGAAACTGCCGCATCTGGTATAATGCGCGCCCCTGAAAAGGGTTTCGGGGAATTATTTTTAATTTGGGGTCGATTTTTTGCAGGGACTTCTCTATAATCTTGCGACCCCACGTTACAGCGGTTTTCTTTATTTCCCAAAGAAGACTGCAACTAGCGCCAGATGATTCTGCTCGAAGGGGTAGGTTTACTGGACAAGCGTCGTGTGAGCCTCAGTTTCTGAACATTGGTTCACCAACATGTAACTTATTTATTGGGTAAGCTTTAATGAAAACTTTTACAGCTAAACCAGAAAGCGTACAACGCGACTGGTTCGTTGTTGATGCAACCGGCAAAACTTTAGGCCGTCTTGCAACTGAATTAGCCCGCCGTCTGCGCGGTAAGCACAAAGCGGAATATACTCCTCACGTTGACACTGGTGATTACATCATTGTTCTGAACGCAGAAAAAGTTGCTGTAACCGGCAACAAGCGTACAGACAAAGTGTACTATCGCCACACTGGCTACGTTGGTGGTATTAAGCAAGCGACCTTCGAAGAGATGATCGCACGCCATCCTGAGCGCGTTATTGAAATCGCTGTGAAAGGCATGTTGCCGAAAGGCCCTCTGGGTCGTGCAATGTACCGTAAACTGAAAGTTTACGCAGGTAACGAGCACAATCACGCGGCACAGCAACCGCAAGTTCTGGACATTTAATCGGGATTATAGGCAATGGCTGAAAATCAATACTACGGCACTGGTCGCCGCAAAAGTTCATCCGCTCGTGTCTTTATTAAGCCGGGTAGTGGTAACATCGTCATCAACCAACGCAGCCTCGAAAACTATTTCGGCCGCGAAACAGCACGCATGGTAGTTCGCCAGCCGCTGGAACTGGTTGAAATGTTAGAAAAACTGGATCTGTACATCACTGTTAAAGGTGGTGGTATTTCTGGTCAGGCAGGCGCAATCCGTCACGGTATCACCCGTGCTCTGATGGCGTACGACGAATCTCTGCGTTCTGAGCTGCGTAAAGCAGGCTTCGTAACGCGTGATGCACGTGAAGTTGAACGTAAAAAAGTGGGTCTGCGCAAAGCACGTCGCCGTCCACAGTTCTCCAAACGTTAATCACTGGTTTCGTTGGAATACAAAAAACCCGCCACCGGCGGGTTTTTTTATAACCGCATAACTGCCGTCAATTATCCCGTCATAACCTGTAATTTCGTATTTATTTTACGAATCTCTCCCGATTAAACTTCATTTTTAGTGTTTTTGAATGATTTTTTGTCCGGACTCACCCTAAGTTGAGCAAAATCTGGTAAACTGGCACAAACATTTTCTCGCCCCTGAACACACTGCCGCGCGCCCGGATTGGTTCGCTGTGGTTTTCTTTCCCGGATTCAGTGAGAGATTACAGGTAGGAATGGCGTATTGCGCTGTTCATTCCTTTATTTTGATAAACTTGGAGGTTTTCATGGCTGTCGCTGCCAACAAACGTTCGGTAATGACTCTGTTCTCCGGCCCGACCGATATTTTCAGCCATCAGGTACGGATTGTACTGGCGGAAAAAGGGGTAAGTTTTGAAATTGAGCATGTCGAAGCAGGCAACCTGCCACAAGACCTGATCGATCTGAACCCATACCAGACGGTACCGACACTCGTGGATCGCGAGCTGACCTTATATGATTCACGTATTATCATGGAATACCTTGATGAGCGTTTCCCGCATCCGCCACTGATGCCTGTTTATCCGGTGATGCGTGCGCAGAGCCGTGTGATGATGCACCGCATCGAGCAGGACTGGTACTCGCTGATGAATAAAATTGAAAAGGGTTCAGCCCAGGAAGCGAATCAGGCCCGCAAACAGTTAACTGAAGAGCTGGTTGCTGTATCGCCGGTATTCAAAGAATATGCGTATTTCATGAATGAAGAATTCAGCCTGGTGGACTGCTATCTGTCACCGCTGTTATGGCGTCTGCCGGTACTGGGTATCGACCTGTCCGCACGTCCGTCTTCTGATACCAAACACCTGCAGTTTTATATGCAGCGTGTGTTTGAACGTGACTCTTTCCTGGCTTCACTGACAGAAGCTGAGCGTGAGATGCGTTTACAGTCACGGGGTTAATCACGGATGGATATTCAGGAATTAACACCACGCCGGCCTTATCTGTTACGGGCACACTATGAGTGGTTACTGGATAATGAACTGACACCTCATCTGGTGGTGGATGTGAATATCCCCGGTGTGAATGTACCGATGGAGTATGCTCAGGATGGTCAGATTGTCCTGAATATTGCGCCACGTGCTGTGGGTAATCTGGAAATGACCAACGAGTGGGTCGGCTTTAATGCCCGTTTCGGTGGTGTTCCGCGTCAGGTGGATGTACCGATGGCCGCGATCATCGCTGTCTACGCCCGTGAAAACGGGGCGGGCATGATGTTTGAGCCGGAAGCCGCGTATGAAGCTACGGAAGAAGACGAAATTCTGACACCGGCAGCGGATAACATCACCCTGATCCACGACGAACCGGAAAAACCGGCGGAAGAAGGCACTGACGGGGATGACCCGGAACCGCCGAAACCACCGCGGGGCCGTCCGAACCTGCGTGTCGTGAAGTAACAGACCGATAAACAAAAAGACCGCGAAAGCGGTCTTTTTACTGAAATTCAGCCGGGATTACCGGAGTATCGGGCAGGTAAATGTTTTTGCTTCTTTGTCTGCAATAAACGTCTCAATGCAGGCTATTTTCGTGCGAAGGTGTTGTTTTTCATCTGCGGATAATTGATTAATCTGATTATCCACGGTTTCAGCCGAGCGATAATAGAGAAGCGTATCCGGTACAACCACCGTATTAAACTCAGTTAAGGCATTGTTCCTGATTTTTACTTCTTTAAGCATTAATAACCGGGCATCAGCATAGTGTACGATAGTGTCGGGTGAAGGATAACGCAGCATCTTTTCGCCATACATTTTTCCGGCAGCTGACCAGTTTTTCTTTGCCATTGCGTTGACAGCCGGCGTATTAAATCGTGAAAGCACGGTATCATCAGGTGATATTGCCGCATTTTTCAGGCCATCAAGAACCAGGCCGGGCTGCCGGGCATCAGCCGTATTTTTTAAAACAAGCGTATCAATACCGGCACTGGCAGGTGCAATAAAAAGACTATTAACGAGTAACAGTAACACGACCGACAGTTTTTCCATCTCCGCTCCTGCAACGAATAAGATATTCGTATAATTCTGTCCATTTGGTAGGGTCAACAGTAATACAGCCTAAAGTACCTCTTCCGGGATGTAAATACCGGTCATTATTACCCGGGACTGCATTTCCTGTTCCCAAATAAAACCAATTTTTGGCAAACGGTGACTGTACGGTATATCCTAAACCGCCATCATGCGGGAAATCAGGTATTTGAATATTGTGAATACCAACAGGGATTGGGTTGATATCATCGGTGAAAGCATGTATTTTCCCGTAAGGATATTCCAGTATTTCATTTGAAACAGAAAAACTGAGTGACGCTGCTGATCGGTAATTCGGGCTGACTCTTGATAAATACCCCTCTTTAACAGAAAAGTTTTTCCCTTTTTCCACACCTTCTGACGCTGTAAAATAGTCGCGACCATTCTTATTACTGGTTACATCAACTTTTAATGTTCCGGGGAGTGCGATAATGTTTTGTGCGGGTTCTCTTTTGACATTAAGCCAGCCATCTGCACCGCCTGTAATATAGCGTAAATCTGCCATTGGATATTTCCTTATGATCCGAAATTCAGATAATACTAACAGCCGGTAATTAAAAATATATGAGTAGTAATAATTAGATATCTGATATTTGTCTGACAGACAATAAAACGGTGTCGTCAAATCTGAAGCACAAAACCGGATTTCAGGGGACAGACAATAACGGGAAGGGGAATTTTCAGCCTTCCCGTTACCGGGTTTTATATAAGTGTGAATCCGTTTTTATACATGCAGATAATCCAGAATACTTTCTGCCGCCCGGCGGCCTTCGGCAATGGCGGTAACCACCAGATCTGAGCCGCGTACCACATCACCCCCGGCAAAAATACCGCTGACAGACGTTTCAAACGGATAAGTTGCCTGTGCCGGGGCGCTGATCCGGCCTTGCTGATCCCGTGTGACACTGAGGGCATCCAGCCACGGCATGGCGTGCGGCCGGAAACCGAAAGCGATAATGACCGCATCAGCATCAATAACAAAAGCGGAGTCATCATCCGTTTCAATCTGACGGCGGCCGCTGCTGTCTGCATCACCTAACCGTGTGGTGAATACGCGGACACCACATGCAGTGCCGGATGCATCGGTTTCAATGGCGGATGGCTGACAGTTAAAACGGAAATTCACGCCTTCTTCTTTCGCATTTTTCACCTCACGGCGCGAGCCCGGCATATTTTCCTCATCACGGCGGTACACACAGGTCACTTCCGAAGCGCCCTGGCGAACAGCGGTCCGCAGACAGTCCATTGCGGTATCTCCGCCGCCGAGCACCACAACGCGTTTATTCTTCAGATCAATAAACGGAGCTGAATCATCATCGGGCAGTTCCATGACCTTGCGGGTATTACCGATCAGATACGGCAGGGCGCTGTATACGCCCGCAGCGTCTTCATTTTTCAGTCCGCCGCTCATTGGCTGATAAGTGCCCGCACCAATAAATATGGCGTCATATTGCTGCTGCAATTCACTGAGGGCGATATTTTTTCCGATCTCGGTATTCAGCTGAAATTCCACGCCCATTTCGGTGAACAGTTCACGGCGGCGCTGCATAATGGATTTTTCCAGTTTGAACGACGGAATGCCGAACGTGAGAAGCCCGCCGATTTCCGGGTGCTTATCAAACACCACCGGGGTTACGCCGTTACGGATCAGAACATCCGCGCAGGCCAGACCGGCAGGACCGGCACCGATCACGGCTACTTTTTTTCCTGTCGGGCGGACAGCAGAGAGATCCGGTCTCCAGCCCATTTCAAAGGCTTTATCCGTGATGTAACGCTCAATATTGCCGATAGTGACGGCGCCGAACTCATCATGCAGTGTACAGGCACCTTCACATAACCGGTCCTGCGGACACACCCGGCCGCACACTTCCGGCAGGCTGTTGGTCTGGTGTGACAGCTCTGCGGCCTCGATAATCCGGCCTTCCTCCGCCAGCCGCAGCCAGTTGGGAATATAGTTATGTACCGGGCATTTCCATTCACAGTACGGATTACCGCAGCCGAGACAGCGGGTGGCCTGCTCTTTCACCTGAGGTGGTGAAAAAGGCTCATAAATCTCGATAAATTCGGTTTTACGGAGTGCCAGCGGCAGCTTTTGCGGATCTGTACGCTGTAATTCAATAAACTGATAAACATTGCGGCTCATCTTGATTCCCCTTACTGTGCCCGGACCCGTAATTCACTGTCTGACCGGTTGTTTATCCCGGCAAGTGCATGAATATCCGCAGATTTAGGCTTGACGAGGATAAACCGCCCGGCCTGTTCTGTCCATTCTCTGAGAAGTGCTTCTGCTCTGGCGGAACCGGTCAGGCGGCGGTGATCTTCCAGCATACCGCGCAGATGTTCCTGCAGAACCGGCAGCCCGCTGATATCACGGGTTTCCGCCATTTCCGGGTTGACACGTCCGGCGGCGGTGCCATCCTCATCATAGAGATAAGCAAATCCGCCGGTCATACCGGCAGCGAAGTTGATACCGGTTTTGCCGAGCACACAGACAATCCCGCCGGTCATATATTCACAGCCGTTATCACCGACACCTTCGGCAACGGCCAGTGCACCGGAGTTACGGACAGCAAAGCGCTCTCCGGCGCGGCCTGCGGCATAGAATTTACCACCGGTGGCACCATACAGACAGGTATTGCCCGCAATGGTTGTATCGTGAGCAGCAAACGCAGAACCCGGATGCGGATGCAGAACAATCTGCCCGCCCGCCATACCTTTACCGACGTAGTCATTGGCATCTCCCGTCAGGGTCAGTTCAATCCCGGCGGCATTCCAGACGCCGAAACTCTGCCCGGCGGTGCCGGTGAAATACAGTTTCAGCGGAGAAGCGGCGATCCCGCTGTTGCCGTACAGTTCCGCCACAAACCCTGACAGGGCGGCACCCACCGAACGGTCGGTATTGCGGATATCATAATAAAATGCGCGGGATTGCTGTGTCTGCACGCAGGTGCGGGTATCATCCAGAATGCGGCGGTTCAGTTCCCCCTTATCAAACGGCGGGTTGGTTTGAGAGCAGAACAGCGCCGCACCTTCATGGGGCACCGGTGATACCAGAAGATCGGACAGATCCAGTTTCTGCTGTCGTGCGGTAGTGCCTTCAATTCTGACCAGTAAATCCGTGCGGCCGATAAGATCGGTCAGTTTCCGCACCCCGAGCTGTGCCATCAGCTCACGCGTTTCCTGCGCAATAAAGCGGAAATAATTCATCACCCGCTCCGGCAGGCCGTGATAGTGATCGCGGCGCAGCGTTTCATCCTGGGTTGCCACGCCGGTGGCACAGTTATTCAGATGACAGATGCGCAGATATTTACAGCCGAGTGCAACCATCGGTCCGGTGCCGAAACCAAAGCTTTCCGCCCCGAGGATAGCGGCTTTGATGATATCCAGCCCGGTTTTCAGCCCGCCGTCTGTCTGCAAGCGGATTTTATGGCGCAGACCATTGTTGACCAGTGCCTGCTGAGCTTCTGCCAGCCCCAGTTCCCACGGTGTACCTGCATATTTGACCGAGGTAAGCGGACTGGCACCGGTACCGCCGTCATACCCTGAAATGGTGATAAAGTCGGCGTAGGCCTTGGCCACCCCGGTGGCAATCGTGCCGACGCCCGGCTCAGAAACCAGTTTGACGGAAATCAGTGCGTCCGGATTTACCTGTTTGAGATCGAAAATCAGCTGAGCCAGATCTTCGATAGAGTAAATATCGTGGTGCGGAGGCGGGGAGATCAGGGTGACGCCGGGCACGGAATAGCGCAGTGAGGCGATATACGGCGTGACTTTATCCCCCGGCAGCTGGCCGCCTTCACCGGGTTTCGCGCCTTGTGCCACCTTGATCTGGATAACCCGCGCACTGCGCAGATAACCAGGCGTGACACCAAAACGCCCGGAGGCGACCTGTTTGATTTTGGAGTTTTTTTCTGTGCCGAAGCGTGCCGGATCTTCGCCGCCTTCGCCGGAATTAGAACTGCCGCCGAGCCGGTTCATGGCGATAGCCAGTGCTTCATGGGCTTCCGGGCTGAGTGCGCCGATCGACATGGCGGCGGTATCAAAGCGTGAAAACAGGGATTCGGCAGATTCTGTCTCATCAATACTGATTGCCTGTGTATCTGTGCGCAGGGCCAGCAAATCGCGCAGCATGGCGGCCGGACGGCCGTTTACCAGCGCAGCATAGTGCTGATAATCCGCATAATTGCCGCTGTGAACTGCTTTCTGCAATGTGGCGATCACATCCGGATTATAGGCGTGATATTCACTGTTATGAATGTATTTCAGCAGACCGCCCGCATCGAGCGGTTTGCGCGGCAGCCAGGCAAGGCGTGACAGGTTATGCAGATCCTGCTGGAAATCACTGAAATCCGCGCCGCCGATCCGGTTCGGCACACCCCGGAAACAGAGTTCCGCCACGGCATCACTCAGGCCGACAGCTTCAAATAGCTTGGCGCAGCGGTATGAGGAGACAGCAGAAATCCCCATTTTGGACATGATTTTATACAGCCCTTTGTTGATGCCGTTGCGGTAGTTGAGTAACACCTGTGCCGGTGAATGGGTAAGGACGTTATCGCTGCACAGTTTCAGCAGGGATTCACAGGCGAGATAAGGATAGATGGCGGTAGCACCGAACCCGAGCAGCACAGCAAAATGGTGCGGGTCACGGGCACCGGCGGTTTCGGCAATAATATTGGCGTCACAGCGCAGGCTGCGGCTGACCAGTCGCTGCTGTACCGCACCCACCGCCATCGGCGCCGGGATCGGCAGTGTGTCAGGGGAAATCTGCCGGTCACTCAGTACCACCAGAACCGCGCCGCCGCGGACGGCAGCTTCCGCGTTATCGCACAGAGTGCGGATCGCCTGTTCCAGCGTGGTTTCCCGCGGATCAAAACAGAGTGACAGATGTTCCGCACGGTAATAATCCGGATCGCGGCTCAGCAGTTGTTCAAAATCCGTGTGCATCAGCACCGGGGAAGCCATACTCAGCCGGTGCGCCTGACCTTCCGCTTCGCAGAAGACATTCATCTCCCGGCCGATACTGGTGGCGAGCGACATGACATGGGCTTCACGCAGCGGATCGACAGGCGGATTGGTTACCTGGGCAAACTGCTGACGGAAATAATCATAAATCAGACGCGGGCGGGCGGAGAGTACCGCAAACGGGGTATCATCTCCCATCGATCCCACCGCTTCCTGGCCGTTTTCTCCCAGCACCCGCAAGACCTGCTCCAGCTCTTCGAGGGTATAACCGAATTGTTTCTGATACACCGCCAGTTGTGCATCATCCAGCGCACGCTGCGGCGGTGTTTCATTCATCAGATCCTGATACGGCGTGAGCCGTACAACATTTTTTTCCAGCCAGGCTTTATAGGGATGACGGGTTTTGAGATCGTTATCTGTCTCGCGGGTATGAAGAATGCGGCCTTCCTGTGTATCAATCACCAGCAGCTCACCCGGGCCGACACGGCCTTTTTCTGTGACCTCATCCGGCTGATAATCCCAGATACCGATTTCGGAGGCACAGGTGATCAGTTTATCCGTGGTGATAACATAGCGGGCAGGGCGCAGGCCGTTGCGGTCAAGGTTACAGGCGGCATAGCGGCCGTCAGAGATAACAATCCCGGCCGGACCGTCCCACGGCTCCATATGCATAGAGTTAAAATCAAAAAAGGCGCGCAGATCGTCATCCATATCCGGATGATTCTGCCAGGCAGGCGGTACCAGCAGACGCATGGCACGCACCAGATCCATCCCGCCGTTGAGGAACAGTTCCAGCATATTATCCAGCGAACTGGAGTCAGAGCCGGTTTCATTAACAAACGGGGCGGCGGTGATAAGATCCGGGATCAGCGGCGTGCGGAATTTATAAGCGCGTGCACGAGCCCATTCGCGGTTACCGGTGATGGTATTGATTTCGCCGTTGTGGGCGAGATAGCGAAACGGCTGTGCCAGCGGCCAGCGCGGAACGGTATTGGTGGAAAAACGCTGGTGGAACAGACAAATGGCGGATTCCATTCTTAAATCGGCCAGATCCGGATAAAAGCGCGGCAGATCGGCGGCCATACACAGACCTTTATAAATCGTCACCAGGTTGGACAGACTGCAGACATAAAAATCCGGGTCGCTGATGCGTTTTTCAATGCGGCGGCGTGCCATAAACAGACGGCGTTCCAGATCCCGCGCCCGCCACCCGGCCGGTGCATTGATAAAAACCTGTTCAATCTGCGGCATACCGGCGAGGGCGATTTCACCGAGAATTTCCGGTCTGACCGGCACTTTGCGCCATCCGGCGATAAACAGCGTTTCGTCAGCCAGCTCTTCTTCAATGATAGCGCGGCAGCTTTGTGCAATTGCCGGGTCCTGACTGAGAAACAGCATGCCGACCGCATAATTGCGCGCAAGCCGCCATTCATTCTCTTCAGCAATCATCTGAAAGAAACGATCGGGTTTTTGTAATAATAAACCGCAGCCGTCGCCGGTTTTGCCGTCGGCGAGAATCGCACCGCGATGCTGCATCCGCGCCAGTCCGCTGATAGCGGTACGCACGACTTTATGGCTGGGTTGTCCTTCGAGGTGGGCAATCAGGCCGAAACCGCAGTTGTCCTTATCCTGTGACGGGTTATAAAGCATATGTGGCCCCTTTTGCATGTCTCACATTACGCCGCATTTCTGCGGCAAAGCTGTTTCCGGGCCTCAGTCAGCCCTGCTGACGACAGATATCTCAGCAAAGGGTATTGTGATGTTATGTTTGTGCCGCGACCGGCGAGCGTATAATTATTATATCGGTGCTGACCACAGGTGATCCGGAACGTCATTTTTCAACTTACCGGGAAATACTATGGCGGTCAAATATCAGGGATTGGCAGTATGCGGGCGGGTTTTTTGCGATAATTTAATGAAAAAAAACTATTTTCAGGATTTTAAACCGCTGTTTGCGCAGCGGGACAGTCAATTTTTTGTGTGATGTACATCACTGTTTTTTGCGGGTTATTACCGCGCAGTGCGGGCATTTTTATTTATAACCTGATTTTATCTGCTTTGTTTCTGCTAATTTGCAGATAAATGTCGTGTTTTAAATTTTATTCAGATAAAAAAACAGCAACGGGGTGTTATCCGGCCATATTATCCGGCAGAGGATACATATAGCTCCGGTTAATTTGATTTTTTAATTAATCCGCTATGATGAGTGCAGGAAACAATCATCGCGGAAACGCGGTGATCCGCCAAATTTACGTTATGATACTAACCCTTATTCAGCGGGTGGAGCAGGTATGAAATTGCTACGCGGTTTAGCACAATATTATGTTGATTTACTGATGAAACTGGGACTGGTCCGGTTTTCGTTATTACTGGCATCGGGACTGGTGGTGCTGGCGATGGTGGTACAGATTGCTGTCACCATGCTGCTTCAGGGGGAAGTGCAGAGTATCGACCTGGTCCGTTCCGTTTTCTTCGGTCTGCTGATCACGCCGTGGGCGGTCTATTTTATGTCTGTTGTGGTTGAGCAGCTGGAAGAATCCCGCCAGCGTCTGTCCGGACTGGTCAGTAAACTGGAAGTGATGCGTAAACGGGACCTGGAGCTCAACGAACAGCTGAAAGAGAATATTACCCAGCTGAATCAGGAAATCAGCGAGCGCGAGAAAGTGGAGGATGAGCAGGTCATTCTGCTGGAAAAACTGAAGAAAGAGATCAGCCGCCGCGAACAAACCCAGCTTGAATTTGAGCAGCAATCTGTCCTGCTGCGCTCCTTCCTCGATGCATCACCGGATCTGGTCTATTACCGCAATGAAAAAAATGAATTTTCCGGTTGTAACCGCGCGATGGAGCTGCTCACCGGCCGCAGTGAAAAACTGCTGCGCGGCCTGACCCCGCGTGATATTTATGAGCCGGAAATCGCTGATAAGGTAATGGAAACCGACGAAAAAGTATTCCGCCATAATGTTTCTCTCACCTATGAGCAGTGGCTGGTATACCCGGACGGGCGCAAAGCCTGCTTTGAACTGCGTAAAGTGCCGTTTTATGACAGTGTCGGCAAACGCCACGGTCTGATGGGCTTCGGCCGGGATATCACCGAGCGTAAGCGCTATCAGGAGGCGATTGAAAACGCCAGCCGTGAGAAAACCACCTTTATCTCTACCATCAGCCATGAACTGCGCACGCCGCTGAACGGGATTGTCGGGCTGAGTCGTATTCTGCTGGATACCGATCTCAATCCGGAACAGGAAAATTACCTGAAAACCATTCACGTCAGCGCCGTAACGCTCGGCAATATCTTCAACGACGTCATTGAGATGGATAAACTGGAGCGGCGCAATGTCCGCCTCGATACCCAGCCGGTTAATTTCACCGAATTTATCTCTGATCTGGAAAACCTGTCCGGCCTGCTGGTGCAGCCGAAGGGACTGCAGTTTACCCTCGATCTGATCCAGCCGGTACCGTCGGTTATTATGACTGACGGCACCCGCCTGCGCCAGATTCTGTGGAATCTTATCGGCAACGGCGTGAAATTTACCCGTGAGGGCGGCATTACGGTGAAAGTGTGGCGTGAAGCCAACGATATGCTCTGCTTTGAGGTACGGGACTCCGGTATCGGAATTCCGAAAGATGAGCTGGAGAAAATCTTTGCCATGTATTACCAGGTGACAGACAGTGCGGGCGGGCGCCCGGCCACCGGCACCGGTATCGGTCTGGCTGTCTCCCGCCGTCTGGCACAGGCGATGGGCGGCGATATTGTTGTAACCAGTGAGCCGGGTAAAGGCTCCTGCTTCACGCTGTCGGTCTGCGCGCCTGCGCAGGATGCACCGGAAGAGGAAGAAGATGACGGCCTGCTGCTGCCTGCCCTGAATATCCTGCTGGTGGAGGATATTGAGCTGAATGTGGTGGTGGCGCGTTCTGTTCTGGAAAAACTGGGTAATACGGTGGATGTCGCGATGAACGGCCGTGATGCGCTTGCGATGTTCTCGCCGGAAGAATACGACCTTGTGCTGCTGGATATTCAGCTGCCGGACATGAGCGGGCTGGATATCGCCCGTGAGCTGCATCAGCGCTATCAGCCGGATGATTTGCCGCCGCTGGTGGCACTGACTGCTAACGTGCTGAAGGATAAAAAAGAGTATCTGGACGCAGGTATGAACGATGTGCTGAGCAAACCGCTCGCTGTGGGCGCTCTGACGCAGATGATAGCGAAATTCTGGGGTGATGGCAGTGAGTCATTGCCTGCGGAGGAAAACAGCACAGCGGCGTCTGAGGACGTGTATACGCAGTCACTGGATCTGGAGATGCTGAATCAGTATATCGAACTGGTGGGACCGAAACTGATTGAAGACAGCCTGGATGTGTTTGAAAAAATGATGCCGGGCTATCTGGCGATCCTGAATTCCAATATGGTGGCAAAAGATCGCAAAGGCATCGCGGAAGAAGGACACAAAATCAAAGGTGCGGCCGGGTCTGTCGGGCTTATCCATCTTCGGCAGGTTGCGCAGCAGATTCAGTCACCGGATTTACCGGCATGGGATGACAACGTGCAGGAATGGGTCGATGAACTGAATCACGATTGGGAAAGTCAGGTGGGGATTTTAAGAAACTGGCTGGCAAACCGCAGGTAAAAAATAACCCCAACCGAGGTTGGGGTGCGCGAATACTGCGCCAACACCAGGGAAACTGGTTCACCCGCGACAACTATTTATCGTTATTTAGGCGAGTGATGAAATAGGCTCTTACATCATACAGGCTTCAACATAGCAAAGATAAGTATTTTTGTTACAAGATTCATTAAAAACTGTGATGAAGATTGGTGTTTGCACCTCTAAAGGGTTAAGCATTAACCTACTACAAAAGGAGTCAGATATGAAATCTGTTGGTATCGTTTTAAGCGGATGCGGTGTTTTCGACGGCAGTGAAATCCATGAATCCGTTCTTTCGCTGCTCAGTTTAACCCAATCCGGTGCACAGGTGTATTTTTTTGCACCTGATGAACCTCAACGCACTGTTATCAATCACCTTTCCGGTGAGGAAAAATCAGAGAAACGCAATATGCTGGAAGAGTCGGCGCGGATTTCCCGCGGGCAAATCCGTCCGCTGTCAGAAGCTGATGCATCACAGCTGGATGCGCTGATTGTTCCGGGCGGTTTTGGTGCGGCAAAAAATCTGTGTGATTTTGCAGAGAAAGGCGCCGCTTGTGAGATTAATAAGTATTTTTTATCATTATCACGTGAAATGTTGTCTCAGGGCAAACCGATGGGATTTATATGCATTGCACCGGTAATGATCCCGAAAATCGTTAATTCATCAGTTCAGCTTACGATTGGTAATGATTCTGATACGGCGGCAGCAATTGCGGAAATGGGCGGGGTGCATGTCAACTGCACAGTGGATAATATCGTCGTAGATGAAACGCATAAAATCGTGACGACCCCTGCTTATATGCTGGCTGAGAATATTGCACAGGCGCAGATCGGAATTGATAAACTGGTGAAGAAAGTACTTGAAATGGCCTGATAAAGAATGAGGGAAATGATGGGGAGGATATTACGATTTCTGCGGAAAATAGTTGTTTTTGTTATGTTGTTATGGGTAACAATGATAATTTTGTTCGCATTCCTCCCTGTTCCTTATTCCATGGTAATGCTGGAAAGACAGCTTTCGGCATGGTCAACATTCAATTTTTCTTATGTCGCCCGCAGTACATGGGTCAGCGGAGACGATATTTCACCGCGGATGAAGCTGGCGGTGATTGCGTCCGAGGATCAGAATTTCCCTGTTCATCATGGTTTTGATTTCGGCGCCATCTCCGATGCACTCTCAAAAAGCAGTAAGAAAGGCCATGCTGCACGCGGAGCATCCACACTGACCCAGCAGACGGTTAAGAATCTGTTCCTGTGGGACGGGCGCAGCTGGGTGCGTAAAGGGCTGGAAACGCTGCTGACGCCCGGTGTTGAGCTGGTCTGGTCAAAGTCACGTATTCTGACGGTCTATCTTAATATTGCGGAATTCGGGCCGGGCATTTTCGGTGCGGAAGCGGCGGCACAGCACTTTTTCGGTAAAAGCGCCAAAAATCTGACGGCTGCGGAAGCTGCATTACTGGCTGCTGTGCTGCCGAATCCTCACCGCCTGCATGCGGATAAACCCTCGGCATATCTTCGTCAGCGCCAGCAATGGATACTGCATCAGATGCAGTTACTGGGGGGAACAGAGTTCCTGAAGAAAAATAACCTGGATGATAATTAATCCGGGTATAATGAATTTATCTTATTGATTTGTTTTTATAAAAATCATAAGTAATTATGATTATGAGTATCGCCCTGGTTTTTCGCTATATTATTCTGATGATTTGTTATTTATTGATATATACTGAATTTTATCCGCCATCCGGGCGGGTGAGCGGATACCGGGCGGCCTGAGAGGCCATAAAAAAACCTGACATTAAGTCAGGTTTCTTATCGGTTTCCGAAAGCAGGCGGAATTAATTCAGCCAGGTAAAGGCTGTGGTGACTTTTTTGGCACCATCCGTTTCACTGGCAACTTTTGCCGCCGCTGCCCCTTCCTGGCGGGTAACCACCCCTAACAGGAAAATCTCGCCGTTTTCAGTGATCACTTTGATATTGGCGGATTTTACCGCATCACTGGTCAGCAGTTTGGAGCGGACTTTGGTGGTGATCCAGGCATCTTTCGATGCGGTACCCAAATCAATCGGCTCGCCCTGACGTACTTCGTTATACACCAGTTCAGTACCATCCACTTTAGCGGCAATCTCTTTTGCCCGCCGTGCCAGAGAGAGATCCGCAGACTGACCAATCAGCAGAACTTTTCCCTGATAAGCCACCGGAACAATCCGCTGCTGTTTGATATCTTTATCCTTATTGAGCTGGCCGCTGACACGTGCTTCGAGTGTACCGTCATCGACCTGTGTGCCGACAGAACGGGGGTCTGTGGCGGCTTTGGTTGCCACAGCCGCAGACCCGACAAGTGCTGCACCGATACATCCCTGTAACAGTAGTGCGCTGCAGATAAGTGCTGCCACTGGCACAATTCTCATAATATCTCCTTAGTCTTCCTGGTGGGGGAAAAGGGTATTGTCGATTAAATCACATAAACAATTCACCGTCAGCATATGTACTTCCTGTATGCGGACACTGTGCTGTGATGGTACGCGGATTTCCGCATCACGCGGACCCAGCAGACCGGCCAGCTCCCCGCCGTCGTAGCCGGTCAGGGCCACAATGGTCATATCGCGGGTTACCGCTGCCTCAACCGCTTTGATGATATTGCGGCTGTTGCCGTGGGTGGATATTGCCAGCAGCACATCACCGGTCTGGCCGATGGCGCGGACCTGTTTGGCATAAATTTCATCCTGCTGCCGGTTGGCGGCGATAGCGGTCATCACCACATTATCGGTATTCAGTGCCAGTGCCGGCAGGCTCGGGCGTTCGGTTTCAAACCGGTGGATCATACTGGTGGCGAAGCGCGAGGCTGTTGCCGCTGATCCTCCGTTCCCGCAGCAGAGGATTTTATTGCCGTTAAGTAACGACTGAACCATCATCAGAGCTGCCCGGGAAATGGCATCCGGCAGTGCTTCTGCGGCTGCAATCTGCGTCTGAATACTTTCAGTAAAACACTGTTTAATTCTGTCTAACACGTTAAGTCCTGCTATCAGCAACGGATGGCTGTATTAACAAAAATCGGTGTGACCAAAGGCATTTTTCAGCCAGTCGATATGGTCACCGGTTATTGCACAAATGTCAAAACGGCAGTCACAGGTCAGCATACTCAGTTGCTGCTGAGATAACCAGCAGGAAGCCGCATAAAGTAAGCGGCGCTGCTTGGCTCTGGTGACGCTTTCTGCTGCGCTGCCATAGTGTGCATTACGGCGGTAACGGACTTCGGTAAATACCCAGGTACCGTGATCCCGCATAATTAAATCGATTTCGCCCCGGCGGAAACGGACATTCCGTGCAACAAATGTCAGTCCCTGCTGTTCCAGCCAGCGCCGGGCAAACTGTTCATGACGGCGGCCTGTCAGCCATGTAAGCATAAATACATGTCCCTGTATGTTAATTATGCCAAAGGAAACAAAGGTGACATCCTGTCACCTTTAAAAATCAGACAAAGCTTAGTTCGCGGCATTCAGCGGGGTGAGATTCCCCTGCTTAAAGACCAGCCACGGCAGATGACGGTAAACGGTGCAGTTATCAGTGACAGTGATATCACCGCTGGCACCATTCATACGCAGAGTATGCCGCTGCATATCGCCGAACTGATTCGCCAGACGCCATGCGTCCATTCCCATCGCATAGAGGCGGACACGGGTATAGTCATTGCCGAATTTTCCGGCGGCCTGATTCAGTAACTGCGGATTTCCGCCCGCGATCAGCGGAATGTCCGTCAGTTTCAGACCTTCCATCTCAAACTGAAAATCTTTGCCTGTGCCTGCCTTATTGCTGCGTGAGCTGGCATAAAACGCCGGACGTCCGCGGGCACTGGTGGCGAACTCCAGCGTCGGTTTGATATAAATCAGCTGATCAGAGGTTGCGATAATATAGACGGAATCCACACCGCCGCTGACAGGCTGCGGCTGCGTTACAGAACCTTCCGGCTGTATCAGCGCGTCTTCAGGCTGCGATGCCTGCGGAGAGGATGGCTGCACCGGTACGCCGGTCAGTGACAGTGAGCTGCCCGGATTGCCGGAGAAAGTCTGGTGAAGCACCACACCGCCGCCGTTTTTCTGCCACTCATCGGCAAAGCTTTGTGCGATCCGGCGGCCGAAGTTGTTGTCCGGTGTCAGTACCAGCGGCGCGGTTTTATTATCCTGGCGGATAAACTGCGCGGCGTTGCGGGCTTCATCTTCCGGTGAAAGCGAGAAGTAGCACACATTAGGACGGGCAATTGGTGTATCTAATTCATTGAGCGCCAGAATGTTCAGCGGCGTATTGGCAGCGGCCAGTGTCGCCACATCCCCTTTGAGCAGCGGTCCGACAATCAGATCCATACCGTCAGCCTGTGCCTGTGCCAGCAGAGTTGCCAGCGGCTTGCTGTCGGTATCGTAGACTTTCACATCGGTGACTGTGCGGGATTCAGCGCTGTACGGCCGTGCCTGAGGGGCTGTGACCGGGCTTGCGGCGGTCATGCCGTCAGTGCTGCTGTCATTTGACGGTGCGCCGTTGACCGTATCCGGGGTGGTGATGTCTTTATCCGGATCTGCCGGGCTGAGGGTGGTCTGTACCGGAACCGGGCCGGTATCGTCCTGCGGTGCGGCGGAAATATCAGCCGCCGGGTAACCGGAGCTGTATACCGCACCGTTCTGTGCATCGGTAAAGCCCTGACGGATAGCATCACCCATCAGTTTCGCCTGACCACTCAGCGGCAGGAACAGCGCCACACGGGCGTTTTTACCGGTCTGACCATAGGTACTGCTCAGGGTCTGGACAAGATCCTGCGGCAGGGATTTGGCCGCCGGGTTATCCGGATAGCGGATTTGCCAGTCGCCGAGGGCGGCGGAAAGTGCTTTCAGATCCTGCAGGTTGTTCTGATACAGAATCAGCAGGTCAATCCAGCCCTGTAATACGCTCTCATCAGCGTTAACCTGAATGTTATTGCGCTCTTCAGGGGTAAAACGTGTTAGCATCAGCCAGGTTTCATCAATATTCTGCTGATGTGCATCCGGATCAGAGAGCAGCGGCTCCTGAGCGATGTAAGTACGGATAGCGTCCGCAGACGGTTTTCCGGCGGCCGCATCAATCACCTTCTGATATTGCTGAACCAGTGTTTCCGGCTGGCCTTTGCCGGCTGTGCCCGCATGCTGATTATTGAGTGTACATCCTGAGATCATCAGTGCGGAAAAGAGTGCGGCACAAAGTAATTGTCTGCGGTAACGCGATAAAGTTAAGGAAAACATACTGTACCCGGTTATAGTTTTCTGAAAGCTCAATTCTAATGTGATCATCTGGACGAAACAATGAATCAACCTAATCAAGCTGTGGTTGCGGCAGCGACACTTTATGTTGTGCCGACACCGATCGGTAATCTGAATGACATCACAGCACGCGCTCTCGACGTGCTGACGAATGTCGATCTGATTGCAGCGGAAGATACCCGGCATACCGGCTTGTTACTTTCTCACTTCGGTATTAATAACCGGCTGTTTGCGCTGCATGATCATAATGAACAGTATAAAGCAGATCAATTAATTACCAAATTACAGTCCGGGGTCAGTATCGCATTAGTGTCCGATGCAGGTACACCTTTAATTAACGATCCCGGTTACCATCTGGTCCGGCGTGCCCGTGATGCGGGGATTACCGTGATCCCGCTGCCCGGTGCCTGTGCCGCCGTCACGGCGCTCAGTGCGGCCGGTCTGCCGTCTGACCGTTTTTGTTACGAAGGGTTTCTGCCGGCCAAAAGTAAAAGCCGTCAGGATACACTGCGGGCGCTGGCCGATGAGCCGCGGACCCTGATTTTCTATGAATCCACGCACCGGGTTCTGGATACACTGGCCGATATGGTCACCGTCTGGGGTGAAGATCGCTATGTGGTTCTGGCGCGGGAACTGACCAAAACCTGGGAGTCGATTCAGGGGAAACCGGTCGGGGAACTGCTGGCCTGGGTTCTGGAAGACGAAAACCGCCGCAAAGGGGAGATGGTGCTGATTGCGGAGGGTGCAAAACCGGTTCAGGATGAGGAATTCAGCCCGGAAATTCTGCGTGCGCTGGCGATTGTGCAGAAAGAACTGCCGCCGAAAAAAGCGGCTGCGGTAGTGGCCGAGTTATACGGCGTGAAGAAAAACGCCCTTTACCGTTACACTCTGGACGGGAATTCCGCCGCAGAGTGATGCATTTCCCGCCATCCGGCCTTCCGGGGCGGAGTTATTCTGTACATCCGCAGGAAAGCTGCTTATAATCCGCAGCGGAGTCAGCCAGGCAATCGCTGCTTTATCGTTGTCCCTTCGGGAGACGGGTAAAGGGGAGGAAAGTCCGGGCTCCGCAGGGCAGGGTGCCAGATAACGTCTGGGAGGCGCGAGCCTACGACCAGTGCAACAGAGAGCAAACCGCCGATGGCCCGCAAGGGCACAGGTAAGGGTGAAAGGGTGCGGTAAGAGCGCACCGCGCGGCTGGTAACAGTCCGTGGCACGGTAAACTCCACCCGGAGCAAGGCCAAATAGGGGTTCACATGGTGCGGCCCGCACTGAACCCGGGTAGGCTGCTTGAGCCAGTGCGTGAGTGCTGGCCCAGAGGAATGATTGTCCACGACAGAACCCGGCTTAACGGCTGACTCCTCACTATCACAACCCCGCGTCTGACGCGGGGTTGTTTCATTTCAGAGCGGTATATCAGGTCAGAATATCGATAAGCAGTGCCCGGCACGGCGTTTTTGCCTGAAAGGTCACTTCCCGGCTTTCCTGAATAAACGCGCCGTCCCCGCACTCAATTACCCCCTGTTTTTGCCCGTCATCCGCCGTCACGGTGCCGTGAACCGACTGATAAAAAGCCCGCTTGCCGTACAGCGGCAGTGTCAGGGATTCTCCGGCGGAGAGCATCAGATGAGAAATTCTCACGCCCTGCTGCAAATCAATACTGCCGTTTTCACCGTCCGGTGAGGCAATCAGCTGCGCCGGTTGTTGTGTCAGCACCAGTTTTTGTGAACTGCCGCGCAGGCTGCCGCGTGCGGCTTTCAGCCAGATCTGAATCCGGGTCAGCGGTGACTGCTCACAGGGATTGGTTTCCGTGTAGCTGATATCTTTACGCGGCGAGAAAAACAGACATTCATCCTGCCTGCTCTCCAGATAAAGTCCGTCATTATCATGAATATCGTGCTTCCCTCTGAGGATCAGGTTTACAATATCCACATCGGGATAGGATTTGGGCTGGAAACCGGCACCGGGAGCCAGCACTTCCTGATTCAGTGCTTTCAGCGGGCCGTACCCCAGAAATGCAGGGTCAAAGTAATGCCCGAAAGAGAATGCGTATTTCGCCTGTAACCAGCCATAGTCGGCGGACCCGGCCTGTCCGGCGGTTCTGTGTATAATCATAATGGTCTGCCTGTTGTTAAACATAGTGAAATAATAAAGGGCTGGACGCTGAATTGTTAGCCAGTTAATCTGGTGGCGACATTCAAAATTTCTGACTGAGATAATGATGAGTAAAGACAAAGCGTTAACGCTGGAATCATTGCGCGTGATGGATGCCATCGACCGCCGCGGGAGCTTCGCGGCGGCGGCGGAAGAACTGGGACGTGTACCGTCCGCACTGAGCTATACCATGCAGAAACTGGAAGAAGAGCTGGATGTTGTTCTGTTTGACCGCTCGGGTCACCGGACAAAATTCACCAATGTCGGGCGGATGCTGCTGGAACGCGGCCGCCTGCTGCTGGAAGCGGCGGATAAACTGACCAGTGATGCGGAAGCGCTGGCAAGAGGCTGGGAGCCGCATCTGACGATTGTCTGTGAAGCACTGATCCCGACGGCCTCTCTGTTCCCGCTGGTGGATAAACTGGCGCAGAAATCCACCACTCAGCTGACACTGGCCACTGAAGTGCTTGCCGGTGCCTGGGAACGGCTGGAAACCGGACGTGCTGATATTGTGATTGCGCCGGATATGCATTTCCGTACCTCCTCTGAAATCAACTCCCGCCCGCTTTATTCCGTGGTGAACGTATACGTGGCAGCGCCTGATCATCCGATCCACAAAGAGCCTGAACCATTATCCGATACCACCCGTGTGAAATACCGCGGAATTGCCGTGGCGGATACCGCCCGTGAACGGCCGGTACTCACGGTATTACTGCTGGATAAACAGCAGCGCCTGACGGTCAGTTCCATTGATGATAAACGGCGTGCTCTGCTGGCGGGGCTGGGAGTGGCGAGTATGCCGTACCCGCTGGTGGAAAAAGATATCCTGGAAGGCCGCCTGAAAGTGATCGGCTCTGAATACAGTCACGAAACCAATGTTATTATGGCGTGGCGCCGCGACAGCATGGGGGAAGCCAAAGCCTGGTGTCTGCGGGAAATTCCGAAATTATTCAGCGGAAAATAAAACGCTGATATCCCTGAATTATTATCTGATACCCGCTCTGTTATCTATGGCGGGTATTTTTTTGTGCCGGAGGCTTGTTGCGGTATTTGCCGTAAAATACGTATATTGATAATAGGAACAACAGCGATTGACGGAAACTATTCATCCGTTACCCTTTACCGGATATTAACCGGCGTTTATCAGTGTATTTGCAGGAGGCAACGTGGATCTGAAGCGGTTTATGTCGGATGCGGATTTTGCATTCGATCATGGCTTTATTGAAAAAGTGATTTATATTAACCTGAAATCCAGACCTGACCGTGATGACGATATTCTCGGTGTTCTGGAGAAAATAGAAATTCCTTACCGCAAAATTATCCGCTTCGATGCTATTGAAAAGACTCCGGGATTTCTGGGATGTGCGCTTTCTCATGCAGCGGTGATGAAGATGATCGCTGAAAATGGTTGGGGGCCGGTATTGGTTATCGAGGATGACAGTGATTTTTATTGTGATGATGAACATATCCGGCAGGCTAATCTCTTTTTATCCGCGCTTCATAAAAGAGAGTGGGATGTCGCATTATTGGGCGGAAATTATTTCAGTGCTTTTGAACACGAACCGGAAAACTGTTTACTCAGTCTGAAATATGCCTTTTGTGCCAACACTTATATTGTTAATCGTGGTTATGCGGAAAAAATGATGCATGTCTTTGAGAAATCAGTTCACCTGATTACTGCAAACGGCGAACCGGATGAATCAAAAAGTATTGATGTTATCTGGCATGACCTGATGGAAAAAGATAACTGGTTTGGTTTGTATCCGTGTATCGCTTATCAGACAAAAGGATTTTCTGATATTCGTGGCGGGCCGATGGATTATGAATTCTTATTTAATAAACCGCTGTCAGACCTGACATTTTTTACCCGCGACGGCAGGATGAAACCCAGAGTAACAGAACAGGAAACACAAAAAGAAACATCCGCCGGAGCGGATGTTTAATAAAATTATTATTATATTGCTGTGTGGCTTTGCCTGAATGATATTACCATTTCTTTTTCAGTAAATAATCGATACTGAATTTACCCGGGCCGGTTACAGCCAGCAGCAGATAACCGCCTGCAATGGTAAAGTTTTTCATAAACATTAACTGGTTGGCACCTTCCGCAAAATTACTGTGGAACAGCAGGGCGGTCAGTGCGGTAAAACCAAAGGTGAAAATTGCGGTTGTCCGGGTTAAGAAACCGAACAGGACAGCCAGACCGCCACCCAGTTCCAGCAGAATGGTTAACGGCAGTAATGCCCCCGGAACACCCATTGCCAGCATATATTGCTGAGTTCCTGCATAAGCATCTCCCAGTTTGCCGTATCCGGCCACAATAAATAAGACAGGCATCATGATACGTGCGACTAAAATAGCGTAGTTGTTCATTGTGAGATCCTTATTAGCTCAACAATACTGAGTAGTAAATATGAAGACTGAGTCACATATTCTTTTGTCTGAATGGCACGATATGCCAATCTGTTTCGTTGAGATAATAGTAAAGGCGAATGAGAAAGATTGTTAGCAAGAATTCTTCATAAACAACGTCAAAAATTTTGAATTCGGGTACCCGGCGGGATCAATGCTGCTTATTACGGGGAAAACTATTCTGAAGTGTGCGGAAAACGCCCCACAGCCCAAGGGCGCGCTGCCCCCAGCGTACGAGCTTTTTCGGGTGACGGACAGATAAAACAGAAATCAGACTGACGCCGGCAACAACCAGCGGGCGCAGCTGTGATAATGTCTGCCATGTGCGATCGAACGATTCGGTTTTTTTCAGCCACTGATCAGCGGCCTGTGATAAATCGCTGCGCTGGGCAGCGATGGTGTCAATCAGCGCTTGTTTGTTGCGGGCGCGCTCAGCACGGCGGTGTTTATTCATGATCCTGTTCCTGCTTTTTTCTTTCCAGCTGCTGCCTGTCGATAGCCAGCTGTTCGCGGGTCGCCCCGAGCAGTGATGAACGGCGGGCTTTACGGACGGCCCACAGCGCAAAAATCAGCGCTCCGCCGAGCAGAACAGCGGTCATGATAATCATCGCAGTCAGACGGTACACAGGATCAACCGCCCACATGACCAGAATCATCAGGCTCATCAGCCCGAACGCGGTCAGCAGAAGGGCCGTACCGGCCAGCAGAATCAATTGGATCAGAGTAGACTTCTCTTCCTCCAGCTCGGTGGCAACAAGCCTGAGCCGGGTTTCAGCCATACTGATCACAATGGCGGCGATACGTGTCAGTGTATCGAGGAGCCCTTTACCGGGCCCCTGCGGACGCTCCTGGTCTGCCATAACTCAGCGGCGGGCCAGTAAAACGCCTAACACCACACCGACAGCCGCACCGATACCGATACCGGTCCACGGATTTTCCCGTACATAATTATCGGCTTTTCCGGCGATTTCTTTTGTCTGCTGCACAACCTGCTCTTTACCTTCCGCCAGGCGGGAACGGGAGTTTTCCAGCGCGGCCTGTGCTTTTTTCTTCAGCGAATCCACTTCTTCTTTGGATTTGCTTTCTGCTGTGTTCAGCACAGATTCCAGGGTGTCAGCTAATGATTTCAGTTCTGCACGTAAATCTTCATTTGTATGATGTGACATAGGAACTCCTCGTGGTGGTTATACCGTAACAAGTTAAAGTAACTGCTTTTTACCGGTGATTAAAGGTAAATTATAGTTTATTTTCCGGTATCTTTCTGCACATTACGGGTGCCGGTGGCGGAATTCAGAGGAAATGACGCTGAAATGGCGGGCGGGAAGAGAAAGTGTCCCGGCCGGCTGCTGTAATTGCACCGGCCGGAAAAATAGTCTGAGAAGTTATTGTGCGTGAGTATCGTCAGCCGGTTTTGTCCGCTTGCGTTTCCACACCACCCACAGGCTGGCGATCAGACCGCAGACCAGCAGAACGACCGGGATAAGCATCAGAATATTCATCAGATGATGCTCATATTTGCGGAAAATCGGGCTGATACCGAGGCAGTAACCAAGGGAGGTTAAAATACCGACCCACAGGAAGCCGCTCAGCCAGTTGAAAAACTGAAAACGGCGGGAATTCAGACCGGCTATCCCTGCCAGCATCGGCAGCAGAGTGCGGACAAAGGCCAGAAAACGACCGACTAACAGTGCCGCAAGGCCGTGGCGGTGAAATAAACTGTGCGCCCGCTGATGATAATGCGGCGGCAGATGAGACAGCCAGCCCTTTACAACTTTGGTATTACTGAGCCAGCGTCCCTGAAGATACCCCACCCAGCAGCCGAGACTGGCACCGGCGGTGAGAACAATCAGGGTTGTCGGGAAATCCAGTGTATCTTTGGCAATCAGAACCCCGACAAGAATCAGGAGACTGTCACCGGGTAAAAATGCAGCAGGAAGCAGGCCGTTTTCCAGGAAGAGAATGGCAAACAGCATAATGTAAATCGCCCACAGCAGGGACGGGTTTGACAGGGTTTCATAGTCCTGGTGCCAGAGGGCAAAAAAAAGTTGCTGCATTGTTTCCATCAATTATTCCCGGATCTGAAGTAAGCTTATTTCATGTTATGGGGCATTTTTGCGGATATAGCCGGAACCCCTGATATATACATCGGTAAATCCGGCCACTTTAGCAAATTAGAGGTAGCGGAGACAGTGAATTTTTTCCGGTTCCCTGAAACAATATTAAGATTAAATTCAGTCTTTTGCAGATTATATTTTACGGAAAATCAATAAGTTCTGTAATGAAATGTCAATTGCCGGTCAAACCTGCTGTAAATGAACGACTTTTCTTAAATAATATGATGTTGAACATCTGTTTTATTTTCCGTCTGCGGCAGTTGCAGGCGTTCACTGACGCTTTGTGCCACATCATCCAGTAACTGATAACGGCGCCGGTATTCGGCGCGTTTTTTACTGGCTATTTCATCAACAGGCTTACGCGGCAGAGTCAGCGGTAATATATATTCCTGCTGCGGATTGGCGGTGCCGCCGACAGATTCCCAGAACGCATTATAATCGGCCACCCATTGTGTCAGTTTTTTATGGCGGTAGCGGCGGCTGCGGTAAATATGCGTCTCGTTGCTGGAAGCAATAATTTGCTGACACTGAAACAGTGACGCGATAAGACACATTACTTCCGTCAGAATACGTTTGGGGAATACGCCGTGGCAGTTTTTGGTGGCCGAGCGGATAGCACCGTGAGCCTGCTCACTGACACCGCCCTGGAGTGCGCCGATAAACAGCGTCCGCTTTTCATCCAGGTTCAGCAGGGTAAATGCACTGCGGGCCAGGATCTCACCGGCGTCATCCCGCATCTCCAGCGTCAGTTCACCCTCTTTGTTAAAAGCATCCTGCACATCCAGCCAGAGGTGGGAAAGACCCTCTTTTCCTTCAACCGGGCAGAGATAAAAACGCTCATTACTGTAGATTTGGCTGAATATTTCCGGCGGCAGAACGGCTTTGGTGATCCGGTAGTGGTCACAAATCGCCGCTGATTTGTTTTTCCGGTGAAAATTAATACTCAGATACGGACGCTGTAATTTGGTCGGCAGCAGCGGCTGCTTTTTCAGAATCGCGTCACAGCAGGCAGTATCTGTCAGGCCGGACAGGTATTTCACGGTGGACAGCGGCATAAACAGGCTGCGTGCCGCGAATTTAAAGCGGTTACGGGCGGAATCCCAGTGCATACCGGGACAGCATTCTTTGGTGAGTAGTTGTTTAAATAATTGGAGGCCGGACATAGTGGTGCCTTTGATAAATGAAATTATTACACATTGAAACAATCCACTCAGTTTAACGGCAGAATAAAGATAAAAATTAAAGAAAGCTTATCGCCTGACCGC
This sequence comes from Morganella sp. Je.2.23, assembly GCF_051129855.1. Lineage (NCBI taxonomy): Bacteria > Pseudomonadati > Pseudomonadota > Gammaproteobacteria > Enterobacterales > Morganellaceae > Morganella > Morganella sp. Je.2.23. Next base: position 85,377 of record NZ_JBCPSQ010000002.1, read on the forward strand.
GGGCTTAGCTAAATGTAAGGATTTCAGGGAGAAAACCAGCAGTCACAAAATCACAACAACCGGCGAAACAATAGTCAATTAATTATATAAAAATAATATTAATATTTAAAATCAATCTGTTAGTGATATATTTCATGCCACGGACAGAAAATCGTTCGTCAGCATTCATTAGTTATATTCAGGGTGTTTTTATTATCCGGCAGTATTTTATTTGGCGGGAGAAGTGAACGACTACGGAAAACGCAAAAAACAGCAAAATAGCCGTAATTTTTCAGCAGAAGGAAAATAACAGCAGAATATGATTGAGTAATAAAATTAAACAATAAGTCATTAGCCATCACCTCAGTGTTGTTAATAAATTGTGTTTTACATTATTTTACGGAATAAAAAACTGGATATTTGCGTTGTAAGTAAACTTAAAAACTGATTTTTATTTATTTTGCAGAGTAAAAATTTGTGATCGCGGCGTCATTTTTCAAAAAAATTTAGTGATTCAAAAAGGATGGTTGTTTTTGTAATTAATTGATTTTATTTATTTTATTATATATTTGTTACTGTGATTTATAGTTAGGCAATCATTTAAATAGCAATGATTTTAGCGCAAAATAATGACATTACCTCAGTGTAATTTACTATTTTGGAGCTCATTGTGAATCAGTCAGAACTTATCACGCTCGCGTCCGCGAATGCGTTAAATAAAGATTTCGACGTTAAATACCAAAACGTCATCAGTGATTTCTTCAGCCGGGACCCCGGTAAATGGCCGATTTTTAATCATCCGCAAATTCAGGCGATTACTCAGTTTCGTCAGACTACCGAAGCCGATATGCAGCAGATAAACCGCTACCCGCAGGGTAAGGATCTTTTTGCTCAGCTGGCCGGTGAGTCTCATGTGCGTCAGAACGTGATCCGTCCGGGGGAAGGGCAGGATAATTTGCTGGTGTTTGCTTCCGCGCTGTGTAAAAACTGGGAAAACCCGCTGGCGGTGGAAAACGTTATCGCCATGCCGTCAGACCCGGCGGTTTATGGTTCGATGCTGGGATTACTGGGTAACCCGAATATGGTGTACTGCGAGTACTCCGGCGTGGCGGATAACATGGAAAAAACTGTTATCCGGAAAGTCGCCAATCTGATTGGTTATGATGCGGACAAAGCCTCAGGTCTGTTCACCCAGGGTGGGACAATGTGTAACCTGTACGGCTATCTGTTCGGGATACGAAAATCACTGAAGCAGTCAAAACACCTTGGTATGTCCGTTGATCAGGATTTCCGGATCATCAACTCGCAGGGCGGTCACTACTCCAATATGACTAACCTGTCCCTGTTAGGGGTGGATATTACCAATAAAACAATCCGTATCCGTGTTGCATCGGATAATACTATTGATCTTGCAGATCTGGAGCAGCAAATCCGCGCCTGCTATACCGTTCACTGTAAGATTCCGGTGATCCTGCTGACTGCGGGGACAACAGATACCTTTGGTGTGGATGAAATCAAACAGGTTTATGATCTGCGCAACCGTCTGTGCGAAGAATTTGAAATCACCGAAAAACCGCATATTCATGTGGATGCGGCGGTCGGCTGGCCGATTATTTTCTTTATTGATTATGATTTTGCCGCTAACCCGCTGGCGATTAACGATGCCACCCTGGCCGGTCTGCGCCATAATGTGGCTAAATTCAAGCAGCTGAAATATGCGGATTCCATTACTATCGATTTCCACAAATGGGGTTATGTACCGTATACCTCCAGTCTTGTGATGGTGCGTGACGGTGATGATTTCAAAGCACTGGAAAATGATCCCGAAAACTTCACCTATTTTGAGCATGCGCTGGAAGGGCAGACTCACCTGCAATCCACCATTGAATGCAGCCGCAGTGGTGTCGGCGTATTCGGTGCGTATGCAGGGTTACATTATCTGGGGATTGAAGGTTATCAGACCATCATTGCGCACTGTCTGCAAAATGCGAACTACATGCGCAACCAGCTGTTGTCCATGGGAAATGCCTGTGTGATGGCGCCGGAAAATCAGGGGCCGAGTGTCGGTTTCCGTCTCTATTCACCGAAACTGGTGAATGATCCGCAGGCCATGTTTGAGCATGAACTGACCTGTGCCGGGGATAAAACAGCCTATGACATGATGGTGCGTAACAGCCGCTGGCACCGCGAATTATTCCTGAAACGCGGCAAAGCGGGTCTGTTTACCAACTGGGTGGACTCTATCGCCTGTTCGGCCTATGCAGAACATAACCGGTTTGCCTATATCCCCGGGGAAAAAGCGGTCTTTATGAACCCGGTTACGCAGCGTCACCACATCGATGCATTTGCAAAAATGCTTAAAACCATGAGTGCAGAATAAAAAAAGGATGTTTTTTTCTTTTCTGTTTGTGGTATAAGAGAAAAAGAGCGTCACGGCAGTGTCTTATACCGGCACTGTCAGTGAGGCAAAAATTAACGATTTTCAGAGAAGAGTAAACCGATGAACTGCATGATGAACCGTCAGCTAAGCCTAAACCTACTACTCAGTTAGGTGGCTTCGTTTATCTGTTTTTCTTCATAAGCCACCAGTAAGGTGGCTTTTTTGTGTGTATAAACCTGCTGGTGGAACTGTTTTATTTTCGGGAGAGTTCCTATGATGTCAGGTTTTACCGCAAGGATTAATATCAGCGTAATTTCACGATCGGTCTGCTGTTCTGACGCCGCTTCTGTCTCTCAGATGACACCGCAGGAGGCCGTATGAGTCAGCAATGGACATCCCGCTTCGGTCATATCCTGGCAGCAGCCGGATCGGCTATCGGTATCGGCGCTATCTGGAAATTTTCGTATGTTGCCGCCAATAACGGCGGTGGTGCCTTCCTGGTGGTTTTCCTCTTATTCAGCTTTATTATCGGTCTCGCGGTATTACTGGCTGAAAATATCCTCGGCAGCAGCACCCGTTCCGAAGCCGTCAGTGCCTTCAAAAAAATGATGGGACGTCACTGGGCGTGGATCGGGGTGATCGGTGTATTCAGTTCCTGGTGTATTTACAGTTTTTACAGCGTGGTCGGCGGCTGGACTATCGGTTATACGGTGATGGCCGCTGCCGGTGAGCTGAATATTACCGACAGCAGCCAGCTGACCGGCATTTTCACCCGCTTTATCAGTAACCCGTGGTGGCCGGTGATTGCTCATCTGGTGTTTGCCGGGATAACCTGTTTTGTGGTCCTGGCCGGGGTTCAGCGCGGGCTGGAAAAATCCGTGAAAGTGATGATGCCGTTACTGTTTATTATTATGATCGTGCTGATTATCGTCGGGATAAGTTTACCGGGATCATCAGCGGGACTGAAAATGTTCCTGTATCCGGATTTCAGTAAACTGACCGGCAAAGGCGTGCTGGATGCGCTGGGTCTGGCGTTCTTCTCCCTCTCTATCGGGCTGGGTATCCACATTACGTACAGTGCGTATTTAACCGATAACAAAAGTATTGCCAATTCCAGCATGTGGGTGGTGATCCTCTCCTGTATGGTGTGTGTGCTGGCCGGTCTGATGATTTTCCCTGCATTATCGGCAGCGGGTCTGGAAGCGAATGCGGGGCCGGGTCTGACCTTTATGACCATGCCGGTGTATTTTGCCCATTTGCCGGGCGGCGCGGTGCTGGCGGTGACGTTCTTTGTGCTGTTGCTGATGGCGGCTCTGACATCCGCTATCTCCCTGCTGGAGCATATTGTGGCTTATGTTCAGATGCGTTTTCAGTGGACACGCCGCAGGGCGGGGCTGGTGGTGACTGCGTCAATTATGCTGATGGGTATTCCGGTATCCTTATCTTTCGGGCCGTTAAGTGATGTGACGTTCGGCGGAAAAACGATTTTTGATATCCTCGATTACCTGACGTCCAATATCCTGATGCCGTTGTTCGGTATTGCGGTCTGCCTGATTTTCGGCTGGTCGCGCAAAGCGAACGCCCTGATCCCGGAAAACATTACCGGACTGAAGCGTCAGAGTTTATTGCTGGTCTGGCGTTATGTGGGACCTATCTGTATCGGTGTGATTCTGGTACACGGGCTGATCAGTTAATAACAGATAAAAAACCGGCCTGCATATGCAGGCCGTTTTGCTTTCCGTTTTATCAGAACCGGTAATTTACACCCAGGAAGCCGCTGTACGGTGTTTCCTGTTTACTGCCGTTGGCGTAGTTGAATTCACCGTAGACAGCCCAGTTATTATTCAGTTTTGCATCAACACCAATACCGTACTTCCCGGTCGTGCCGGACATATCATTGGTCCGTTTTCCCTGCTTGTTCAGCTCCACATCCCCGTTTTTCAGGAATTCATGATTCACTGCCACACGGAGATACGGTTTGAGTTGTGCGCCGTTTTCCAGAACAAAATTTTTCCCGAAAGTGGCACCCAGCTCACCGCTGAATGACCGGGCGGCATCGGCTTTGATGCTCATCTCATTACTGTAGCGGTAATCCGCGCCCTGGCCGCGGAAGGCGGCAACCATGGCATACGGTTCGATAAAGTAATTCTCTTTTTCGAAGTACTTACCGGTTTCAACCGAGAAGCCGATGCCGTTGGTGTTACTGCTGGCGGAGGTTTTTCCTTCATTAAAACTGGCGTCATAATCACTGCGGAAATGGTTGGCTTTCACCACGCCATCCACATAGATGCCGGATTTGTGCTGCCAGGTGGTGTAAACCCCGAGGCTGTAGCTGTTGATCGTACCGTCGTTTTTATCCATCTTCAGCGAAGAATGAGAATATCCCGCGACAATCCCGCTCCAGAGATCGCCGTTTTCCAGCTCCGTCATTTTGTCACCACCGGCAACAATCCCGCTGATATCATGACGGTAAGCGACTTCATTGTTACTGATATTGTGACGCCCGCCGGTGACCTTTGACCAGACACCGAGATTTACCTGCGGATTATTGCGCAGCTCACCGAGACGGGCGCGCAGTGTGCTCAGTTCACTCCGCCAGATCTGCGGCAGGGCGTTGGCAATCATCATTGCGGTTTTACTTGGCTCAGAGAGATCCGGCAGTTCAGGTTCTGGTTTGGGCTCAGGTTTCGGATCCACGGGATTAACGGGGTCAACCGGATCCACCGGGTCAACCGGATCTACAGGGTCAACCGGATCTACAGGGTCTACCGGCGGAGTCTCTTTGGTAGGTGACAGATACCATTCATCAGCTGAATCTTTATCCTGCACCAGATAATATTTATACGCCCCGAGATCCACACTCTTATTGGTCATGGTAAAGGTGTCGTTCTGACTGCCCGCGGCGTGGATCAGATGATAGCGATCCGGATCGGTGGTATTACTGACCAGCGCTTTACCGGAATCCATCACACGGACACCAAACTTACCGTCTGTTTTATCCGAGACACTGAGGAAATCCCCGCTGCCGTCCGCCAGGCTGGTATTCATCACAAACAGGCCGTTACCGGAGAGTTCTTTGATACTGAGCTGGCTGTTACGGCCGGTATTGCTGCTGCCGGGCTCACCGAAGACGGCGACACCGTTGTTCACCAGGTTATCGATAGTGACAACGGATTCACTGGTATCACCGTTATGGCGGATATAGAGATAGGCATTATCACCGGTCAGATTCACCTTCTGAGCATACGAGCCTTTGCCGAAGTTGCCGAGCCACGGATGCTGATCCCCGCCTTCCATCACCAGAGAGCCGTCTTCCACATCCAGGTTATAGAAGGAGTAAGCACCGTAATCGAGGATGGTTTGTCCGCCGTTGCGGATGGTGGTGCCTTCTGTGCCGCCGTAAGCCAGAACATGCTGAATACCGCCGTCAACCAGAGTGGTGGCCGCTTCTGCATATTTGCCGACAAGCTGAAGCCCGTCTTTATAAATCGTGGTATCAGAGGCTTTACCGTTCAGCCCGACATTCTGAATACCGCCTGCCATAACCTGTGTATTAACAGCTGTCGGATCATCGCCCCATTTTGCATCAGGATTGCTGTTCTCAACCCACTGACCGTTTTCCCAGTCCCCGCTGTGGTTTGTTACCAGTTGCTGACCATACACCACGGTATCCTCAACCGTCCCGGAGCGTACCCGCTGTGTGCCGCCTGCATAGATTGTGGTGTTTTTGGCGCCGGTACGGTCATTGACATAGACAGACTGATAGCCGCCGTCATAGATATAGTTATTCAGTGCCAGCCCGGAAACCGCGTGATAGCTTCCTGCACCGGTAATATAGTTATTGGTGGCAGTGCCGCTGTCCTGTGTATAGGTACCGCCATTCTGAATAATGGTATTTTGGGTTTCTGCATACTGCTCACCGACAGGGATATAAAGCTCACCGCCATCGATCAGGGTATTTTCAGCATAAGCGTTATAGCCGACAGTCAGCTTACCGTCTTTATTTACACGGGTATTATAAGCGGATACCCGCTGTTTGGTGTCAGAGGCAGTGCGCAACTCCATCACACCGAAAGCATCCACGGTAGTGTTATAGGAAGTTGTGCCGTTATACATTTGCAGGTTAGCGACGTGTTTTGCATCAATGCCTTTCAGCGTAATACCGATAACACTGCTGTTATCAAAGGGAGTTCTTCTGAGCGAATCACCCAGTTCGGTCGTTGAGTGCCCGATGGTTGTGCCGATCAGGTGGGTGTCATCCTTAAATATAACATTCGGCTTTTTTGCTGCTGAGTAATTGATATCTATTCCGGTCAGGTATTTATAACCTTCAACCGTGAATCCGGCTCCGGCACTGACGTCCGCCAGTACATCAGCATCCGCATTGGTATAGTTACCGCTTTTTTTAATGTCATTAATACGCGTTGATTCATCGCTGAAGGTAAATTCAGGAATCGGCTCAGGTGTTACAGCATAACCGGCAGAGGCATACGATATCCCCATTGCGGAAAGTATCAGAAAGGAGAGTTTATTGAGTTTCATTTTTTTGCCCGTGGTGATTTTGTAATAAGACGTCAAAATTCGTGTTATTTATTTAATAAATAAAAGAAAAAAAATTTATGCGGGGGCGGAAAGAGAATAACGTGATCCTAGGATTTTAGATAAGATGAGTCAATGCAGGGGATTTCGGGAAATTTAAGAATGTCTGCGATGCTGCTTTTTTGCACAAAAAAGAGTAAGAAGGATGAAAATGAAATGATTGTTTCAGGTGATCATCACTATTAAAACGAATAATAAACAGAATATAAATTGTCCGCCTACGTATAAATAGTTGACTATTTTATAGGGATAATCGTCTTATTATGAATTTTCTGGTGTTATTCACTATTTTAACTCCTTTATGTGGTGATAGCAGCTGGTTCGTTGGATTTGATTTATTCCGGAAGGAAAATAAGAAACTTAATATTAATTGATTTAAATCAAAATAAATAATTTACCATATTATAGTAATTGATTTTTACGTGACAAACAGGCAGATAATTTTATTAAAAACGGTATTTATTTGTGCTTAACCGATTAAATAATACCGGATGAGAATGTATTTCATTTTTGTTTTTAACAACAAGTGGGTGTGAAATTTATTATTTTTGTTGGCTCAGTTAATTCTGAAAACACCCGGGGTTGTATCTGAAAAGCCAGTAAAATGCAGATGGTAAATGTTGTCCGTTTTCCTGACGGCAGTGGAAAATTCCGCTATTCTTATTGCAGGTCGTCGGTGAGTTATATTTTAAATTGATATAAATTAATAAAACCGATAAATAGATTAAATGTTAAAAATAGAAAAAATTCTCATTATCTGTAAAATAATATTTTTGTTATTATCTTTTTGTTTATTAATTATGTTCCGTGTCTCAGTAATTTAATAATAATCGTATTATGTTAATATTAAATTAACACAACGGAATTACAGAGAATGATCGACGATAATACGTTAATTACTTCTGATATGACTTCTGAGGGTATTGACCGGCGAAGCTTTCTGAAACTCTGCGCGGCCTTAGCGGCCACCATGGGTCTCAGTGCAAATGCATCTGCCGAAATCGCGGCGTCCGTCAGCCGTAAGGATTGTCCCCCCGTTATCTGGATATCTGCACAGGAGTGTACCGGTTGCACTGAGTCCCTGCTCCGGGCGACGCACCCGACCATCGAAAATCTCATCCTTGATATGATCTCACTGGAGTACCACGAGGTACTCTCGGCGGCATTCGGTCATCAGGCGGAAGCCAACAAGCACAATGCGATTGAGAAATACAAAGGCAAATATGTGCTGGTGGTGGACGGCTCCGTACCGCTGAAGGATAACGGTATTTACTGCATGATCGCCGGTGAGCCGATTGCGGATCATATCCGCCGTGCGGCGGAGGGTGCTGCCGCGATTATTGCTATCGGTTCCTGCGCTGCCTGGGGCGGGGTGGCTGCCGCAGGTGATAACCCGACCGGTGCGGCGTCGCTGGAAACGGTTCTGCCGGGTAAAACCGTTATCAATATTCCGGGCTGCCCGCCTAACCCGCATAACTTCCTGGCCACCGTGGCACATATCATTACTTACGGCAAAGCGCCGGGGCTGGATAACAAAAACCGGCCGCTGTTTGCGTACGGTCGTCTGATCCACGAACACTGTGAACGCCGCGCTCACTTTGACGCAGGACGTTTTGCCAAAGCGTTTGGTGATCACGGACACCGTGAGGGCTGGTGCCTCTATCATCTCGGCTGCAAAGGACCGGAAACGTACGGTAACTGCTCCACATTGCAGTTCTGTGATGTCGGTGGTGTGTGGCCGGTGGCGATCGGGCATCCGTGTTACGGCTGTAATGAGGCCGGTGTCGGCTTTCATAAAGGCATTCATCAGCTTGCGGGCGTGCAGAACCAGACACCACGCGCCGAAAAACCGGATGTGGATCTGAAAGAGGGCGGTTCGGTATCGGGCGGCGCTATCGGTCTGCTCGGCGGCGTGGTTGGTCTGGTGGCCGGTGTCAGTGTGATGGCTGTCCGTGAGCTGGGGCGTCAGCAGAAGAAAAACCGGAACGGCGATCCGCGGGGAGAGTAACTGTGAACAGGCGTGACTTTATTAAAGCGGCGTCCGGCGGGGCACTGCTGTTAGGTAATACATCTGTGAGCCGGGCGGCGGCGGAAAACCGTCCGCCGATCCCCGGTGCATCGGGCATGCTGTATGACTCCACTCTGTGTATCGGCTGTCAGGCGTGTGTGACCAAATGTCAGGATATCAACTTCCCCGTCCGTAATCCGGAGGGCGCGCAGACCTGGTCCAACAATGACAAATTATCCCCGTACACCAATAACATTATCCAGGTGTGGACGAGCGGCAGCGGTGAACACAAAGATCAGGAAAAAGACGGCTACGCCTATATCAAAAAGCAATGCATGCATTGTGTTGATCCGAACTGTGTCTCTGTCTGCCCGGTCGGTGCGCTGAAAAAGCATCTGGTGACCGGTATTGTGCATTATGACAAAGATATCTGTACCGGCTGCCGTTACTGCATGGTGGGCTGCCCGTATGACGTGCCGAAATATGACTATAACAACCCGTTCGGTGCGATCAGCAAATGCGAACTCTGTAACCAGAAAGGCGTTGAACTGCTCGATAAAGGCGGTTTGCCCGGCTGTGTGGAGGTTTGTCCGACCGGCGCTATCATTTTCGGCTCCCGCGAAGATCTGATGAGTGAGGCAAAAAAACGCCTCGGGCTGACAGCCGGAGAGGAATATGCCTATCCGCGTCAGACACTGAAAACCGGCGACAACTACAACCATCCCGTACCGTCTTATTACCCGCATCTGTACGGTGAAAAAGAGGGCGGCGGAACGCAGGTGATGGTGCTGACCGGCGTGCCGTACCAAAATCTGCAACTGCCGGAACTGGCTGAACTCTCCACCGGAGCCCGCTCTGAAAATATCCAGCACACCTTGTACAAAGGGATGATCCTGCCGCTGGCAGTACTGGCCGGGCTTACCGTGCTGGTGCGCCGCAACAGTAAAAATGACTCTCACGACGGAGGTGATGATCATGAATCATGATCCCAAACCCCTCGGCGGAAAATTATTCAGTAAGCCGATCATCATTTTCGGACCGCTTGTTATCCTCTGTGTGCTGCTTATCGTCAAACGTCTGATTTTCGGACTGGGGTCTGTCTCTGATCTGAACGGCGGCTACCCCTGGGGGATCTGGATTGCCTTTGACCTGCTGATCGGCACCGGTTTTGCCTGTGGCGGCTGGGCACTGGCGTGGGCGGTGTATGTATTTAACAAAGGGGAATACCACCCGCTGGTACGTCCGGCATTGCTGGCGAGCCTGCTGGGGTATTCACTGGGCGGATTATCCATCACCATCGACCTCGGCCGTTACTGGAATATGCCGAACTTTTTTATTCCGGGGATTTTTAACGTCAACTCTGTTCTGCTGGAAACGGCGGTCTGTATGACGATTTATATCGGCGTGATGGCGCTGGAACTGGCACCGGCATTCTGTGAGCGTATGGGCTGGAAAGTCTCGCTTAAACGGCTGAACAAAATCATGTTTTTTGTGATAGCGCTCGGTGCGCTGTTACCGGCGATGCATCAGTCCTCGATGGGGTCACTGATGATTGCAGCCGGTCACAAGGTCTATCCGCTGTGGCAAAGCTATGAAATGCTGCCGCTGTTCTCCCTGCTCACCGCCTTTATTATGGGATTCTCCATTGTGGTCTTTGAGGGCTCGCTGGTGCAGAGCGGCCTGAAAGGCAACGGCCCGGATGAAAAACGCCTGTTTGGTAAACTGGCACTGACCGTCAGTGTGCTGATGGCGCTGTTTCTGATCCTGCGCTTCGGGGAACTGATTTACCGCGGCAAGCTCGGGCTTGCTTTCGCCGGGGATTACTACGCCGTCCTGTTCTGGTTTGAGATCCTGCTGATGGTGTTTGCACTGGCGGTCTTCAGTATCCCGGCGTTCCGCCGCGATTCCCGTCTGCTCTACACCGGTGCGGTGAGTATGCTGCTCGGCTGTGCGGCCTGGCGTCTTGCCTATTCATTGCTGGCGTTTGATCCCGGCAATGGCTATCACTACTTTCCGTCAGCGGAAGAACTGTTAATTTCCATTGGTTTCGTGGCTGTTGAGATCTGCGCTTACCTTTTCCTGATCCGCCTGTTACCGATACTCCCTGCAGTCAATAAAACCGCAGCTCACCCTTATCATGAGGCAAGCAAGTCATGAGCCAGAGAATTACGATTGATCCGGTTACCCGTATCGAAGGACATTTACGCATCGACTGTGAAATTGATGATGGTGTGGTGACCAAAGCCTGGGCGTCAGGCACGATGTGGCGCGGAATGGAAAAAATCGTCAAAGGTAAGGACCCGCGCGATGCGTGGATGATCCTCCAGCGTATCTGCGGCGTCTGTACCACCACACATGCCCTGGCATCGGTACGTGCCGTGGAAAACGCCCTGAATCTGGATGTGCCGGTGAATGCGCAGTATATCCGCAATATCATTCTGGCGGCGCACACCACCCATGACCATATCGTCCATTTTTATCAGCTTTCCGCGCTGGACTGGGTGGATATTACCTCCGCGCTGAACGCGGACCCGGCAAAAGCCTCTGCCATGCTGAACGGTGTGTCTGACTGGCCGCTGAACAGCACGCAGGAATTCATCAAAGTACAGGATAAAATCAAAGCACTGGTGGAGAGCGGCCAGCTGGGGATTTTTGCCAACGGCTACTGGGGACATCCGGCGATGCAGTTGCCGCCGGAAGTGAACCTGATTGCGGTCGCGCACTATTTGCAGGCGCTTGAATGCCAGCGCGATGCCAACCGTATCGTGGCGCTGCTGGGCGGAAAAACGCCGCATATCCAGAACCTGGCGGTCGGCGGGGTTGCGAACCCGATTAACCTCGACGGTATTGGTGTGCTGAATCTGGAACGCCTGATGTATATCAAATCATTTATCGACAAGCTGAATGATTTTGTTGAACAGGTTTATAAGATTGATACCGCGGTTATTGCTGCGTTTTATCCGCAGTGGTTTGAAACCGGGCAGGGCGCGGTGAACTACCTGAGCACCCCGGAATTCCCGACAGACGGCAAAAACGGCAGTTTCCTGTTTCCGGGCGGCTACATTGAGGATTCCGATTTAACGACGTTCCGGCCGATAGATTCTCAGACCGATGCTTTCCTGCTGGACGGTATTCAGGAAAGCTCGCCGCACTCCTGGTATCAGGATGAAGCGCCGCAGAAACCGTGGGAAGGCACAACCGAGCCGAAATACACCGGCTGGGATGCTGACGGCAAATACTCGTGGGTGAAATCGCCGACGTTGTACGGCAAAACCGTCGAAGTCGGCCCGCTGGCCAATATGTTCTGCAAACTGGCGGCGAAACACCCCGGTACAGCTGAAAAACTGAATGAAATTATCGCGGTTTATCAGACGCTGACCGGTAATCCGCTGGAAGTCAGACAGCTGCATTCCACGCTCGGCCGGATTATCGGCCGCACGGTGCACTGCTGTGAATTACAGGCGGTGTTGCAGCATCAGTATGCCGCGCTGATCGCCAATATCGGCACCGGCGATCACATCACGTATGTGAAGCCGGAATTCCCGGCCACCGGCGTGATAAAAGGCGCGGGTTTCCTGGAAGCACCGCGCGGTATGTTATCGCACTGGGTGGTTATCAAAGACGGTGTGATTGAAAACTATCAGGCAGTGGTGCCGTCCACCTGGAACTGCGGGCCGCGCAATCACGATAATGTGGCGGGGCCGTATGAGCAGTCGCTGGTCGGGCTGAAAATTGCCGATCCGGAAAAACCGCTGGAAGTGGTGCGCACTATCCATTCATTTGACCCGTGTATGGCATGTGCGGTTCATATTGTTGATATTGATGGCCGTGAAACGGTATCAGTGAAGGTGCTGTGATGCGGATACTGGTATTAGGTACCGGCAATATTCTGCTGACTGACGAAGCCATCGGCGTGCATATCGCGCAAGCGCTGGCGGATCGCTATATCCTGCCGGACTATGTGGATGTGATGGACGGTGGTACGGCGGGGATGGAACTGCTCGGCAGCATGGCCGGGTGTGATCATCTGATTATCACTGATGCGATTGTGACAATGAAAAGTGTGCCGGGCACGATCCGGATTCTGCGGGATGAAGAGGTTCCGGCGCTGTTCACCAATAAAATCTCCCCGCATCAGCTGGGATTGTCTGATGTCCTGTCCGCACTGCGTTTTACCGGGGAATTTCCCGCTAAACTGACGCTGGTGGGCGTGGTTCCGGCGTCGCTGGAGCCGGGGATCGGCATGACCCCGCTGCTGGAAACGGTGGTTGAACCGGCATTACAGCAGGTGCTGGCGATACTCCGCGAATCGGGTGTTGAGGCCGTGAAAAAGGAGGCCGCGCATGTCTGAGGAGATTCAGGGGTTTATGCACAGTCCGGCAGAGCAGATCCGCGCTGCGTTTGAACGGATTGCTGCAGATACCATGCACGACCTTCCTTTTCTGCATCCGTCGGTGCCGGTGTATGTGACGGAACTGACATTGTTTGAAGGGCAGTGGACGGGCTGTGTGATCACGCCGTGGATGTGCAGCGCGGTGATTTTTCCGGGGCCGGATCAGCTCTGGCCGCAGCGCAAAGTCAGTGAAAAAATCGGCCTGCGGCTGCCGTACGGCACCATGACATTCACTGTCGGTGAGCTGGAGGGCGTATCTCAGTATCTGGCGTGCTCGCTGTTGTCGCCGCTGCCGCATACGCTCTCACCGCAGGAGGGATTACGGCTGGCGGATGACTGCGCGCGGATGCTGCTCTCGCTGCCGGTCACGGACCCGGATGTACCGGCAATGGCCGGGCGGAGAGCGCTGTTCACCGGTAAACGGGTGCCCCGGTATGCATGAGTTGTCCCTGTGTATGAGTGCGGCGGATATTATCCGCGAACAGGCCGCGCGGCACGGTATCACGCGGGTGACGGATGTCTGGCTGGAAGTCGGTGCTCTGGCGGATGTGGAAGAGAGCGCACTGCATTTCAGTTTTGATATCGCCTGCCGCGATACCGTGGCTCAGGGCTGCACACTGCATATTGATGTTATCCCGGCGCAGGCCTGGTGCTGGGATTGCAGCCGTGAGGCCGAAATCATGCAGCACGCCGGGTGCTGTCCGCACTGCGGCAGCGAACGGCTGCGCATCAGTGAGGGGGACTCTCTGCGGGTAAAAAGCCTGGAAGGAGAGTGAGTATCACTCTGCCGCTGCATTCAGCAGCCAGCGGGCAAACTGCTGCATGGCCGGGGTTTCCGTGCGGGACTGTAACCGGGTCAGCCAGTAGCCGCCGAGGGTGATCTCCGCAGTAAACGGCTGAATCAGAGCGCCCGACTGCAACAGGTGGCTGAACATACTTACCGGTGCAATCGCGATCCCGGCCCCCAGTTGCGCGGCTTCCGCCATCGCCAGTGAGGTATCAAACACCATCACCGGTTGTGACGGGGAGGGCGGAGTACCGCCCGTACAAGCCAGCCAGCGGCTCCATTCATCCCGGCGGAACGAGCGCAGCAGTGTAAAACGATGGACATCATCCGGCTGCTGTAACTGTTCTGCCACAGCCGGTGAGCACATCGGAGAGTGCGGTGCACTGAAAATCAGTTCCGCATCCGATTCATGCCACGCGCCGTTACCGAAACGGATAGTATAATCATGCCCCTCGGCTGCCGGGTCCACATGGTTATTATGTGTCGAGATATGCAGATCAATATGCGGATGGCTGTCATAAAATCCGGCCAGACGCGGCAGCAGCCAGCCTGCGGCAAATGTCCCGACCACGCCCACGTTTACCCGCTCACGGAACTGTCCGTGAGAGAAACACTCCAGGGTATCCGCAATCCGGTCAAATGCCTCATTGAGCACCGGCAGTAATCCCTCGCCCTCATGAGTCAGCACCAGCCCGCGGGATACGCGGGTAAACAGTGCGCAACCCAGCTGCTCCTCCAGCACTTTAACCTGCTGGCTGACCGCGGCATGGGTGACGTTCAGCTCAATGGCCGCACGGGTAAAGCTGAGATGACGGGCGGCGGCCTCAAAGGCACGCAGCGGATTAAGAGGGAGATAGCGTCTGACCATAATTCACCTGTAAGTTTTTCTTTAGGCTCTTGTTATAATTAACCGTTTGTTCTGCTCCGCGAATCTGACGATACTTGCCGCCGTTACCCACACACGGAAGGTTAATTCTGATGACAAAATCTTTATCTGCAACACTGGTTTCCGCCCTGCTGGCCTTTTCTGCCCCGGGGTTCTCT
The DNA here is from genome assembly GCF_051129855.1 of Morganella sp. Je.2.23. Taxonomy (NCBI): domain Bacteria; kingdom Pseudomonadati; phylum Pseudomonadota; class Gammaproteobacteria; order Enterobacterales; family Morganellaceae; genus Morganella; species Morganella sp. Je.2.23. The sequence goes on from NZ_JBCPSQ010000002.1 coordinate 100,567, forward strand.
GCCGCTGATAATGTCGCGGCAGTCGTCGACAGCACCATTAAACCGCTGATGGCACAGCAGGATATCCCCGGGATGGCAGTTGCTGTCTCCGTAAAGGGAAAACCGTATTACTTCAACTATGGTTTTGCGGATGTGCAGGCAAAACAGCCGGTCACTGAAAATACACTATTTGAACTCGGATCTGTAAGTAAAACTTTCACAGGTGTGCTGGGTGCGGTTTCCGTGGCGAAAAAAGAGACGTCGCTGAATGACCCGGCAGTCAAATACCAGCCTGAATTGACACAGCCGCAGTGGAAAGGGATCACCTTACTGGATCTGGCCACCTATACCGCAGGCGGGCTGCCGTTACAGGTGCCGGAAGCGGTGAAAAGCAGTGAGGATCTGCTGCATTTCTATCAGCAGTGGCAGCCGTCATGGCAACCGGGAAAGATGCGTCTGTATGCGAACAGCAGTATCGGCCTGTTCGGCGCGCTGACCGCGACAGCGGCGGGAATGCCTTATGAGCAGCTGCTGACCGCACGTATCCTGGCGCCGCTGGGGTTATCACATACCTTTATTACTGTACCGGAAAGTGCACAAAGTCAGTATGCATACGGTTATAAAAACAATCAGCCGGTACGGGTGACAGGGGGACCGCTCGATGCGGAGTCTTACGGGGTAAAATCCGCCTCAAAAGATATGCTGCGCTGGGCAGAAATCAATATGTCGCCGTCACGGGCGGGCAATGCGGATCTGGAAATGGCGATGTATCTCGCACAGACCCGTTACTATAAAACGGCGGCAATCAACCAGGGACTGGGCTGGGAGATGTATGACTGGCCGCAGCAGAAAGACATGATCATTAACGGCGTGACCAATGAAGTGGCATTGCAGCCGCATCCGGTAACGGATAATCAGGTTCAGCCGTATAACCGCGCTTCCTGGGTACATAAAACAGGGGCAACAACCGGTTTCGGTGCTTATGTGGCCTTTATTCCGGAAAAACAGGTGGCGATTGTGATTCTGGCAAATAAAAACTACCCGAATACCGAAAGAGTCAAAGCCGCACAGGCTATTTTGAGTGCGCTGGAATAATTTTTCCGGTGCTGCGGCCTCAGCGGACACGCCGGGGCCGCACTTTAAGATTATTCCTTATGCAATAATTTGCTTTATGGGCTGTTTTATGGAGGATGAGAGTATCGGGCACTGACAGCTTCCGGCCGGACCGGATTTCACTGTGTGCTGCGTCAAACTGATGTCAGGTTCAACACACAGAGGAAAATGTTGTCATGGACGTTTTGCGTTTTATCCTCCGCTTACCTTTTATCGTGCTGCGTCTGGCGGCACGTGTTCTTGTTTCTCTCTTTACACTGCTGGGTTTTCTGCTGCGCCCGTTTACCGGACGTATCCGCTGGGCGGTGCCGGGCTGGGTGACGTTTGCAGGGAATCAGCTTACCCGGCTGGAGCAGGGGGCAAACCGCTATCCGAAAACCATTTTTGGGTTATTACTGCTGATCGCCGCAGCGGCTGCCGGCAGCTATTACACCTGGCACTGGTATCAGAATAAGCCAAAGCCGGTGGATGTCGCACCGCTGGTGGTACAGGATATTTCCGCCTCGGTGACACGTCCTTCGGCGGTCAATTATAACCGTGATGATAATTCACCGCAGATTGTGACGGTGAGATTCTCCCGCTCTGCCGCGCCGGTAACGCTGATCGGCAAGCCGGTGACGACGGGGATTACCCTCACACCGGCAATGGACGGAGAATGGCGCTGGCGCAATGATCGTACTCTGGTATTCACGGCGAAAAAAATCTTCCCGATGGGCAAAACCTACACCGTCGATATGGATACCAAAACCCTGCTGGCACCGCAGGTGGCGTTAACAGAGAAACAAAAAACCTTTACCACACCTGAATTCTATTATCGCGGCGGTCAGGCGGAATTTTATCAGGACCCGCAGGATCCGATGAAAAAACACGCCATTATCGGCCTGACATTTAATGCGCCGGCAGATGTCAAAAATATGGAATCGCGCCTGTCCCTGACCCGTGACGGAAAGCCGGTGCCATACACCGTCAGTTATGATGATAAAAAACTCAAAGCCTGGATCCACTCCGGTCAGCTGGCTCTCAATGATACTGACAGTGAAGTGCTGCTGACAGTCAGAGCCGGTGTTGGTGCGGCGGTTCCGGCCAATACCACGGCGAAAGATGAAACGTTCCGGGTGATCGTACCAAACCGCTACAGCCTGGATGTCACCGGTATTGAAAGCCAGCTGGCGGAATCAGAGGACGGAAAAGATCGCCGTGTTCTGATTGTGTCATTCTCTGACCCGGTGAATGAAAAACAGGCCGGAAAAGCGGTCCGCGCCCGGTTGCTGCCGGAAAAACACCCGGATTATCATTCTGAGGGGATTTACGACGACTGGAAATCAGATGATATCAGCGACAAAGTCCTGGCATTATCACAGCCGGTGTCACTGATCCCGGATGATAATGAGCAGGAAAACCAGGCGGCATTCAGCTTCAGTTATCAGGCACCGGCCAACCGCTGGCTTCTGGTTGAAATCACCGGCGGCATGAGTTCGGCAGGCGGCTATTACCTGAAAACATCACGTTATCTGCCGGTGCGTGTCCCGGATTACCCGAAAACACTGCGTTTTATGTCAGACGGGGCGCTGTTGTCGATGAAAGGTGAAAAACAGATCACCGTCGCGGCACGTAACTTCCCGGGTCTGCAACTGGATGTGAAGCGGGTGATCCCCGGCCAGTTACAGCATATCGTCTCTTTCAAGGATAAAAACTTCACCTCAACGGATTTTAACCGCCTGAGTGATGAATATTTCACGGAGCACTTTACTTATCAGACGGCGCTGTCTGCCGCCGCTCCCGGCGATATTCAGTACAAAGGTATCGACCTGAGCAAATACCTCTCTGCTGATCCGTCCGCAAAACGCGGTATATTCCTGCTGAGCCTGCGGGCGTGGGACCCGGCTAAACCGGCGGAAACCCCGGAAACGGAAGGGTATGACGAAGGGGATGAGGAGTACGAAGGGGATACGGTTCTCGACTCGCGCTTTGTGGTGGTCACCGATATGGGGATTATCGCGAAATCATCCCGTGACGGCTCGCGTGATGTCTTTGTGCAGTCCGTGTATACCGGCGAACCGGTGAGCGGAGCGAAAATCTCGGTGGTGGCCAAAAACGGCACCACACTGCTGAGCCGTGTCACCGGCAGTGACGGCCACGCCGCGTTCCCGCCCCTGCATGATTTCCGTAATGAGCAGATGGCGGTGATGTTCCTGGCCGAAAAAGAGGGGGATGTCTCCTTCCTGCCGGTCAATGCCTGGTATGACCGCCAGCCGGACTTCTCACGCTTTGATGTGTACGGCGATGAAACACCGGAAGATCCGCGCACTCTCAGCAGCTATCTCTTCTCAGATCGCGGTATTTACCGGCCGGGGGAAACCTTTCATGCCGGGCTTATCACCCGTACCTATGACTGGAAAACCCCGCTGACCGGTATCCCGCTGCGGGCGGAGATCCGCGACCCGCGCGACACTCTGATGCATTCACAGAAGATCACGCTGGATACCACCGGTTTCAGTGAACTGAGCTATACCACACCGGAAAACGCCCCGACCGGCGACTGGAATATCTATCTCTACCTGGAGGGCAAAGATGAGAATGATCTGCGCCTGCTCGGCACTACGACAGTCGTGGTGAAAGAGTTTGAACCGGACACCATGAAAGTGGCACTGAAACTGGCACCGGATCGTCAGCAGGGTTGGGTAAAACCGGATGAATTGCAGGCAGCGGTTGATGTGCAGAACCTGTTCGGCACCCCGGCACAGAACCGCCGTATCGCCACAAAAATGACCATGCGGCCGGTTTATCCGTCCTTCACGCAGTATCCGGATTACCGTTTCTATGAAGGCAGCCGCAGTACGGATAACTTCGAAACGCAGCTTGAAGAGCGTACCAGCGATGAAAATGGCGCTGCACCGCTGGCATTAGGGCTGGAAAACTACGCGGAAGCGACCTATCAGTTACAGTTGTTCACTGAAGCCTTTGAACCGGGAAGCGGGCGTTCGGTCACCGCAGCGGCGCGGGTGCTGGTTTCTCCGCATGATTCACTGGTGGGCGTCAAAGCGGACGGTGATACGGATTACATCAGTAAAGATGCACTCCGGATGCTGAATCTGATTGCGGTGGATCCGTCACTGACCCGGATTGAAAAAACCGATCTGAAACAGGTGCTTCTGGAGCGGAAGTACATTTCGGTGCTGATGCGTCAGCCGTCAGGGATCTTTAAATATCAGTCAAAACTGAAAGAGACCCGGATTGATGAGCAGCCGCTGACTATCAGCAGTACCGGAACGGATCTCACGCTGAATACCTCGAAACCCGGTCATTTTATCTTACAGGTGGAAGACGCGGACGGTGTTGTGCTGAACAGAACAGACTATACCGTGGCCGGTAACGCAAATATTACCCGCTCGCTGGATCGCAATGCAGAATTGCAGCTGACACTGGATAAAGAAGAATACAAACCGGGCGAAGAGATTGAAATCGCCGTCAGTGCGCCGTACACCGGCAGCGGCATTATCACTATTGAGCGCGACAAAGTGTATCAGTGGGTGTGGTTCCGTGCGGACACCACCAACTCGGTGCAGAAAATCCGCGTACCGGCAGAACTGACCGGCAACGGCTATGTGAATGTGCAGTTTGTCCGTGATATCAACTCCGATGAAATCTTTATGAGCCCGCTGAGTTTCGGCGTGCAGCCATTCCGCGTCAGCCATGAGGCATTTAACGCGGGGATCTCGCTGACATCACCGGATGTCATGAAACCGGGCGAAAACCTGGCGGTTCATGTAAAAACTGCCTCACCGCAGAATGTGGTGGTCTTTGCTGTCGATGAGGGCATCTTGCAGGTTGCGCGTTACCGCCTGAAAGATCCGCTGGATTATTTCTTCCGCAAACGGGCGCTGGAAGTGAAAAGCACCCAGATCCTCGATCTGATCCTGCCGGAGTTCAGCAAGATGATGGCGCTGACCGCCGCACCGGGCGGGGATGCCGGAGAGGGTATCGATCTGCATCTTAATCCGTTCAAACGCAAGCGGGATGAGCCGGTGGTGTACTGGTCGGGGATCACCGCCGTTGATGGTGATGCGGTCTTTAATTATCAGGTGCCGGATTACTTTAACGGTAAGATCCGTGTAATGGCGGTATCGGTTTCACCTGACCGTATCGGCCACACGCAGAGCAGCACAACCGTGCGGGATGACTTTGTACTGACACCGAATATTCCGGCTATGGTTTCGCCGGGGGATGAGTTTGATGTCTCACTCGGTATCGCCAATAACCTGACCGGACTGAACGGTGAAGCGATGCCGCTGGATATCACTGTCAGCGCCGGCCCGGCACTGGAAATTACCGGCAGCAACCGTGAACAGATTACGCTTGGTGAGAAGAAAGAGACGGTGCTGTCGTTCCGTCTGAAAGCCAATGCGCTGCCGGGCACGGCGGATATCACTTTCCGTGTCACATCGGGGGATAAATCAGCTGTCCGCACGCAAAATCTGTCGGTTCGTCCGGCCTCAGCTTACCGTACCCGCTCGTCTCTCGGACGGATGGACGGTAAACAGCAGCGCGTAACTGCCCTGCGGCAGATGTTTGATAACTATGCCAAACGGGATGCCCGTGTCTCTTACTCACCGATGGTGATGAGTGACGCACTGTCGCAGTATCTGGATAACTATCCGTACAACTGCTCGGAACAGATCACCAGCCGCGCCGTTCCGCTGCTGTTCCGCCAGCGTCATCCGGAACTCAGCGCATTGCAGTCACAGGCGGAGATCCGTCAGCAACTGCAACAAACCATGACCACACTGCTGACACGGCAGAACGGGCAGGGTGGCATCGGTGCATGGCAGGCCGGGCCGGAAACCGACCCGTTTGTCACACTGTATGTGGTGCAGTTCCTGCTGGAAGCACAGGAGGCCGGTTATCCGGTACAGGAATCACTGCTCGCATCTGCCAATATTTACCTGAAAAAACTGGCGGCGAACCCGATGCTGAATACGCAGGATGATCTGCGGATGCGTGCCTTTGCTGTTTACCTGCTGACCCGTCAGGGAGAAGTCACCACCGGGCTGCTGGCTGAAGTACAGACACGGATGCAGAGCAGTTATCCGGATTCGTGGCAGGATGATCCGGGCGCGCTGTATCTTGCGGCATCCTACAAAATGCTGAAGATGGATAAACAGGCGGATATGATGCTGGCGCCGGTGTGGAAAGCCCTGAACACGGCTTATAACAAAGCATGGTGGACACGGAGCTATCTCGATCCGCTGGTGCAGGACAGCACACGGCTCTACCTGATTGTCCGTCATTTCCCGGAAAAAGTGTCTGCTATCCCGCCGCAACTGCTGGAAAATATGGTGCTGCGCTTTAAAGAGGAACGTTACACCACCTATTCAGCGGCCATGAGCATTCTGGCAATGGAACATTACAGCCGCTATATGCAGCAAAGCGGGGCGGATGCCGGTGAGCTTTCTGTCAGTGTTCTGAAAGGCACAGAGCCGCCGGAAGTGATTTCGGTGATGAAAGATGCCACTGCTACCGGAAAATTCAGTGACGGTGTCAGTGAAATCCGCTTTGATAATCCGTCGGATAACCCGGCCTGGTATGTGGTGACAGAATCCGGTTTTGACCGCACACCGCCGGAAGCCGCGGTAGCGAAAGGGCTGGAAATCAGCCGCGATTACCTGAATGAAAAAGGTGAGGTGATAAACAGTGCCGCACAGGGCGAAAAAGTCTATGTCCGCCTGTATATCCGCGCCAATGCAAAACAGGGGCTGAATAATATTGTGGTGGCGGATCTGCTGCCGGGCGGGTTTGAAGTGGTGCGTCAGGACCCGGAAGCGGCGGACAGTCTGCAACTGTCACAACTTCCGTTCAGCACCGGCCGCAGCTGGGTGCCGGACTTCAGTGATGCCCGCGAGGACAGAGTGCTGATCTACGGCAGTGCCGCGGCGGAGATACAGGAATTTATCTATCAGATAAAACCGGTGAATACAGGGCGCTTTATCATTCCTCCGGCCTTTGGCGAAGCTATGTATGACCGGGAGATTCAGGCGCAGTCTGCGGCAGCCGGGGTATTTACGGTTCTGCCGCCTGCCGGTGACAAACCCTGAATGCACAGGCGGTACAGGTCAGAATGAGCGGTATCCGGCGCGTTATACAGAACCTGGCGGCAGTGGTTATCCTGCTGGCACTGTTTCTGATTGGGTTCCGCCTCTGGCCGCATCCGCCGCTCTCGGAGGGACTGCCGTTGTCGGTCGCTTATTATGACCGCAACGGCACACTGCTGCGCCTGACACTGGCAAATGACGACCGTTACCGGCTGTGGACGCCGCTGGAAGAGATGTCACCGCTGCTGACACAAGGCACGCTGCGTTATGAGGATCGCTGGTTTTATCTGCATCCCGGGTTTAATCCGTACAGTCTCACGCGCGGTTTTTTTGTCAGCTATATCAGCGGGGAACGGCTTCAGGGCGGTTCGACCATCACCATGCAACTGGCGCGGATGCGCTGGCATCTCAACACCCGCACCCTGCGGGGGAAAACAGAACAGATCCTGCGGGCGGTACAGCTGGAACTGAGCTACTCCAAACACGATATCCTGGAAGCCTATCTCAACTATGCCCCCTATGGCCGGAATATTGAAAGTGCCGGCGCGGCCTCGCTTATCTATTTTAATAAAAAACCGGCGGATTTAACGCTGCCGGAAGCGCTCACGCTGGCGGTACTGCCGCAATCGCCGGGATATCGTGTGACACCCGGAGCGGCGGATATCAGCCAGCCGCTGATGCAGGCTCGTAACCGGCTCTGGCAGCGCTGGCGGGAAGAACATCCTGATGATGAGAACATGGCCGCGCTGTTTGAACTGCCGCTGATACTGCGCCAGCCGGAGCAGATGCCTTACATCGCTCCGCATCTGATTGAACAGATAGCGCGGCAGAACCGGTTCAGTGCTGAAAAATCACAGACAGTGGTCACCACGCTGGATATTAATCTTCAGCGTATTGCCGAAAAACAGGTCGCTGCGTTTATTTCCCGCCGTCAGCAGGCGGGATTACATAATGCGGCAGTGCTCCTCGTCGATACCCGTGATATGGGCGTGCGGGCGCTGGTGGGATCGGCGGATTATTACAATACGGAGATCCACGGACAGGTGAACGGCACCAACGCCAAACGCTCTCCCGGCTCGGCGCTGAAACCCTTTATTTACGCGCTCGGGCTGGAACAGGGCGTGCTGCATCCGCTGACCATTCTTAAAGATGTGCCGTCTTCGTTCGGCAGCTATGCGCCTGAGAACTTTGATCTGCGTTTTATGGGGCCGCTGCCGGCGACACAGGCACTGAATTACAGCCGTAATATTCCGGCGGTGGATATTGCAGCAAAACTCAGCAAACCGAATCTCTACCAGTTTCTCCGGCTGGCCGGACTCTCCGGGATGGCGGGGGAAAAACACTACGGGCTGTCGCTGGTTCTGGGCGGCGGTGAAGTGACGGCGCAGGAGCTGGCAAAACTCTATGCGATCCTCGCAAACCGGGGCGTTTTACGTCCGCTGCGGATGACCGAATCCGAACAGCCCGCCGCACCGATCCGCCTGCTGAGTGATGAAGCGGCATTCATCACCCTGGATATGCTGGGGCAGCACCGCCGTCCCGGTAACACCCTCGCACAAAAACCGATGACACTGCCTGTGTACTGGAAAACCGGCACGTCCTGGGGATTCCGTGATGCGTGGAGCAGCGGCATTACCGGGCCGTATGTACTGGTGGTCTGGCTCGGTAATTTTGACGGTACGGGGAACAGTGCGCTGATTGGCGCGGAAGCTGCCGCACCGCTGTTTTTTAATATTATCGATAATATTATGGCGGAGTACCCGGCGCTGCGGGAGCCGGACTTTCCGCAACCGGAAAATCTCCGTCAGGTGGAGGTTTGTCTGGCCAGCGGTAACCTGCCGACGCAGTGGTGTCAGCGGCGGGGCAAAACCTGGTTTATCCCCGGTAAATCCCCGATTGCGGTTGATACCATTTACCGGCCGGTGGCAACGGATAAAATCACCGGTGACGTGGTGTGTCCGCCTTATGATCCCGCGCGGGTCAACATTGATATCTATGAATACTGGCCGTCTGACCTGGCACGGGTATTTGCCATGGCCGGGCTGCCGAAGAAAACCCCGCCGTCTGCCGCACACTGCAAGGGCGGCAACAGCCTGATCGGCGGTACGCCACCGCGTATTACCGCACCGCTGCGCAACACCACCTACACCCTGCGGCGGACGGAAAACCAGTCCTCCTCCCTGTTTTTCACCGCCACCGCCGATAATGACAGCAGTGTGATTTACTGGTTTGCCGGTGATGTTTATCTCGGCAACAGTACCAGCCGCCGTCAGCTGGAATGGAAACCGGAAGCCGCAGGGCGTTACCGCATCCGCGCCGTGGATGACCACGGCCGGGCAGATTCACGGATGATTCAGGTGGATATTCTGGGCGTGAGGGAGAAGTGAGTTGATATATTAAACCGGTGGTATTATTTGCAAATATATGACTCTGAATGATTTGTTTTTCATTTCAATTCAGATGGCAAAGTAAAAAACTCAGCGGGACTCCCACTTTCGGTGAATATCTTTATTACCGATTGACAAAGAAATGGCAATGAAAATACTGAGTATATTGATAAACATACGGTATTAGTTACCCGCTATGACTGAAAAAAAGTTGCTTCCAGGTATAACATTGGTCATTGCCCTGATATGGGGAAGTAATTTCCCTGTGTCTAAAGCCGCAATTGAACAAATAGGTGCGTGGCCATTCAGGTTTTATTGTAATGCTATTTCTGTTGTTATCTTACTAATTGTTGTTTTATTCTTCTTCCGAAAGGAAATAGCGTTCAAAGATATTCTGCTATGTATCCCTCTGGGGGTGTTTAATCTATTTTTGGTTCCGTTACTGAACAATATTTCTCTGTTTTATACTGATGCGGTAAAATCATCAGTGCTGATTTATACCATGCCGGTTTTTACGTCATTAATTTATATGGCTATCAACAGAAGTATAAATATAAAATATGTAGTGACAGCGATCATGGGCGTTACAGGGGTATTGTTTTTCATTGCTGTAGATAAAATCGGAACAGGGGAGTTAATTATATTAATCAGTGCTTTTTGCTGGGCTACAGGAACAGTTCTGTCAGAAAAAATACTGGTTAAATCAAATTTATTACTCAGAGTTTTCTATCAGAACTGTGTTTCACTGCTGCTGGTCGTACTGACGATGCAATTTATGTCTGATGATATCCGGTTACCATTATCTGTGATAAGTCAGCCTGGTGTGTTGTTACCGGTCTTGTATACAGGAATAACCGGAGGTGTTTTTGTTTATATTTTATGGTTTTATATGATTGAGAAGGGCGGAGCAGAACTGACATCCTGTGCAATTTTATTGTCACCGGTTATCAGTGTTTTTATTTCTTGTTTTTTTCTGGGTGAATCTGTCACGCTGAGTATGCTGGCTGGTATGCTGTTTATTATTTCCGGCCTTTTTATTGCGTTCCGGGAGGAAAAATCATCCGGCAGGTAATACAATCGCCCTCCCGGAACAGGCCACATTCCGGGAGGGCGCTGATAATAAAACCGCTTATTTATTTTTATCGCTGATACGCGAGAAATCCCATTCTTTTAACGCTTTCGTGGCATCTTTATTACCGTATTTTTCTGAGAGAATCAGGTTGTCCCGCGCTTTGCGCAGATCATCATCACTGCCGGTGCTTGCCAGTTTGTGATAATAAATCCATGCGACTTTGTATTTAGCCAGTTCATGATGACTGCCCTGTTCGAGTGACGTCATTTCATAATAACGGGCTGCCTGCGGGTAATCTTTTTCCAGCCCGGCCTGACCGAAATAGAGCATATCACCGGCGAGATGAGCGGTATTACTGTCCCCCAGTTTTGCACCCGCATCAAAATAGGCGAGGGCTTTTTTGCCGTCCACCGGAATACCGCGCTCATTTGGTCTGCGGTGGAGATTACCCAGTACGTTATACGCTCTGGCGTAGCCGTTTTTACCGGCCAGTTCATAGTAATAGAGCATTTTTTCTGTATCTTCCGGAACGCGTTCACCACGGGCATAATTGACGCCCAGTGAGAATGCGGCCAGCGCATCGCCACTTTCCGCTTTCTGCCGGTTTGCTTCAATTTCCTGTTCATAGCGGCCGTATTGTTCATACTCCTGCTTTTTCTTAATCCGCTGCAATACCGCTTCACGTTCTGCATCCGTCAGTGTCCCGGTCAGTTTGTCACCCTCATGGGTGCTGGTACCGGCAAGCGAGCCGTAGTAATAAACTTCTGCGGCATCTTTTTTTCTGATATAAGCGTTATACATTCCTTTCAGGGCGTGAGTGTCGTTATATTCCAGCGAACGGGTATACCATGCGATGGCTTTATCCGGGTCCGGTGCTTTGTTGCAGAAGCCTTCAAGCCATGCATCACCCATATCTTTGGTCCCGGCTTCCGGCAGCATCACTGTGTGGTTGTTTGTATTTTCCGGGAGTGCCGATTTTTGCAGCCATTCGTTCAGATACTGTTCCGCTTTAGCGGGATCCGCATCGTCACGACGGCAGTATTCTGACGATATATAATATCCGGCGAGTATTTCTGTAGCGGAAAAATCACCGCTGTCATGTGCTTTTTGCAGATAAGACAGGGCCTTATCCATGTCATTATTCTGCCGGTAATAATAGAACAGTGCTCTCTGCGCATCAGCCCGTTTCTCTGCTGCCGGTTCCGCTAACGCGAGATATTTTTTGTTATCCGCGTGATACCGGTAGTGACCTTCGTTATCACGGAGCGTGCCGTTATACAGATCAGCCAGTGTGGCAAAGGCAATACCGGAAACGGCGGCGTCGCTGTTGTCCAGCCCGTTTTCCAGCCGGGTGATAATGCCGGACCACTCTGGTGAATCAGGTATCAGGCTGCTCTCTCTGAGCTGCATGACAGCCAGCTGTATATCCGAACAACTGTCACCTTTTTCAGCTCCGCGGCGTAATACAGCCATTTTATCGCCGGGGGTGTCCGTTATATCGGCCAGAACACAGAATGCGGGCAGGTGGTCGCTCTCCGCGCTTTTTGCAAACCAGTAGCGGGCAGTATCATAATTACCGCGATTTTTATAGTGCATACCGGTGGCAAGCATGGCTTGACTGTCCCCGGCCTGTGCCGGTTTTATCGTTTCTTCGTAGAATGCGATATCATCAGATACATCACGCCGCCCTTTGTAGGCCCGCATCGGAATAATGGCTTTATCCCAGTCAGGTTCGATAATCCAGCGCTGTGTATTTTTATCGAATTCACCTTTGGCATACGTATCTGCCAGCAGGATCGTGGCACGTTCATGGCCGGTATCTGACGCTTTTTGCAGATATAAAATTGCTTTTTGCGGATCTGCCCGGGTACCGTTGCCGTACAAATAGGCATAACCGGTTTCATAGGCCGCATTCGGGCTTTCATCCGTCAGTTTCACGTTCATTTCAAACTTATCCATCGCCTTCAGCTCATTTTCAGCGTAATCACCGGCTTTGGTAAAGTATTCACGGGCTTTCTGACGATCCGGACTGACCAGTCTGCTGCCTTCCAGGTACTGTGTACCCAGGTTGCGCAGATAGCTGTTATTACCGGTTCCCGGGAGTTTGTCATACAGCGACAGAAGCCGTTTTTTATCTTCCGGACTGAGCGGGTCAGCGTTTTTGTAGTCATCAATCAGTGTGGTAATTGCGTTGCCATTACCACCATCGGCCGCGATTTTCAGATAATAGCGCCATTTTTCCCGGTCCTGTACCAGGCCGTAATCGCCGCTCTTCCATGCGTAAGCTAATTCGTAAGCGGCGTCAGCATCCCCTTTCTGTACAAGGGCGTTCAGATCAATAAGCGTTTTTTTGCTTTTTTCCGCTTTTTTCAGGCGTGATTCTGTAAAACGGTAATCGCGATCGGGGATCTTTTTATACCAGGCAATGGAGGTATCCATATTGGCTTTTTCGCCATATTTACCTTCGTAATAGATCTCACCCAGTTCATACATACAGGCCTGGCTTCCGGTGTCAGCACATTGCTTCAGGCGCGGCACTATATCGCGCTCCGTCAGTCCGGTGATCCGCAAAAAGGCCTGATTCCGGTTGCTCTGCGTTCCGGAACCCGCTGCGCTCTGCAGGCGGTTCACGATGTATTCACCGGCGTGCTGATTACCCGCTTCCGCCGCTTTCTGCATCAGTTCAATATCCGGGCGCAGCATATCATCAGTGAAATCCGGTTTTTTCTCTGTTTCTTCCAGTTTCAGCAGCGCGTAGTAATAGGTAACATCGGGGTCGTGACCAATCAGCGGCTCAATCTGTTTTTGCGCCTCGGCATTATTATCATGTAATGCGAACTGCACCCAATACTGTCTGGCAAGGACGTTTTCTTTTCCGGCCGTGAGTAAAACCTGCATTACATCATTCCACTCTTCCGGCGGAAGCTGAGTACGGGGATCGCTGTTTTTCAGCATATCCATCATCAGCTTCAGCGCCAGCTGATTATCGCCGCTGTTAAGGGAAATAAGTGTTTTGGCCAGATGAACATCGGAACTCAGGGTATATTCGCGGGCCTGTTTATACAGCGCCATTGCCTGTTCACGGTTTTTTACCGGATCTTCCCGCAGCAGATAACTTGCGTAAAAATGTGCCTGACGGTAGTTTTCATTCTCTTCAATGTCTTTTTTCAGGAATGCGATAATCTCTTTTTCATCAATCTCACCGCCGGTATCAAAAGAAAAATAGAGAGCGGTTAACCGGCGGTAAACCTGATCCTGATAAGCGGTATTTTTCAGCAGAGATTTATAGATCCCGACTGCCTTTTTCATATCCTGCTCAACACCAAATCCCATGGCGTATTTATAGGCCAGTTCATCCCGGTAATCTGCCAGCGCTGATAATTCAGCTGCTTTTTTATTTAACTCAAAGGCACGAACCGGATCATAAATATTCCCGTCCTTGTCACTGTAACGCTGTGAAGCGAGCATCAGCACTTCAGCATCATTCGGATATTTTTCCAGTAATACCGTTAAATAAGCGGATACTATTGCGTTAGTTTCATTATCCGGAAATTGGTAACTATTTGTAATATTGCGGATTATGTCGATTAATGCATCCCGGTGACCGGCATCCGCTGCCCGTTTCAGGTATTCATCCGAGAGATCCCGGTCATAATTGAATGCATCGTCATAACGGATATTGCGGTGGATTTGATAAAGCAGATAAAGTGCATCAGGATATCCGGCTTCAGCAGAAGCTTTCAGATAATCCGGCTCTGTTTTGGTATCAAGATACCAGGTGTAAAGGGCTTTCGGATCTTTTTTATCAATCAACGGCAGCAAATAGGAGAGGGCTTTTTCTTTATTTTTGATGACTCCCATACCCTGCATATAGACATCATAGAGAGCGTAACGGGCATGAATATTGCCGTTTTCTGCCATTTTTTCCAGTTTCGCCAGACGGGCAGTTATTTTATCCGGCGTTTCCGAGCCGTAGAGTGATAACGCTTTTGGCATAAAATCTTCTTCACTGAGCGAGCTTATTTGTGAAAAGGCCATATAGCGGTATTTTTTTGCCTGTCCGGGGTCAGCTTCTATTCCGTAACCGCCGGTCTCGTATATCCGGGAAAGCAGCATAGCCGGAAAGATAAATTGCTCACTGAGTAACGGCGTCAGGATACTGACAGCTTTTTTATAATCTTTATCATATTCGTAAGCGATATAACCCAGGGCGAATTTTGCAAAAAACGATCCCTGGTCTGCGGCAGACGTCATATATTTCCGTGCCTGTTCTGTATCTGACGGCGTATTTTCATATTTATCGAGCATATAAATACTGCCCAGTAATTCCTGAGCCTCACGCACACCGGCCTGTGCCGCCGCTTTCAGTGACGTAATACCATGCGGGTCCTGTCCGGTATAAGGCGCCATACCGTGATAGCGGTAATAACCGAGGTTATACAGGGCATTTTTATTACCGGCTTTTGCGGCACGTTCCAGCCACTGATAACCCAGCAACGCATTTACCGGTACACCGCTGCCGTTGAGATACATCACGGACAGCGCATAGGCCGCCTGCGGATCTTTTTCTGCTTCTGCAGAAAAATAGCGGAATGCCCCGTCAGTATCCCCGGACAAATACAGCTCATAGCCCTTATCTGCCGGAGTGCTGCCGGATGTTACTGAATAGGTCAGCCAGGCCCCGCCGGACAGTGCAACAGCAATAAGCAGAGCAATCCTTAGTTTACGTTGCTTTGTCATATCATCCCTTATACGGATTAATCTTAAATAAGAATATGAAAAATAAAAATTTGACTTAGTGTAACGGATTAAAAACGTAATTCAATGTGATCAGGCAGGCAAAAAAAACAAATAAAAACATTATGTTATTTTAGATGGATATGCGGGGGAATCTTTTTTCTGACGCGGAAAAATCGGTATCTGAATAACAAGCGGGAGATAATACAGAGAAGTGAAGTTTGGGCAGAAAATTAACCTGCGAAAGCAGATTTAATATTTTACAGTCGCTTCCGGGAGATATTCAGAATAGCAATGTTCCTGAAATCTATGAATATCATTAGTAAGGTTTACAGAGATACTTACATTATCTGCCGGATATTGGCACACAAATCAAAAAAATCTGGCGGGACACTTTTGGGACACTCAGCACCAGATGTAAAAAAGCCACCCTGTGAGGAGTGGCTTAATGCACTGATAAATCAGTAAAAATTTGGTGGCCCCTACTGGACTTGAACCAGTGACCAAGCGATTATGAGTCGCGTGCTCTAACCAACTGAGCTAAGGGGCCGAAGTGGGTAAGATTATACTGCCTGTTTTTGGCGGGGTCTAGCGTTTCTTGTCTATCTGACTGTTTTATGAGCGGAATATTGCCTGCAGAAAATGATTAGTGAACAGCAATTGCGTAAATCAATGGCTGGTTGTCAGCCGGTGATGGGGCATAAAAAAAGGCGCCGTTAAACGGCGCCTGATAATGCTCTGATCCTGAAGCGAATTACTCGTCCAGGAAGCTGCGTAACACTTCAGAACGGCTCGGGTGGCGCAGTTTGCGCAGTGCCTTCGCTTCGATCTGACGGATACGTTCGCGGGTAACGTCAAACTGTTTGCCCACTTCTTCCAGCGTGTGGTCGGTATTCATATCAATACCGAAACGCATACGCAGCACTTTCGCTTCACGCGGGGTCAGCCCGGCCAGCACTTCGTGAGTCGCGGAACGCAGGCTCTCTGAAGTCGCTGAATCCAGCGGCAGCTCGAGGGTGGTGTCCTCGATGAAATCCCCTAAGTGCGAATCTTCATCATCACCAATCGGTGTTTCCATTGAGATTGGCTCTTTGGCGATTTTCAGCACTTTGCGGATTTTATCTTCCGGCATCAGCATCCGCTCTGCCAGCTCTTCCGGTGACGGCTCACGGCCCATCTCCTGAAGCATCTGACGGGAGATACGGTTGAGTTTGTTGATAGTCTCAATCATATGCACCGGGATACGGATAGTACGCGCCTGGTCCGCGATAGAGCGGGTAATGGCCTGACGGATCCACCAGGTGGCATAGGTTGAGAATTTATAACCACGACGGTATTCAAACTTATCAACCGCTTTCATCAGACCGATGTTACCTTCCTGAATCAGATCCAGGAACTGCAGGCCACGGTTGGTGTATTTTTTCGCGATAGAGATAACCAGACGTAAGTTCGCCTCAACCATCTCTTTTTTCGCACGGCGGGCTTTCGCTTCACCGATAGACATGCGGCGGTTAATATCTTTGACCTGTTCAATGGTCAGGCCGGTTTCTTCTTCGATCTGGCGTAAACGTTGCAGGCTGCGTTCAATTTCTTCCGCCATATCCTGCAGTTTTTCAGACCACGGTTTGTTCATCGCGACAGCAGCAGTAAACCAGGAATCACTGGTTTCATTGCCGGTGAACAGGGTGATGAAGTTTTTCTTCGGCATTTTGCTCTGCTCAACGCAGAGTTTCATGATATAGCGTTCCTGCTGACGGACACGATCCATCATTTCACGCATGTTGTTGACCAGGTGGTCAAACTGCTTCGGAACTAAACGGAACTCTTTGAAAACTTCAGAGAGCTGCTGAATTTCCGCATTGGTGCTCGGGTGGTCGCGGCCGTGAATTTTAATCTGCTGACGCGCTTTTTCATGCTGCACACGCAGCGCTTCGAATTTCTGACGAGCCAGTTCAGGATCGATGCTGTTATCGTCATCGCTGTCACTGTCATCCTCTTCTTCTTCGTCTTCGTCGTCGTCATCTTTATTTAATTCTTCAGCCGGCAGCTCAGAACCGATGTTGGTTGCGGTTGGTGCCAGATCTTCTTCCGCGTTCGGGTCAACGAAGCCGGTAATCAGGTCAGAAAGACGGACTTCGCCCGCTTCAACGCGGTCGTACTGATCGAGTAAATACGTGATTGCCTCAGGATATTCAGCAACGGAACACTGAACCTGATTGATGCCATCTTCGATACGCTTGGCAATGTCAATTTCGCCTTCGCGGGTCAACAGTTCTACCGTCCCCATCTCACGCATATACATGCGCACAGGGTCAGTGGTCCGGCCAATTTCCGATTCTACACTTGAGAGGACTTGTGCTGCAGCTTCGGCTGCATCATCATCGGTGTCTGTTGAATTCTCTGCCAGCATCAGATCATCAGCATCAGGTGCTTCTTCCATTACCTGAATGCCCATGTCATTGATCATCTGGATAATATCTTCGATCTGATCAGAATCGACGATATCTTCAGGCAGATGGTCATTGACTTCAGCATAGGTCAGATAGCCTTGCTCCTTACCACGGGTGACAAGAAGTTTCAGCTGTGACTGCGGGTTTTGCTCCATAAGACGGTATCCACACTTCTGAGTATTTAGGTTTGTGTTGGTCGGCAAAACAACTTAGCCAGCAACAATAACAATCAAGGATTTCTTTTCTTCGGCCATGAACCTTGGTGACATGGCATGCAGGGCTGTTCCTGCTGTCTGCGGCACTTAAGCCGTTATATTCATCATAGTTTAATAATAATACTTATTGCCGGACCCGCACGAGAAGACTCACTTCATTGCGCTCTTCAGGGGTCAGACCTTCTGTCCGCTCTTTGGCGATCAGGAAGTTAAATCTCTCATTGAGAGCAGATACCACCAGATGATTTAAGGCATCTTTGAAGGTTTTTTCTGCGATCTCATCTATCTCTATATCGTTCCATCCGGCCAGTTTTTCAAGCTGTGGCGCTAATTTATTATCACGGTAGTGTTCCAGTAACTGACCGGTGGTCAGCCCCGGGTGTGATAAACAGGTATCAATCAGCTCCCTGAATAATGCAAAACCGGCAATACGGCTGGTATCAATAGATTCCAGCGGCGGCACTAATTGTGCAAACTGCGGATTCTGCACCAGCAGCGCTATCAGTATCCGCATGGTGGTTGGTTTCAGTTTCGGTGCCTGATAACCGGGACTGCTTTCACTCTGGCGGATGGCCTGTTTGAGCTGCGCGATATCCGGTAACCCGAGTAAATTACCCAGTTCCTGCAATAAAAACGCCTGCTGTGCTTCACCCGGAACGCGGCTTATCAGCGGCATTGCCAGGGCATTCAGTTTGCTGCGCCCCTCCGGGGTACTCATATCCACCTGACGCAGCAGGGTATCGAACAGAAACTGAGACAGACTGTGTGCCTCATTCTGCCGCTGCTCAAAGGCTTCACGGCCTTCGCGGCGTACCAGTGAATCCGGGTCATCGCCGTCCGGTAAAAACATAAAACGAAGCTGCCGCCCGTCATTGAGATGGGGAAGGGCAGTTTCGAGTGCCCGCCAGGCGGCTTCGCGTCCGGCGCGGTCTCCGTCATAACAACAAATTATGGTATCAGATGTCCGATAGAGCAACTGTATGTGCTCTGCCGTTGTCGATGTCCCGAGCGAGGCCACCGCATAATCAATACCGAACTGTGCCAGGGCAACCACATCCATATAGCCCTCGACCACAAGGATGCGGGACAATTCGCGGTTTTCCTGCTGTGCTTCATACAGTCCGAATAACTGACGGCCCTTATGAAAAATATCGGTTTCCGGTGAGTTCAGGTATTTCGGCATCGCATCATCAAGGACACGTCCGCCGAAAGCAATTACCCGTCCGCGCCGGTCACGGATAGGAAACATCACGCGTTCACGGAAGCGGTCATAGCAGCGGCCGTTATCATTGACCACTAACATGCCGGCATCCAGTAACTGCTGACGATCATCCTCGCTGCGGGCAAAGCGTTTGAGGACGTTGTCCCATCCTGCGGGGGCATAGCCGATAGCAAACCGGCTGATAATGTCCTGACTCAGACCCCTGCGGTTCAGGTATTCACGGGCATGCACGGCGTTATCCGCCTGTAATGCATGGCGGTAAAAGCTGTCCAGTTTTTCCATCAGCTGATACAGATTCTGGCGCTGATGTTTTTCTATCTGGCTGCTGCCGCTTCCGGTTTCATAAGGAACATCCAGCCCGTGCATTGCTGCTAATTCTTCGATCGCCTCGACAAACTCGAGCCGGTCATAATTAATTAAAAAATCAATAGCATTGCCGTGGGCACCACAGCCGAAGCAGTGGTAAAACTGTTTATCGCTGCTGACTGTAAAAGAGGGAGTTTTTTCGTTGTGGAAAGGACAACACGCCTGGTGATTTTTACCGTGTTTTTTCAGCGGCACCCTGACATCGATAAGATCGATGATATCGGTTCTCGCTAATAAGTCGTTGATAAATGTGCGTGGAATGCGCCCGGCCATAACCCCTTTTTCGCCTGTCTGATAACGATAATAAGCCGCGCTTCCTTCCGGAAACACGGCCATTAACTGCAACTACTGCGGTCTGACTAAGTTGCGGCGCGGCCGCAGCGATTAGTACAGACGAGTACGACGTGCGTTTTCGCGAGCCAGTTTCTTAGCATGACGCTTAACAGCAGATGCTTTAGCGCGTTTACGTACAGTCGTTGGTTTTTCATAAAACTCACGACGACGTACTTCAGCTAATACGCCTGCTTTTTCGCAGGAACGTTTGAAACGACGCAGTGCAACGTCAAATGGCTCGTTTTCACGTACTTTAATTACCGGCATGTGCCTCTCACCTCAATAAATAGGTCTGTACTGGCGTTATGCCAGTTGTCTTTAAAATGGTGCGGAATTTTACTTCAATGTGACCCACGTTGTAAAGTGCTGTGGATAATCAGACAGAGAAATACCCCGGATTTGGTCCGGTGTTACCGCCGGGACCGGATCCGCACACCCGACAGGGGTTTTACAGAGGGTGGAGATTATAGCGGATACGCGGCGATTTGTCAGCAAGATAAATCCGCCGCGCAGGGGAAAAGTGTGTGGATAACTGTGTTCATCCTGTGAATAAGCGGTTTCCGGTGAATAAAAAGACGGCAAAAAAGTTCCGTATTTCACCTTAATACCTGTCAGCACGTCATTATGGTGATACACTGATCTCTTTGCGGAGACGGATGTGCTTCCTGCTGTCCGCCGCCAGTCCCGTCAGTTTTTGTTCCAGCGAGTTAAGTCCCATGCGAGTGTTAGGCATTGAAACGTCCTGCGATGAAACCGGAATCGCAATTTATGATGATGAGGCCGGTTTGCTGGCTAATCAGTTATACAGTCAGATCAAAGTCCACGCGGATTACGGCGGCGTGGTGCCGGAACTGGCATCCCGTGACCATATCCGGAAAACGGTGCCGCTGATTCAGGCCGCACTGAAAGAAGCCGGTCTGACGGCACAGGATATTGATGCGGTGGCCTATACCGCAGGACCGGGGCTGGTCGGGGCGCTGATGGTCGGGGCAACAGTCGGTCGTGCACTGGCATTTTCATGGGGGGTCCCGGCGGTACCGGTTCACCATATGGAAGGCCATCTGCTGGCACCGATGCTGGAAGAACATCAGCCGGAGTTTCCGTTTGTCGCGCTGCTGGTATCCGGCGGCCACACGCAGTTAATCAGCGTAACCGGTATCGGTGAATACACGCTGCTGGGTGAGTCTATCGATGATGCCGCCGGGGAAGCCTTTGATAAAACAGCTAAATTACTGGGGCTGGATTATCCGGGCGGGCCTGCACTGTCACGCATGGCGGCTCAGGGCACGCCGGGGCGTTTTACGTTCCCGTGTCCGATGACGGATCGCCCGGGGCTGGATTTCAGCTTTTCCGGGCTGAAAACGTTCGCTGCCAATACGATTCGCCAGAACGATGATTCAGACCAGACCAAAGCGGATATTGCCCGCGCTTTTGAAGATGCTGTCGTGGATACACTGGTGATCAAATGCAAACGTGCGCTGGAGCAGACCGGTTTCAAACGGCTGGTAATGGCAGGCGGGGTAAGTGCAAACCGCACATTGCGCGAACGCATGGCGCAGACACTGCAAAAACTGGGCGGAGAAGCGTTCTATGCCCGTCCTGAGCTGTGCACGGATAACGGCGCGATGATTGCGCTGGCCGGGATGATCCGCTTTAAAGGCGGGATGCGCAGTGAATTAGGCGTGACTGTCCGCCCGCGCTGGCCGCTGGCTGAGTTACCCCCGCCGGATAAATAATTTCCGGACACAAAAAAAGGCGCTGATGCGCCTTTTTTAATCCTCTTTTTCCTGCTCTTTTGCTTCCTGGATTATTTCTTTATCCGTTTTGGCCCGCTTTTTCTTCAGCTTCTGCCAGATACGGCTTTCCTGTCCGCGCCACAGCCGCTGGATGTTGTCATGATGGCGGATAAGCACCAGGCAGGAGAGCATGGCGACCGGGAAGGTAAACTCCGGTTTGAACCACCAGACATAAAACGGTGCCACCAGGGCGCTGACAATCGCGCCTAATGATGAGTAACCGCTCAGTAGCACGGTCAGCAGCCAGGTCCCGGCGACCAGCCCGGTCAGATCCCAGCCGATGGCGGCAATCGACCCGAATGCGGTTGCCACGCCTTTTCCGCCTTTAAAGTGGAAAAATACCGGATAAATATGGCCTAAACAGGCTGCAATGGCGATAATACCGAGGTAAAAATACGGTATTTGCAGGAGGTAAGCGAGCCAGACCGGCAGCATACCCTTGAGAACGTCGCAGATAAGGACACCGGCAGCCGCCAGTTTGCCGCCGATCCGCAACACATTGGTGGCACCCGGGTTTCCGGAGCCGTGATGACGCGGATCCGGCAGTCCCGCAAGACGGCAGATCAGGATCGCACTGGAAACAGATCCCAGCAGATAAGCGAAGATGATCATACCAAGCGCGATTCCACTCATGCCTTCCCTCCTGACAGACGGTAAATTATAGTTATCAGCCTCCATGGATAATACGCATATTTCATGGGAAGTGATATCCGATGAGCATAAAAAAACGGGGTAATTGCGGATGGATGTTGTTTTTATTAAGAAACTTGTTGTTTTCACAACGATTGGTGCTTACGACTGGGAAAAGGGTATTACGCAGAAATTAGTGCTCGATATCGAAATGCACTGGGATAACAAACGCGCATCAGAGAGTGATGATGTGGAACATTGTCTCGATTATGCCGGGGTCAGCACGGCTGTTCTGGATTATGTGCAGACAAGACAGTTCGCACTGGTTGAACGTGTGGCGGAAGAAGTGGCGTCATTATTGCTGACACAATTCGGAACCCCGTGGGTGCGTATTCGTGTGGCCAAGCCGGGAGCGGTGGCGCAGGCGGAAGAAGTCGGGGTCATAATTGAACGAAGTGCGGGCTGATGTTGTCATAATGCCGTCAGCGGAACTGTCATAAAAGCGGCAGGGGTGTCATAAAGTTGTCACACTTGCGTCATATGCTGTTCGTATCCTGCATTCCCGCCTCCGGGAGTGCCTTATTTTATCTGCCATACAGGGCGTTATATGGGCGATATCACAAGTTTACTGCATGCTTTGATTCTCGGGGTTGTTGAAGGATTAACCGAATTTTTACCGGTGTCATCAACCGGTCATATGATTATTGTTGCCGAGCTTCTCGGGTTTACGGGCGATAAAGCCAAAACGTTTGAAGTGGTTATCCAGCTTGGTTCCATCCTCGCCGTGGTATTCCTGTTCTGGCGGCGGATGTTTGCGCTTATCGGCATTCATTTCGGCCGCGTTCCCCATGAAGGGCAGACTCAGGGAAAACTGACGTTACTCCATATTATTATTGCTATGCTGCCGGCGGTGGTACTCGGGTTATTGCTGCGTGATCAGATAAAATCACTGTTTAATCCGGTGAATGTGATGTACGCGCTGGTAGCGGGTGGTATCCTGCTGATTGTGGCGGAAGTCTTTAAACCGAAGAAAGCGCAGGCTACCGGGCTTGATGACATCAGTTACCGTCAGGCATTTGCCATCGGTTGTTTCCAGTGCCTGGCACTGTGGCCGGGATTCTCCCGCTCGGGTGCCACTATCTCCGGCGGTATGCTTATGGGAATCAACCGTTACACCGCATCAGAATTTTCCTTTATTCTGGCGGTGCCGATGATGATGGGCGCGACAGCACTGGATCTGTACAAGAGCTGGCATTTCCTGGGCAGTTCAGATATCCCGATGTTTGCGGTCGGTTTCCTGTCGGCGTTTATTGTGGCGCTGATTGCCATGAAAACGTTCCTGTCACTGATTAAGCGTATCTCCTTTATTCCGTTTGCTATCTACCGCTTTATTGTGGCCGCAGCTGTTTACGTCGTATTTGTTCACTGAGTTCAGCGTAAACACATCACTATTTGCGCAGGGAAAATCCATCTGACCTGCGCAAAGTCAAAGCAGGCACTCCGCCGATTTGCTACAAATATAATTAATAACGGACACATAAAAGCCGGTAATGGTTTACCGGCTTTTATGTGTAATATTTTATTTATGTTGACTGCCCGACACCATGTGATCAGATGCTTTGCACCTGTCACGAGTCTGACCACAATGCCGCGCCGGAGCCAATAAATCGAGCAGGAGTCAGGATTATGTGCAGCACATGCGGTTGCAGCGAAGGAAACGTGCAGATTGAAGGTCACAGCCACGACCACCATGATCACCAACACCATGATCACCAGCACCATGATCACCAACATCATGATCACCACCATCACGAGCATGATAACTCTTCCCGCCCCGTCATTATTCATCACCACCACTACCATCATAACGGCGATGTAAACCACTACTATTATGACGGCCGTGAAGCCGGTGAAGAGCATGCTCACGGACACAGTCATGAGCACAGCCACGGACATGAACACAGCCATGACCACGGGCACGATCACAGCCATTCTCATGAGCACGGACATGCTCACGACCATCATCATTCACATGATCATGAGCATTCGCATGACCACGGTCATGAACAAGCGGCTGCCTTTGCGCCGGTGGTGGATAAAGACAATATGCATTACGGGATGGGGGAAGCGGGCACTCACGCGCCGGGCCTGACCCAGAAACGCATGGTGCAGATTGAAATGGGGGTACTGGATAAAAACAACCAAATCGCTGTTCATAACCGTGAACATTTACAGGAGCAGGGCATTCTGGCGCTGAACCTGGTATCCAGTCCCGGCTCCGGCAAAACCACATTACTGACCCGCACACTCAATTACCTGAAAGATAAAGTACCTTGTGCCGTGATTGAGGGCGATCAGCAAACCACCAATGATGCTGAACGGATCCGCGCAACCGGTGTACCGGCGATTCAGGTTAATACCGGCAAAGGGTGCCACCTGGATGCACAAATGGTGCATGACGCCATGCATCACCTCGGACTGAAAGATAACAGCCTGTTATTTATTGAGAATGTCGGTAACCTGGTCTGCCCTGCCGGTTTTGACCTGGGAGAACAGCATAAAGTGGCGATCCTGTCCGTAACAGAAGGAGAAGATAAGCCACTGAAATATCCGCATATGTTTGCAGCCGCTGATCTGATGCTGATTAATAAAATCGACCTGCTGCCGTATGTGAATGTCAATATTGAAGCCTGTGTGGATGCAGCACGCCGTGTGAATCCGGATATTGATGTGATTGTACTGTCTGCCACTACCGGTGAAGGAATGAATGAGTGGGTCGCCTGGCTGCAGGATCGCCTGAGTGATGCAAACCAGCAGCGCAGTGCAGCGGAATAAGGGATTTCTATGCGTTTTGTTGATGAGTTCCGTGATCCGGCGCTGGCAGAAAAACTGCTGGCGCAAATCAGGGAAGAGATGGCCTCATGGCCGCACCCGCTGAAACAGCCTTTGCAGATTATGGAAGTGTGCGGCGGGCATACACACGCCATCTTTAAGTTCGGGCTGGATAAATTGCTGCCCGATTCAGTGGAATTTGTGCACGGACCGGGATGCCCGGTCTGTGTGCTGCCGATGGGGCGTATTGACGCCTGTCTGGAAATCGCAGCCCGTCCGGAGGTGATTTTCTGCACGTTCGGTGATGCCATGCGCGTTCCCGGACGCGGCGGATCACTGCTGGATGCGCGCCGTCACGGCAGTGATATCCGTATTGTCTACTCCCCGCTGGATGCGCTGACTATTGCCCGCGATAATCCGGATAAAGAGGTCGTCTTCTTTGCCCTCGGTTTTGAAACCACCATGCCGGGCACGGCGGCCACGTTACAGCTGGCGAAAAAAAGCGGACTGACAAATTTCACCGTTTTTTGTCAGCACATCACGATTATCCCGACGCTGCGCACACTGCTGGAACAGAAAGATGTGTTTATCGACGGCTTTATCGCGCCGGGACACGTCAGTATGGTGATAGGCTGCACGCCGTATCAGCCGCTGTGTGATGAATTTGCCAAACCGTTTGTGGTGACCGGGTTTGAACCGCTGGATTTACTGACCGCTATTCTGATGGTGATCCGCCAGCTGAAAAAACAGGCGCAGGATAAGCTGGCGCCGATGGCGGTGGAAAATCAGTACAGCCGTATTGTTCCTGAGCAGGGAAACCAACTGGCACAGAAAGCACTGGCAGAGGTCTTTGAGCTGAAAGCCAGCAGTGAATGGCGCGGACTGGGCAATATCGCAGATTCCGGCATACAGCTGACACCGGCTTATCATGAATTTGATGCGGAGCGCCGCTTCCGGCCGCAGCCGCAATCTGTTGCGGATAACCCGCTGGCACGTTGCGGGGATGTGTTAACCGGCCGCTGTAAACCGGCTGATTGTCCGCTGTTCGGCACAGCATGCACACCGGAAACCGCACTCGGTGCACTGATGGTTTCCTCTGAGGGAGCATGTGCGGCTTATTATCAGTACCGGCGCGGAGAATAAAATGAAACCTATTACTGAAATCACCCTGGCACAGGGCAACGGCGGACAGGGGATGCAGCAACTGATCGACTCCCTGTTTTTACAGGCATTTTCCAACCCGTATCTGAATGAAAAAGAAGACCAGGCGCGAATACCGCTGGCAGAATTACAGGCCGCCGGTGATCGTCTGGCGTTCAGCACTGACAGCTATGTGATCGACCCCATTATTTTCCCCGGCGGTAATATCGGCAAGCTGGCAGTATGCGGCACAGCCAATGATTTGTCTGTCGGCGGTGCGATCCCGCGCTATCTTTCCTGCGGATTTATTCTTGAGGAAGGTCTGTCGTTTGAGATCCTCTCTCAGTTGGTTAACAGCATGGCAGAAACCGCAAAAGCGAATGGCATTCAGATTGTGACCGGCGATACCAAAGTGGTTCCGCGCGGTGCGGCTGATAAAGTCTTTATCAATACCGCCGGTATCGGGGTGATCCCGCATCAGCTGAACTGGGCAGCGGCACAATGCCGTCCGGGGGATAAAATTATCGTCAGCGGCACACTGGGCGACCACGGTGCCGCAATTCTCAATCTGCGTGAAAACCTCGGACTGGATGCGGATCTGCGCAGCGATTGTGCGGTACTGGAACCGATGCTCGCACCTCTGCGGGCGATTGACGGCGTCCGGGCTGTCCGTGATGCTACCCGTGGCGGTGTCACCGCTATCCTGCATGAGTTTGCGGATGCTTCGCAGTGCGGCATGAATATCGAAGAACAGAAATTGCCGCTGAAAACCGCAGTACGCGGTGTGTGCGAACTGCTGGGGCTGGAGGCACTCAATTTTGCCAATGAAGGCAAAGTGGTGATTGTTGTTGCTCCGGAAGCAGAAGACGCCGTACTGGCAGCGCTTCATAACAGTCCGCTGGGTCAGGATGCCTGTACCATCGGGCAGGTGACAGAAGCAAAACAGGTGAAAGTACAGGGGATTTTCGGGGCGACGAGGTTGCTGGATCTTCCGTATAACGAGCCCCTTCCCCGCATCTGCTGAATCTGCGAATCTGCGTCATCCTCCACTCTGTGGCTGTGTTGGCCGCACTCAGGATTCCGGGTCACATACTGATGTATGCTCCCCGGAATCCTTCCCTTGCCGCCTTGCCACAGCGCGGATGATTTAGCAGATTCATCTGTGTCATCCTCCGGCCTGTGGCGGTGTTGGCTTCGTTCGGCTACCCCGGTCACATACTAGTGTATGCTCCCGGGGATATCCTCACTTCGCCGCCTTGCCACAGCGCGGATGATTTAGCAGATTCATCTGTGTCATCCTCCGGTCTGTGGCGGTGTTGGCTTCGTTCGGCTACCCCGGTCACATACTGGTGTATGCTCCCGGGGATATCCTCACTTCGCCGCCTTGCCACAAACCGGATGATTTAGCAGATTGATTTTTCTGTTCTCTGTTTTTAACAGAGTTCAAGTACATGAGGGGTTAACCGGCAAAAAAGGAAAGCGTTAAGCGCCATGGATGGAGCGAACCGAATCTGCGTCATCCTCCGGCCCGTGGCCGCGTTAGCTGCACTCAGGATTTCGGGTCACATACTTGTGTATGCTCCCCGGAATCCTTCCCTTGCCGCCTTGCCACAAACCGGATGATTCAGCAGATTTCGCGGACAGGGACGTGTCAGTGTCTTTCCGGTTTGCCGGTTATTCCCTGATCCTCCGGTGGTCAGGGACATGTCAGTATTTTTAAAATATTAATAAGCTAATTATCTCAACAGGAGTATGATTCTCCGGTGGATCACATATACAGATCCTACTGGTACACATGTACTCCGACATCGATTCCCGACGCTGTCGGGATTTTTTTGGTAAAAAAATGAACTGGTCTACATTTAAATCAACGTATCTTGTCAGGTTCTGGCAGCCGTTGCCCGCAGTGATCGCCGCCGGCATCTTATCCGCATACTACTTCGGATTAACAGGCACATTCTGGGCGGTCACCGGAGAGTTTACGCGCTGGGGCGGACACATTCTGCAACTGTTCGGCGCTCATCCGGAAAACTGGGGGTATTTTAAGGTGATCGGTTTGCAGGGCTCGCCCCTGGATCGTATCGACGGCATGATGATTATCGGCATGTTTGCCGGTTGTATCGCCGCAGCCTTATGGGCTAATAATGTCAAAATCCGCCTCCCGCAACACAAAATCCGTATCTGGCAGGCCGTTATCGGCGGTATTATTGCCGGTTTCGGTGCACGTCTCGCGATGGGGTGTAACCTGGCGGCGTTCTTTACCGGTATCCCGCAATTCTCCCTGCATGCCTGGTTCTTTGCACTGGCAACTGCTGCAGGCTCTTACTTCGGCGCGAAATTTACGCTGCTGCCGATGTTCCGTATTCCGGTCAAACTGCAGAAAGTCAGCAAAGCCTCGCCGCTGACACAGGATTTGCAGCGGGCGAAACGCCGTTTTCGTCTCGGTATGCTGATTTTCCTGCTGTGCCTCACCTGGTCTCTGTTCACACTGTTTAAATCCCCGAAACTGGGGATGGCGATGCTGTTCGGTATCGGATTCGGTCTGCTGATTGAACGGGCGCAAATCTGCTTTACCTCCGCGTTCCGTGATGTCTGGATAACCGGACGTACCCAGATGGCCAAAGCGATTATTCTCGGCATGGCGGTCAGTGCTATCGGGATCTACAGCTATGTGCAACTGGGCGTACAGCCGAAAATCTTCTGGGCAGGCCCTAATGCCGTGATCGGCGGGTTGCTGTTCGGTTTTGGTATTGTACTGGCAGGCGGATGTGAAACCGGCTGGATGTACCGCGCTGTGGAAGGTCAGGTGCACTTCTGGTGGGTCGGACTGGGGAATATTATTGGTGCGACCATTCTGGCGTACTACTGGGATTCCGTGGCGCCGTGGCTGGCGACTGACTACGATAAAGTCAATCTGCTGGATACCTTCGGCCCGGCCGGTGGTCTGCTGGTCACTTACGGATTACTCGCTTTCGCCTTTATCCTGTTACTGATGTGGGAGAAACGCTTCTTCCGACGGAAAAACCAGGCTGACGCTGTCGCCTCTGCTGCACACTAAGGAGTACACCATGAATACCGATAATACTGTAATTGTACCGGATTACCGGCTGGATATGGTCGGTGAGCCGTGTCCGTATCCGGCAGTGGCGACCCTTGAAGCCATGCCGTCACTGAAAACCGGGGAGATCCTCGAAGTGGTGAGTGACTGCCCGCAATCCATCAATAATATCCCGCAGGACGCCAAAAACCACGGCTACACCGTGTTATCCATCCAGCAGGACGGGCCGACAATCCGCTATCTGATACAGAAATAATGCGGTTTACGGGCACCGGTTATCTGCCGGTGCCTGTCAGCACTTCAGTAATGCCACTGCGGCACGGATACGCGGCTCTACCGGATAGTCCGGCGCCGGAGGTGCCAGTTTCAGGGCAATCTGACGCAGCGGTTCCGCCATGACCATCGATAACAGCAAATCACTGATTTGTGCCGTATCCGGCTGAGATAAAAAGTCCTGATGCCGGGACAACCATTCCGCCAGCAGCGCGCGTCCGCGCTCGATTCCGCCTGCCTGGTAACGGGGCAGTAATAACTCCCGGCCGGGAAACTCACTGCTCAGCAGACAAAACAACCCTGCGGCTTCAGCGCTGAGCACCTTATGGCTCATGGTGGTCAGATTCTTTTCAAGTAACTGATAAAAGTCATCTTTATTTTCTGCATCCTGCATAAACAGCGGCACAAAAGAGTCCGTCCAGCTGCGCACTATCTGCTCTGCTAAATCTTCCCTGTTTTCAGCAAACCGGTACAGCGTCTTTTTGGAGACACCGGCCCGCTTTGCCACGGCATCCATTGTCATCGCAGAATACCCCTGTGATAACAACAGGCAGAGCGATGCTTCACGGATTTTCGCAATCAGTTCTTCTTCCGGAACAACCGGACGTCCCCGTCCCCGTGACTCTGCGGCCGGTTCATGATTAGCCATACGTGCGATCCTCAATTGACAAATACCCGTTGCAGGACAATATTAATTTGGAAACGAAATCCGTTTCTTAATTGTGGAGTATACGTTATGTCAGCGAAAAAACAAAACTTACCGTGGGCACTGAATGATATTAATCAGTTATTATCCTCTGAGCCACTGAGAATGGAAATGGGTCTGGAACGCAGCGAAGAGGGGCTGCTGACAGTCTCTGTCAGAACCGATCTGCATGGTTGCAAAGGGCGGATGCTGGAGTGGTGGTTCACATTTTTTGAAACCACGCAACATATCCGCTGGTGGCATCCGCATGATCATGTGGCACACCACGGCTGGGATTCCGTCTGGAAAAAAGGGGATAGTTATATCGGGGCGACAATCCGCGCGGTTGAGTCACTCGGGCCGATCCCGCCGGTTGGTGCGACACTGAAATTCAATGATGCACTGGATTTCTTTGATGCGGATAAACTGGCGTCTGCACGGCAGACTCATCAGATTTCCGGTGCGGTTTGTGCTCATATCGGGTTCGGGGATGATGTAAAAACCGATACACTGGGTTACCCGATTGACGGAAAAATGCTGCATATCACGTATGATACTGAGTTCGGATGTGTATTACGCAGCCGGTTTTTACTCGGGGCGTCGCTGGCCGATCCGCTGACGGAATTGCCGGATGAGATTGGTTTCGGACTGATGAAGCATTGTTATAACGAGTTTACGTATCTGTCCCGTTTTCTGCCGTCGCTCTATTACGGCGAGCACGGTAACGATGAAAAAGCCCCGCTGCCGTGGGCATAAACAGCGGGTATCAGCGGGAGCCTGTTACCGGGCTTCCCGCAGATGTTGTTTTCAGTGTTCCGCCTCACCGCCGAGGGCAGCGATGGTACTGCTGATCAGCGCACTCAGTTCGCCGGTCATCAGAACAAAATCAGCATCAAAGCGCTGGGCAAAATCCTCGCGGTCGATATCTTCATTTTTATCTTTTAAATCATCACTGTATTTCAGACGCTTAAAGGAACCGTCATCAGATATCAGGAACTGAATACGTTCTTCCCAGTCCAGGGCCAGTTTGGTGACGCATTTTCCGGCTTCAATACAGGTGGCGATTTCATCCGACACCAAATCCTGTTTTTTACAGCGGATGACACCGCCTTCTTCAAGAATCGCTTTCAGTTCGGCTTCATCCATCAGGGCAAAACCGGTTGGTAAATCACCGGAACGTACCCATTCGGTCAGTGTCAGTTCAATCGGGTCTTTGGTGGTCAGCGGGATCACCGGCAGTGAGCCGAGTGTTTTACGCAGCAGGGCGAGATTATCTTCCGCCCGTTTGGCGCTGGCCGCATCGACGATAATCAGGCCGTTTTCCGCATCAATCCAGATGGCGGTCTGACTGAAACGGCTGAAAGCACGCGGCAGCAGCGCGTGAACCACTTCATCTTTCAGGGAATCTTTTTCGGTTTTCTTCAGTTTGCGGTGCTGCTCATGTTCCAGTTTTTCAATTTTTGCCTGTAATTCCTGCTTAATCACCGGCGATGGCAGCATTTTTTCTTCTTTTTTTGCACAGATAAGGATCTGTTTACCGGCAGCGTGGGTCAGTGCATCGCCCCGGGAGCCCATTGGCGAAACCCAGCCGGTTTTCATCATATCCTGACTGCCGCACGGCGTGAATGCCATGTGTTCCAGCTGTTTTTCCAGCTCATCGGCAGACAGCGGAAACGGCGAGCTAAGGCGGTAAACGAGTATATTTTTAAACCACATCGGACAGTCCTGTTTTATGATGCGCGGTCATTGCGCGGTGAGAATTGCATCCCGCTATGATAACGGATCTTGCTGCGTTGCTCTAATGCCTTCGCGCGGAAACTTGATTGTCAGGCGGACGGGCTGCATTATCAGAGGTATGAAAGCAGAGCGTAAATCCACAGCAGAAGGGGACAGTATGCGGATTGGTATTGATTTGGGCGGCACCAAAATTGAAGTGATTGCACTCAGTAATGAGGGGCAGGAATTGTTCCGTAAACGGACGGATACGCCGCGTTTTGATTATCAGCAGACATTACAGGCGATTGCCGGTCTGGTACACGACGCAGAAGCCGCCACCGGAGAGACCGGTACGGTGGGCGTGGGGATACCGGGAACGCTGTCACCGGTTACCGGACGGGTAAAAAATGCCAACTCTGTCTGGCTGAACGGTCAGCCGTTTGATGCGGATCTCAGTGCATTACTGCAACGGGAAGTACGGGTGGCGAATGATGCAAACTGTCTCGCGGTTTCAGAAGCGGTTGATGGCGCGGGAGCCGGATTTCCGGTGGTATTTGCGGTGATTATCGGCACTGGTTGCGGTGCGGGAATTGCCCTGAACGGACAGGTTCACAGCGGCGGAAACGGCGTGGCCGGAGAGTGGGGGCATAACCCGCTGCCGTGGCAGGATGAAGCTGACCGGCTGTTTAAAGGGATGGCGGATTGCTATTGCGGTAAGCAGGGCTGTACCGAATTGTTTATCTCCGGAACCGGTTTTATGGCTGATTATACGGCGCTGACCGGCGAGGTCTGTAAAGGTGCGGAGATTATCCGTCGTTTGTCGCAGGGAGATTTACCTGCTGAACAGGTGATGGTGAATTATGAGCAGCGGCTGGCAAAAGCGCTCGGCCAGGTGGTGAACATGCTGGACCCGGATGTGATAGTGATGGGCGGCGGGATGAGTAATGTCGATCGCCTGTATCAGACTGTTCCGTCCCTGATTCGATCCCGTGTGTTCGGCGGTGAGTGTGACACACCGATCCGCAAAGCGGTTCACGGTGATTCCAGTGGTGTCCGCGGCGCAGCCTGGCTGTGGCCGAAAGCCTGATAAAAAAAGCCCGCACAAGGCGGGCAAGGCATATTTTAACACGATAACAGAAGGTAATAACGACGCTTTATGACAGGTAAAGCGCCTGATGCGCCCGGGAACAGCAGCGGTTAATGTGCTGCTGAGTCCGGAAGATTAGTTAAAGATTCTGAAACGGCTTTCATCATCGATAAAGGCTTTTTCACCGGCTTCCTGCTCAATGGAGCCGAAAACTAACTGTGCACGCAGTTTCCAGTCTGCCGGGATATCCCAGGCTTTGCTGACCTGCTCATCAATCACCGGATTGTAGTGTTGCAGGGATGCACCGATATTTTCTTCAGACAGTGCTGTCCAGACAGCAAACTGTGCGATACCGCTGGCCTGTTCAGACCAGACCGGGAAGTTATCCGCATACAGTGCGAATTGTTCCTGTAATCCTTTGACAACAGACTGGTCTTCAAAGAATAAGACAGTACCGGCACCGGACAGGAATGCATTATCAATTTTGCTTTCAGTGGCGGCGAATGCGTCTGCCGGTACAATAGCGCGGAGTGCGTCTTTGACGATGTTCCACAGTTTTTTGTGGTTCTCACCAAACAGTACCACGACACGTGATGATTGTGAGTTAAATGCAGTCGGACTGTGTTTCACGGCTTCTTTGATGAGAGCAGCGATACGATCCTGAGAAACAGGCAGATTATTACCAAGGCTATAAATTGTTCTGCGTTTTTTAATTAACTCGATAAATGAATTAGACATGTTACTCTCCGTTAAATTTTTTGTCGGAAAAACCGGTTTCCGTGCTCTCTTCAGTTCATGAAGAACAGCATATAAGCAATGAATCAAAAAACATACCGAAAATATTTAACCTTATGTTTCAAAAAATTCGGCCAATATAAAAAATCTCAATAAATATCATTAAATTAACCAGCCATCACTCACGGCGTGAAAATATCACGCTGATGTAACACGATATTCCGGTGACAATTTACTGATCCCGAGTCCGTTCATTTTTCTGACAGAGATCTGCACCGCAATCCGTTCTTTCATCGCTTCAATGTGGCTGATAACCCCAATCATTTTCCCGGTTGCGTTCAGGTTGTCGAGTGCATCCAGTGCGATATCCAGTGTTTCCTGGTCCAGTGTACCGAAGCCTTCATCCAGGAACAGCGATTCAATCTGTGTTTTATGGCTGACGAGATCAGACAAAGCCAGTGCGAGCGCCAGGCTGACCAGGAATGTTTCTCCGCCGGAGAGGGTTTTGGTGTCACGCTGAGTATCAGCCTGCCAGGTGTCGGTGATTTGCAGCTCCAGGCTGTCCGCCGTTTTGCGCTGCAATACATAACGGCCGTGCAGTTTTTCCAGCCGCCGGTTTGCCAGATGGATCAGATAATCCAGAGTCAGCCCCTGTGCAAAGCGGCTGAATTTGGCACCATCGGCAGAGCCTATCAGCAGATTGAGACGGCTGCGGTCAGTCACGTCCTGCTGATGACGGATAATTTGTTCCAGTAAATCACGTTGCTGTATCCGCAGATTATCATCTGCGGTCAGACGTCCGCGCAGTTCCCCCTGACGGCTGCTCAATTCCCGCAGTTGTTGTGCCGCAGCAGTATGTAATTCAGTCAGTTGCAGGCGGGGCAGTTCACGGAACGGTTCCGGTTGTGCTGACAGATGCTGTTCCAGTGCGGCTTTGGTATCCCCGAGGCTGGTGGCGGCTTTCAGTTGTGCCTGATTAAGTTCCGTTTCCAGGGTTTGCAGCTGCTGATGTTCCTCTTCACTGAGGAGAGCAGTGAGGAAATCCGCTTCACCGGCAAACGGGCTTTCTGCCAGTTGCTGCTGAAAAACCTGCTGATTCCGGCCGTGTTGTTCCTGCACATCCAGTATCTGCTGTTGCAGCCGTTTTTCTTCTCCCCGCAGCCCGGCAAGGTGTTGTTGCAGGCTGTCACGCTGTTGTGTCAGGGCTTTCAGTGTGTTTTCAGTTTCCTGCTGCTGATGAAGCAGTTTCTGTAATTCGGTACTGATATTTTTATCACCGAACAGCGCCTGTCGCTGTGCCGTGACGGTTTTATGCTGTTCCTGAAGTGTGGCGAGTGCGGCGGACTGTTCTGCCAGTTGTGCCGTCAGTTTTGCCTGCTGTACTTCCAGATTTTGCTGTTGTGCGCCCAGCTCTGTGAGTTGTTGTGCACTTTGCTGTATTTGCTGCTCATTGGCGGCGAACTGATCACTTTCCTGCTGACGTTGTGCCAGCCACGCATTTGTTTCCTCCGGAGAGGGAATTGCGTAGCCAAAAGCGGTTACAGAGTGTACCAGAGACGTTTCCAGCGCCTGTTCCTGCTGCTGAAGTTCAGCCAGACGAGCAGCCCGCTCTGTCTGTTGTTGTGTCAGGAACTGCTGTTCCTGATTGTTGCGCTGTAGTGTCTGTGACAGTCGCTCACACTCAGTTTCTTCAGTCTGTAACCGGTTTTTCAGGGTAAGTAATTGTGTTTCCAGAGCACGGCGGCTTTCCAGTGCCTGTTGCTGCTGCTGATACAGCCCGTCATAGTGCTGAATGATGTCATTCAGTGATTCAGGGGAATCCGTCAGGGATGTGAAGCCGCCCCCGAGGCAGATTTTCTGCCACTGTGCGGTATGTGCCGCGAGAGCATTACCGGTTTCCTGTAATTCTGTACTCAGTTTTTCGTGCTGTGTGCGGGTAAACGCCAGCCGGGATTGTTTCTCCGTCAGGTGCTTTTCCGCTTCCCTGATGGTTTGTGTCAGTACCTCCAGGCGCTGTGCGGTTTCATCCGGCGTTACCTGCTGATAATCTGTGACAGCCGGGTGAGCCGTACTGCCGCACAGCGGACAGGGCTCTCCGGCCTGTAAACGCTGACGCTCCGCATCCAGCCTGACAATGGTTTGTTCGAGCTGATAACGGGCGGTCAGATCCCGCAGGTGTGTGTGCTGGTCAGCCAGAAGCGGTTCCTGCTGCGCGCACCAGTCTGTCAGTGTCTTTATTTCATCCTGAGATATCTGCTGCTGTTGCAGAAGATTTTTCCGGTTGCGGGTCAGCAGGGTGATCTCCGGTGCAATAGCCGCCAGTTTTTGCAGTAATCCGCGTTTTTCATCGGTTTGCTGCAGTTGTGCGGCTAATTGCTGATCTGATTCAGTCTGCCGTGCATGCTGCAATGTGGTTTGTAAGGTATCCAGTTCTGTTTTCAGCGGCAGAACAGATTGGTTACGGGCGGTCAGCTGATTTGCAATTCCGGTATGTGCGGCTGTCAGCGACTGCAACTGAATTTCTCCCGCCTGCTGTTGTTCTGTCAGAACTGAAACCTGAGAACGGTATTCCCGGCGGGTGTTCAGTTCATGCTGCCAGCGGATAATGGCGGACGGAAGCTCTGCTTTCTGACTATTGTCCTGCCGGTACTGTGTGCTGCGGGTATGAATATCACGGGTTTGTGTCAGCCGTTGCTGAAGTTCTATTGTACGGCTCTGTAATGCCTGCTGCTCCTGTAACTGTCCCTGATACTGCTGTTTCAGCGTATCAGACTGATTATTCAGCAGTTGTAACCGGTTATCCAGCGGCCTGATTTCGTTCTCTGCCAGCGTTTCCAGTTGCTGATACTGCTGTTTCAGTCCGGCGAGCAGCTGTTGTTGTTCTTCATACCGGCCGGTCAGCGGCTGCAGTGAGCTAACTGTACTTTCTGTTGTTTGTGTCAGCTCCTGCATACGGGCCGTTAACTGCGCACTTAACGTGGCGCTGTTCTGTACTGCCTCTTTTGCCGGACGCAGTTTCTCTGCCGGTTTGGCGCGGGCAAGCCGGTCAAGCTGTGTTTGTGCATCCTGTATCTGCCGCATAACTGAAGCATACTGCTGCTGCCGCTGTTCCGTTTCTGTCTCCAGCGTGTCGCGGCGCAGCCACCATTGCAGTGCTGTCTGTAATTGTGTCTGGCGGATAAGCTGAACCTGCTCATCAGCCTGCAGGGTGGTCAGTTCAGACTGACATGCAAGGCGTTCATCATCCGTCATAAGCCGGATAGCACCGGTCTGTGCTTCCAGCAAAGAAAGTGCCTGCTGTGCGGCTTTGTAGTCCTCATAAACCTGACGGGAGATCAGACGGTAAATTTCCGTGCCGGTCAGTTCTTCCAGCAGGTCCGCCCGTTCATTATCATCCGCATTCAGAAAGGCGGCGAAATTTCCCTGTGATAACAGGACAGAACGGGTGAAACGGGCGAAATCCAGGCCGGTGATATCAATGATATTCTCCCTGACCTGTGTCAGTTTGTCAGAGAGGATCTTACCGGTTGCACATTCCGCCAGTTCGGCTTTCGGCGGCTGAAGGTTTCCGTCTGCTTTATCTCTTGCGCGGCGCTGACTCCAGAAAGCACGGTATGCTTTTCCTTTTACGGAGAATTCCACTTCAGCCAGACACTCAGCAGTATGACGGGTCATCACATCATTCTGTGAAGCTGATGTTTTTACGCGCGGGGTTTCATGGTAGAGCGCGAGACAGATAGCATCCAGCAGGGTGGTTTTCCCGGCTCCGGTCGGACCGGTGATGGCAAACAGCCCGTTACCGGCGAACGGCTCCGCTGTAAAATCGATCTTCCATTCGCCCTGAAGTGAATTGATATTTTTAAACCGCAATGTCAGGATTTTCATTCACTTTTTCCTTTCCGGCTGCCGGCGCTGTTCTTTTTGCTGATATCGGTACTGTCCGCACTGCTGTCACTTTCTGCCTGATCGCGAACCTGCTCACAGACCTGCCGGAAAAGGGTGGTGAGGCGCGGGATATCACTCTCTTCAGTATCACTGAGTGCCAGACGGCGGGCAAAAACATCATCCGGCGTCAGCTCATTCAGGGTTTCGCGCAGGGCTTCGCTGTTGTCTGCGGTGACGGGTCTGCGCTCCCGGCGCAGCAGAAGCACTTCTGCGGCCAGCGGCTCTGTCAGTGCCTGAATGCGTTTCTGAATATCCGGCAGGTAATCACGCCCGGCGATTTCGATATCCAGCCAGACCGGTTGTGTGTGTTCATCGTGTGGCGGGAACTGTTCCAGTGCCCGGCTGATAGCATCAAAATCACCTTTCAGGCAGACCATCGGCTGAAAGCAGGGAACCGGCACCGCATCAATCGCCGTAATACTGTTGTTATCCAGAGTCAGCAGGAAGACACTTTTCTCCTGTCCGGCTTCATCAAAACTGAGCGGAACGGGGGAGCCGCTGTAACGGATGGTGCCACTGTCGCCGATGGATTGCGGGCGGTGAATATGTCCGAGGGCAATATAGTCAGCAGGAGGGAAAGCGCCGGCCGGGAAGGCATCCAGTGTGCCGATATAAATATCGCGGACAGATTCCGATGTTTTGGCACCGACAGTGGTCAGGTGGCCTGTCATAATGACGGGGAGCTCCGCGCCCAGCGCTGTCCGTTTTGCAACCGCTTTGTCATAAAGGGTCTGATAGTGTGTCTGTATGGCCGTCAGCAGTGCCTGTTGTTTTTCAGCTTCGGATTGTCCGGCCTGACTTTCCAGAATATCCCGCGGCCGCAAAAACGGTACTGCGCAGATAATCGCGCCGGGCTGGTTCTGTTTATTATTCAGTACAATCAGATCCCGGCCCGGTTCCGGTCTGGCGATGACATCCACATTCAGGCAGGCCATCAGTTCGCGTGATTCATTCAGTGTGGCAACGGCATCATGATTACCGGCAAGCACAATCAGATGACAACCGGTCTGCTGCAGTTGTGCAACAAAACGGTTATACAGTTCACGGGCGTAGCTCGGCGGTGAGGCGGTATCAAAGACATCACCGGCGATAATCAGGGCATCCGCCTGCTGTTCTTTTATCAGGTTTATCAGCCAGTCTGAAAACTGCAAATGTTCCTGTAACCGGTTTTTAGTGTAAAAATACTGTCCGAGATGCCAGTCTGATGTGT
Source organism: Morganella sp. Je.2.23 (assembly GCF_051129855.1). Lineage (NCBI taxonomy): Bacteria > Pseudomonadati > Pseudomonadota > Gammaproteobacteria > Enterobacterales > Morganellaceae > Morganella > Morganella sp. Je.2.23. The sequence continues at coordinate 139,637 of NZ_JBCPSQ010000002.1, forward strand.
GAATGATTTTCATATATATAGTTATTCCTGCCGGGAAAACTGACCGCACATTCTGTTCGCAATATGGTGTTCGTGTATGGTGTTCGCGAATGGTGTTCGTGTACGGTGCCCGCGCATTCGTGTTAGGCGGTTTACTGAAAACAGAGTATAACGGAAATCAGCCGGTAAGAATAAATATTGGATGAATATCCAGTATTTTACGATCTGACACGCATTTTGTGTGTAGTATGTCAGTTTAATGACATTATCTTTGCGGTGCAGCCTGAGGTATCGGCTGATATTCATAAATCTGTCACAAAAGTGACGCATAATCGCGGCACTGTCTGATGAAATGAATTAACGGTAAACAGGGAACGCCATGGCAAGACGAATTTTAGTCGTTGAAGATGAAGCACCTATCCGTGAAATGGTCTGTTTTGTACTGGAGCAGAATGGCTATCAGCCTATTGAGGCAGATGATTATGATGCGGCCATCGCCCGGCTGGTGGAGCCTTTCCCTGATCTTGTCCTGCTGGACTGGATGATTCCGGGCGGCTCCGGCATTCAGGTTATCAAACATATGAAACGGGACAGCCAGCTGCGGGAAATCCCGGTGATGATGCTGACGGCGCGCGGTGAAGAGGAAGACCGTGTAAAAGGTCTGGAAACCGGCGCGGATGATTATCTGACCAAACCCTTCTCACCGAAAGAGTTAGTGGCCCGTGTTAAAGCGATTCTGCGGCGTATCTCCCCGATGGCGGCAGATGATCTTATCGCGATGAACGGCCTGACTCTCGACCCCGCCTCCCACCGCGTGACCAGTAATGAGAACCCGCTGGAAATGGGGCCGACAGAGTTTAAATTGCTGCATTTCTTTATGACTCATCCGGAGCGGGTTTACAGCCGTGAACAACTGCTTAACTATGTCTGGGGCGAAAACGTCTATGTTGAGGATCGCACGGTGGATGTGCATATCCGCCGCCTGCGTAAAGCACTGGAAGCGGACGGACATGATAAAATGATACAGACAGTCCGGGGAACGGGTTACCGCTTCTCTGTCCGTTACTGATGATAATGATAAACCGCAAGAGGATCGCGCGTGCTTGAGCGTCTTTCGTGGAAAAAAATTGTACTGGAATTACTGATTTTCTGCCTTCCGGCACTCTTTTTATCACTTTTTTTCGGCCATACCGGCTGGTTTCTTGCCGGTGCACTGTTTGCCGCTGCTATCTGGCACAGCTATAACTTACTGAAACTGTCCGGCTGGCTGTGGCTGGATCGCAGTATGCTGCCGCCGCCCGGCCGCAGCAGCTGGGAACCGATTTTTTATGGCATCTACCAGCTTCAGCAGCGTAACCGCAAGCGCCGCCGTGAACTCGCCACACTGATCAAACGCTTTCGCAGCGGCGCTGAATCCCTGCCTGACGCGGTGGTGATGATGACGGAAGACGGCAATATTTTCTGGTGTAACAAACATGCCCAGAACCTGCTGGGATTCCGCTGGCCGGATGATAACGGACAGCACATCTTTAACCTTCTGCGTTATCCGGACTTCAGCCGCTATCTGACTCAGGGCGATTACACGCTGCCGCTGACACTGGAACTGAATAACAGCAGTATGATGGAATTGCGCATCATGCCGTATTCGGAAGGACAGCTGCTGATGGTTGCCCGTGATGTGACAGAAAAACGCCGTCTCGAAAACTCACGGCGTGATTTTTTCGCCAATGTCAGTCATGAACTGCGCACGCCGCTGACTGTTTTGCAGGGTTACCTGGAAATGCTTGCTGATCAGGATTTTGATAATCCGATGAACAAAAAAGCAATTCTGACCATGCAGGAGCAGACTCGTCGTATGGACGGTATGGTCAGGCAGCTTTTGCAACTGTCAAAAATTGAAGTGGCGGTCAAAAGCGGGCTGGATCAGGTGGTGGATGTGCCGGGGATGCTGATCATGCTTCAGCAGGAAGCCGTAACCCTCAGCCGGGGTAAGCAGGAGATCCGCTTTACGGTGGATGACAAACTGAAGATTTTCGGTGATGAGGAAGAGCTGCGCAGTGCGATGTCGAATCTGGTGTATAACGCAGTGAATCACACGCCGGAAAATACACGGATTGAGGTCAGCTGGGCACTGAGTAACGGCAATGCCGTGTTTAGTGTCAAAGATAACGGTCCGGGTATCCCGGCCGAACATTTGTCCCGTCTGACCGAGCGTTTTTATCGTGTGGATAAATCCCGCTCCCGGCAGACCGGCGGCTCCGGTCTGGGGCTGGCGATAGTGAAACATGCTTTGCAGCATCATCATACCCATCTGGATATTACCAGCAAACCGGGGCAGGGAACGGAGTTCAGTTTTACCATTCCTGCCCGGCTTATCGCTAAATCCTCTCATTAAAGCGGCATTTGCCGCTTTCTTTATTTAATCGCTGTTAATTTCATCAGATTTAAAATGTCTGATTAAAATATAAACAAATCATATAGTGTTTATTGAAGCTTACATAACAGCAATCTCTGCTTTGGAAATAGACTGTGGTATATAGTTCTGGTTTTTGCTTTGACTATTGCCTTTCTGCGCTATAAAAGTTCTACTTGTAGTCAGTTATTGGCAAATATCACTGTTTTTTAAATGTAATCACTATAGTTATTAACTTATGATGAATAACGTAGTGCTAACAGATTGTTAAAACAGCAGGAGATGCCGCCGGTGACAGATCAGGGAGTTGGATTTTTATTTCCGATATTTTTATTGAATATTTAACGTTAAATTAACAGTAGCAGACAAAAATAATATGGCGCATCGTTTAACTTCACGAGATATTTTAGCCTTAGGTTTTATGACCTTTGCGCTGTTTGTCGGGGCAGGAAATATCATATTTCCGCCGATGGTTGGTCTTCAGGCCGGGGAAATGGTCTGGACGGCAGCTGCCGGTTTCCTGATCACCGGTGTCGGTTTACCGGTTCTGACAGTAATCGCTCTGGCAAAAGTCGGCGGCGGTATTGAGGCACTCAGCACACCGGTCGGTAAATATGCCGGGCTGTTGCTGGCCGTTGTGGCGTACCTGTCCGTCGGGCCGCTGTTTGCCACACCGCGTACAGCCACCGTTTCCTATAAAATCGGGATCGCGCCGCTGGTGGGCGGGGAATCTGATATTTCCCTGCTGATTTACAGTGTGATCTACTTTTCCTGTGTGATCGGTATTTCCCTGTATCCGGGGAAATTGCTGGACAGCGTCGGGCATGTACTGGCACCGGTTAAAATGCTGGCTCTGGCTATCCTCGGGGTGGCTGCGGTAATGTGGCCGGCAGGTGATGCCATTATGGCAACGCCGGATTATAAAGAGATGGCGTTCTCCAACGGGTTTATTAATGGTTATCTGACCATGGATACCCTTGGTGCGATGGTATTCGGGATTGTCATTGTTAATGCCGCCCGTTCGCGCGGGGTGGAAAACTCTTCGCTGCTGACCCGCTATACCATGTGGGCCGGGCTGATTGCCGGTGTGCTGCTGACGCTGGTCTATCTGGCTCTGTTCAAATTAGGGGAAAACAGCGGATCGATTATCCCGAATCCTGCCGATGGTGCGGAAATTCTGCATGAATACGTGCAGTATACCTTCGGTAACTACGGCAGCTTCTTCCTTGCAGTGCTGATTTTTGTTGCCTGCATGGTGACCGCTATCGGCCTGACCTGTGCCTGTGCGGAATTCTTCAGCCGTTATCTGCCGATCTCTTACCGTAAACTGGTGTGGATCCTCGGTGCATTCTCCATGGTGATTTCAAACCTGGGGCTGAGTAAGCTGATCGCATTCTCCGTTCCGGTACTGGTATCGATTTATCCGCCGTGTATTGTGCTGATTCTGCTGAGTTTCACGCTGCGTTTCTGGAAAAAGCCGGGACGGGTCATTGCGCCGGCGATGCTGGTCAGCCTGATTATCGGAACGATGGGCGCGCTGAAAACCACTAAAATGTTCGGCTCTTATATGCCGTCATGGATTGAGTCACTGCCGTTCTTTAAATATGACCTGGCATGGCTTGCGCCGTCACTGGCAGTGCTGGTGGTTTCCATTGTGGTTGATCGCCTTATGGGCGCTGAGCCGGAAGTAAATCACAAACACGCCTGATAGCCCTGATTATAAAAATACCCCGCATTGCGGGGTATTTTTTTGCCCGTGATTCAGGCATAAAAAAACCAGCCCTCAGGCTGGTTTTACGACGCTTTTAACTACCGGAACTTACAGTTTGCCGGAGTTCTTTTTCAGGAAGTCAGCAACGCCTTTCGGAGATGCATTCATACCTTCCTGACCTTTTTCCCACTGAGCAGGACACACATCACCGTGCTCTTCGTGGAATTGCAGTGCGTCAACCATACGCAGCATTTCGTCTACGTTACGGCCCAGCGGCAGGTCGTTGACGACCTGGTGACGGACAACACCGTTTTTGTCCACCAGGAAAGAACCGCGCAGAGCAACACCGGCTTCCGGAAACTCAACGCCGTAAGCTCGCATGATGTCATGTTTGATATCCGCAATCATCGGATACTGAACCTGACCGATACCGCCATCTTCGATAGCAGTATTACGCCATGCGTTATGAACAAACTCAGAGTCCATAGACACACCAATCACTTCCACACCGCGTTTTTTGAATTCTTCATAGCGGTGATCGAATGCGATCAGCTCAGAAGGGCAGACGAAAGTGAAGTCCATCGGCCAGAAGAAGATAACAGCCGGACGGCCGTTCAGGTGTTTTTTCAGATTGAAGTTATCAACAATTTCACCGTTACCCATAACGGCTGCAGCTGTAAAATCGGGGGCTTGACGGGTTACCAGAACCATAATTTACTCCTGTAAGATTATATAGAGTATGGCAATAAACAACAGACAGAATAAAGAATCCGGGGACGGTATTAAAGTTCATAATACCGATTAATATAATAGGTTTTACCTATCAATAGTTCATTATTCTATCTGCTACCCGAATAAGATAGAGTTATTTGAGTAAAGTTCAAGTGCTAATTGTGTGAATGAACGTAAAAACCGTTACTGAGCTGTAAACGGCTTTGTCACGGTATCCATCATCTGAGGGTAGAAGCGGAAGAAAATCTCCTCAAGAGACTGATAATTATCTGTAAAATCCTGATTTGTCTCCCTGAGAGCGGCGAGTTTCGGACGCCGTTTTGCCATCCCTGCCAGCACCTGTCCGATATAGGGGACTTCCTGATAACGGATTAACCAGCGCTGCGGCCACATAAATTCATTCAGCTCCTGAAACTTCACCGGCGTAAAAGCCAGCTGCGGCTCAATCACTGTACGGACGTGTTGTGTGAAATCTGTCAGGGAGACTGCCGGTTCAAATGCTGACCAGTGCAGAGAGAGGAAATGATCCCAGACCACATCCAGCGTGATCGGTGCATAGCGGCGGTATTCCGGGCGGAATAACTGACGGGCTTCCCGCACCAGCGGGTGTGAATCGGTCAGGGTATCAATGCGCCGGTGCAGCCTGATCCCCGCGGCGACCGGTGCGCTGTACTGGTCTTCCGGCGCGCCGCGGACAAAATCTGCCATCAGATTGCCGAGAAAACTGCTGTTTGCCAGTGAGGCAAGGTGGAGATGTGCGAGAAAATTCATAATACCGCAGCCTTTTATTCCGCCGTCAGACGGGTTATTTCTTGCGCCCTGCTTACCGGGGCACTAGACTATTGCGCCTGTTTTTCTTTTTGAGATGAAACCGAGAATCTCATGCGTGTTGCCGATTTTACTTTTGAACTGCCGGACGAACTTATCGCCCGCTATCCGCAGGCGGAACGGAGCAAGTGCCGTCTGTTATCACTCGATGGTGTCAGTGGTGAACTGAACCACGGTATCTTCACCGATGTGCTGGATAAACTCAATCCCGGTGATCTGCTGGTATTTAATGATACCCGCGTGATCCCCGCCAGAATGTTCGGCCGCAAAGCCTCCGGCGGAAAGATTGAAGTGCTGGTGGAACGGATGCTGGATGAGCATCGCGTACTGGCGCATGTCCGTGCATCCAAAGCACCGAAAGAGGGTGCGGAACTCCTGCTGGGCGAAGATGAGAGCGTAAATGCCACGATGGTGGCGCGTCACGGGGCCCTGTTTGAAATCCGTTTTGATGATGAGCGCGATGTGCTGACCATTCTCAATCAGATTGGTCATATGCCACTGCCGCCTTATATCGACCGTCCGGATGAAGAGTCGGATCGCGAGTTATACCAGACCGTGTATAATGACCGGCCGGGTGCGGTCGCCGCGCCGACAGCCGGACTGCACTTTGACGAGCCGCTGCTGGCGGCACTGCGTGAAAAAGGTGTGGAAATGGCCTTTGTCACCCTGCATGTCGGGGCAGGGACATTCCAGCCGGTGCGCGTGGATAATATTGAAGATCACATCATGCACTCCGAATATGCGGAAGTGCCGCAAAACGTGGTTGATGCTGTGCTGGCGTGTAAAGCACGCGGTAATAAAGTGATTGCGGTCGGCACAACGTCGGTGCGCTCTCTTGAAAGCGCGGCGAAAGCGGCACAGGATGCACTGATTGCACCGTTCTTTGATGATACCCAAATCTTTATTTACCCTGGATATGAGTATCAGGTGGTGGATGCACTGATCACCAACTTCCATCTGCCGGAATCCACGCTGATTATGCTGGTTTCCGCATTTGCCGGTTATCAGCACACCATGCAGGCCTATGAGGCAGCGGTACGTGAGCATTACCGTTTCTTCAGCTACGGGGATGCGATGTTTATTACCCGCAACCCGCAGGCGAAATTTGAAAAAGTTGGTCACGACGACTGATATACTACAAATTACTGAACCGGCAGATTTCAGCGACTGCTGACTGACTGCCGCTAATTCAACATCATCAGACTGTTTTTCTGATGCCGGAGGTTTTGTGAAATATGAACTGCAAACGACAGACGGCCGTGCGCGCCGTGGTCGCTTAATTTTTGATCGTGGCGTTGTTGAAACCCCTGCATTTATGCCGGTGGGTACTTATGGCACAGTGAAAGGGATGACACCGGAAGAAGTGAAAGAGACCGGTGCGCAAATCTTATTAGGCAACACGTTCCATCTGTGGCTGCGTCCCGGTCAGGAAATTATGAAACTGCACGGTGATCTGCATGATTTTATGCAGTGGAAAGGGCCGATTCTGACTGACTCCGGCGGCTTCCAGGTTTTCAGCCTGGGCGCAATGCGTAAAATCAAAGAAGAGGGTGTGCATTTCCGTAACCCGATCAACGGTGAAAAAATCTTCTTAAGTCCTGAAAAATCGATGGAAATCCAGTATGATCTCGGGTCTGATATCGTGATGATTTTTGACGAGTGCACACCGTATCCGGCGGATTGGGACTATGCGAAGAAATCCATGGAAATGTCCCTGCGCTGGGCTAAACGCAGCCGTGATCGCTTCGATGAACTGGGTAACCCGAACGCGCTGTTCGGTATCATCCAGGGCAGTGTTTACGAAGATTTACGCGATGTGTCAGTGAAAGGGCTGGTGGAAATCGGATTTGATGGGTACGCTGTGGGCGGTCTGGCTGTCGGTGAGCCGAAAGAAGACATGCACCGCATTCTCGAGCATGTCTGTCCGCAGATCCCGGAAGATAAACCGCGCTATTTAATGGGCGTGGGTAAACCGGAAGATCTGGTGGAAGGTGTGCGCCGCGGTATTGATATGTTCGACTGCGTGATGCCGACCCGTAATGCCCGTAACGGACATCTGTTTGTGACGGACGGCGTGGTAAAAATCCGTAATGCGAAGTATAAATCAGACACATCGCCGCTGGATGCGGAATGTGACTGCTATACCTGCCGTAATTATACGCGTGCTTATCTGCATCATTTGGATCGCTGTAATGAAATCCTTGGCGCGCGCTTAAATACCATTCATAATCTGCGCTACTATCAGCGTCTGATGGCAGGTATCCGGCAGGCCATTGAAGAAGGCCGTCTGGAAGCATTTGCCGCTGAATTTTATCAGCGGATCGGGAAACCCGTTCCGCCGTTAAGTGAGTGATTTCCCCGAAACGGGATCACCCGGTGGTGTATAACATAGGCGATGCACCACCGGCAGGTTTATCTGCCTGATAATTATGTGAATAACAAGAGGATAGTTTGATGAGTTTTTTCATTTCTGACGCAGTAGCATCGACAGGTGCGGCAGCTTCTCAGGGCAGCCCGATGTCTCTGATTATCATGCTGGTCGTATTCGTGCTGATTTTCTACTTCATGATCCTGCGCCCGCAACAGAAACGTGCAAAATCACACAAGCAATTAATGGACTCTATCGCGAAAGGCGATGAAGTGTTAACTACCGGTGGTCTGATCGGTCGTGTGGCTAAAGTGTCTGACACCGGCTACATCGTTCTGGAACTGAACGAAACAACTGAAGTAACCATCAAACGTGATTTCGTCGCAGCAGTTTTACCGAAAGGTACACTGAAGGCGCTGTAATCTTCCTGTAGTATGATTTTCCCGAAGGGACTGCCGTGTTAAACCGTTATCCTTTGTGGAAGTATCTGATGCTGATCGCTGCGATCCTCATCGGTTTGCTTTATGCGCTTCCAAACCTGTACGGAGAGGATCCGGCTGTTCAAATCACTGGCGCGCGGGGAACCGCCGCCAATGAACAGACCCTGGATCAGGTCCGGAGCATTTTAGAAAAAGATCAGATCGCGAGTAAGTCGGTCGCACTGGAAAATGGTGTGATACTTGCCCGTTTCTCAAATCCTGATATCCAGTTACGTGCCCGTGAAGAGCTGGTGAAAGGCTTAGGTGAGCAATATGTTGTTGCCCTGAACCTTGCCCCGGCAACACCGAAATGGCTGACTGCCGTCGGTGGCGAGCCGATGAAACTGGGTCTTGACCTGCGTGGCGGTGTGCACTTCCTGATGGAAGTGGATATGGAAACCGCGCTGGGTAAACTGCAGGAGCAGAACCTGGATGGTATCCGTTCTCTGCTGCGTGAAAACAGTATTCCGTTCGCTTCTGTCCGCAAATCTGCGGATTACGGCGTGGAAGTCCGCTTCCGTGATGATGCTTCACGTTCCGAAGCCAGCTCTCTGTTATCAAAACGCCTGCGTGATTTAGTTTTCAAAGATGGTTCAGGCAGTACCCTGACCGCCGTGATGAGCGATCAGCGCTTAAGTGAAGCGCGCAGTTACGCCGTCATGCAGAACATTACTATCCTGCGTAACCGTGTTAACCAGCTGGGTGTTGCTGAGCCGCTGGTACAGCGCCAGGGTGCGGACCGCATCGTGGTGGAATTACCGGGTATCCAGGATACCGCACGGGCGAAAGAAATCCTCGGCGCAACCGCGACGCTGGAATTCCGTCTGGTCAACAGCACTGTTGACCCTGCCGCTATCGATGCAGGCCGTATCCCGGGCGACACCGAAGTGAAATACACCCGTGACGGACGTAAAGTCGCGCTGTACAAGCGTGTGATTCTGACCGGTGACCATATTACTGACTCCACATCACAGAGTGATGAATACGGTCAGCCGCAGGTCAGTATCTCGCTGGACAGCACCGGTGGTAACACCATGTCCGATTTCACCAAGGATAACCTGTATAAGCCGATGGCGACCCTGTTTGTCGAATATAAAGACAGCGGGCGTAAAGATGCCGCAGGCCGCTCAATCCTTGAGAAAAATGAAGAAGTTATCAACATTGCCAATATTCAGTCCCGTTTAGGATCGAACTTCCGTATCACCGGGATTGATAATGCCAATGAAGCACGTCAGTTATCACTGCTGCTGCGTGCCGGTGCTCTGATTGCACCAATCCAGATTGTGGAAGAGCGGACCATCGGGCCGACTCTGGGTCTGCAGAATATCGAGCAGGGCCTGGAAGCGTGTCTGTGGGGGCTGATGGCCTCAATTCTCTTCATGGTGATCTACTACCGTAAGTTCGGTCTGATCGCGAGCAGCGCGTTACTGGCGAACCTTATCCTGATTGTCGGGGTGATGTCGCTGTTACCGGGTGCAACGCTGACCATGCCGGGGATTGCGGGGATCGTGCTGACCCTTGCGGTTGCGGTCGATGCGAACGTTCTGATAAACGAACGTATCAAAGAGGAGCTGCGTAACGGCCGATCTGTCCAGCAGGCGATCCATGAAGGGTATAAAGGCGCCTTCTCAAGTATTATCGACGCAAACTTAACCACACTGATTACCGCTGTTATTCTTTACGCGGTCGGTACCGGTTCGATTAAAGGATTTGCGATTACGACAGCCATTGGTGTGGCAACCTCCATGTTTACAGCGATTATCGGTACACGCGCCATCGTGAACCTGCTGTATGGCGGTAAACGTATTAATAAGCTGTCTATTTAAGGAGCACGTTGTGGCACAGGATTATACTGTTGAACAATTAAACCACGGCCGCAGAGTCTATGACTTTATGCGCTGGGACAACGTGGCATTTACCATTTCGGCGCTGCTGCTGATTGCCTCTGTGGCAATCATCGGCGTGAAAGGGTTTAACTGGGGTCTGGACTTCACCGGCGGTACCGTCATTGAAGTTAACTTCAGCCAGCCGGCTGACCTGGATAAAATCCGTGATACCGTCGCGCAGGCAGGATTTAAAGATCCGCTGATCCAGAACTTCGGCAGCAGCCGTGACATCATGGTGCGTCTGCCGCCGGCAGAAGGTGCTGCCGGTCAGGAACTGGGTAAAACTGTTATCAATGTGATCAACAAAAACATTGATGAAAGTGCGGTGGTTAAGCGTATCGAGTTCGTCGGCCCGAGTGTGGGTGCGGAACTGGCTCAGACCGGGGCGATGGCGCTGATTGCGGCATTAATCTGTATTCTGATTTACGTGGCGATGCGGTTTGAATGGCGTCTGGCGTTAGGTGCGGTAATCGCGCTGGCGCATGACGTTATCATCACCCTTGGTGTACTGTCGTTATTCCATATTGAGATTGACCTGACCATTGTGGCATCTCTGATGTCGGTTATCGGTTACTCACTGAACGACAGTATCGTGGTATCTGACCGTATCCGTGAGAACTTCCGCAAAATCCGCCGTGGTACGTCGTATGAGATCATGAACGTTTCCCTGACTCAGACGTTAAGCCGTACCATTATGACATCGGCAACCACCCTGTTAGTGGTTCTGATGCTCTATATCTTCGGCGGTGCGATGCTGCAGGGCTTCTCACTGGTCATGCTGATCGGTGTGTCTATCGGTACTATTTCCTCAATCTACGTGGCGTCCGCGCTGGCCCTGAAACTGGGTATGAAGCGTGAGCACCTGATTGTGCAGAAAGTGGAAAAAGAAGGTGCGGATCAGGAATCTATCCTGCCGTAATTTCTGCCGTGAAAAACAGAAAACACCCTGTATGTGCAAGCATGCAGGGTGTTTTTTATGTGTAAACAGGGTAAACTACCGCGACAGTTCATTGACCCGCAGGATAATTTATGCATTGCCCGTTTTGCTCTGCCGTTGATACCAAAGTCATCGACTCACGCCTGGTGGGTGATGGCTCCCAGGTCCGCCGCCGCCGCCAGTGTCTGGAATGTCACGAACGCTTTACCACGTTTGAGGTTGCCGAACTGGTTATGCCGCGTGTGATCAAAAGTGATGACAGCCGTGAACCGTTTGACGAAGAAAAACTGCGCCGCGGTATGCAAAAGGCGCTGGAGAAACGTCCGGTCAGTTCTGACAATATCGAAACCTCCCTCAGCCATATCAAATCACAGTTACGGGCTACCGGTGAACGGGAAGTCTCTGCTAAGTTTGTCGGCGAACTGGTGATGAGCGAGCTGAAAAAGCTGGATAAAGTGGCGTATATCCGTTTTGCGTCGGTTTACCGCAGTTTTGAGGATATCCGTGAATTCGGCGAGGAAATTGCCCGCCTGCAGGACTGAACATGATGCATTCTGATGAATTCTATATGGCCCGAGCCCTTGAACTGGCGGCGCTGGGTCGTTTTACTACGGCACCGAACCCGAATGTCGGCTGTGTGATTGTCCGCGACGGCGAAATCGTCGGCGAAGGTTATCATCAGCGCGCCGGTGAACCGCATGCGGAAGTGCACGCGCTGCGTATGGCCGGTGAGAAAGCCCGCGGTGCCACCGCGTATGTCACACTGGAACCGTGCAGTCATCACGGCCGTACGCCGCCGTGTGCTGAGGCACTGGTGAATGCCGGGGTCAGCCGGGTGGTGGCCGCCATGCAGGACCCGAATCCGCAGGTAGCCGGACGCGGATTGTTTAAACTGCGCGAAGCCGGAATTGACGTCAGTCACGGTGTTCTGATGCAGGAAGCGGAAGCGCTGAATAAAGGCTTCTTTAAGCGGATGCGCACCGGTTTCCCGTATATCCAGCTGAAAATGGCGGCGTCTGTTGACGGTAAAACCGCCCTGGCCAACGGCGAAAGTCAGTGGATCACCTCAAAAGCTGCACGGCAGGATGTCCAGCAGTTCCGGGCACAGGCCGGAGCCATTTTATCCACCAGTGCCACGGTGCTGGCGGATGATCCGGGTCTGACTGTCCGTCATGCGGATTTCCCGGCATCGTTGCAGCAGAGTTATCCGGAAGCGGCTATCCGCCAGCCGGTGCGGATTATCACGGACAGCCGTCAGCGGGTCACCGCACAGCATCGTGTCACACAGTTACCCGGCAGTTGCTGGCTGGCACGAACCGCCTCTCAGCCCGATAACTGGCAGGGCGATGTTGAGGAAATTATTCTTCCGGAGAACGGCAGTGGTGTGGATCTGGTTCTGCTGATGATGCAGCTCGGCAAGCGCAATATTAACCATATCTGGACAGAGTGCGGTTCACATATGGCAGGTGCGCTGCTGAAAGCCGGGCTGGCCGATGAGATTGTGCTCTATCTGGCGCCGAAAATTCTGGGCAGTGATGCGCAGGATCTCTTTACACTGCCGCCGCTTGCCCATTTGCGGGATGCGCCGCAGTTCCGGATTGACGATTGCACGATGGTCGGGCCGGATCTCCGCCTGCGGCTGATCCCGGTTTATTAATCGCTGAATTTACGCCGGAATTTAAATTTTATTCCGGAGTTTGAAAAACACAGGCGCGGTGACGGAAAGAATGTGATAAAATCCGCGCCCCGCAGTATGAAACTCGTAAGAAGGAAAGGCTATGAACGTCATTAAAGGTGTTGTCAGTGCGCCGGGTGCGCGTATCGCCATCGCAATTGCCCGCTTTAACAACTTCATCAACGACAGCCTGTTAGACGGTGCGGTTGATGCGCTTGAGCGTATCGGTCAGGTTTCCTCTGAGAACATTACAACGGTCTGGGTGCCGGGTGCTTATGAACTGCCTCTGGCAGTGAAAACACTGGCCGACACCGGAAAATATGACGCTATCATTGCGCTGGGTACTGTTATCCGCGGCGGCACTGCACATTTTGAATATGTGTCAGGTGAATGCAGCTCCGGGTTATCAGCCGTCGCGATGAACAGCTCGATTCCGGTGACTTTCGGGGTGCTGACCACCGAAAATATTGAACAGGCCATTGAACGTGCGGGAACCAAAGCCGGTAACAAAGGGGCGGAAGCCGCAATGACCGCGCTGGAAATGATCAATGTGATTAAAGCCATCAAAGGCTGAATTTAGATTTTAGTAAGGGGATATGTGTGAAACCTGCAGCTCGTCGTCGTGCTCGTGAATGTGCCGTTCAGGCGCTTTATTCGTGGCAGTTATCCGGCAATAACATTGCGGATGTTGAATCAGAATTTCTGTCAGAGCAGGATGTCAAAGATGTTGATGTCGCCTATTTTCGTGAGCTGCTCTTCGGCGCGGCAACGAATGCAGTGCGCCTTGATGCACTGATGGCGCCGTACCTCTCCCGCCAGCTGGAGGAGTTAGGTCAGGTGGAAAAAGCGGTTCTGCGTCTGGCGATGTATGAATTAAGCTACCGTGAGGATATCCCTTACAAAGTGGTGATCAACGAAGCGATTGAACTGGCGAAAGTGTTCGGCGCGGAAGAAAGCCACAAATTTGTCAATGGCGTGCTCGATAAAGCCGCGCCAAATGCCCGCAGAAAGTAATCATCTGATACTTTATGCACGGACATACATGACATGATATAAAAGAGGCCGGTAAAACCGGCCTTTTGTCTTTATCTGAACGCGGAATTTCTGATTATGGCTTGTGGTGAATTCGATCTCATCCGGCGTTTTTTTGACCGGCAGCATTATTACCGCCGGGACGTTGAACTGGGTATCGGGGATGATTGTGCCCTGATGACCGTGGCGGAAAAACAGCAGGTTGCTGTCAGTACGGATACTCTGGTGTCCGGCATTCATTTTCTGCCTTCGGTGTCTGCCCGTGATCTGGCCTGGAAGTCCCTGGCGGTGAATTTAAGTGATCTGGCCGCTATCGGAGCCGATCCGGCCTGGGTTTCACTGGCGCTGACGCTGCCCTCCATTGATGAAGAGTGGCTGGGGGAATTCAGTGACAGCTTCTTCGAACAACTCAATTATTACGGAATGCAGTTAATCGGCGGGGATACCACCCGCGGTCCGATGAGCCTGACGCTGACCGTTCACGGTCTTGTGCCGGCAGGGCGGGCGATGAAACGCGCCGGTGCCCGTAACGGCGACTGGATCTATGTCACCGGCACGCTGGGTGACAGTGCTGCCGGACTGGCAATTTTGCTGGATGAATTGCAGCCTGAAGACCCGGCACATAAAGACTATCTGCTGAAACGCCATCTGCGGCCACAACCGCGTATCCTGCAGGGACAGGCGCTGCGTGACCTTGCATCCTCTGCCATTGATATTTCTGACGGGCTGATTTCTGATCTCGGCCATATCCTGAAAGCCAGCCGTTGCGGTGCCAGGATTGAACTGGATAATTTACCCATGTCAGAGGCACTGAAAGCCTGTTCATCACCGGAGCAGGCCCTTGCCCGTGCGCTGGCCGGCGGTGAGGATTATGAGCTGTGCTTTACGGTTCCGGAAATCAACCGTGGTGCGCTGGAAATGGCACTGGCACATACCGGTGCATCTTTCTGCTGTATCGGGCAGATGAAGCCGGAGAGTGACGGTATCCGCTATTTCAGTAAAGGTGAGGAAGTGAAACCGGCGCTGAGCGGGTTTGATCACTTTGCGGTGAAAGTTGCGGCAGAGTAGACCGTAAACGCGTTATCAGTGACATAAAAAAACCCTGCGGATGTGATGCAGGGTTTTTTGTGTCCGGAGAAAGGTAATCAGGCTTTTGTCAGATACGCTTCGATGGACTTCTGAATATGGTCTGCATCCAGCCCCATATCACTGCGGATCTCTTCCTGGTCACCCTGCGGCACATAGCTGTCCGGCAGGCCGATATTGAGCACCGGCACCGGCTTGCGCTGTGCCATCAGGAATTCGTTCACACCACTGCCCGCACCGCCCATAACGGCGTTTTCTTCGACTGTTACCAGGGTGTCATGACGTGCTGCCATCTCCAGGATCAGGGCTTCATCCAGCGGTTTGACAAAACGCATATCAACCACGGTCGCGTTCAGGTTTTCCGCTGCTTTCAGCACTTCTTCCAGCAGGGTACCGAAGACCAGAATCGCGGTTTTTTCTCCTTCACGGCGGACGACACCTTTGCCGATCTCAATCTGAGCCAGCGGCTGGAGTGTGGCACCGCAACCGCCGCCGCGCGGATAACGTACCGCAACAGGGCCTTTGCCGTAGTGATAGCCGGTGTGCAGCATCTGACGGCACTCGTTTTCATCACTCGGGGTCATGATCACCATGTTCGGCAGGATGCGCAGGAAGGAGAGATCAAACGCCCCTTGGTGTGTCGGGCCGTCATTGCCGACAATCCCGGCGCGGTCAATAGCAAACAGCACCGGCAGTTTCTGAATGGCAACGTCGTGGATCACCTGATCGTAGGCGCGCTGGAGGAAGCTGGAGTAAATTGCGACAACCGGTTTGTAACCGCCGATAGCCAGCCCGGCGGCAAAGGTGACAGAGTGCTGCTCGGCAATCGCCACATCAAAATACTGATCAGGGAAGGATTTGGAGAAACGCACCATACCGGAACCTTCACGCATGGCAGGGGTGATGGCCATCAGTTTCGGATCGTGTTCTGCTTCCTCGCACAGCCAGTCACCGAAGATTTTTGAGAAGGTCGGTTTGGATGACTTGCTTTTCGGCAGTGTGCCGGTTGACGGATCAAACTGCGGCACGGCGTGCCAGCTGATCGGATCTTTTTCAGCCGGTTCATAACCGCGTCCTTTTTTCGTCATAATATGCAGGAACTGAGGACCTTTCAGATCACGCATATTTTTCAGCGTCTGGATCAGGGATAACACATCGTGTCCGTCGACCGGTCCGATATAATTAAAGCCCAGCTCTTCAAAGAACGTGCTCGGCACCACCATGCCTTTGATGTGCTCTTCGGTTTTCTTCAGCAGATCTTTGATAGGCGGCAGGCCGGAGAAGACTTTTTTTCCGCCCTCGCGCAGCGTGGTGTAGAGCTTGCCGGAAAGCAGTTGTGCCAGATGGTTATTGAGGGCGCCGACGTTTTCGGAGATGGACATCTCGTTGTCATTGAGGATCACCAGCATGTCGGATTTGATATCCCCGCCGTGGTTCATCGCCTCAAAAGCCATCCCGGCGGTGATCGCACCGTCACCGATCACACAGACGGTTTTACGGTTACGTCCTTCGCGGGCAGCGGCAACCGCCATCCCGACACCGGCACTGATAGAGGTGGAGGAGTGACCGACACTCAGGACATCATATTCACTCTCTTCGCGCCACGGGAAGGCATGCAGCCCGTTTTTATGACGGATGGTGTCGATACGGTCACGGCGTCCGGTCAGGATCTTGTGCGGATAAGCCTGGTGGCCGACATCCCAGATCAGGTTATCAAACGGCGTCTGATAGACATAATGGAGTGCGACAGTCAGTTCAATCGTCCCCAGACCGGAGGCAAAATGCCCGCTGGAACGGCTGACGCTGTTTAACAGATATTGCCGCAGTTCATCGCAGAGTTTCGGTAAACTCTCTTTCGGTAACAGACGCAAATCATCAGGCGTCTCAACGAGTGCCAAAGTCGGATATTTAGCGATATCAATACTCATGTAATGCTCACTAATTCTTATTAAAGTTTCTGAAAATACCGGAACGTGCCGGACGGATTAGCTGTTACGTTCAATCACAAAATTAGCAAGTTCACGCAGGGTTGCTGTGTTGTAATGATGTTCTTCAAGCTGTGAAAGCGCAGCCAGTGACTCCTGATAAAGCGCCTGTGCTTTATCCTGAGCGGCTTTCAGCCCGAGCAGCGACGGATACGTGCTCTTCCCGTGAGCGGCGTCACTGCCCTGGCTTTTTCCGATCACATCCGTATGACCGATAACATCCAGAATGTCATCCTGTACCTGAAACGCCAGGCCGATAGCCTGTGCGTATGTGTCGAGAGCCGGTAACATGCGGCGGCCTGCTTCACCGGCACTCATCGCGCCCATGCGGACGGAAGCACGGATTAAAGCACCGGTCTTATGGTTATGTATTTGTTCCAGCGCATGAATACCGATGTTTTTTCCTTCGGCTTCCAGATCAAGTGCCTGGCCGCCGCACATTCCGCCAAGACCGGCGGCATCCGCCAGTTCGGCGATCATCGCCAGACGGTCTTCCGGGCGCACATCCGGCATCGGCCGTGCCGCGAGGATAGCGAATGCCTGGGTTTGCAGGGCATCGCCTGCCAGAATAGCATTCGCTTCACCGAATGCGACGTGGCAGGTTGGTTTGCCGCGGCGCAGTGTGTCGTCATCCATGGCCGGTAAATCGTCATGGATCAGGGAATAGGCATGAATACACTCAATAGCCGCCGCCGGGGCATCCAGGTTATCAGCGGCAACACCAAACATCTCACCGGTGGCGTACACCAGGAACGGGCGCAGGCGTTTGCCGCCCAGCAAGGCACCGTAATGCATAGCTTTGCCCATGTCGGTGGCGGCAAACGGCAGAGTGGTCAGGATCTCATCAAGAACGTGATCAACACGCTCTCTGGCCTGTGTCAGTTGGTTGCGGAATGTTTCGGGAGTTTGTTCAGACATGGTCATTCTCGTTCACACAGGGAACCGCCGATCCGGGCGGTCAGTCGTTTTCAGGTGTAAAATCGCTCAGCGGGGCGTTTTCATCATCATTCAGCAGGATCTGTACCCGCTGTTCGGCTGCCATCAGGGTTTTCTGACTGGTGCGGGTCAGTGCGATACCGCGCTCAAACTCGGCCAGGGCTTCTTCCAGCGGCAGATTACCCGCTTCCAGACGGGTGACGATCCCCTCAAGGGCATCGAGTGATGCTTCAAAGCTCAGTGCATCGGTTTTCGTTGCGGATGTTTTTTTGGTCATAGTCTGTTTTTCACTGATGTTGCATTTATGTCGCAAATAATTCCTAGTTTACACTTTTCAGTGAAAATTGTGCCCCTCATTTACGATTTTTACGGGGCAGATCGAGATATGGTGATATACTGCCGCCTTTCAATTTCATCAACGGGGATTGCCGCTGCCCGACACCGGCTGCTCCGTCCTTTGCAAATCAAGCCGATAGCCAGTAAACCGTTATGAAGTTTATCATTAAATTATTTCCTGAAATTACCATCAAAAGCCAGAGTGTCCGCCTGCGCTTTATTAAAATTCTGACCAGCAATATCCGTAATGTGCTTAAAGATCTGGCCGAAGATGTGGCGGTTGTCCGTCACTGGGACTATCTTGAAGTCCGCGTGAAGAAAGAAGAGCTTGGTGAGGGCGTGGCTGACCGCCTGACCCGCATTCCCGGTATCCACCATATTTTACAGGTGGAAGAGCGCGCATTTACCGATCTGCATAATATCTATGAGCAGACATTTGAGATGTATGCCGCGTCACTGGAAAACAAAACCTTTTGTGTCCGCGCCAAACGCCGCGGCAAGCATCCGTTCAGCTCCATTGAGCTGGAACGTTATGTCGGCGGCGGCCTGAACCAGCATATTCCGTCTGCGAAGGTAAAACTGACGCATCCGGATGTGACGGTGAACCTGGAAGTGGAAGATGACAAACTGATCCTTGTGGTGCGTCGTCTGGAAGGTATCGGCGGTTTCCCGATCGGGACTCAGGAAGATGTGTTATCCCTGATCTCAGGCGGATTTGACTCCGGTGTCTCCAGTTATATGCTGATGCGCCGTGGCTGCCGTGTTCATTACTGCTTCTTCAATTTAGGCGGCGCGGCACATGAAATCGGTGTGAAACAGGTGGCGCATTACCTGTGGAACCGCTTCGGCAGTTCGCACAAAGTCCGTTTTGTCGCCGTGAATTTTGAGCCGGTTGTGGCGGAAATTCTGGAAAAAGTGGATGACGGCCAGATGGGCGTGGTGCTCAAGCGGATGATGGTCCGTGCGGCATCCCGTGTGGCGGAACGTTACGGCGTGCAGGCGATTGTGACCGGCGAAGCGCTGGGACAGGTGTCCAGCCAGACGCTGACCAACCTGCGTATGATCGACAATGCCACTGATACACTGGTACTGCGTCCGCTGATCTCACACGACAAAGAAACCATTATCAATCTTGCCCGTCAGATCGGTACTGAAGATTTTGCCCGTACCATGCCGGAATTCTGTGGTGTGATCTCAAAAAATCCGACCGTAAAAGCCGTCAAAGAGAAAATCGAAGCCGAAGAAGAAAAATTCGACTTCGCGATTCTGGATGATGTGGTGCTCAACGCGCAGAACATGGATATCCGTGTGATCGCGCAGCAGAGTGAGCAGCAGGTCACTGAAGTGGAGATGGTGTCTGAGCTGTCTGCTTCTGACGTGGTGCTGGATATCCGTTCGCCGGATGAACAGGAATCACACCCGCTGAAGATTGAGGGAACCGAAGTGCGCACACTGCCGTTCTACAAACTCAGCACTCAGTTCGGTGATTTACCGTCGGAGACCACCTATTTGCTTTATTGCGATCGCGGGGTGATGAGCCGTCTTCAGGCACTTTACCTGGCAGAGCAGGGTTATACCAATGTGAAGGTGTATCGTCCCTGAGTCGTGACATAGTCGTTGTCTCTGAACCCCGTCTCTGCTGAGCCGGGGTTTTTTATTATTTTTTCAGAGTCTGAGGGGTATCGTTGTGTCAGCACGGGCACTATGCTGTCCGGCAGCAACATCCATTACTGACGGGGTTTCAGAATGAAAAACAGTACGGTCCCGGTACCGGCAAGCCGTTTTGTCTATTTTATTGTTATTGTGGTGGCGCTCCTTCAGGGGCTTGCACTGAATGCAACATCCGATTACCTGATCCGCAGTTCATGGCAGTTGCCGGGGTCACTGGTCTGGCTGCCGATGCTGCTGGCGCTGTTTGTGCCGACGGTATTCAGTTATCTGATCAACCGGTTTTCCTCTGCGGCTCTCTGGACAGGGCTGGTCCTGACGGCGGCTCTCTGTGTCTGGATGAATTACTGGTATCTGAGTGAGGCAACGGCGGGCCACACCCGTGAACTTTCTTCGCTTATTCCCCTGCTGGTATTGCTGTTCTGGCTGATTCTGCCGTGGTTTCAGCTGTGGCAGTCATCCGGCTCACGGAATCCGGATTATGCGCTGCTGACGGAACAGTATGTCAGAAATACCGTGCTGGGTGCGCTGGCAGGGCTTATCGGTCTGCTGGTGATGGGCATGCTGCATCTGGCGGTCTATCTGTTCCGGATTGTGAATCTGGAGTTTCTCAGCGGGTGGCTGGATGATTCTCTGTATTACTGGCTGAGTTTTTGTCTCGGGTTTAACGTCAGTCTGGTATTTGTCCGGTCGGTCTTTTCTTTCAGCACCGGAAAAATTGCCGGCTATGTGGCGCGGGTGCTGTTGCCGCTGCTGACGGTTATCGGTGTGATTGCCGCCGGCGGATTGCTGTTATCCGTGGTGACCGGCGTCCGTGTCAGCGGGCTGGGTTCATTCACCATGATTTGGTTTGTCGCGCTGAACATCATTCTGCTGAATCTGGTTTACGGCAATGAGTGCGTCCCGCGCTTCCGCTCCTGGCTCAGCGGGCTGGTTCTGGCCGGTGTACTGCTGCTGAACGTTTTTTCACTGTCGTCGGTTTACGGCATTTTGGTGCGTGTTAATCAATACAGCTGGAGTATGGATCGGTTATACGGATTCAGTATCGCGCTGTTTCTGGCGGTGGTCGTGCTGGCGTACAGCGTGGCACTGTTATGGAAACGCAGCGGATGGGCGGAACTGCTCGGGCCGGTCAACAAGGCCGGGTTACTGACTCTGATGGCGGTTATTCTGGTGATCAGCAGTCCGCTGGCAGATTTTAAACAGATAACGGCAAACAGTATTCTGGCCGGTATTGAAAAGGGCAGAATCAAAGTCACCTCTGATATCCGCTATACCCTGGAAGGTCTGGGGAAACGGGGAGAGGCGGTACTCACCGTGCTGAATGACAACCCGGAATATCGTAAAGCACTGACCTACTCCTCTTATGATCAGGATAACCGCCGGACGCTGCAGGAGGTGCTGCTCACAGTACCGGGCAGCCCGGAATTACCGGAATCCTGGTGGGAGGGAAAACCGGATGTTACCCGCAGCTGGTTCTGCACGGAAACCTCCGCGAACGGGGAGTGTCTCGGATTTATGGCGGATGCGGACGGAGACGGACAGGATGAGGCGGTGGTCTGTATTACCGGTTACTCCGATACATCGCTGTATTGTCAGATCTGGCAGCAGACCACTGAAGTTGCTGAGGGAGAGCCGGATAAGCTGGTCTGGACAGAGAGCGATTATCAGGATATTCAGTATGCCTCTGAAGCCGATCAACAGGCGGCATGGGCGGCACTGAAAGCGGGACATTACTCGCTGAAACCCAAAAAATGGATGATGGTGACACCGGAACCGCCGGTACAGTAAAAACCCTGTTTTACAGCAATCTCAAACGCCCGGTATCATAAACAGCCGGGCGTTTTTTTATTTGTTGTCCGCCAGTGTGCGGTAGGGGGTATCCTGATAATCCCAAATCCCCGGCGGCAGCACTAATTCAGCCGCCACTCTCGCGGCAGTTTCCTGCCCGCACAGGCGTTCAGTCAGGCGCAGAGCAAAATCGATAGCGGTAGCCGGACCCTGACTGGTCAGTAAATTAACGCGCTCATCAAAATACACCCGCTGATTCACCCATTGTTTCGCCGGTATTTTATCTTCCAGCGCCGGATAACCGGTCATATTGCCAAGCGGGAACAGATTGTGGCTCACCAGAATAACAGACGGTGCCGCGCAGATGGCCGCAACAATGTGTCCGTCACAATGCATGCGGCGGATTTTTTCGATTACCAGCGGGCTGTCACGCAGATTTTCCGCACCTTTCAGGCCGCCCGGCAGCACAATGGCGTCAAACGGGGTATCCGCCACCCGTACCAGCGGTACATCGGCCATAATACGGATCCCGCGTGAACCGGTGATCAGACAGCTGCCGTCATCATTGGCACTGGCGAGTGTGACAGTAATACCGGCACGCACCAGGAGATCTGCGGTGGTGACGGTTTCGGTTTCTTCGCAGCCGTCAGCGAGACAAATGAGAACTGAAGGGGGCATTTTGTTCCTCTTTTTGTTTGACGAGGCTGTAAACATGAATATGTTCCGGCAGCAAAATCCCGTGATAGCGGGCTCGTTGCAGCAGATAGCCGGTAATGTAATCAATTTCGGTATAACGGCCGTAAAGAATATCCCGGCGCATGGACGAGCTGTGATCGGCGGTTTTTTCAATCACATGAAGAATATATTCATAGATATCATCACCGTCTGTATGAATACCTTCACGCAGCATCACTTCCGCAACTTCATCACACAGCACCCGGATTTGCGGCAGGTGTGACATCAGCTCACCATTTTTGCAGTCGTAGATAACGGTCAGCGGGGAGATCACACAGTTCACGGCCAGTTTTTGCCAGCAGGCGGCATCGATTTCATCATGCCAGGCCACATCCGGCAGGGCGTCGTGCAGAATATCTGCCAGATGACCATAATCACGGGCACGTTCATTCACAGGGCCTATGTGTGTCAGTCCGCGGCGGCTGTGGTGCAGCAGGCCGTCTTCTTCAAATGCAGCGTGGGAGGTGATGCCGGTCAGCAGCGGGTTCGGACAGCGGGATAACTCACGCGCCACGCCCATACCATTGTGCAGCAGCAGTACCGGACAGGATTCCGGGATTTTCGGCAGTAATTGATTAACGGCTTCGGAGGTTTGCCAGGCTTTCAGGCAAACCAGCAGTAATTCGGTTTGCGCAAGGAATTCCGGATCATTTGTGGTAAATTGCCCGTAAAACGGCTCTCCGTTCAGAGAATCAATATTTACATTCAGGTAAGGCTCGGGAATACGCATCCATCCCTGCACCTCATGACTGCCTGACAGTGCAGCGAGCCAGAGTTTCCCGATTGCGCCGCAACCCAGTACTGTTATTTTCATAAGGACTCCGGACAGCGAAAAAGATGTGAGCAATATCACTGAATAGTACCACTTTTTGTCCGTTTGCACCTTAGTAAATATAGCGGGAAATATAGTGCTTTTGTTGGTCTGATAAACCCGGTATCATGCCGGTCAGTTGAATATAGGGAGGTCTTCCGATGCCATCATTTGATATTGTTTCTGAAGTTGAATTACATGAAGTGCGCAATGCCGTGGAAAACGCACAGCGTGAAGTGACCAGTCGCTGGGATTTCCGCAACATTACCGCCACGATTGAGCTCAATGAAAAAAATAACAGTGTTAAGATGACCAGTGAATCTGATTTCCAGGTCAATCAGCTGGTTGATATTATGCGGGAAAAACTGGCAAAACGCGGGATTGACGGCGCGTCTCTGACCGTTCCGGATGAGATTGTTCACAGCGGCAAGCTGTACAGTGTTGAGGCAACGCTGTTACAGGGGATCGACAGTGCGCTGGCGAAAAAAATCGTCAAGCTGATCAAAGACAGCAAACTGAAAGTACAGACACAGATTCAGGGAGAAGAGGTTCGTGTGACCGGCAAATCCCGTGATGATTTACAGTCTGTTATGGCACTGGTTCGCAACGGGAAACTGGGGCAGCCTTTCCAGTTTAAAAACTTCCGCGACTGAGTGTTATCCGGCAACCCGCATCAGCATGGTTGCCGGTTTCTGTTCAGCCCTGCAGAACCGCCTCGAGTTGCTTGCGGTTTGACAGTTTGGTATCCGTTTTCACATACACCGCCCGTTCCTGCGCAATAATCACCACATCACATACACCCGGCTGTTCGCGCAATTTTGCAGCAATATCCGGATGATTCACGTCATTTTCCGGTAATTCCAGACGCAGACTGCTGACATACGGCGGCTGACGCAGTGTCAGGCTGACAGCCAGCCAGATAAGTGTCAGTACCAGACCACCGCCGAAAACAGCCAGTGCGCCATTAATGCTGTAGAGCAGGCCGCCGAGACTGCCGCCCAGTGCCACGCCGATAAACTGGCTGGTGGAGTAGATCCCCATGGCCGTTCCTTTGTAGCCGGCCGGGGCTTCTTTGCTGATCAGTGACGGCAGAATCGCTTCCATCACATTGAACGCAATAAAGAAGATCTGCAATCCGCCGTACAGCAGCCAGAGGTTTTTACCTGCCAGCAGGAATAATATTTCTGCCAGCGCCATCATGATCACGCAACTGACAAAAACCTGCTTCATTTTGCGGTATTTTTCCGCATAAATAATAAACGGCAGCACAGACACGAAGGCTATCAGCATCGTGTACAGATACGCTTTCCAGTGGGACTCCCGCGCCAGCCCGGCATCACTCATCACCAGAGGAAGGGCGACAAAGGTCGCCATCAGCAGAGTGTGCAGTGCGAGGATACCGAAATTCAGCCGCGCGAGCTGTTTATCCATCAGAACCTGTTTAATTGCGCCTTTTACCACGGCAGTTTCCCGGTTCTGGCGGTGCTCTTTATTGTCCGGCACCACATACAGCGTGACGAGGATACCGAGAAACGCGAGCAGGGCAATACCCCAGAACAGGCCGGACAGGCCGATGATATCCGCCAGTACCGGTCCGAGTACCAGGGCGACCGCAAAGGTGATTCCGATGCTGATCCCGATAAAGGCCATCGCTTTGGTGCGGTTTTGTTCACGGGTGGTATCGGACAGTAATGCCATGACAGCGGCGGAGATCGCGCCCGCGCCCTGAAGCGCCCGTCCGGCAATCACGCCGTAAATAGAGTGGCTGAGTGCGGCAACAATACTGCCCGCCATAAAGATAATCAGCCCGCCGATAATCAGCGGTTTACGGCCGATTTTGTCAGAAAGCAGGCCGAAGGGGATCTGGAAGATAGCCTGTGTCAGGCCGTAGACGCCGATGGCAAAACCTATCAGTGTGCTGGTGGCGTCTTTAAAATCGAGTCCGAATGTGGTGATAACAGGTAATACCATGAACATGCCGAGCATGCGCAGAGAAAATACCGAGCCTAAGCCCCAGGTCGCGCGACGCTCAACCGGAGTCATTTTATTATCGTTCATGGGATAACCTCAAAAAAACAGACACCACATTCTAATGAGATTTGTGGTTTTTACTAAACACAAAATGGCAGGGAAGCCCTGCCATTTTGTTATTACAGAAAGTGTGTGTTAACGGCTGTAGGCCAGCAGAACATCGCCGGAGACGCTTGGGTCAACAGACATCATCACACTGAGTGATGTGATAGCGACAATGGAGAACACGAACAACTTACGTGCCCAGAGGCGATCGTTCGTTGTTTTATAGCCCGATAATGCCATGCCGAGCCACCAGACACTGACTGCCGCTGCGACAATCAGGTACTTATATCCCGCATACCCGCTGATGGCGAGCATCAGTGTGGCAAACATAAAGGCGATGATGTACAGGATAATGTGGTTTTTCGCCACAGAAATACCTTTAATCACCGGCAGTACAGGGATATTGGCCGCCTGGTAATCTTTGAAACGGAAGATGGCAATCGCGTAGGAGTGCGGCATCTGCCATAAACTGAAGATTAACAGCAGGATCAGTGCGCCGGTATCAAACTGGCCGGTCACTGCGCAGTAGCCGATAACCGGCGGAGCGGCACCGGACAGGCTGCCGACCAGTGTGCCGTAGACCGATTTGCGTTTCATGTACAGGCTG
Source organism: Morganella sp. Je.2.23 (assembly GCF_051129855.1). Taxonomy (NCBI): domain Bacteria; kingdom Pseudomonadati; phylum Pseudomonadota; class Gammaproteobacteria; order Enterobacterales; family Morganellaceae; genus Morganella; species Morganella sp. Je.2.23. Next base: position 165,708 of record NZ_JBCPSQ010000002.1, read on the forward strand.
TAAACCCCGACATAAACCACAAAGCCGACAACAGCAATCAGCATTGCCACCACATTGGCTGCCACTAACAGCAGCACCATGCCGGCAATACCCAGCACAGAGGCATAAACCAGACTGATTTTCGGGTCAATAAGCCCTCTTACCAGAGGGCGGTTTTTCGTGCGTTCCATGACGGAGTCGATGTCGCGGTCGATGTAATTGTTAAAAACACAACCGGAGGCCACGACCAGCGAGACACCGAGCAATGTCGCAATGAACAGAGGGTAATCAATGTCACCTTTGGAGGCGAGCAGGAATCCCCCGACCACAGAAATTAAATTTCCGAAAATAATTCCCGGTTTGGTCACTTGCAGGTATTGCTTCATCATATCGGCAACTCTTAATCAACCATCATATTGATGTTCAGGTTGTACATAATCCACAGTGAACCCACGACCACGATACCGATAATGAGGAGCGTAAACAGGAACGCAATCAGGTTCCAGCGCTCTTCAGACGCGGTATTCATGTGCAGGAAGCACACCAGGTGAACAAGAATCTGAACAACAGCAGTAATCACAACAGTCGCCAGCAGTACAGACGTTGAGGCGGTTCCCTCAATCACCATATAGAACGGGATGACTGTCAGAATGACCGACAATATAAAGCCGATCAGATAGGTTTTCACACTACCGTGGCTTGCCCCGGTACCGGCTGTATTTGAATGACTCATTACAGTGCCCCCAACAGATAAACAACGGTGAACACACAAATCCAGACCACGTCCAGGAAGTGCCAGAACAGGCTTAAGCAGTTCAGACGGGTTTTATTCACCTCGGTCAGTCCGCGGCGGCTGGTCTGGATGATCATGATAATGATCCAGATAAGGCCGGCAGTGACGTGAAGACCGTGTGTTGCCACCAGGGTGAAGAAACCGGACAGGAAGCCGCTGCGATCCGGGCCGTAACCTTCGCTGATTAATTCATGGAATTCGTAAATTTCCATCGCCACGAAGCCGAGGCCGAACAGGAATGTCACAAATAACCACAGATTAACCTGACCCACCTGATTGCGGTTCATTGCCAGCATGGCAAAGCCGTAGGTGATACTGCTGAATAACAGCAGGAAGGTTTCCACCAGTACAAACTGTAAGTTAAAGATTTCTTTGCCGGACGGTCCGCCGGCGGTGCCGTCTTTCAGCACCACATAAATGGCGAACAGACTCGCAAACAGAATCAGGTCACTCATCAGATAGACCCAGAATCCGAAGACCTTGGTCGCACCTGCATCGTGATGCCCATGATTATCATGGGCGTTATTATGTTGAGTCAGGGTATTAGTTGACATTATCCACACCTGCCTTGCTCAGTTGTTCGTAGTGGGCGTTTTCGATTTTTTCGACTTCAGCCACAGGAACATAGTAATCCACATCTTCGTCGAAGCTTTTCACAATCCAGGTGACGATCATGCCGGCGAAACCGACAATCGCGAGCCACCAGATATGCCAGATCATGGCGAAACCAAAGATCAGGCTGAAACCGGCGATAATCACACCTGCTGCCGTGTTTTTCGGCATATGAATTTCTTCATATTTTGCAGGGCGTTTATGGGCGGTGCCTTTTTCTTTCATATCCCACCACTCATCACGGGACTGAACATCCGGCACTTCAGCGAAGTTATAGAACGGCGGAGGTGAAGAGGTTGCCCACTCCAGTGTGCGGCCGCCCCACGGGTCACCGGTGACGTCACGGTTCTGGTTGCGGTCACGGATACTGACATAGAACTGAATGACCTGGCACAGAATACCGACACCGATGATGGCCACGCCGACGGCTGCGATTAACAGCATAGTGTGGAAAGTCGGGTCAATGTTCTGGCTGATACGGCGGGTCATTCCCATGAAGCCCAGCACGTAAACCGGCATAAAGGCAACAAAGAAACCGATGAACCAGCACCAGAATGCACGGACACCCCATTTTTCGTTCAGGGTGAAACCGAACGCTTTCGGGAACCAGTAAGCGGTACCGGCGAAGCATCCGAAGACCACACCACCGATGATGACGTTATGGAAGTGTGCAATCAGGAACAGACTGTTATGCAGGACAAAGTTTGCGCCCGGTACTGCCAGCAGAACCCCGGTCATACCACCGACGGAGAAGGTGATAATAAAGCCGACCGTCCAGAGCATCGGGGTTTTGAACTCGATACGGCCCTGATACATGGTAAACAGCCAGTTGAATATCTTCACCCCGGTCGGAATGGAGATGATCATCGTGGCGATACCGAAGAAGGCGTTGACGTTTGCACCGGAGCCCATGGTAAAGAAGTGGTGCAGCCAGACGATAAAGGACAGAACCGTAATCGCGATGGTTGCCCATACCAGTGAGGTATAGCCGAACAGGCGTTTTTTCGAGAATGTCGCAGTGACTTCAGAGAAGACCCCGAAGACCGGCAGAACCAGGATATAGACTTCCGGGTGACCCCATGCCCACACCAGGTTGATGTACATCATCATGTTGCCGCCCATATCATTGGTGAAGAAATGGGTGCCCATGTAACGATCAAGGGTCAGACCGGTTAAGGTCACGGTCAGAATCGGGAACGCGGCGATAATCAGGATGTTGGTACAGAATGCCGCCCAGGTAAAGACCGGCATTTTCATCATCGACATACCCGGTGCGCGCATACGCAGTACGGTGGCGAAGAAGTTAACCCCGGTCAGTAAGGTACCGATACCGGATATCTGAAGACTCCACAGCCAGTAATCGACCCCGACGCCCGGGTTATATTCCAGTCCCGACAGCGGCGGATAGGCCAGCCAGCCGGTCTGTGCAAATTCCCCGATACCCAGAGAGAGGTTCACCAGGATCACACCGACCATAAAGAACCAGAAGCTCAGGGAGTTCAGGAACGGGAAGGCAACGTCACGTGCGCCGATCTGTAACGGCACGACCAGGTTCATCAGGCCGACAACAAACGGTGTCGCCACGAAGAAGATCATAATAACGCCGTGGGCGGTAAAGATCTGGTCGTAGTGTTCAGGCGGCAGGAATCCGGCTTCACCGGCAGACGAAAGGGCCTGCTGGGCGCGCATCATAATGGCGTCAGCAAAACCACGGATCAGCATCACCATTGAAACGATGATGTACATAATACCGATTTTTTTGTGGTCAACAGTTGTTAACCATTCAGTCCATAACCACGTCCATTTGCGGAAGTAGGTGATAAGACCGACAAGTGCAGCACCACCCAGAATGATACCCAGTACCGTAATAACAACGATAGGCTCATGCAGGGGGATGGCATCCAGTGTTAATTTTCCGAACATGCTTTACCCCTCATTCCCGGCATGAGCTGCAGGCGTATGGCTGCTGTGTTCATCTGCGCTCATGTTCATCATTGAATGGCTTTCGCCTTCCTGTGTCTTTCCGGCACCGTGGCCGCTGTGACCAAATTTGTTAATGGTATCCACAAACAGGTTTGGTTTGACAGTTGAGAAATAGACAACCGGGTTATTCACACTCGGTTTTGCCAGCGCGTCAAACGCTTCGGTGGTGTTCAGGGTGTCCGGTGAGGCTTTCACCTTCGCAACCCACTCATCAAAGGCTTCGCGTGTCGGTGTGGCTGTGGCGGTAAATTTCATGTCAGAGAAACCGTGACCGCTGTAACTGGCAGAAATGCCTTTGTACACGCCCGGCTCTTCAGCAATCAGATGCAGTTTGGTCTGCATACCTGCCATTGCATAAATCTGTCCGCCTAACTGCGGGATGAAAAATGAATTCATCACAGAATCAGAGGTGATTTTGAAATTGACAGGAACACCGACAGGGAATGCGATCTCATTGACAGTAGCAATACCTTGATCCGGATAGATAAATAACCATTTCCAGTCCATTGAGATAACCTGGATGGTGACAGGCTCCTGGTCACTGACCAGTGGCTTGTACGGGTCCAGTTCATGGGTGGTTTTCCATGTAATGGTACCCAGGATCAGAATGATAATAATCGGAACAGTCCAGACGACCAGCTCAATTTTATTGGAATGCGCCCAGTCAGGACGGTAAGTTGCTTTCTGGCTTTCCCGGTAACGCAGGGCAAAAACGATTGCCATGATAATGACCGGAATAACCACAATGAGCATCAGACCAATGGCGGTTAAAATCAGTGTTTTTTGCTCAGCACCGATAGTGCCTTTCGGGTTCATCAGTGCCATATCGCATCCGCCCAGCAAAAGTGCAGATGCGAGCAGCGAGATTACCCCAATACTCTTTTTGTAGTTCATAAGTCTCATCCAACGACCCCAAAAACAAAGGTACTTAAGTACTCTTGTCGTTTCATCAGTCCGCACATATTACGGCAAGGTAAGATCAGTGTAAATATATGTAATAAGATTGGTTGGTTTGTTGCCTCTTTATGTTAAAAGGATCACAAGTAATCCGATTTTTGTTAATTCGTGAAATAAAAATCACAAATTTAACAATCACGAGACAAATTTATATTTAAGCTTAGATTAAGGAAGGAAATACCGAAAGGATGAGACACTGATTATTACACTTTATGTGATGTAATGGTGAAAATTTTTTGTTCAGAAACAGTTTCTTGGTAAAAATACGGAGGGTTTTTGCCCTCCGCAGTGAAAAAATGTGATCTAGAAGTTATATTTTATGCTGTAAACCACAGCCTGCTGGTAGAAATCTTCACCCAGTTTGTTATCCGCATAGCGGTACTGAATGCCGGTTGTTACTGACGGAACCGGTGTCCACCATAAGGCCAGCGCACCGTTGACACCGTCGCGCCCGCCGTTGCCGTAGTGTTCGTTACGGTTCAGCTCAATTTCGTTCCAGTTGGTGATACTGAATTTTTCATCCCACAGGTTAAAGTCATAACCGGCAACCCAGCCGAGGACATAACCGTTGTTACCGCTGTAAAATGTTTGATCAACATAGTGCAGCGCCGCAAATGGTTTGAACCATAATCCGTTGAATTCGGTGTTATAACCGATACCGTACAGGGTGTTTACTTCATGGAAGTTACCACCGTTGCCCGGCAGGGAATAGGTACCGTAAACATGGCCGTAAGCGTTAAAACCGGTATCACCCAGGTAGATACGTGCGGTGGATTTGAAGGTGTAACGCTGGTTATCTCCGGCATCGGAATCGTTTTTACTGTTGAATGCATTCTCGAGGTCGAAGAAACCGTAGAGCTCACCCCAGGTAAAACCGGCACCGCCCTCAAGCTCCAGATACGCAAAGTCATCTTTATGCGAGCTGTTACCGCTCTTGTGGGTGGTATGCGGAGTCCAGTCCAGATAGTTCATGCTGACGTTAGCAAATCCCCACTGATATTCAGCCTGCGCAGAAAACGCGGCGGTTGCAGCGATCAGGGCTGCAATAGTCGTTTTTTTCATAATTTTTTAGCTGTTTATTTGGTCGTTAAAGAGTAAAGAAGTCAGAAGTAACAGCGCGAATATAGGCCGGGGGCACAAAAAGGAAAATGGGTGATGTGATGTATTTGTGGTTTTGAATGTAATTTCAAGAAATAAATTACAGAAATTGTGACCAATGTCTAAAGTCAGGAATAAAAAAAGCCGGTTAAAACCGGCTTTATAAACTTTTGATTGAATTTTTTCTGATATTCGTGACAGCCGATCAGGCCAGTTTATCGCGGCGAAGTGCACAATAATCGAGCAGCCCGCCGAGGAACAACCCGGCAATACCGATATTCAGGCCGTAAATAAACAGGTCACCTTTCAGCGTATCCGGAATAAAGCCCGGGGTCAGTTCAAATACACCGGTCAGCAGGAGGATCAGGCTGGCGGTGAACAGCACGGCTGTTATCCCCAGCAGCGACATCGCCGTCCGGTAGCCGTTGCGGAAGTGCCGCCTCGGCAGAAACTGCTCCGTTTTCTGAGTGTAAAGCAATGTCTTGCGGCACAACATCAGCAGCAGCAATCCCGGAACAGCGGCAAACACAGTGAACAGATAGAACCAGCTCCAGTTGTAGGTTTCCACCATCCAGCCGGCAAAAGGCCCGGTATAGACACGGCCGACCGCTGACAGCGCGGAGAGCAGGGCAAACTGCGTGGCGGAGAATGAGCGGTTACAGAGCGTCATCAGCAGGGCGACAAAAGCCGCTGTCCCCATCCCGCCGCAGATATTTTCGATAAACACCACACCGCCCATCATATAGATATTTTGTGGTGTGACGGACAGCACCCAGTAGCCGAGGTTGGAGAATCCCTGCAAAATCCCGAAAAACATCAGTGACTTAAACAGGCTCCAGCGCTGCATCAGATAACCGCCGTACAGGGCACCGACAATCGTCGCGGCCAGCCCCAGGGTTTTGTTGATAAGCCCCACTTCATCAGGACCGAACCCGGCGCCCCGGATCAGAAACGGCGTGCTGAGTGTCAGGGCAAACGCATCACCCATCTTGTAAAGCACAATCAGCAGTAACAGCAGCCAGGTATTATTGCGGGAGAAAAACTCGGCCAGCGGTTCCCGTACCGCTTCACGCAGTGTGCGCGGCGGCGGGGCATCGGTTTCCGGTTCTTTCGCTATCAGCGTGGCGAACACACCGATCAGCATCAGTCCCGCCATCAGCAGGTACATATTCTGCCAGCCGGTATAGCGGTGGGCGATAAACAGTGCCAGCCCGCCGGAGAGCAGCATTGCAAGCCGGTAACCTAAGGTTGATATTGCCGCCCCGGTGCCGCGATCTTTCGCGGACAGCAGGTCGGTTTTATAAGCATCAAAAATGATGTCCTGTGATGCGGAGCAGAAGGCGACTATCGCCGCTGCCGCAGCCAGCCACCAGAGGTGTTCCGTCGGTTTCAGCATCCCCATACCGGCAATACTGACAACCAGCAGGAGTTGTGTGGCGATCATCCAGCCGCGGCGGCGTCCGAGGAACGGCAGCTGATAGCGATCCATAAACGGCGCCCACAGGAACTTAAAAACATAGGCCTGGCTGACAAGGGTGAAAAAGCCGATGGTTCTGATATCCACGTTTTCGACGGTGATCCAGGCCTGGAGTGTGCCGCTGGTCAGCGCCAGCGGCAGTCCGGATGCGAAACCGAGCAGTAAAAGAATACGGGCATTACGCTGGCTGTATGTCGCCCAAATACTCCGGAGCATGATTATCCTCACACACCGCAGGCTGCGGTGCATTCACAGTGACTGAAAACAGCAGGCCGCCCGGCGTTATCCGGCTGCGGGCGGCACGGCAGATTAGTAGCGGGTATTTTGCTTAATGAACTGGCTGATTTGGGTATCCAGAGCCATGTCCGCGACGATATCGCTGAGTGCGCGGTTAAAGGCATCAGTGATTTTTTCGTTACTGGCACTGAACGGTCCCTGCACATTATAACTGGTGCGGAATGTCCGGCTCTTTGTGCTGTTATTCTGCGCGGTGGCCAGAACGGTAATATCGATATTGACGGTGATATTATGGCGGACACTGCCTTCCTGCACATCTGCCTTAAAGGTATTGATGGCGATCTGCACATTAGCGTTTGCCGGTGACCCAATCATAAAACCGCGTGCGGTCATCTGTTTTTCCAGGGTTTCCTGCATCAGGAAACGCAGGTCACGGGACGGACGCAGCTGTGCCAGCTGGCCGTTACGGCTGAATTCAGCCAGTGTCTGCGAAGAGCGCTTGTCGACACCGGTAATCGAAATAGTGGCGGCACCAAGAGTCGGGTCCGCAGACGGTAATTTCATCACCGGTTCAATAGACAGGGTGTTGGACGGCGCCTGACACCCGGCCAGTAAAAGCATTGCGAACAGCGGGAGGAGGTATTTTTTCAACATAATATGAATCCGTTACAGGTTGTTGAAGTCAGCCACAGCACCGGATCAACGCCGGGGTGTGAGTGTTCGGCTTAACGCATGATGATAATCGGCTTTATCCGTGAATGGTATGGATTTTGATAAAAAACTCACTACACTGGGCTTTCTCTGAAAGCCAGTATTGACCGGAAGGATAGTTATGTCGGCATCATTTCCTGCTGTGATGCAGCAGCGTATTGAAGAAAAACTGAATCATGCACTTGTCCCTCATTATATTGATGTGGTGAATGAGAGTGGTCAGCACAATGTTCCGGCAGGATCGGAAACCCATTTTAAGGTGGTGGTGGTCAGTGAGACTTTTGCGGGGATGCGCCCTGTTGCACGTCACCGTCATATGTACACCCTGCTGGCGGATGAACTGGCGGGCGGGGTTCACGCGCTGGCGCTGCATACTTATACCCCGGATGAGTGGAATCACAGTCAGGGTCAGGTGAATCCGTCCCCGCGCTGCCACGGTGGCGGAAAGTAAGCGGCTTGTTGGGTGAAAAAGCAGCGTACAGCACAAAATTTAACAGAAAAAGAGTGAATTTCAGACTCTTTTGTCTGCACTTCTCGACGCGGCCTGTCAGCATCGCTATAATGTCGCGTCTGAAATTCCGTATGGTTTCGGGACGCTTCTGAATATAAGGGAACTCGGTTTTTAAATGCGACCGCCCCGGTTCATTATCGTTTCACACAGGCATCGGGCCGGTGTGAGATCTGGAGTTGACCGAGCAATAGACTTTTTTGAGGTAATAAGATGCAAGTTTCTGTTGAAACGACTGAAGGCCTTGGGCGTCGTGTATTAATCACCGTTCCTGCAGCCGACATTGACAAAGAAGTAAATAAACAATTAGCTGAAATCGCCAAAAAAGCACGTATCGACGGTTTCCGTAAAGGTAAAGTGCCGCATAACATCATCAAACAGCGTTACGGCGATGTGGCGGTTCAGGATGCACTGAGCGACCTGATGTCACGTAACTTTGTCAGCGCGATCATCGAAAACAAAATCAATCCTGTCGGTGCACCGGACTATAAAGTCGATGAGCCGTACAAAGAAGGTCAGGATTTCACTTACACTGTTGAGTTTGAAGTCTTCCCTGAAGTTGAGCTGAAAGGTCTGGAAACAATCGAAGTTGAAAAACCGGTTGTTACCGTTAAAGACGAAGATATCGACGGTATGGTTGAAACTCTGCGTAAGCAGCAGGCTGAGTGGAAAGTCATTGAAGGCGCGGCAAAAGCTGACGATCGCATTACTATCGACTTCACCGGTTCTGTTGACGGCGAAGAGTTCGAAGGCGGCAAATCATCTGATTTCGTCCTGGTCATGGGCCAGAACCGCATGATCCCGGGCTTCGAAGACGGTGTTGTGGGTCACAAAGCCGGTGAAGAATTCGAAATCGACGTCACTTTCCCTGAAGATTACCACGCTGAAAACCTGAAAGGGAAAGCAGCGAAATTCGCTATCACCCTGAAAAAAGTGGAAGAGCGCGAACTGCCGGAAATGACTGAAGAATTCATCAAACGTTTCGGTATCGGTGACGGTTCCCTGGAAGGTCTGAAAGCGGAAATCCGCAAAAATATGGAACGCGAACTGAAAAATGCAGTACGCAACCGTATCAAATCCCAGGTTATCGATGGTCTGCTGAAAGCAAACGAAATCGATGTACCGAAAGCGGCTGTTGACAGCGAAATCGAAGAACTGCGCCGTCAGGCGGCACAGCGTTTCGGCGGCTCTGAAAAACAGGCGATGGAACTGCCTCGCGAACTGTTTGAAGGTCAGGCTAAACGCCGTGTTATGGTTGGTCTGCTGTTAGGTGAAGTGATTTCTTCTAACGAACTGAAAGCTGAAGATGATCGCGTTAATGCACTGATCGAAGAAATGGCATCAGCGTACGAAGATCCGGCTGAAGTTGTAGAATACTACAACAAAAACAAACAGATGATGGACGGTATCCGTAATCTGGCACTGGAAGAGCAGGCTGTTGAGACTGTTCTGGCGAAAGCAAAAGTGACAGATAAAGAAACCGGCTTCACTGACCTGATGAACCAGGTTCAGGCAGCAGGTTAATCCTCTCTCTTTGTGAACGGCCGAAGGCTGTTTATCTGATTAAAACCGCAGGCAATGTATATTGCCTGCGGTTTTTTTGTCATTTCTGACAATATTCCTTGAAAACTGCGGTGGTTATCCCCCATATTTGCCATACAGGGTCTCTGCCGGACAGCGTGTGCATGATCGAATCGCGTATAGCGCATGGTCATCTCACCGGATCTCAAGTAAAATAACCGGTATCCGCCAGGCACCAATAAAATTCAATCAGGAGATGGACATGTCATATCACGACAATCAGGATACTTTCGCACCCAACATGGCGCTGGTGCCGATGGTTATCGAGCAGACTTCACGTGGTGAACGCTCCTACGATATCTATTCCCGTTTATTAAAAGACCGTATTATCTTTTTAACCGGTCAGGTTGAAGATCATATGGCAAACCTGATCGTGGCACAGTTACTCTTCCTGGAAGCTGAGAACCCGGAAAAAGACATCAGTCTTTATATCAACTCACCGGGCGGCGTGATCACCGCAGGGATGTCTATTTATGACACCATGCAGTTTATTAAACCGCAGGTCAGCACCATCTGCGTAGGCCAGGCCTGCTCAATGGGCGCTTTCTTACTGACGGCAGGTGCGCCGGGCAAACGTTACTGTCTGCCTAACTCCCGCGTGATGATTCACCAGCCGCTGGGCGGCTATCAGGGACAAGCTACTGATATTGAAATTCATGCTCAGGAAATTCTGAAAGTGAAAGCGCGCATGAATGATTTATTAGCTCACCATACCGGTAAATCCGTTGAGGAAATTCAGCGCGATACCGAGCGCGACCGCTTCCTGTCCGCGACAGAAGCGCAGGAATACGGTCTGGTTGACCATATTTACACACACCGGTAAGTAACACCGGTACTGCCCGTATTCTGCCGGGTGGCAGGGTACAGCGGTGCTGTGATATTTTTTTGCAGCTCACGGGTTGTGAGCTGTACTGATTAAGTGAGGTTTACTGATGACAGACAAACGCAAAGACGGTTCAGGAAAGCTGCTGTACTGCTCTTTCTGCGGAAAAAGTCAGCATGAGGTTAAAAAACTGATTGCCGGCCCGTCAGTGTATATCTGTGATGAATGCGTTGATTTATGCAACGATATTATCCGTGAAGAAATTAAAGATCTGATCCCGGCCCGGGGCAGTGAACGCAGTGAACTGCCGACTCCTCATGAAATTCGTCAGCACCTCGATGATTATGTCATTGGTCAGGAACTGGCTAAAAAAGTGCTGGCAGTCGCGGTATACAACCACTACAAACGTCTGCGCAACGGCGATAAAACCGCTGACGGCGTGGAACTGGGTAAAAGTAATATCCTGCTGATCGGCCCGACCGGCAGCGGTAAAACCCTGCTGGCTGAAACACTGGCCCGCTACCTGGATGTGCCGTTCACAATGGCGGATGCGACCACACTGACTGAAGCCGGTTATGTGGGCGAGGACGTGGAAAACATCATTCAGAAGCTTTTACAGAAATGCGACTATGATGTGGAGAAAGCACAGCGCGGTATCGTCTATATTGATGAAATCGATAAAATCTCCCGCAAATCAGATAACCCGTCGATTACCCGTGATGTGTCCGGTGAAGGCGTTCAGCAGGCGCTGCTGAAACTGGTTGAAGGTACGATTGCAGCTGTTCCGCCGCAGGGCGGGCGCAAACATCCGCAGCAGGAATTTTTACAGGTTGATACCTCGAAAATTCTGTTTATCTGCGGCGGGGCATTTGCCGGTCTGGATAAAGTGGTCGGCCAGCGTCTGAACACCCGTTCCGGTATCGGTTTCGGTGCGGAAGTACGCGGCGAGAAAGACAAAGCAACGGAAGGTGAATTACTGGCTCAGGTTGAACCGGAAGATCTGATCAAATTTGGTCTGATCCCGGAATTTATCGGTCGTCTGCCGGTGGTGGCAACGCTCGGTGAACTGAGTGAAGATGCGCTGATTCAGATCCTTCAGGAGCCGAAAAACGCATTAACCAAACAGTATCAGGCACTGTTCAGCATTGAAGATGTTGAACTGGAGTTCCGCCGTGAAGCACTGATTGCCATCGCGAAAAAAGCGATGAACCGTAAAACCGGTGCCCGTGGTCTGCGTTCCATCGTTGAGGCGGCATTGCTCAACACAATGTATGATTTACCATCGATGGAAAATGTTGAAAAAGTGGTTATTGATGAGAACGTGATAACCAATCAGACCGAACCGATGCTGATTTACCGTAAACCGGAAGCTCAGGTTTCCGGCGAGTAACGGAAAGTTAGCGCAGTTGTTATCAATATTAACCAAATGAGGGAATTTTCCCTCATTTTGCTTTTCTTACTAAATAAAGTGTTGAATGTGAGAAATGCATCCCCATATATTGATCATTCTATGGAGTGGAACCCGTGATAACGCGTTTCACGACGTTCCCAACAAGGCGTAAGCTAAACGAAGAGAGTGCTCTATGAATCCTGAGCGTGCTGAACGCATTGAAATCCCGGTACTGCCTTTGCGCGATGTGGTGGTCTACCCCCACATGGTTATTCCTTTATTTGTCGGGCGCGAAAAATCTATCCATTGCCTGGAAACAGCGATGGATATGGATAAAAAAGTGCTGCTGGTTGCACAAAAAGAAGCGTCAACGGATGAACCGGGCGTCAATGATTTATTTTCCGTCGGGACAGTCGCGTCTGTATTACAGATGCTGAAACTGCCGGACGGCACCGTAAAAGTGCTGGTCGAAGGCCTGCAACGTGCGCATATCAAAACATTAAGTGACAACGGTGATTTCTTCTCTGCCCAGGCAGAGCTGATGGAATCCCCTGTTGTGGACGAGCGTGAGCAGGAAGTACTGCTGCGCACGGCGATCAACCAGTTTGAAGGCTATATCAAACTGAATAAAAAGATCCCGCCGGAAGTCCTGACCTCCCTGCACAGTATCGAAGATGTCGCCAAACTGGCTGACACTATCGCTTCCCATATGACACTGAAATTACAGGACAAACAGTCTGTACTGGAAATGGCAGATGTGGTTGAGCGTCTCGAGTATCTGATGGCGATGATGGAATCGGAAATCGATCTGTTACAGGTTGAGAAACGCATCCGTAACCGCGTCAAAAAGCAGATGGAAAAAAGCCAGCGCGAGTACTATCTCAATGAGCAGATGAAAGCTATCCAGAAAGAACTGGGTGAGATGGATGACGCGCCGGATGAAGCGGAAGCGCTGAAACGTAAAATCGAAGAAGCGCAGATGCCGAAAGAGGCAAAAGAGAAAGCGGAAGCTGAATTACAGAAACTGAAAATGATGTCCCCGATGTCTGCGGAAGCGACTGTTGTCCGCAGCTATATCGACTGGATGGTTCAGGTTCCGTGGGTTAAGCGCAGCAAGGTGAAAAAAGACCTGATTAAGGCGCAGGAAATCCTCGACAGTGACCATTACGGCCTGGAGCGGGTGAAAGAGCGTATCCTTGAATATCTGGCGGTTCAGAGCCGTGTCAGTAAAATCAAGGGGCCGATCCTGTGTCTCGTCGGACCGCCGGGGGTGGGTAAAACCTCACTGGGACAGTCTATTGCCCGTGCAACCGGCCGTAAATATGTCCGTATGGCGCTGGGCGGCGTACGTGATGAAGCGGAAATCCGTGGTCACCGTCGTACCTACATCGGTTCTATGCCGGGTAAACTGATCCAGAAAATGGCAAAAGTCGGTGTGAAAAACCCGCTGTTCCTGCTGGATGAAATTGACAAAATGTCATCGGATATGCGCGGTGATCCGGCCTCCGCACTGCTTGAGGTGCTGGATCCGGAACAGAATATCGCGTTTAACGATCACTACCTGGAAGTGGATTACGATCTGTCCGACGTGATGTTTGTCGCGACGTCCAACTCCATGAATATTCCGGCACCACTGCTGGATCGTATGGAAGTGATCCGTCTGTCCGGTTATACGGAAGATGAAAAACTCAACATCGCCAAACGTCACCTGCTGCCGAAGCAGATTGAACGTAACGCGCTGAAGAAAACCGAGCTGCACATTGATGACAGTGCGATCCTCGGCATCATCCGTTATTACACCCGTGAAGCCGGTGTGCGCGGACTGGAGCGTGAAATCTCCAAACTGTGCCGTAAAGCGGTGAAACAACTGCTGATGGATAAAACACTGAAACACATCGAAATTAATCAGGATAACCTGAAAGATTACCTCGGCGTGCAGAAAGTGGATTACGGCCGTGCAGACACTGAAAACCGCGTGGGTCAGGTAACCGGTCTGGCGTGGACAGAAGTCGGTGGTGACCTGCTGACCATCGAAACCGCAGCGGTTCCGGGCAAAGGAAAACTCTCCTACACCGGTTCACTGGGTGAAGTGATGCAGGAATCTATCCAGGCAGCGTTAACCGTGGTACGTGCCCGTGCGGATAAATTAGGGATCAACAATGATTTCTATGAAAAACGTGACATTCACGTCCACGTTCCGGAAGGCGCAACACCGAAAGACGGCCCGAGTGCCGGTACCGCGATGTGTACCGCACTGGTTTCCGCACTGACCGGTAACCCGGTACGTGCTGATGTGGCGATGACCGGGGAAATTACCCTGCGTGGTCTGGTTCTGCCTATCGGTGGTCTGAAAGAAAAACTGCTGGCAGCACACCGCGGCGGCATTAAGACTGTTCTGATTCCTGATGAAAACCGCCGCGATCTGGAAGAAATTCCGGATAACGTAAAAGCGGATCTGGATATTCATCCGGTTAAAACAATAGATGAAGTTCTTTCACTTGCCTTAGTGAATCCTGCTTTCGGCATGGAAGTGGTAAGTAAAAAAGCGTAGGAAATAGTGACCTGCGTCAAGAAGTTCAGATAAATAAAGGGCTGACAGGTACTTTCGGACTTGTCAGCCTTTTTTTGTCCCGCTAATTTAGCGAACATTCTTACGAAATATGCGAAGTCTGCAATCTTGCCAAGAGCGAAAAGGCTTGATATAACGGCTGTGGCTGTCAGGAACATACTTCGTAAATCCGGGCCGAAAATTCTGAAAGGGGATGATAATAGTGAATAAGTCACAATTGGTCGATAAAATTGCTGCAGACGCTAATATTTCTAAAGCTGCGGCTGGTCGCGCGTTAGATGCAATTATTGGTTCAGTAACTGATTCTCTGAAAGGCGGGGATGATGTGGCTCTGGTTGGTTTCGGTACTTTCACTGTTCGTGAGCGCGCAGCACGTACAGGCCGTAACCCGCAGACCGGCAAAGAGATCAAAATCGCCGCAGCGAAAGTCCCGGCTTTCCGTGCAGGTAAAGGTCTTAAAGACGCAGTAAACGGCTGAGTTTTTCCTCAGGCACCGGGATATTTATCTGTCCCGGGCACAAAAACCGTATAAAGCTAAACAGGAAGCGCATCAGAATGATGCGCTTTTTTTTGTTTTAGGGCATAATTTCCCCTGACCTGATTTTTCTTTTACCAAAGCGGAGTTTGGATTTCTTATGATGGAAAACCTGCGCACAGCGGCGAACAACCCTGTGATTAAAATTGTCTTCGCCATCATTATCCTGTCATTTATTCTGACAGGTGTCGGTGGTTACCTCGTCAGCGGTTCTAACTATGCTGCCAAAGTGAACGATACTGAAATATCGGTCCAGCAGTTAGAGCGCGCCTTCCAGGAAGAGCGTAACCGCCAGCAGGCTCAGCTGGGTGACCTGTTCTCGCAGTTAGTCAGTACCGAACAGGGTGTTAAACAGATTCGTTCTCAGGCGCTGAACCAGATGATCGACACCATTCTGCTGGAACAGTATGCACAGAAATTAGGCATCACTGTCAGCGATGAGCAGATCATTAACGCGATTCGTCAGGAACCTGATTTTATGGTTAACGGTCAGTTCAGCCAGGATGCTTACGGCACGTTCCTGTCCCGTAACGGTATCACGGGTGACGCCTATGCAGCCTATCTGCGCAAGCAGATGATTCAGGCTCAGCTGGTTCAGCCGTTTGTACGTGATTCGTTTGTGCTGGATTCTGAAGTGACCAATGCCGCAGCGGTTTTACTCCAGTCGCGCACTATCCGTACCGCAACACTGGATCTGGCTTCCGCACAGGAAAAACAGACCGCAACCGATGAAGAGCTGCAGGCTTATTACGCGAAGAATAAAAACAATTTCATCGCACCGCAGGCGTTAAAAATCAGTTTTGTTGAGCTGGATGCCGCAAATATCCAGGACAACACCAGCGTTACGGAAGAACAGATTCAGGACTACTACGACAAAAATATCCCTCGCTTCACCGTGCCGGCAAAAGGCGAGTACAGCCAGATCATGCTGGCGACGGAAGATGATGCCAAAGCCGTACTGAATGAACTGAAAAACGGGGCAGATTTCAAAACCCTGGCAAAAGAAAAATCCACCGATAAACTGACTGCCCGTAACGGCGGTGTGATCGGCTGGATGGAAGATGCCGCGCTTATCCCTGAAATCAAAGATGCCGGGCTGAAAGCTGCCGGTCAGGTTTCAGAAATCCTGAAAGTGGATAACGGCTACGCAATTTTCCGTCTCGATGTGTATGAGCCGGAAACCGTTAAACCACTGGCGGATGTGAAAGACGAAGTGACCCGTCTGGCGAAAGGCGAAGCCGCAAGCAAAGCGTTCTTTGACCTCCAGCAGAAAGCCAGTGAAGCCGCAGCGAATGATAACGAATCCCTGATGGGTGTTGAGCAGGCGACAAACGTTAAAGCCGTACAGACCGACTGGTTTGCACTGAATAACCTGCCGGACGCGATCAACTATCCGGAAGTGTTAAAAGCCTTAACGGAAAACGGACTGTTTGATGAGAAAGGGCCGTCCGGTGCTAACTCTGATATCATTACTGTCTCCGGTGATCGTGCATTTGTTGTCCGTGTTGATGAGTACCGTCCGGAAGCAACAGAGCCGTTTGAGAAAGTAAAATCTGATATCAGCGCGCTGGTCAAACGCGGTAAAGCTGAAGCCGCACTGAATGCGGAAGCGGATAAACTGCTGGCGGCACTGAAAGAAGGTAAAGGTGACGCGGCGTTAACAGAAGCCGGTGTGAAATTCGGTGCAGAACAGACCGTTCAGCGCCTGAATCCGTCAGATCCGGTTATCAATGCTGCCTTTACCCAGCCGCATCCGGCGGACGGTAAACCGACCTACAGCCGCACCATTGACGGCAAGGGCAATATTGTTCTGATTCAGCTCGATAAAGTCACTGCCGGTACTGCAACCGATCAGGAAAAAACTGAGCTGCGCACAGTATTGCGTCAGCAGATGGCATCCACTGAACTGGAATCATTACTGCTGAACCTGCGTGCCAACGCAGATATTGATGTGAGAAATATGGACTAAAATTTTTCGATCTGTACCGAAAAATAAAATGTCGTGTTACATCTCCCGAAAGGCTGCGTTCGCAGCCTTTCGCATTTCTGTTCTGAAAATCCCCCGGCAGAAAAAATTTTTGCGACACTCCGCTTTGTGCTAAACACAAAAGGAGAAATAGCATGAAAACAAAATGGACATCTGCATTATTATTAACATCAGCGCTGTTAACCGGCGGTTTTTTCAGTACCTCCTCTCTGGCTCAGGTGGCACAACCGGCGGAAAGTACGCAGGTTCAGCCGTCTGCTGCACAGGACACAAACCGTATCAGTATTAACACCGCCACAGCGGAAGAACTGGCACGGGAACTGAGCGGTATCGGGCCGAAAAAAGCACAGCGGATTGTGGAGTACCGCACGGAAAACGGACCATTTACTTCTGCGGAACAACTGAAAGATGTATATGGTATTGGTGAGCGCCTTTTTACGATGAACAGCGATAAGATAGCGTTGTAATATCAGCAGAAGCTGATTTCCCTTCCCCGGGCTGACGGGGAAGGGAATACCGGAAACAGAGTAAAGGGAGAAATATTATGAGCACCACAATTAAAGTGATTGGCTACCATATTGATGCCTTCGGACATGTGAATAATGCGCGTTACCTGGAGTTTCTGGAGGCTGCCCGCTGGGACTGGCTGGAAAGCTATGATGCATACCGCTGGTTTAAACAGATGGATATTGCTGTGGTGGTGGTGAATATCAATATTAACTACCGGTTACCGGTCTATGTGGGAGAGCGGCTGGTCATCGACAGTTATTTACAGCATGCCGGGCAGAAAAGCGGTGTTCTCAAACAGATCATTACCCGTCAGGAAGATAAGCAGGTTGTGGCGGATGCGGAAGTAACTTTTGTCTTTATTAATATGAAAACCGGTAAAGCGATCCCGATTGAAGGGGAAATCCGCGATAAATTTGAATTGCTGACAGGACCGAAAGAGAGCTGATGAGCCGAAGGACAGAAAAACGCCCGGCCGGTCACCGGGCGTAACAGGCGCTTATTGCAGGCCGGTGATTTTTTTCATGGCGGCCATAACAGCACTGCGATCAGCAAGGTAGTTGTCCAGCCCGTTGCGGCGCAGATGACAGGCGGCACACTCCCCGCAACCATCCCCCTGAATACCGTTATAGCAGGTGAGCGTCTCTGTGCGGACGGTGTCCAGTTGTCCGTAATAATCGGCCAGAGCCCAGGTCTGCGCTTTATCCAGCCACATCAGCGGGGTTTCAAAGCGGATATCGCGGGCCAGACCGGCGTTAACCGCTTTATTGAGGGCTTTGACAAATTCGTCACGGCAATCCGGGTAACCGGAAAAATCGGTTTCACATACACCGGTGATAATGGCTTCTGCATTGACCTGATACGCATAAATCGCTGTCAGGGTCAGAAACAGTATATTCCGTCCGGGAACAAAGGTATTCGGAATATCACTCTGTTCACTTTCGCAGAACCCCGGCACCGGGATGTTATCGCGGGTCAGGCTGCTGACCGCCAGTTCATTCAGCAGGGAAACATCCAGCACCTTATGCGCTGCCGCACCCAGTTTCAGGCTGAGTTTACGGGCGACATCTATTTCCTGACTATGGCGCTGTCCGTAATCAAACGTCACACAATGCACTTCATCATAGTTACGGAGCGCCTGAATCAGGCAGGTTGTGGAGTCCTGCCCGCCACTGAATACGACCACAGCACGTTTCATCGGTAAACCTCATTATAAAAAGATGAGGTTTATGGTAACGGCTGCATCACCATTTGGGTAGTGTTGCCTGTGCGTCAGTCAGATCACCGATATTTTCCGCTACCCATTCCGGATTGTAATAAGTGTCAGGATAACGTTCGCCGCTGTCACAGATCAGCGTGACAATGGAGCCGGTCTGTTTCTGTTCATGCATCTGTTTCGCCAGTTGCAGCGCACCCCAGACATTGGTGCCGGTGGAAGCGCCGGTACGGCGTCCGAGCAGTTTTTCCAGCCAGTACAGGGTGGCGATACTGCACTTATCACTGACTTTAAGCACATCATCAATCACACCGGGAATAAAGGACGGCTCTGCGCGCGGACGGCCGATACCCTCAATCTTACTGCCGGTATCGCAGCGCAGATGTGAGCATTTCTGATGGTAGCAGTCATGAAAAACGGAGTTTTCAGGATCAACAACAATCAGTTTTGTATCATGTCCCTGGTAGCGGATAAACCGGCCGAGGGTGGCTGATGTACCGCCGGTGCCCGCACTCATCACAATGTAACGCGGAACCGGATGGGCTTCCCGTGACATCTGGCGGTAAATGCTTTCGGCGATATTATTGTTGCCGCGCCAGTCAGTGGCACGTTCGGCATAGGTGAACTGATCCATATAGTGGCCGCCGGTTTCACGGGCCAGACGTTCGGATTCCGCATAGATCTGAGCGCTGCTGTCCACAAAGTGGCACTGTCCGCCGTAGAACTCAATCTGTTCAATTTTACGGCGCGCGGTGCAGCGCGGCATAACGGCAATAAACGGCAGGCCGAGCAGGCGGGCAAAGTAAGCTTCTGAGACAGCGGTGCTGCCTGATGATGCCTCAATGACCGGTGTGCCTTCGCGGATCCAGCCGTTACACAGGCCGTACAGGAAAAGCGAACGTGCCAGGCGGTGCTTCAGACTGCCTGTCGGGTGAGTACTTTCATCCTTGAGATATAATGAAACCCCCGGGTAAACGGGTAATTCCAGCGGGATCAGGTGGGTATCCGCACTGCGCTGATAATCGGCCTGAATGGCATTAATGGCGGATGTCGTCCATTGGGTTGTCATGTAGTATCTCCTCACGGTCTGTTGATGCATCTTAGCAATTCTGTGAGAGAAAAGGCTTTTTCTATTTTCTTTATCATGCATGATATGGAGAAATTTATTCTCTCTGGTGGCGATATGTTAGATAAAACAGACCGTAAATTGTTACAACTCTTGCAGGAAGATGCGTCATTATCACTGAACACACTGTCCGAAGCGGTAAATCTGACATCCACTCCCTGCTGGAAACGACTGAAGCGGCTGGAGGATGACGGTTACATCCGTAAACGCGTGGCGTTACTTGACCCGGAAAAACTCGGGCTGGGACTGACCGTGATTGTCATGATCAAGACACAACATCACAGCAGCGAGTGGTATACTCAGTTTGTGGAGTATGTGCAGCAGATGCCTGATGTGGTGGAGTTTTACCGTATGGCCGGGGAATTCGATTACATGCTGCAGGTCGAAGTGGTGGATATGAAATGCTTCGATCATTTTTACAAAAAACTGGTCAACGGTGTACCCGGTTTAATTGATGTGACTTCCAATTTCGCGATGGAGCGCATAAAGTACACCACCGCATTGCCGATTCCGGAGAAATGCAAAGCGGACTGATTATTAACCTGAGATGTTAACGGGATCCTGTGAGATTATTTGCCCAATTAAAATGGTATTTCCTCAGTGAATGGCGGCGCTATACCGGTGCGGTCACTTTTCTGATCATTATCGCGGTATTACAGATCCTGCCGCCGCGTTTTGTCGGCATTATTGTTGACGGCGTGACCAAAGAAACGATGACTACCCCGGCGCTGTGGGGCTGGGTCGGTGTGATGCTGCTTATTGCGCTGGTGATTTATATTCTGCGCTATATCTGGCGGGTCTGGTTATTCGGCGCATCCTATAAGCTGGCGGTGCGTCTGCGGCAGGATTTTTATCAGCAGTTCAGCCGCCAGTCCCCGGCGTTCTATCACCGTTACCGTACCGGTGATCTGATCGCGCGCAGTACCAACGATGTGGATAAAGTGGTGTTTGCCGCCGGAGAAGGTGTACTGACGCTGGTGGATTCGTTCGTCATGGGGCTCGTGGTGCTGCTGACGATGAGCATTGAGATCAGCTGGCAGCTGACACTGCTGTCCCTGCTGCCGATGCCGCTGATGGCACTGGCGATCAAACGTTACGGACAGCAGCTTCATCAGCGCTTTAAAACAGCACAGGGTGCATTCTCCTCACTGAATAATCACGCTCAGGAAAGCCTCAGCAGTATCCGGATGATAAAGGCGTTTGGCCTGGAAGATCACCAGTCTTCCCGGTTTGAATCTGTGGCGGCCGAAGCCGGACGCAAAAATATGCATGTGGCACAGGTGGATGCCCGCTTTGATCCGACCATCATCATGGCGATCGGGATGTCCAACCTGCTCGCGGTTGCCGGCGGCAGCTGGATGGTGGTGCAGGGTACACTGACACTCGGCGGGCTGACCAGTTTTATTATGTATCTCGGGCTGATGATCTGGCCGATGCTGGCGCTGGCCTGGATGTTTAATATTGTGGAGCGCGGCAGTGCGGCCTACAGCCGTATCCAGTCTCTTCTTGAAACACCGCCGGTACTGGCGGACGGTACTGATGCCCCGGCGCCCGGGCGCGGTGAGCTGTCAGTGGCGGTGGATGAATTTTGTTATCCGGAAAGCCGCCGGACGGTTCTGCATGATGTCCGTTTTACCCTGAAACCGGGTCAGTTGCTCGGGCTGTGCGGCCCGACGGGCTGCGGTAAATCCACACTGCTGGCACTGATCCAGCGTCATTACGATGTGACAGCAGGCAAAATTTGTTTTCAGGGTAAACCACTGCCTGAACTGACATTCTCCGGCTGGCATGCCCGGCTGGCTGTCGTGAATCAGACCCCGTTTCTGTTCTCCGATACGATTGCCAACAACATTGCGCTGGGACGGCCCGGGGCGACACAGGAAGAGATTGAACATGCTGCCCGGCTGGCCAGTGTACATGATGATATTGAGCGTCTGCCGCTCGGCTATGAGACTCAGGCCGGTGAGCGGGGCGTTATGTTGTCCGGCGGACAGAAACAGCGGATCTCCATTGCCCGCGCATTGCTGATGGATGCGGAAATCCTGATCCTCGATGATGCCCTTTCCGCGGTGGACGGGCAGACCGAACACCGGATACTGCAAAATCTGCGGCAGTGGGGCGAAGGACGCACGGTGATTATCAGTGCGCACCGGCTTTCCGCGCTGACAGAGGCAGACAATATTCTTGTTCTGCAACAAGGCGGTATCAGTGCTCAGGGGCGTCATCAGGAACTGATTAATCAGAACGGATGGTATCGCGAAATGTATCATTATCAGCAGTTAGAGGCCGCGCTCGATGAGTGAACAGATCCGCCCTGAAGCGGCAAAAAACCTGTGGCCGTCGCTGAAACGCCTGCTCGGATACGGCCGTAACTACCGCCGCCCGATGGCTGCTGCCATTGTGATGCTGTGGCTGACAGCCATTGCAGAAGTTGCCGCACCTGTTCTGGTCAGTTATTTCATTGATAATATGGTGGCGAAAAACCAGATTGTTCTGTCCGTGACACTATGGCTGGTGGCCGGGTTTATCGCTTTACAGATTGCCGCCTCGCTGCTGCACTATTTCCAACTGATCTACTTCAATCAGGCGGCTGTCGGCGTGGTACAGACACTGCGGGCCGATGTGATGGACGCCGCACTGCGTCAGCCGCTGAGCGCATTTGACACTCAGCCGGTCGGGCAACTGATCTCCCGTGTCACCAATGACACGGAAATGATCAAAGACTTGTTCGTGAACGTTCTGCCGACACTGTTCCGCAGTATCGCACTGATTGTGGTGATGCTGATCGCCATGTACTCCCTGGAGTGGCGGATGGCACTGGTGGCAACCGCGATGTTCCCGGCGGTAATGCTGGTGATGTGGATCTACCAGCGGCTGAGTACGCCGATTGTACGCCGGGTGCGCAGTTATCTGGCGGATATTAATGACGGTTTTCATGAAGTTATCAGCGGCATGACGGTTATTCAGCAGTTCCGCCAGCAGGCGCGTTTCGGTGAACGGATGTTTGCCGCCAACCGCCGTCATTATGAGGTCAGAATGGCGGCACTGCGGCTGGACGGTATTTTACTGCGTCCGCTGCTGAGCCTGTTTTCGGCGGCTATCCTCTGCGGCCTGATGTTGCTGTTCGGGGTTGAGGGTACAGGGATTATCGGCGTCGGGGTGCTGTACGCCTTTATTACCTACCTCGGGCGGCTGAATGAACCGCTGATCACACTGACATCCCAGCAGTCTGTTTTACAGCAGGCGGTGATCTCCGGGGAACGTGTTTTTGAGCTGATGGACAGCCCGCAGCAGCAGTACGGGGCAGATGATCAGCCGCTGACCTGCGGCAGTATCCGCGTATCACACCTGACATTTGCTTATCAGCCCGGAAAACCGGTACTGCGCGATATCAGTATGGATGTACCAGAGCACAGCTTTGTCGCCTTTGTCGGGCACACCGGCAGCGGGAAAAGCACACTGGCGAATCTGCTGATGGGCTATTACCCGTGGCAGGCCGGGGAAATCAGTCTCGGCGGGCGACCGCTGGAACAGTTTTCACATAAAGCACTGCGGCAGGGCATTGCAATGGTGCAGCAGGACCCGGTTATTATGGCCGCCTCCTTCCGCGACAATATCACTCTCGGACGGGATATTGATGATGAGCGTATCCGCCGAGTGCTGGACATGGTTCAACTGAGTGAGCATATTTCACAGCTTGAGCACGGGCTGGATACGGAACTGGGCGAGCAGGGTAACACGCTGTCTGACGGGCAGAAACAGTTGCTGGCAATGGCGCGGGTGCTGGTACAGACCCCGAAAATCCTGATCCTGGATGAAGCAACCGCCAATATTGACTCCGGTACTGAACAGGCCATTCAGAAAGCTCTGCAACTGATCCGTCGTGAAACCACGCTGGTGGTAATTGCACACCGTCTGTCCACCATTGTGGATGCCGATACCATTTATGTGCTTAACCGCGGCGAAATGGCGGAATCCGGCTCTCACCGGGCGCTGCTGGCAGAGAAAGGCCGCTATTACCAGATGTATCAGTTGCAGCAGGTCGGGGAATCACTGAATGCCCCGGAAGAGAGCGAAGCTCCTGCACTATAATTGTGAGATCGTTCACATAAACAGGTGCATGATGCTGTAAAAAAGTGCAATCCTCCCGTTAGCGGAAAAGGCGTCTGATGATTCAGACGCCTTTTTTATTTCTATCCTGTTGTTATTAAATAATTTAATTTTTATTTCATGCATTGGCATCACTTTTGCAATTTATCCACAGGACAACAACAACCTGAAGCGGAGCATGCGATGAAAATGATAATGGCCATCATCAAGCCTTTTAAACTTAATGACGTCAGAGATGCGCTGAACGAAGAAGGTATTCAGGGATTAACCGTACTGGAAGTACGGGGCGCGGGCAGACAAAAAGGACATACCGAACTGTACCGCGGGGAAGAGTACAGCACCGATTTCCTGCCGAAGACACAGATTAATATTGTTGTGGCTGATGATTGCCTTGATCGCATTGTTGATGCGATTTGCCGGTCAGCATACACAGGCAGTATCGGTGACGGAAAAATATTTGTTTCAGAAATTACTCAGGCGGTACGGATACGTACCGGTGAGCAAAATGATGATGCCATTTAAACCGCGCGGAGATACTCAGATGATGAAACGAAAAATAGTATTGCCTGTTGTGATATCTGCGGTACTGCCGGCATCGGCTTACAGCGCAACGGAAGGGATGGATCGCGCGGATAACGGGTTTATGCTGATCTGTGCGGCACTGGTCTATTTTATGACTCTGCCCGGTATCGCTCTGTTTTACGGCGGACTGGTACGGCGTGAGAATGTATTGTCAGTGATGACACAAGTCATCGTTAGTTTTGCTCTGGTGTTGCTGTTATGGATTTTCTATGGCTACAGTATGGCGTTTTCTGACGGAAACAGTGTGATCGGCGGGTTATCTCATGCATTTCTCAGCGGGATCACACCGGTCAGTAACAGCGGCAGCATCAGCCAGCTGACACACGTTATTTTTCAGGGATCTTTTGCGGCAATTACGGTTGCACTCATCACCGGAGCGCTGGCGGAGCGGATCAAATTTACTGCCTTTCTGTTATTTACGGTGATCTGGTTCTCCCTGGCGTATGTACCGATGGCGCATATGGTCTGGGGCGGCGGCTGGCTGGCGGAAGATGGTGCTCTGGATTTTGCCGGGGGAACCGTTGTGCATATCAACGCGGCAGTTGCCGGGTTAGTTGGTGCTTACATATTAGGACCGCGCCGGTTGCCGGGGAAAGCCGCCACCAAACCGCACAGCCTGCCGATGGTATTTACCGGTACCGCTATCCTCTATATCGGCTGGTTCGGGTTTAATGCCGGATCTGCCGGAAAACCGGATGGTATTGCGGCGCTGGCTTTTCTGAATACCGTGATTGCGGTGGCCGCAGGGGTGCTGGCATGGGTGATCGCAGAATGGTGTATGCGGGGTAAGCCCTCACTTCTTGGTGCGTGCTCCGGGTGTATCAGCGGTTTGGTCGGGATCACGCCTGCCGCAGGGACGGTGGGTGTTCCGGGAGCGGTTGTCATCGGACTGATCAGTGGTATTGCCGGTTACTGGGGCGTTACAGCCCTGAAGCGCCGGCTGAAAGCAGATGATGTCTGTGATGTTTTTGGCATTCACGGCGTCTGCGGTATCGCCGGATGTTTGCTGACCGGCATTTTCACGGCATCGGCACTCGGCGGCACAGGTTATGCGGAAGGCGTCACGATGTTGCATCAGTTATGGATACAGGCGGAGAGTATCCTGGTGACTGTGCTCTGGAGCGGAGTGATTACTTACATCGCATTCAAATGCGCGGCACTGACAACCGGCGTACGTTGTACAGAAGAGGATGAGATCAACGGGCTGGATATCAGCACGCACGGCGAACAGGCTTATAACCGTTCATAGCCGGAAAAAGTAAGCCCCCGCTCACTGGTGTGCAGCGGGGATTTTTTATTGCCGGGACGTTTAGATATCCCGTAAGCGCAGAACGCCTTCCTGGACTGTGGAGGCAACCAGCACACCAGCCTGATTATAGAAGTGACCACGAACAAATCCGCGCCCGCCGGATGCTGTCGGGCTTTCCACAGCATACAGCAGCCATTCATCCAGCCGGAACGGGCGGTGATACCACATGGAGTGATCAATCGTGGCAATCTGAATTTCCGGCTGCATAAAACCGTAGCCATGAGGCTGAAGCGCGGTCGGCAGGAAGTTATAGTCAGAGGCATAGCTGAGCAGATACTGATGCAGCGCCTGATCATCCGGCATTGCACCATTGGTTTTCAGCCAGGTATAACGTACCGGCGGACTTGCGGGATTCTGAAACGGGCTGTAAAACTGCACCGGGCGCCATTCAATGGCTTGTTCACGCAGAAACAGCGCCTGCATTTTCGGCGGCAGAGCAGCAGCAATTTTCCGGGCTATATCGGTTTCAGAAACAAGCCCGTCGGGGCCGGCCACGTCCGGCATGGCATTCTGATGCTCAAAACTGCTCTCTTCCCCCTGGAAAGAGGCGGTCATATAGAAAATCGGCTTTCCGTTCTGAATAGCGCTGACACGGCGGGCACTGAAACTTTTGCCGTCACGCAGATTTTCCACATCATAAATAATGGGTTTATGGCTGTCGCCCGGGCGCAGAAAATAGCTATGGAATGAATGAACGCGGCGATCAGCCGGAACGGTCTGTCCCGCTGCATACAGTGCCTGTCCGGCAACTTGTCCGCCAAAGACCTGCGGCAGGCCGAGATCTTCACTTTGCCCCCGGAATAACCCGTCTTCGAGTTTTTCCAGTGCCATCAGGTTTATCAGGTTTTCTAACGCCAGGCTCATAGTTACCCTTATTCATCTTTTCAGCAGGAACCGTCCATTCTAATCGCTGTCAGTGCAATTGAAAAATGATAAACCGCCGTTATGTGCGGTTCCCGGCCGGCAGGTGTGTATGGTTATGTCAGAGGTGTGTAAAATTACAGCGGTCAGTCCCGGTTGCCTTGCTATTTCAGTAATGATCCCGGATAATGGCACCGCCTCATTATTGAGGGTTCCTATGGGGGCTTTGTTGGTTCTCCCGCAACATGAACTTGTTAACTCGGTCAGGTCCGGAAGGAAGCAGCCATAGCAGGGGAATTGTGTGCCGGGATGTCGCTGGCAAGGCCCCCACCCATTTCTGCAGTACCTGCCGCTATTCTCCTGTTATTGATTCTGAATGCCTCTGTCTGCATCCGGTGGTTGTCTTCGTTATTCACCTGTTATTCATTCACCATTCATCCGGTGCATCATATTAATATATTCATAATTTGACATTATGCCTGACAGCACAAACCGGGACTTTCAGAGGGTCGCACCGGATTCAGGGATATAACAATATGAGTAAAATTTGTTTTATGTTCTCAGTGTAAAAGAGTGAGTTTCACATAAAAGCGCATGATTAGATAAAAATCCTATTTTTGATTTAAC
This sequence comes from Morganella sp. Je.2.23, assembly GCF_051129855.1. Taxonomy (NCBI): domain Bacteria; kingdom Pseudomonadati; phylum Pseudomonadota; class Gammaproteobacteria; order Enterobacterales; family Morganellaceae; genus Morganella; species Morganella sp. Je.2.23. The sequence continues at coordinate 193,286 of NZ_JBCPSQ010000002.1, forward strand.
CCGTTATAGTAGTGAAAACTGAAAATAAAATTTTCGGTATACCCGGTGTTTAATAAATGCGTATCAGGATTTAATAATCTGGTGAGTGAAACAAACATAAAATATATACTTTTGTTATAAACAATATATATATCGTAATATAAGTAAGGAATAGCGGGATAAATAGCAGGCATGATCGAAAGCCAAAGTCAGTCAGCTGTGCCTTTGGCCCGTGATCACTAAAAATAAGACAATGCCTGAGAGAGGCGGTTACAGCAGACTGAATTAACGGACAAATTTCCAGACAGACGCCGGGATTTTGTCATACAGTTTATTCATGGTTAATTCGGCCAGACGATGATCGGCAGCTGAATAAAAAACCTCCAGCTCGTCATCAGTCAGTTCATATTTGTTCTTCTCAATGACACGTTCCAGTGTTTCGATCGAAGTGCACTTACGTAAGCGCATGAGATAGTCAAGTTTAGTCATCATATGTCATCTTCTTGCTGAGTTGTTAGTACGCAATATACTGATTTTAGTTCTGTATTCCGTTAGTGGACCAGATGCCCCTCGCTGGTCAGCATGCTGCTTACCAGTGATGCCATCTTCTTCCATTCCTCAACATCATTAAATGAAACTTCCATCTGACCAAACAGCGCGTAAGTTTCATCGATGTATTCATCGACAAATGAGATGAGATCCTTATTTTGTGTATGTTTTATCTTAAAACTCCAGGTCACGTCAGCAATGTAACCTAATAATTCGTTAAGTTTTAAGTTTGAATCTGAGGCTAAATCATTAACCCAAAAATTATTGCTTCTGATGAGAGTTTGTGTGCCTTCACGGCAAAGTTCATCACACAGATACTTCAGTACCGCAATATCGTAATTTCGTGGAGAATACTCGTCCATAATCACCTCCTGAATGTAGCCGGGAATGATAAGGCGCTGAAAAACGTTAAATTATAATTAACACATGAGTAAGTTATTACGCTATCGACGTCGGTATATTATATATATCAACCGCCTTTAATTATAAATAAAGGTAATGTAAGGTTCTGTTCAGCACAAGTGGATAATCAGATGCTGATTACATGTTAATCTGTTTCAGTTAGTGAACATAACGTTCCGGAAAAAGACGTGAATAAAAAGATCTGATTTAATCCTGTTTGTAATATAACACTATTTCAGCACTTGTCACTAGCCAAAATACAAAAAAAGTAAATTTAAATGCAGAGTAAATGCCTGAACGCACCGGGTATAATTACTCATCTTATTAAATTTATTGGTTTTTTGTGGAATAGCGCGGTGGGGAATCATTACGGGTTATGACAAAACCTTACATTTGCGGAATGTTATAATTTACTTTTATCTATTGTTTATTTAAGTTCTTCTTACTCAAATTTAAAAATATTTATCATGGCGTGAAAATAAAAAAGGTCACTAATGTGACCTTTTTATGTTTAAGCAGGATTAAAATCCGTCAGGACTATCGCTCTTCTGCGTTACCGCATGAGCATGCTCAATGTCTTCACTCTTCTTACTGAAGCGGCGGCGGATAACCACATAGAAGACCGGTACGAAGAAGATAGCCAGTGATGTCGCGGCGATCATACCACCGAACACCCCGGTACCTACGGCGTTCTGTGCACCGGAACCGGCACCGTTACTCAGGACTAACGGAATAACCCCGAGCATAAAGGCCAGCGATGTCATCAGAATAGGGCGCAGACGCATCTTAACGGCTTCCAGTGTTGCCTCAATCAGCCCTTTACCTTCTTTCTCCATCAGGTCTTTGGCGAATTCCACAATCAGGATGGCGTTCTTCGCCGACAGACCAATGGTGGTCAGCAGGCCGACCTTGAAGTACACGTCGTTGTCCAGCCCGCGTGCATGGGTCAGTAACAGTGCACCGATAACCCCGAGCGGAACCACCAGCATAACCGAGAACGGAACCGACCAGCTCTCATACAGGGCCGCCAGACAGAGGAAGACCACGATCAGAGAGATGGTATACAGTGCAGGCGCCTGGTTACCGGACAGTTTTTCCTGGTAAGACATACCTGTCCACTCAACACCAAAGCCCTGCGGCAGTTCTTTCGCCATGTTTTCCATCAGTGCCATCGCATCACCACTACTCTTGCCCGGTGCGGCGCTGCCCTGAATCTGCATAGCAGGAATACCGTTATAACGTTCAAGGCGCGGTGAACCGAAGGTCCACGGATCCTTTTTCGTATCGATAAAGGCAGAGAACGGTACCATCTGACCCTGGTTATTGCGGACATACTGCTCAGCAATATTTTTCGGCTGCATACGGAACGGTGCATCAGCCTGTACGTACACTTTCTTCACACGACCGCGGTCGATAAAGTCATTGACGTAGCTGCCGCCGAACATGGTGCTCAGCGCGGCGTTAATGGTCTTGATATCAACCCCTAATGCCTCGGCTTTCTGCTGATCAACATGGATATGATACTGAGAGGTATCTTCCATCCCGTTCGGGCGCACCTGCACCAGCATATCCGGATGCTCGCCTGCCATCTTCAGTAACTGATTACGGGCTGCGGTCAGTGCTTCGTGACCCTGGTTAGCGTTATCCATCAGTTCGAGGTCAAAACCGCTGGATGAACCCAGTTCCACAATCGGCGGAATGTTTACCGCGAAAATCGAGGCTGACGAATTGGTAAAGAAGTGCTGGTTGGCGCGTGCAACAACCGCTTCCACCTTATCTTCTTTTGCTTTACGTTCGTCCCAGTTTTTCAGAACAATAAACGCCAGACCCATGTTCTGTCCCTGACCCGCGAAGCCGAAGCCGTTAACGGTAAAGACAGATTCAACGACTTTTTTCTCATCTTCCAGATAGTACTTACTGACACCATCAAGAACAGTCTGAGTTTGTTCCTGCGTCGAACCCGGTGGTAACTGAACCATCGAGAGCAGTACGCCCTGATCTTCTTCCGGTAAGAAAGAAGTCGGCAGACGGGTGAACATCACGATCATACCCGCGACCAGCAGCACATAGATCAGCAGGTAACGTCCGGTGCCGCGCAGCATACGGCCGACACTGTCAGTGTAGTGGTGGGTCTGTTTCTCAAACACACGGTTAAACCAGCCGAAGAAACCGGTCTGACTGCCGTGGCTGCCTTTGGCAACCGGCTTGAGCATGGTGGCACACAGTGCCGGTGTCAGGATCAGCGCCACGAAGACTGACAATATCATCGCGGAAACAATGGTAATGGAGAACTGACGGTAAATTGCCCCGGTTGACCCGCCGAAGAAGGCCATCGGAATAAATACCGCTGATAACACCATGGCAATACCGACCAGAGCACTCTGGATCTGACCCATCGACACTTTTGTGGCTTCTTTCGGCGGCAGGCCGGTTTCCTGCATGACACGCTCGACGTTTTCCACCACCACGATGGCGTCATCCACCAGAAGACCGATTGCCAGCACCATCGCGAACATCGTCAGGGTATTTATCGAATACCCGAATGCGGCAAGGGTGGCAAAGGTCCCCAGCAGTACCACCGGTACGGCGATAGTCGGGATCAGTGTCGCACGGAAGTTTTGCAGGAACAGATACATCACCACGAACACCAGCATGATTGCTTCAACCAGTGTTTTCACCACTTCGAAAATGGAGATTTTAACGAATGGTGTTGTATCGTACGGGTAAACAACTTCCAGGCCGTCAGGGAAAAACTCTGACATTTCTGTCAGTTTATCGCGAACCGCTTTGGCGGTATCCAGGGCGTTAGCACCGGTTGCCAGCTTGATACCGATACCGGCTGCCGGTTTCCCGTTATAACGCGCGATAATCCCGTAGTTCTCGGCACCGAGTTCCACGTAAGCAACATCTTTCAGGCGGACAACCGAACCGTCAGTATTAACCCGCAGCATGATTTCCTGAAACTGCTCAGGCGTGTTCAGACGGGTCTGCGCAATAATAGAGGTATTCAGACGCTGGTTTGGTACCGGCGGTGTTCCCCCCAGCTGACCGGCGGCAACCTGGTTATTCTGCACCTGAATCGCATTGATGATATCAATGGTGCTCAGGTTATATTTCACCAGTTTGTCCGGATCGAGCCAGATACGCATGGCATACTGAGTACCGAAGAGCTGGGTTTCACCAACCCCGGTCACACGGCTGATCGGGTCTTTGACGTTAGAGCCGACGTAGTCCGCGATATCGTTCTGGGACATGGTACCGTCCTCAGACACGAAACCGGCCACCAGCAGGAAGGAACTGGTGGATTTTTCAACGGTAATACCCTGCTGCTGAACTTCCTGAGGAAGCAGCGGCATTGCCAGCTGGAGTTTGTTCTGAACCTGAACCTGGGCAATATCCGGGTTGGCGTCAGCTTCAAAGGTCAGCGAGATATTCATACTACCCGCTGAGTCACTGGTTGAAGACATGTACACCATCTTGTCGATACCGTTCATGTTCTGTTCGATAACCTGAGTTACCGTATTCTGAACTGTCTCGGCATCCGCACCCGGATAGTTTGCGGAAATTGAAATGGTCGGCGGCGCAACAGTCGGATACTGTGCCACAGGCAATTTCATGATCGCCAACAGACCTGCAAGCATGGTAATAATTGCGATTACCCATGCAAATATCGGTCTTTCAATAAAAAACTTTGGCATGAATCACTGACTCCTTATTGGGACTTCTGAGCAGATTCAGTATTTTTCGGCGCAGCCGCCGGCTGTGCATTTAAATCTGCTTCTGTTGCCTTAACGGCAGCACCCGCTTTGATTTTCTGGAAGCCTTCAACCACCACGCGCTCCCCGTCGTTCACACCGGAGGTAATCAGCCATTTGTTACCGTAAGACTGACCGACAGTGACCGGACGGACTTCGATTTCATTTTTGGCGTTGACCACGTTAACCACTGCGCCGCCTTTGGCCGTACGGATAACCCCTTCCTGCGGAACCAGGATTGCGTCAGGACGGACACCTTCATCCACACGGGCGCGGACAAACATTCCCGGCAGCAGGGATTCCTGCGGGTTCGGGAACACGGCACGCATAGTGATAGAGCCGGTGGTTTCATCGACAGTCACGTCGGAGAATTCCAGATAACCTTTATGGGTATAATCTTTGTTTTCAGCCGTCACCAGGCTGACAGCAACTTTACCCTGTTCTTTATCCACGGCGCCGCTGGCGATTTCTTGTTTCAGACGCAGGTAATCATCACTGGACTGGGTTACATCCACATAGATAGGGTCAATCTGCTGAACCAGTGTCAGCGGCTGGGTCTGACCCGTTGCCACTAATGCACCTTCAGTCACGTTTGATTTACCGGACAGACCGGCAATCGGGGAGGTGACTTTGGTGTAGTTCAGGTTGATTTGCGCAGTCTGAACAGCAGCCTGTGCAGCCTGAACCGCAGCCTGAGCCTGTGCATGCGTGGAGACCGCCTCATCATAATCCTGGCGGCTGATATAGTTTGTTCCCAGCAACGGTTTATAGCGGTTCACTGTCAGGCGGGCCAGCTCGGCGTTCGCTTTGGCTTTTGCCAGTTCAGCCTGTGCGCTGTTCAGCGTAGCCTGAAAAGGAGCCGGATCGATTTGATAGAGCGATTCGCCTTCTTTGACGTCACTTCCTTCTTTGTAGTTGCGTTTTAAAATAATGCCGCCGACCTGAGGGCGCACTTCCGCGATGCGGTATGCAGAAGTTCGTCCCGGCAGTTCCGTGCTCACTGTCAGTGGTGCAGCTTTCAGTGTAACGACTTTAACGTCCGGCGGTGGCATTTCGCCCCCTTGCTTCTGCTCTTCACCACATCCGGACAGCAGAAAGCTCCCGGACAGAACGAGCATAGCCAGAGGTAGAACGCCTCTGTTTTTTCGCATAGTAAACCTCTATAAAATGTCGATTTTTAACCGGTAAATATGGTTGATTAACTAATAAATCAGCGTGCTATAATACAAACATACACGAATGTATGTAAATTAACTTCAGATGACACAGGCCTTACATGGCACGAAAAACTAAACAGCAGGCCGGAGAAACCCGCCGGCAGATTATTGAGGCCGCATTAACCGCTTTCAGTGAGCGGGGCGTATCTGCGACGTCATTAGTGGATATTGCTAAGCAAGCAGGTGTGACCCGTGGTGCGATCTATTGGCACTTCAAAAATAAAGTTGATCTGTTTACTGAAGTCTGTTCGATAACCGATACAAAAATTGGCGTTATTGAACAAGAGTATCGGGCAAAATACCCGGATAATCCACTTTTAGTGTTTAAGAAAATATTAATTTACATTCTGACCTCAGTGGTATCCGATCCCAAAATGCGGGCTATTCTGAGTATTTCATTTCATAAATGTGAATTTACCGGTGAAATGAGCGAATTAATTACCATCAGACAAAATTTATATGCTGCGGAATACTCAAGAATTGAATCTTTCCTGATCGAAAGTGTGACACTGGGACTGCTGCCGTCAACCCTCGACCTGCGCCGTGCGGCAATCATGCTGCGCGGGATGGTAACCGGACTGTTAGAAAACTGGCTCTTTTCCAGTGAGAGTTTTAATATTGACGGACAGGCGGAATATTTGGTTGACGGTTATCTGGATATGTTAATGCTCAGTAAAAATATGCAGCTGACGCCGGCAGACGCCTGATTTACATTTTATTATATTAACCTTAAGGATATCATGTATGAAGCCTGTATTAATTATTGCCAATGGCGCTGCATATGGCAGTGAATCTTTATTTAATGCACTGCGTCTGGCGATTGCAATTAAAGAGCAGGACAGTCAGGTGCCGATGAATGTTTTTCTGATGTCAGATGCGGTGGTAGCCGGATTACGCGGTCAGCAGCCGAAAGAGGGTTATAACCTGAAACAGATGCTGGAGATCCTGCTGGCACAGAAAACAGCCATTAAACTGTGCAAAACCTGCACCGATGCCCGCGGTATCTCTGAACTTCCGCTGGTGGACGGGGTGGAAATAGGCACACTGGCCGAACTGGCGCAGTGGTCCCTTGATGCTGAAAAAATCATTACTTTTTAATCAGATAGTCTGAAACGGACAGCCGGGGAAGGGCAGATACAAGTGGATATTATGATGAAGCAAGTCAGCCGTGTCCCGGCTTCCGGTCTGCTGAGACGGATTTTTCTCCGTCTTTTTACCTGTTTTTTCTTTCTGTTGCCGGTGCTGATTCAGAACAGTGCGGCGGCGGCCGTTCAGGAGATTCCTGACCGTAACACAATCCAGACTGAACTGAATGCCCTGAATAACCGTAAAGAACAGACGGCTGCGGATAAATTGTCCGTGCAGGATCTGGAGCGGGCGCTGGTATTTTATGACAATCTGGATACCCTCAAAGAAAAATCACAGGAACTGAAAAAGCGGGTGGATGAAGCCCCGCGTCTGTCAGAACAGGTCACACAAAAATTAACACAGATTAAATCATTAACGGATGAAGGTCTGGCTGATTACCGCGCCTCTGTTGAGCGTCTGCCGCTTTCACAGCTGGAACTGAAACTAAACAACACCCTTGAAGCGTTGCAGACCGCACAAAATAACCTCTCTTCTTATAACAGTGATCTGATTGCTCTCCAGACCCAGCCGGAGCGCGCGCAGAATATCATGTATGCCAATGTGCAGCGTTTACAGCAAATCCGTGTTGAACTGAATGACTCTATGGCGGCTCAGAAAGTACTGAGGCCGACTGAAATCGAGTCTCTTCAGGTGGAGCAGTATTACTTACAGCAGCAGATTGATTATCAGAAGCGTGCATTGCAGTCGAATACGCAATTACAGAATCTGCTTCAGGTGCAGCGTGATTATGTGGGTGAACACATCAAACAGCTGGAAAGCTATATCGATGTGATTCAGGAAACGGTCAGCAGCAAACGGCTGGATTATTCGGAAGAGGCGGCAAAAGAAGCACAGAGCTCGGATGATACCCAGCGCAATATGCGGGATGATCCGCTGGTGCTGCGTGAAATTGCCCTGAACCATGAATTAAGTGAAAAACTGGTCGCCGCCACCCGTGACAATAACCAGCTGGTGCAGCGTACCATCAAAGTCCGCAGTATTCTTGACCGCGCACTGCAATCCGAGCGCAACCTCAAAGAGCAGATCACCGTGCTGCGCGGCAGCCTGCTGCTCTCCCGTATCCTGTTTAAAGAGCAGATCGATTTGCCGCCGGATCTGCTGATTAAGGATTTACCGGACAGAATCGCCGACATGCGTCTGGAACAGTTTGAAATCAACCAGCAGCGTGACAAGCTCTATCAGCCGGACAGTTTTGTCAGCACCCTGATTGATGAATATGCCAAAACGCATGATATGCCGGAAACGGAAGCAGAGCTGCGGGCACAGAAGCATGCGCTGGTACAGGTGGTGTCTGTCCGTCAGGATCTGCTGGATCAGCTGAACACCCAGATGGGTAATCAGATTTCCCAGGCGATTAACCTGCAACTGGATCAGACTCAGCTCGTGACGGTGGTCGCCTCACTGGAGAAAACCCTCGCGCAGCAGATTTTCTGGGTCAACAGTAACAAACCGGTCAACCTGGCCTGGTTTCAGTCCTTCCCGGGTGCGGTTAAACAGGAACTGACGTCACTGGATCTGAACTGGTCGCTGCAAAGTCTGATCAACGGCTTTGTCGATTCCCTCTTTATTACCGTTCCGCTGCTGATTATTGCGCTGCTGCTGCGTTTCGGTACCAAGAATATAGATACCAAACTGGCTGAAATTAATACCAATGTCGGGCGTCTGAAAAAAGACCGTCAGATCTACACCCCGATGGCGCTGGGGCTGATGCTGATCAAAACCCTGCCTTCCTCGCTGTTTGTGATTGCTTTCGGGTATTTCTGTCTGAAAACCGGCAGCGCGGATTCCGCGCTGATGTGGACTATCTCCCGCCAGCTGGCACTCTTCTGGGTGCTGTTTGAGTGGAGTTACCGGATTATGAAACCGGAAGGGATCGCCGTCACGCACTTCGGTATTGATCCGGAAATCTGCCGGACCGGCCGCCGCAGACTGCTGCGCCTGGCTCTGCCTCTGCTGCCGATTATGCTGTGGGCGGCTTACGGTATGGAATACCCGCTGCGTCTGGTGGACGATGTGATAGGACAGCTGGTGGTGCCGGTGGCACTGGTATTTGTCTTTATCTTCACACTGCCGTTCTGCATTGAGATCTGGCGCGAAAAGGGCTCTCACCTGGTGCGGGCTGTCCTGCTGACCTTGCTGACGTTCTCCCCTCTGGTGCTGGTGGTGCTGGTCGGGCTGGGGTATTACTACACCGCACTGCGCCTGAGCAGCCGCTGGATAGACAGCCTCTATCTGCTGCTGCTGTGGTATATCGTGTATCACTCCAGTTTGCGCGGCCTGGCACTGGCGGCACGGCGTCTGACCTATCAGCGTGCGCTGGCCCGCCGTCAGAAACAGCAGATCCAGCTTAAAGAACAGCATGACGGGGATGATGTCCCGGATATGATTGTGGAAGAGCCGCCGATGTCGATGGAGCTGATTAACCAGCAGTCGCTGCGCCTGACATCCATGGTGCTGTTTATTGTCTTTGCCGCCGCATTCTACGGAATATGGTCTGATTTTATTACTATTTTCTCTTTCTTCGACAGTATCACACTGTGGCATTACAACGTGGATACCACGCTGGGGAATGTGGTGGAAGCGGTCACGCTCGGCGATCTGATTCTGTCGGTGCTGATTGTGGTGGTGTCCTGGATAATGATGCGCAACCTGCCCGGTTTACTGGAAGTTCTTGTGCTTTCGCGGCTCTCGCTGCGTCAGGGAACGTCGTATGCCATCACCACTATTCTGACGTACCTGATTGTCGGGATCGGAACCATTGCCGCATTCGGGACTCTCGGGGTGTCGTGGGGTAAATTACAGTGGCTGGCGGCAGCCCTGACCTTCGGCCTCAGCTTCGGGTTACAGGAGATCTTCGCCAACTTTGTCTCAGGTATCATTATTCTGTTCGAACGCCCGATCCGTATCGGCGATACTGTCACTATCGGCACCTTCTCCGGGACAGTTAACAAGATCCGCATCCGAGCAACCACGGTAATTGATTTTGACCGCAAAGAGGTCATTATCCCGAACAAAGCCTTTATGACCGAGCGCCTGACCAACTGGTCGCTCTCCGATACGGTAACGCGGATTGTGATTAATGTCGGGGTGGCTTACGGTTCAGATCTGGCGAAAGTGAAAGAGGTTCTGCTGAAAGCGGCCACAGATAACCCGAAAGTGATGACAGATCCGGCGCCGGGCGTGTATTTCACCGAGTTTGGTGCCAGCAGCCTTGATCACCAGCTGCGTTTCTATGTGCGCACCATCGGCGACCGCAGTGCCACTACGGATGAAGTGAACCGTGCTATTGACCGGATGGCGCGTGAAAACGATATCAATATCGCCTTCAACCAGCTGGAAGTGTATCTCCACGATCAGAACAGCGGCAAAGAAGTGCAGGTACAGGGAAAAGAGAAGGATGACGGCGCTCAGCCGGCCTGATCACCGTCAGTATCGCGCAGTTTGTTTTCATAATCGCGGCGGACAATCTGTAACGCCGCGAGCACGGTTTCGGCCGGGATACGGTTCTCTTCCAGCAGGCAGATAAGATCGACCGCCAGTTTTACCTCATCGGGGGCATTTTCAAGACTCATGGGATATCCGCTGTCTGATTAAAATTCGGTGCCGTCGTGGCGTTCAATCTGCCGTTCAATGCGCTGTAAAGCCTGACGGCAGCGGACAAGGCGTCCGGCCAGCGCCGCCAGTTCTTTCTGGATTTTTTGTTGTTCGGCAAAGGTCTGTGCGCGGCCGAGAGCCAGTTCGCGGTCATCGGTCATTTGTGCCAGGCGGCGTTCATAATCCTGATGTTGTGCCAGGCGCTGATACAGATCCACCTGACTGTCCCGTTTCACATAGCCCTGCTCTTTCTGCCGCAGTGACTGTGTGGCGGCCTCGCGGTTCAGTGCCGCAATCTGGGCGACAATTTTTTCGGCCAGGAAGCGTACCTGTTCCGCCCGGTTCTCATCCGCGCACTGCTCAAGCTGGTCAGTATGGTGCAGTAATTCATCCATACAGAGGCGAAGGGTTTTATTACGGGCGGCGAACAGGGTATCATCGAAGCGGCGCTGGCTCAGTTCCCGGTCCGCTATCGGTGCAATCTGTGTTTCCAGTACGCTGATTTTCTGCCGCAGCGCCTGTAACAATTGTCTGGTGTTCATTATCCGCCTCAGTGAAATGTGCCCGGGATCGTTGTTGAAGATCATAGTTACAGGAGCATTTTTTAGTCTGTTTGATATAAAACAACAAATAATCGGCAAAGTCACGGGATACGGTTGCAATTTTCCCCTGATTTGCATAGATTCTGAGGTTTCGTGTTATCTCTATGGCACCTATTATGAGCGCAACTGCTGAACAACTGCAATTTATTAAAGAAAGTATCCGGACTATCCCTGACTATCCTAAGGAAGGGGTACTGTTTCGCGACATCACCACATTACTGGCTAATCCGGAAGCGTATCGTCTGACGATTGATATGCTGGTGGAGCATTTCGCAGACAAAGGGATCACCAAAGTCGTGGGCACTGAAGCCCGTGGATTCTTATTCGGCGCACCGGTTGCGTTACGTCTGGGTGTCGGCTTTGTGCCGGTCCGCAAAAAAGGGAAATTACCGTGTGATACCCTCAGCGAGACCTATGATCTGGAATACGGCACTGACACGCTGGAGATGCATAAAGACAGCATCAGCAGTGGTGACAGCGTGCTGGTTGTTGATGACCTGCTGGCCACCGGCGGTACGGTGAATGCAACTATCCGCCTGATCCGCCGCCTGGGCGGTGAAGTACATGAAGCCGCCTTTATTATCGGCCTGCCGGATCTCGGCGGCGCCGAACGCCTTGAAGCGGAAGGTGTGCACAGCTTCTGCCTGCTGGAATATGCCGGCGGCTGAGTCTTTCCCCTGTATTAAACGCAAACTCAGCCTCGCCCATTGTGGTGAGGCTGTGGTAGCATGATGGAAAATCATGTTCACTCTCTGCGGAATCCATGAGCTATCAAGTCCTTGCCCGTAAGTGGCGACCACAAACATTTTCACAGGTTATCGGTCAGCAGCATGTTCTGACAGCGCTCGCAAACGGGCTGGAACATCAGCGGCTTCACCACGCCTATCTCTTTTCCGGTACCCGCGGGGTCGGAAAAACCACCCTTGCGCGCCTGTTTGCCAAAGGTCTTAACTGTGAGCAGGGCATCACCGCCACACCGTGCGGCAAATGCCAGAACTGCCTGGAAATTGAGCAGGGGCGGTTTGTTGATCTGATTGAGATCGATGCCGCGTCGCGCACCAAGGTGGAAGATACCCGTGAACTGCTGGATAACGTCCAGTACGCCCCGTCACGCGGGCGTTTCAAAGTTTATCTGATCGATGAAGTCCACATGCTCTCCCGTCACAGCTTTAATGCGCTGCTGAAAACCCTGGAAGAGCCGCCGGAGCACGTCAAATTCCTGCTGGCCACAACGGACCCGCAAAAGCTGCCGGTAACAATTTTATCGCGCTGCTTACAGTTCCATCTTAAAGCGCTGGATGTGGATCAGATCAGTCAGCAGCTTGATACTATTCTGACTGCCGAACAGATTGAAAACGATGCCCGCGCACGACTGTTACTGGCCCGTGCCGCTGATGGCAGTATGCGTGATGCGCTGAGTCTGGCGGATCAGGCGATTGCGCTCGGTGCCGGAAAAGTGACCACGGACGTGGTCACTCAGATGCTCGGCACTCTCGACGACGAGCAGCCCCTGACTATCCTGGAAGCCCTGGTCAAAGGGGATGGCGTTCAGGTGATGAACGGCGTGAATGATGCCGCATCACGGGGCGCGGACTGGGATAATCTGCTGACAGAAATGCTGGCTGCGCTGCATAAAATTGCCATGCTGCAACTGCTGCCGGTACAGGAAAACAGTGCTGCCGGTGTGACAGAAGAGCGTCTGCGTATCCTCGCCCGGGCTATTGCTCCGGCAGATCTGCAACTCTATTATCAGACACTGCTGGTCGGCCGCAAAGAGCTGCCGTATGCCCCGGACAGACGAATGGGCGCTGAAATGGCGCTGCTGCGCGCGCTGGCATTCCATCCGCGTAATGTGATTGATGAAGTGATCACCGCGCCGTCCGTGGCACCGGTTTCTTTACCGTCACAGCCGCAGAGACCGGAACCTGCCGCACCGGCACACAGCACACCGCCGCCGGTGATGTCACCGGAAACGGAGAACAGCCCGACTGCGCAGTTGCTGAAAGCCCGTGATGCGCTGAACCGGCAGGAGACTCCGCCGTCAAAAAAGTCTGAGCCGGTTACCTTAACAGATAAGGTTAAACCGGCGAACTCAGCACTGGAGCGACTTGCTGCCGTGACTGAAAACCGCCGGGGGCATGTTGCGTCTGCACCGCAGCCGAAAGCATCCGGTAAACCGCAGCCGTATCAGTGGCGTCCGCAGAAACAGGATGAACCGGAAGAAAAGGCCCCGGTTACACGGCCGAAAGATATCAAAAAAGCCCTTGAGCATGAAAAAACGCCGGAAGTGGCTGAAAAACTCGCTGTTGCTGCCCGTGAACGTGATGCATGGGCGGCAGATATTGATAAAATGCAGTTGCCGAAACTGGTGCAGCAGCTGGCGCTGAATGCAGTGAAAGAACAGACCGGTGAAGACAGTATCTGTCTGCATCTGCGCTCCTCCCAGCGCCACCTGAATTCAAAATCAGCACACAGTATGCTGAGTGATGCACTGAGTGAACTTTATGGTAAAGTTATCAGTCTCACTATTTGTGAAGATGATGATGTCAGCATAAAAACGCCGCTGGAATGGCGGCAGGCTATCTATGAAGAGATGCTGGCGCAGGCGCGTCAGTCCATTGTGACGGATAAAACCATTCAGACTCTGCTGACCTTTTTTGATGCGGAACTGGATGAAGAGAGTATCCGGCCTGTTTAACCACCTTGCGTTGGAATACGCAATTTAGTCAAAGAGAGAAAACTATGTTCGGTAAAGGCGGTTTGGGCAATCTCATGAAACAAGCCCAGCAAATGCAGGATAAGATGCAGCAGATGCAGGAAGAGATTGCAAATACGGAAGTCACCGGTGAATCCGGTGCGGGCCTGGTTAAAGTCACTATCAACGGCGCACATAACTGCCGCCGCGTGGAAATCGATCCAAGCCTGATGGAAGATGACAAAGAGATGCTCGAAGATCTGATTGCTGCCGCATTTAATGATGCCGCACGTCGTATCGACGAAACCCAGAAAGAAAAAATGGCGTCAGTATCCAGCGGAATGCAGCTGCCGCCGGGCTTTAAGATGCCGTTCTGATGCAAACCAGTCCGCTTCTTGAAGCACTGATGGACGCCCTGCGCTGTCTGCCGGGCGTCGGGCCGAAATCGGCCCAGCGTATGGCGTTTCAGCTGTTACAGCGTGACCGCAGCGGCGGTATGCGTCTGGCGCAGGCGCTGACCCGCGCGATGTCGGAAATCGGCCACTGCCGCGACTGCCGGACCTTTACCGAGCAGGAGCAGTGTACTATCTGTGCCAATCCGCGCCGTCAGCAGACCGGCCTTATCTGTGTGGTGGAAAGCCCTGCGGATATCCACGCTATCGAGCAGACAGGGCAGTTCTCCGGCCGTTACTTTGTGCTGATGGGACACCTGTCGCCGCTGGACGGTATCGGTCCGGCAGATATCGGGCTGGATAAACTGGAGGAGCGGCTGTCTCAGGAAACTCTCAATGAGGTGATCCTGGCGACCAATCCGACAGTGGAAGGGGAAGCGACGGCCAATTATATTGCGGAAATGTGCGCGCAGTATGATGTTTCAGCCAGCCGTATCGCTCACGGCGTACCGGTCGGGGGCGAACTGGAAATGGTGGATGGCACAACCTTGTCCCACTCCATCGCCGGACGTCAGAAAATCCGTTACAACAGCGATTACTGACGGCGGTTTCTGCCTGTTACCCGGACAGACGGCCTGCGCCGTCTGTCACTTTTCCTCAGAATTGTCACAAAAAATTCCCCGTTTGCCTTGAAAATCTGAAGACCGGCCCCACCTGATTTTTATCCTGTTTTTTTTCGTTGATAAGTCAGTCTGAGGTTATTCATGAGTCTGCAAGAACAAGAAACCCGTGGTTTTCAGTCAGAAGTAAAACAACTTCTGCAGTTAATGATCCACTCACTTTATTCCAACAAAGAAATTTTCCTGCGCGAGCTTATCTCCAACGCCTCTGATGCGGCCGATAAGCTGCGTTTCCGTGCCTTATCTGACAGTTCACTGTATGAAAACGATGGTGATCTGCATGTCCGTCTGTCCGCTGATAAAGAAAAGCGTACACTGACCATCAGTGATAACGGTATCGGGATGACCCGCGATGAAGTCATCGACAATCTGGGTACGATTGCCAAATCCGGCACCAAAGCATTCCTGGAATCACTCGGCTCCGACGCGGCAAAAGACAGCCAGCTGATCGGCCAGTTCGGGGTGGGGTTCTATTCTGCCTTTATCGTGGCGGACAAAGTCACTGTTATCACCCGTGCGGCGGGTGTGCCGTCTGACCAGGCGGTGTTCTGGGAGTCTGAAGGGGAAGGGGATTACTCTATCGCCAAAACCCACAAGGATTCACGCGGTACTGAAATCACTCTGCATTTCCGTGAAGGGGAAGACGAGTTCCTGGATGACTGGCGTCTGCGCTCGGTTATCGGCAAGTATTCTGACCATATCGCGCTGCCGGTGGAAATCGAAAGCAAAAATGAAGAAGACGGTACTGTCATCTGGGAAAAAATCAACAAAGCTCAGGCACTGTGGACGCGCAATAAGAACGACATCAGTGATGAAGAATATAATGAGTTTTACAAGCATCTCTCCCATGATTTCGCTGATCCGCTGACATGGGCGCATAACCGAGTGGAAGGGAAGCAGGAGTACACCAGCCTGCTCTATATCCCGTCCGTGGCACCGTTTGACCTGTGGCACCGCGATCAGCGCCGCGGCCTGAGCCTGTATGTCCAGCGCGTCTTTATTATGGATGATGCGGAACAGTTCATGCCGAACTACCTGCGCTTTGTGCGCGGTCTGATAGATTCGAATGATCTGCCGCTGAACGTCTCCCGTGAAATTTTACAGGACAGCGCTGTGACCCGCAGCCTGCGCAGTGCACTGACCAAACGTGTTCTGCAGATGCTGGAGAAACTGGCGAATAATGATGCTGAAAAATACCAGACTTTCTGGCAGCAGTTCGGTCTGGTTCTGAAAGAAGGCCCGGGTGAGGACAGCACCAATGCGGAACTGATCGCCAAACTGCTGCGTTTTGCCAGCACGAAAGAAGACAGCTCCGCACAGACCGTTTCCCTGGCGGATTATGTTTCCCGCATGGCGGAAGGTCAGGAAAAAATTTACTACATCACCGCAGACAGCTATGCAGCGGCGAAAAACAGCCCGCATCTGGAGTTATTCCGTAAGAAAGGCATTGAAGTACTGCTGCTCTCCGATCGTATCGATGAGTGGATGATGAATTACCTCAATGAATTTGATGGTAAAACCTTCCAGTCTGTCAGCAAGGCGGATGAATCGCTGGAAAAACTGGCGGATGAAGATCCGGCAGCGAAAGAAGAAGCAGACAAAGAGCTGGCGCCGTTTATTGATCGTGTGAAAACACTGCTCGGTGACCGTGTGAAAGAAGTGAAACTGACACACCGTCTGACGTCAACGCCGGCGATTGTGACCACTGATGCGGATGATATGAGTACGCAGATGGCGAAACTGTTCGCCGCAGCCGGTCAGCAGGCACCGGAAGTGAAATATAACTTTGAGCTGAACCCGGAGCATCCGCTGGTGAAACTGGCCGCAGATCAGCAGGACGAAAGCCGCTTTGCCGACTGGATCAATCTGCTGCTCGATCAGGCACTGTTTGTTGAACGCGGAACCCTGGAAGATCCGAACGAATTCGTTTCCCGGATGAATAGTCTGTTATTAGGCTAAAAACAGGCGTTCCCGCGCCGGGTGAGCGCAATCGCGCATAACCCGCTTAAAAACCACATGATTTCATGATAATCATGTGGTTTTTTCATTGAAATCAGTAAAAACGAACGGGAGAGTTTCCCCGCTTTTCTTGAGTCCATACCCTGACAAATGGTATGGTAGCTTGTTTTTATCCGAATTATAAAAAAGCAACCAGCAAGGGGTTTACGCAATGCGTATTATTCTGCTCGGCGCTCCGGGCGCCGGTAAAGGGACTCAGGCTCAGTTTATCATGGAAAAATACGGGATCCCTCAGATCTCGACGGGTGACATGCTGCGTGCAGCAGTGAAATCCGGCAGTGAATTGGGTCTCCAGGCAAAAGAACTGATGGACAACGGCAAATTAGTGACTGACGCATTAGTTATCGCACTGGTTAAAGAGCGCATCAAACAGGATGACTGCCGTAACGGCTTCCTGCTGGACGGGTTCCCGCGTACCATTCCGCAGGCAGATGCAATGAAAGAAGCCGGTATCACCGTTGATTTCGTTCTGGAATTCGATGTTCCGGATGACATTATCGTTGACCGTATTATCGGCCGCCGCGTGCACGCAGGCTCAGGCCGTGTGTATCATGTAAAATACAATCCGCCGAAGACAGAAAATAAAGACGACGTGACCGGTGAAGAGCTGACCATCCGTAAAGATGATCAGGAAGAAACCGTCCGTAAGCGTCTGGTGGAATACCATCAGCTGACTGCACCACTGATTGAGTACTATCAGAAAGAAGCTCAGATGAGTGACGTGAAATACAACCGTATTGACGGCACCCGTCCGGTAAGCGAAGTCAGTCAGGAATTAGCCCGTATCCTGGGTTAATCCGGCACTTATTTCTGTCAGGCAGCCAAACGGCTGCCTTTTTTTATCCTGATCTGCGGCACACCGGGAGCATACATCAGTATGTGACCGGGGTGACAGAGAGCAGCCAACGAACCTGCGGACAAAAGGATGAAGAACATGAAGAACATGGCAGAAAAGAATAAGAATCATTACTAACAATACATTACCCTGACAATCATTCTAGTTGCTGACAGGATTTTCTGATGACAAATCAACACAAACGCGGCGTTTTACTGGTTAACTTAGGCACTCCGGATGCGCCGGAAACCCCGGCGGTAAAACGCTATCTGAAGCAGTTTCTGAGTGACCCGCGTGTGGTGGATGTCTCTCCGCTGCTCTGGCAGTGTATTTTACGCGGCATTGTGCTGCCGTTCCGCTCACCGCGTGTGGCGAAGCTGTATCAGTCGATCTGGATGGAGGAGGGTTCTCCGCTGCTGGTGTACAGCCGCCGTCAGCAGGCAGCACTGGCTGCACAGTTGCCGGGTACACCGGTGGCGCTGGGAATGAGCTATGGTTCGCCATCGCTGGAATCCGCTGTTGATACTCTGCTGGAGCAGGGCGTGACGCATCTGGATGTCCTGCCGCTGTATCCGCAGTATTCCTGCTCAACCACCGGTGCGGTGTTTGACGGGCTGGCAGATATCTTTAAACGCCGCCGGACCTTTCCGTCACTCAATTTTATCCGCAGTTATGCGACGCATCCGCTCTATATTGAGGCGCTGGCACAATCGGCGGAGGCGGCTTTTGCGGAGCACGGGGAGCCGGACCGGCTGATCTTGTCCTATCACGGTATTCCTGTCCGCTATGCGGAAGAGGGGGATATTTATCCGGCAGAATGTGAGGCAACAACGGCATTACTGCGGGAGCGGCTCCGTTTCCCGGCTGAACATATCATGCACACTTATCAATCCCGCTTTGGCCGGGAGCCGTGGCTGACGCCTTATACGGATGAAACAATGAAGGGATTACCCTTAGGAGGAGTAAGGTCTGTTCAGGTGATGTGTCCGGGATTTTCGGCTGACTGCCTTGAGACATTAGAAGAGATTAAGGAACAGAATAAAGGGTTCTTTTTATCTTCCGGAGGGGAGGAATATCATTACATTGAATCGCTGAATGATGATGATATTCATATAAAACTATTACACGAGCTGGTAGGCTAGTTTTTTTGCGTTCCAATCTGGAATAGTCCGAAATATACCACTGTTATGCGTAGAATTTTAAGGAATTAATGTTAACATTAAACATGTAACAATTAATTGGCTTAAAATTGACAGATATTATTGCTGATTTTAAGTGAAATTTGATATTTCATCGCAAACAGAACGGGTGCTATGGACATGGTGAGTGAGAAGGGTTCAGTGAACCTTAATAATGACGAGATCGATATTATTGATCTTCTGAAACTGTTATACCGCTATAAAGTTTTTATCGTCATTGTGACCGTATTGTTCGCCGCAGCCGGTTTTGGTGTTTCCAAAATACTGCCGCAAAAGTGGACCAGTACCGCGGAAGTGACGGCAACAGAGCTGCGTGATATGCCTGAGCTGAATAAAATTCGCTTGCAGATGAACGCACTCAATGTGTCAGCCGTCTCGGATCTGCCTGCGGCGTTCAATGTTTTCAGTACTGTCTGGCAGGCACCGTCAGTGCAGAAATCATTTCTGAGCTTACCGGGCGATACCGCGGCTTCCGGTACTTTTGGTTTTAAAAAGACCGATGGCGATATCCTGAAACCGGCCACTGCCGAGGTGACGTTCACTGCGGCTGATCCGCAGACAGCGCAGCGGATGTTATCGGATTATCTCGATTACACCGCGCAATACAGCCAGAACGTCATGCAGATGCAGTTACAGGAAAACCTGGCTGCTGCACTGAGTGCCGGTCAGAGCCAGTATAGTGTGGCGCTGGTCAAAGCAGAGCATCAGCGTGAACAGACTCTGGCTTACCTGGAAGCGGCAGAACGCATTGCACCGGCGACAGCATCTGTTCCGCCTCAGAATCCGGAAGCTGATCCGGTTGCGGCTTACAGTGCGATGGGCCGCCCTGCAATTATGCAGATGACAAATTCACTGAAAGCATTAGATTTACCGGCGGTGGATGCAGATCTTCTGGACAGAGCCTATACACTGAAGAGTATCAAAAGCATCGCGCCGTTCTCTGTGGATATTGTTCCGTTTACCGTGACCGAATCCCCGGCTCTGCCGGTGGTGAAAGACGGCCCCGGTGCTAAAATGTATCTTATTGCATCTGCCTTTTTAGGGTTTATCCTCTCTGTGATGGCAGTTTTTGCATGGAATATGTTTGTTAACAGAAAAAAATCAGCATAGTTTCCGGTTGAGCGGGCATTAAGGGTTCTGTCCGCTCACATTCTCTTTTTGGTTATGATAAAATACGGCATCTTTTTTTCCGGCCATGAACCTTTATGAAATTCCCCGGCAGACGCAAATCCAAACACTACTTCCCGGTCAGCCTGCGTGACCCGTTATTACAGCCCGTCCAGCTGATGAAAGATGATGAAAATACCCGCGCATATATCGTCGGTATTGATCAGACGCTGGTGGATATTGAAGCCAATGTGGATGATGATTTTATCCGCCGTTATCAGCTCAGCCGCGGGCATTCGCTGGTTATTGAGGATGATGTGGCTGAAGAGCTGTATCGTGAGCTGATTGAGCGCTCGCTGATCACCCATGAATTTGCCGGCGGCACCATCGGAAATACCCTTCATAACTACTCCGTACTGGCTGATGACCGTTCCGTACTGCTGGGCACGATGTGTAATAATATCCGGATTGGCAGTTATGCCTATTATTATCTGTGCAATACATCCAGCCGCATGGATCTCAACTATTTACAGGGTGTTGACGGCCCGATTGGCCGCTGTTTCACCCTGATCAGTGAAAACGGTGAGCGGACATTTGCCATCAGCCCCGGGCTGATGAACCAGCTGCGTCCGGAAAGCATTCCGGAAGAGATTATTGCGGAAGCCTCCGCACTGGTGCTGACCGCCTATCTGGTGCGCTGCAAACCGGGCGAACCGATGCCGGATGCCACCATGAAAGCTATTGAGTACGCCAAAAAACATGATGTGCCGGTGATCCTGACACTGGGAACCAAACATGTGATCGCAGAAGATCCGCAGTGGTGGTGTGATTTCCTCGCAGAAAACATTTCTGTGCTGGCAATGAATGAAGAAGAGGCGCTGGCACTGACCGGCTTTACCGATCCGCTGCTGGCATCAGATAAAGCGCTGGACTGGGTGGATCTGGTATTGTGTACCGCAGGCCCTGCCGGTTTATATATGGCGGGTTATTCAGAAAAAGAATTTATGCGCGAAACCACCCACCCGTTATTGCCGGGGGCGCTGGCCGAATTTAACCGTTATGAATTCAGCCGTGCAATGCGCCGGAAAGATTGTCAGGACGCCGCACGGGTCTATTCCCATATCGAACCCTATATGGGCGGTCCGGACAAGATTATGAACACCAACGGTGCCGGTGATGGTGCATTATCTGCCTTACTGCATGATATTACGGCTAACAGCTATCACCGGATGAATATCCCGAACTCCAGTAAGCATCAGCGCCGCTATCTGACATACTCCTCACTGGCTCAGATCTGCAAATATGCCAACCGTGTCAGCTATCAGGTACTGATCCAGCACTCACCGCGTCTGACCAAAGGATTACCGGACCGGGAAGACAGCCTGGAAGAGTCATACTGGGAACGCTGATAACAACAACTGACAGATAATCGCCGGAATTTTCCGGCGTTTTTTATGGGCAATAACAAATAATCCGTGTTACACATCGGCATCATCAACTTTACTGATGAAGTTGAGGTGAAAAATTCGCTTTAACCTCAGGTTATGTTGAGGTTTAAGCTTTGGTCATTCCCGGCAAGAGAGGCTTGCCAGATGAAATATACCCCTTATTGAATGTAACAAGGAAATGACCATGAATACTGTAAAAACACTGATTACCGCTTCTGCTCTGACACTGTTTTCCTTTGCGGCTTCTGCTGAATCCGTTTCTGTCACCAGTGACACACTGACATCAGCTGAAGCAAAAA
Organism: Morganella sp. Je.2.23; assembly: GCF_051129855.1. Lineage (NCBI taxonomy): Bacteria > Pseudomonadati > Pseudomonadota > Gammaproteobacteria > Enterobacterales > Morganellaceae > Morganella > Morganella sp. Je.2.23. Next base: position 215,207 of record NZ_JBCPSQ010000002.1, read on the forward strand.
TTGCTGAAAAAGCACAGGAAAGCGGAGCTTCCGGTTATACCATCACCAGCGCCCGTACGACTGATAATGTGATTATGACGGCAGAACTGCACAAATAATGGCATCCAGTGACTGAGTACCTGTTTATTATCCTCTGATATCAATCCTGCTCCGGCAGGATTTTTTATATATGCACATAAAAAAGCCCGGTCAGACCGGGCTTGCAGCTGATGTTTAGTTCTGCGAATTAAAATAATTTCTGTACATTTCCATCTGCTCAGGTGTTATGTTTAGCTAATAACTTTATATTATTTAATCCTTTTTACAGAATCTGATACCCATAGTGAGATCAGATTAATAACACTCCCTGTAATAACCGAGATAGAATAATTAATATCTGTGTAAAATGAAAAATTAAAATATATCTCTTTTAATACACTTGCCTTTAAAAGAGGAAACAATGTAACAAATAGCGTTGATACAATTACAGATATAATAACTCTATTTATTATTTTTTGTTTTAGTATTATCTTTCTGAAATATATAATATTCACAAAACTCAGTAGCACTGCAATAAAATACTGACCAGAATCAGGCATAGCGCCTCCTCAGGAGCAAGGTGGTGACGATTTTTTATGGTGTGTATTTCTTAAAACTCATGATGATGATAGATATTATTATATTTTCGCCTGATGGGATACTGACTATTCTCAGGTAATTTAATAAAATTAATAATTACTATGTTAATTATCAATTAAAATGTAACAAATATTGTGAAATAACATAATGGAATCAATTTTATCCGGTGTTTATATTATATTATATTTTATTTTCCGTACGACTGATAATATGATTATGACGGCAGAGCTGCACAAATAATGGTATTCAGTGACTGAGTACCTGTTTATTATCCTCTGATATAAATCCTGCTCCGGCAGGATTTTTTATGTGTACATAAAAAAGCCCGGTTCGCTGACCGGGCTTGTATTTCAGCAGGTTAAAACAGATTATGCCGACGGATGCGGGTTCTGATTCTCCGGAGTGGCATCTGTTTCCGGTTTGCGCAGCATATCATGCAGTGAGCGGCCTTCCGTTTCTGTTTCCGGCGCAGTTTCTGCCACCGGATTGATACTGACCGGGCAGCCGAATTCATGGTCAGTCTGATTTTCCGCCAGCAGCGTGCTCATCGCACGGGCGATTTCAAATTCACCAATCACCACACGGTTTGCACCGCGCTCCATAATATAGGTACGCTCGTCGTCATAATGTGCGCGGACAATAATTGTCATATGTGCGTTCATGGCGCGGGCTTTGGCCACAATCTCACCGGCTTCATAGCCGTTCGGGATTGTCAGCAGCAGGGAACTGGCACAATCGGCGCGGGCAAGTTCCAGTACATCCTGTGCCACCGCATTCCCCATCACGGAAGGGTAACCGCGTTCAGCCAGCTCTTCAAAACGGGCGCGGGTATCTTCCACCACCACAACCGGATAACCTTTATTATGCAGTTTGTCCGCCAGCATCGCACCGACGCGTCCGTAACCGACAACGATGGTATGACCGCAGATATTGACCGGCACCTGAGTGATCTCTTCCAGCGTTTCTTCTTCCTGCTGCTCTTCCGGCGTTTCGGTTTTTTCCAGATAACGGTCGAGCAGGGTGAACAGTACCGGGTTGAGCATGATAGAGACTATCGCACCGGCCAGGATCAGGTCATTGGCCTGGCGGTTGAGAACCTCCAGCGTGACGCCCATTCCGGCGAGGATAAAGGCGAACTCCCCGATTTGCGCAAGGCTGACGGCAACAGTCAGGGCTGTCCGCCGGTTATGGCCGAACATCCTCACCAGCAGCAGAGCGGCAGCAGATTTACCGATGATAATAATCGCCAGCACACCCAGTACGCCGAGCGGGTGGTTGATCAGCACCATCGGGTCAAACAGCATCCCGACAGAGACAAAGAACAGCACTGCGAAGGCATCACGCAGCGGCAGAGTGTCCTGTGCGGCCCGGTGGCTGAGTTCTGACTCATTGAGCACCATACCGGCAAAGAATGCACCGAGAGCAAACGAGGCATCAAACAGCGCAACGGCGGCATAAGCAATACCCAGTGCCAGCACCAGTACCGCCAGGGTAAACAGCTCCCGTGAACCGGTGGCCGCTGTTCTGGCGAGCAACCACGGGATCACGCGGCGGCCGATAAAAATCATAATCAGGATAAATGCCACTACTTTACCGATAGTGACGGCAAGGCTCATCAGCAGTTCTGATGTGCTGGCACTGGCTTCCGGATTATTGATGATAGAGGCCGCTGCGGGTAACAGCACCAGGGTTAATACCATGGCGAGATCTTCCACAATCAGCCAGCCGATAGCTATCTGACCGCGCTGGCTCTCTATCAGTTGCCGCTCTTCCAGGGCGCGCAGCAGCACCACGGTACTCGCTGTGGATAAGCTCAGACCAAATACGATCCCGGTAAATAATCCCCAGCCGAACAGCCCGGAAAGGCCGAGACCCAGAATAGTGGCGACAGCTATCTGACAGATAGCGCCGGGAATAGCGATATTTTTAACCGCCAGCAGATCTTTCAGTGAAAAATGAAGCCCGACCCCGAACATCAGCAGAATAACCCCGATTTCTGCCAGTTCCGGTGCCAGAGAGGCATCGGCAACAAATCCCGGGGTAAAAGGACCCGCTAACACACCCGCCGCCAGATAACCCACTAACGGGGAAATCTTTAACCGCTGCGCTAACATACCAAGTAAATAAGCGAGAACGAGACCGCCAACAATAGTTGTGATAAGAGGCGTTGAGTGCACTTTTTTCATTCTCCTTTTGATTAGTGGTGTGAACGGATGTTGGTTAGCTATAAATATAATACATGTTTTCGTGACATAAATCGCGTTAAAAATATAACTGATTATGTAAAAAACGGCATTTGGCAGTTGATAATGTGAAATGCCGGTTGTTTTCAGGTTATTCTCCGCATCCGGTCATATGTTCTCACCTGAATCGATTTTGTTTTGTGTTTTCTTTGTCGTTATTTAACAAATGATTGAGTGTGTTTAATCTGTTTTTGATGCCGATTTTGCGGTATCTGTAAAATTGACCAGAAAATTACGTGTTTAACCGTGGTGTTTATACCGGTAATCGCATCATAATGTCCGGGGAGAATAAAATAACAGCACCTGAGTACGGATAAGAAACGCCCGATTTAATTTGGTTGAATATTGATATTTAACGATTTTTTAAGGATGTGTTATCGCATTCGTGCGGCTGAAATAAATGACAAAACATTGAGTGATGTCTCATTTTTTTGCTGTATTTATCATATCTGGTGTAAAAATTTGTGAATTTTCATCATACTTTCAGCAGAACGCCGGCGGGAGCAGCTTCTGTACCGGTATCATCATTCAGACATACAGGGAATGACCATGACATTCAGACTGAAAACCGCAGCCTGCGCGCTGGCGGTATCCGCAGTTCTTTTTCCGGCGCTGGCGAATGCCTGGGAAAAAGATAAAACCTACGACATCACTATTCTGCACACTAATGATCACCATGGTCATTTCTGGCAGAACGATCACGGCGAATATGGTTTATCCGCCCAGAAAACTCTGGTGGACGGCATCCGTAAAGAGGTGGAAGAGAAAGGCGGATCACTGTTGCTGCTCTCCGGCGGCGATATTAACACCGGCGTGCCGGAATCTGATTTACAGAATGCCGAGCCGGATTTCAAAGGAATGAACCTGGTCGGTTACGACGCAATGGCGCTGGGAAATCACGAGTTTGATAATCCGCTTGAAACACTGCGCACTCAGGAAAAATGGGCCACGTTCCCGTTCCTGTCCGCCAATATTTATAAGAAAAGCACCGGTGAACGTCTGTTTAAACCGTATGCGGTGTTTGACAAACAAGGTGTGAAAATCGCGGTGATTGGTCTGACAACGGACGATACGGCGAAAATCGGTAATCCGGGTAATTTCCCGGATACGGAATTCCGCGTCCCGGCAGAAGAAGCGAAAAAAGTGGTTGAAACACTCCGTGAAGCGGAGAAACCGGACATTATTATCGCCGCCACCCATATGGGTCACTACGATGACAGCAATCACGGCTCCAATGCCCCGGGCGATGTCGAAATGGCACGCAGTCTGCCGGCCGGTTATCTGGATATGATTGTGGGTGGTCACTCACAGGACCCGGTCTGTATGCAGCCGGAAAATAAAAATTACAAAATTGCCGATTACGTACCCGGCACTCCGTGTGCGCCGGATAACCAGAACGGCACCTGGATTGTACAGGCACATGAATGGGGTAAATATGTGGGACGGGCAGATTTTCAGTTCCGCAACGGTGAATTCACGCTGAAGCACTATCAGCTTATCCCGGTGAATCTGAAGAAAAAAGTCACCAAAGAGGATGGTTCATCAGAGCGGGTGTATTACACCAGTGAAATTACCGAAAACCCCGACATGCTGAAACTGCTGACACCGTATCAGGAAAAGGGCAATGAGCAGCTTAATATTAAAGTCGGGTCGGTTGACAGCAAACTGGAAGGTGACCGCAGCAAAGTCCGTTTTGAACAGACCAGCATGGGACATCTGCTGTTGTCCGCACAAAAAGAGCGGGCGAATGCCGATTTTGCCATTATGAGCGGCGGTGGTGTGCGTGATTCTATCGAACCGGGTGATATTACCTATAAACATGTGCTGAAAGTACAGCCGTTTGCCAATGAACTGGTGTATGTCGATTTCAAAGGCAGCGAAGTACTGCCGTATCTGACCGCCGTCGCCAATATGAAAACTGATTCAGGGGCTTACGCGCAGTTTTATAATGTGGGACTGACACTGAATAAAGACGGCTCGGTGAGTGATGTGACGATTGACGGCAAACCGCTTGATCCGGCAAAAACCTACCGTATGGCGACACTGAACTTCAATGCGATCGGCGGGGATGGTTATCCGAAAATTGATACGCATCCGGGATATGTGAGTACCGGTTTTGTCGATGCGGAAGTGCTGAAAGGCTATATTGAAGCCCATTCTCCGCTGAAAGCGGCAGATTATGAACCGAAAGGCGAAATTATTTATAAAAACAAATAATTGTTTATGACGGCCTTAAAAAACCGGGGTGTGATGTGAATCCCGGTTTTTTATTGTACACAAACCTCCCGGACGGGCCGGAGGATATTTATCCGGTATATCAGTCCCGTTTCGCTACCGGGGCAAATTTCCCGTCCAGCACTTTCGCCAGATCCTGCGGTGCCAGTTCGATATCCAGGCCGCGTTTACCGCCGGAAACAAAAATAGTGGCAAACTCCTGTGCGCCCTCATCAATCAGGGTCGGCAGGCGTTTTTTCTGTCCCAGCGGGCTGATCCCGCCCACCAGATAACCGGTGACTTTCTGTGCATTCACCGGGTCGGCCATTTCTGCTTTCTTCACACCAAGGGCTTTGGCCACTGCTTTTAGATCAAGCTGTTCTGATACCGGGGTGACGGCCACAGCGAGATGTTTATTATCGCCGTTAAGTGCCACCAGCAGGGTTTTATATACCTGACGGGCATCGAGATTGAGTTTGCGGACCGCTTCATCACCGAAATTATGATCATTCGGATCATGTTCGTACGGATGGAGGGTGAATGAAATCCGGTTTTTTTCCAGAAGTTTTACAGCCGGTGTCATAGGTCTTTCCTTGCAGATAATTCAGACGGCAGTGTCACAAGGCCTGCCAGTTTAACACAAAATGGACGGCAGATTATGGTCGCCGTAAATATGCAGCGCACCGACAGCCACCACATAATTGCCGGGCGGCAGTTGCGTTAGCCGGGTTTTCCAGGCGTCATTGCGGCTGATCATCAGATGCTGATACGTCTGCTCGCTGAAGGTAGCTGGCAGCGGCTGTGCGAGTTTTTCCGGCCGGTAATCCAGCCACCAGCCGAGCATAATCTGCAGTGCCCGTGCATTGTCATGCCAGTAGGCCAGGGTATCTTCCAGCAGGCTCAGTCCTTCATCCGGGAAATCCAGCAGCATCTGCATCTGCGCCTGTGTACCCTCCAGCTCAAAAACAGGGATATTCTGCCCGTGAGCGGCATTGAGCATCTGATAGTCAATCCCGTAATGCGGCCGCAGCCCTAGACTTTGTGCCTGGGCTGACTGAAGGATCAGGGCAACCTGCCAGGCGGGCAGGGTATCAAGGGTCTGCACCGGCTGGCGCTGCTCCTCACAGTACCGGCGGTAGTCGTCCCTCAGGTGCTCCGGTAAGCGCTCACTTACCGGCAGACGGGGATGCTCCGGGTCTTGTCCGGGGAACGGTGGTGCCGGACGGGTGATATCAGCTTCCACAATCAGGCCGTCGGCGCGGTTGATTCTTTCCAGCAGCGGACCGGGCAGCGGATACATCGTTTCCGAACCCATATGAATACTGCCGACCAGGTGCAGCGAGATATCCCCGGGGAGTGTAAGGTCGATAGAGGGCCAGGTACAGCCACCCTGCGGATCAGGCGGGATAAGGTAATCTTTCAGCCGGCGGAACAGTGTTTTCATGACGACTCCTGTCGTGAAACGATACCCTAGTTGACTGCAACCGCATGTTTTTTTCAACCCTGTTACGTAAGATCCGGTTAATCAGTAAGAAAAAAATAAGGGAGCGAAGTATTCGCTCCCGTCAGGCCGTCGCCAAACCCGCAGGGGTTGGCGACGACCGGCAGAGGTTGTAAAAATAAACCAGAAAAATCAATTTATTGATTTTCGGCTGATAACACAAAGCAGGAAAAACCACGTTTTATCCTGCTTTGTCAGCAATCTCAAGGGAGCGAATTATTCGCTCCCTTATCAGGTCAGTGATTAATCTTTTGGTTTAAAGCGTAACAGCCGGTTGGCGTTGCTGACCACGGTAATGGATGACAGCGCCATAGCTGCTCCTGCCACGACCGGGTTGAGCAGGGTGCCGGTGAACGGGAACAGCACCCCGGCAGCAATCGGTATCCCGAGAGTGTTATAAATAAAGGCACCCAGCAGGTTCTGCTTCATGTTACGCAGTGTCCCTTTCGAAATTGCCACGGCATCGGCCACACCATGCAGGCTGTGACGCATCAGGGTGATAGCCGCGGTTTCGATGGCGATATCACTGCCGCCGCCCATGGCGATCCCCACATCGGCCCGTGCCAGCGCCGGTGCATCGTTGATACCATCGCCGACCATTGCGACACGGCGTCCGGCCTGCTGCAATTTTTCAATGGCAGCGGCTTTACCGTCGGGCAGTACACCGGCGATCACTTCATCAATCCCGGCTTCTTTAGCGATAGCCCGTGCGGTCACTTCATTATCGCCGGTCAGCATCACCAGGCGGTATCCCTGTTTGTGCAGACGCGCCAGCGCACTGACACTGTCCTCACGCAGCGGATCACGGATGGAAAGTATTGCCGCGATTTTGCCGTCAACCGCCAGCATCACCGGGGTCACGCCTTTACCGGCCTGTGACTGCACCAATGCATCCGCTTCGCCGGCAGTGCTGATATTTTGTGCCTGCATCAGCGCATGGTTACCCAGCAGCAGTGTCCGGTTTTCAGACTCCCCGCTGATCCCCATACCGGCAAGGGTGCGGAACTGCGTGACAGACGGCAGTGTCAGCTCTTTTGCCCGTTCAGTGATAGCGCGGGCCAGCGGGTGATTAGAACCGCTTTCCAGCGCTGCCGCGAGACGCAGAACATCATCGTCACTGAATCCGTTGAAGGTGTGGATCTCCGTTACCTGCGGCATACCTTCGGTCAGTGTTCCGGTTTTGTCGAAAACAATGGTGTCCAGGGTGCTTGCCTGCTGTAATGCATCCGCATCCCGCACCAGTACACCAAACTCAGCGGCGCGTCCGACACCGGAAATAATCGACATCGGTGTTGCCAGCCCCAGTGCACACGGACAGGCGATAATCAGTACCGTGGTAATAATTACCAGCGCATAGGTTATCTGCGGTGCCGGGCCGAAGAAGTACCAGACGGCACCGGCGATCAGAGCGATAACCACCACAACCGGTACAAAGACAGCTGAGATTTTATCGGCCAGCTGACCGATTTCCGGTTTGCTGCTCTGTGCCTGGCGCACCAGTTTAATGATGCGCGCCAGCGTGGTTTTACTGCCGACGGCGGCAGCACGGAACAGCACGGTGCCGTCCTGCACGGTGGTTCCGGCGGAAACAATATCGCCGGTGGTTTTTTGCTGCGGGATCGGTTCCCCGGTCAGCATTGCCTCATCCATCCACACTTCACCCTGTGTGATCTCACCATCGACCGGCACGCGGTCACCGGTGGTCAGGCGCAGGATCATACCCGGCTGCACATCCGCCAGCGGGACATCTTTTTCACCGTCCGGTGTGACGACCCGTGCGGTCGGCGGTGTCAGATCCAGCAGACGCTCCAGTGCTTTTGAGGAGCGCTGGCGGGCGCGCTGCTCCAGCATATGACCCAGGTTTATCAGACCGATGATCATGGCACTGGCCTCATAATAGAGGTGACGCGCCTGCGGCGGGAACACGTCCGGCCAGAGGTTTACCGTGATGGAATAGAGCCACGCGGCACCGGTGCCGAGCGCCACCAGAGTATCCATCGTCGCACTGCCGTTTTTCAGGGATTGCCAGGCGCTGCGGTAGAAATGCCCGCCCGCCAGAATCATCACCGCCAGAGTGACGATCCCGATAGTCAGCCAGATATTGTTATTTGCTGGGGTCAGCATCATATTGTCGCCGATCATTCCCCAGATCATCACCGGAATACCGACAGCCAGCGCCAGTGCTGCCTGCCAGCGGAACCGTTTCATATTGGCGACAGCAACTTCCTGCTGACGCTCACGGCGTTTGGCATCATCCTGAATCAGCTCCGCACCGTAACCGGCTTTCTCCACGGCGGCGATCAGCGCATCCGCAGAGGCGTGACCGGTGACCAGCGCACTGCGCTCCGCGAGGTTAACACGGGCGTTCTCCACGCCGTCCACACTGAGCAGCGCTTTGTGTACTTTGCTGACGCAGCTCGCACAGGTCATGCCGTCGAGCAGGAAGGAGAGACTGTCGTCGTCTTCCTCTATCTCAGGCATAGCAGGGGTGTTATCCGGTGTGGCCGGAATATCGCAATGCTCCGCTGCCGCCGGCTCAGTCTGAGGCAACGTCAGCGGTTCAGATTTTGGGGACGGGGTTTCTCCCGCCACCACAGCCTGATAACCGGCGGCTTCCACCGCGCTGATTAAGGTTTGTGCATCAGCGCTGCCGTACACTTTTGCTTCTTTGGTATCAACCACCGCAGCGGCAACACCCTCAACTGCTTCTAATGCACTTTGCGTTTTCGCGGCACATTTCATACAATTCAGCCCGGAAAGCTGTAAAATTGTACCGGGCTTGTCTGCAATCTGTGCTTCATAACCGGCTTCTTCGATAGTTTTGATAAGGGATTGTGCATCCGCATCGCCGGTCACTTTGGCGAAATCAAGGGTGACCACCGCAGATTCAACATCAGGACGGGCGTCGAGTGCTTTTTTGACACTGCCGGTGCAATGTCCGCAGGACAGCCCCTGTAACGCAAGAATAGTTGTATTTGCCATACTTTTTTTCCTTACATGTTTCGCATCATCACGCCGCAGAACAACACACGGCGTAAAAGAAAAAATTCTGTTCGGGGGAACGGGAATTTTGATTTACGATGATGGTAAACCTTCCCTCAAGGGTAAGGTCAAGGAGAAGTTATGAATATCAGCGATATTGCACAAAAAACGGGTTTAACGCCAAAAGCGATCCGTTTTTACGAAGATAAATCTTTGATCACACCCCCGGAACGGGGTGAAAACGGATACCGGTATTTCAGTGAACGGCATGTCGATGAACTGACACTGCTGCGTCAGGCAAAAGAGGTCGGTTTCACGCTGGATGAGTGCCGCGAACTGTTATCGCTGTTCCGTAATCCGAACCGCCATGCGGCGGATGTAAAATCCGCGACGCTGGGTAAAGTGAAGCAGATTGAGAAAACCATTACGGAGCTCACTGCTATCCGTGACCGCCTGCTGGCGCTGGCGGAATCCTGCCCCGGGGATGATAGTGCGGAATGTCCGATTATCGATCATCTCTCCGGCTGTCGTCACAGCAAACCTGCCTGCCATAAATAATCCGCCTGTTTTCTGCGTCTGCCCGCCGGGCGGACGCCGTTTTATATCCTGTCAGTTAAGTTTTTCTTATTTCTGCCGATAACAGATAAAAGCGCGGCTTTTTTTCATCCGGTGCCATACCGGAGAAAACCGGCATTTTCTGTCCGCTGCGGCGGTAACTGACGCAAAGGATAAGTAAGACGAATTGACCAAACTGCAGACATTATTACGCCGCATACTATTATCAGGGCTGTTTTTTTGCCCGCCATTATATGCCGCACCTTTCCCTTCCGCTGCGGAAAACCCGGGCGCTGATGCCTCGCGCCGGGCGATGCAGGATGCCGCACAACAGGCCAGCGACCTGCTGGAGCAGCAGACCCGGCGGCAGCTGAGCAAGCCGCAGTCAACGATCACCCCCGCAGAGCCGCTGTTGCGTGCGGCAGAGAATGAACATTGTCTGCCGGTCAGTGGTGTGTATCTCACCGGGATCACACTGTTATCTCAGGATGATCTCCGTTCACTCTCATCATTACCTGAAGACTGCATCCGCAGCCGGGATATTAACGGGCTGGTGGCGGAACTGATGGCGCGGTATCTGGATAAAGGCTATATCACCGCGCGGGTCCGCTTTCTGCCGGTCAATGATTATCACGAGCTGGGGATCGGGGTGACAGAAGGGACGATAGAGCAGTTTGACGGCGCGGATCGCGGCGTTAACACGTCTCTGCTGTTTCCCTCTCTGATCGGTAAATCGCTGAAAATTACCGAACTGGAACAGGGGCTGGATCAGGCGAACCGCCTGAAATCGAATCATGTGACGATGGATATTCTGCCCGGCAGCACACCCGGAGGATCAGTGATCCGCCTGGTTAATCAGCGCGGCACCCCGGCCGGTTTCTCTCTCAGTGCGGATAATTACGGGCAGAAAAGTACCGGACGCAATGTGATCCGTGCCGCCGTCACCGCTGACAGCCCGGCCGGATTGTCCGATTTTGTCAGCCTGAGCGGCTCTGCCACAACAGACAACCCGGCAGCACGTTACAGCCGCTCCGGCATGCTGTTCTATTCCGTACCTTACGGCGCACTGACCATCAGCACTTACGGCAGTATCTCCCGTTACCGGATCAATCAGGCACTGCGTTATCAGCACGTCATTCTGCGCGGGGACAGCGCCCAGGCCGCATTGCGGGCAGATTATGTCATCTTCCGTAACCGGTCACGGATTGATTCGCTGATGGCACAAATGACATATAAACGCAGCCGCAACTACCTTAATGAAACCCTGATTGGTGTCAGCAGCCCGTCCCTGAGTGTTGCCGAAGCCGGTTACACCGGGCTGATTCTGGTGCCGGGCGGCGTTATCAGCACATCGTTATCGGCGGAAAAAGGCACCACACTGTTCGGGGCTGATACCCGGAACACGCTGCCGGGCGCCGATCCGCAATACACCAAAGGCAAATTTTCACTCAGTTATGTTCAGCAGTTTTCGCTGTCGGAGAACGCTTATCTGTTCAGCAGTCATCTGGCCGGTCAGTACACACAGGATCATCTCCCCGGGGTGGAGTGGCTGACACTGTCGGATAACAGCACGATCAGAGGGTTTCACGACGGCTCGTTATCGGCGGATAAGGGATGGTACTGGCAAAACACCCTTTCCCGCCGTTTTGTCCGGCAGGGGATCACGGTAACGCCCCGTGCCGGTGCGGACTACGGACGGGTTATGGCTCAGACCGGGCAGGCGGGATGGCAGTCTGCCGCAGGTATCGCCGCAGGGGTTAATGTCAGTTACGGGGGCGCGCAGCTGGATGCGCAAATCAGCCGTGCCCGGACCTCAGCGGCTGCTCTGCCTTCGCAGGATACCCTGTTTTCCCTGCGCCTGGGATATCAGTTCTGATCTGCTCCGTCAGTCGTTGGATGGTAAGGAAATACAATGAAAAAAGAACGCTTTAAACTCTCTTCGTCAGGTAAGGTGGCCGCGTGGATGGCGCTGGCCTTTGTCACGCTGAACAGTGCAGCCGCAGGGATTGTGGCGGACAGCGGCCCGGACGGCCCCGGTGTTTCGCAGGTAAACGGAACAGATATTGTCAATATTACAGCGCCGAACAGTAACGGGCTGTCTCATAACCAGTATCTTGATTTTAATGTGGATAATCATGGCGCGGTCTTTAATAACAGCATGACCGCAGGACAGTCACAACTGGCAGGTATGCTGGAGGCCAATAAAAACCTGAACGGGCAGGCCGCCGGGGTGATCCTCAACGAAGTGGTCAGCCGTAACCCCTCTCTGCTGCTGGGTCAGCAGGAAGTCTTCGGCATGGCGGCGGATCTGATCCTCGCTAACCCTAACGGGATCAGTTGTCAGGGCTGCGGGTTTATCAATACCAATAATGCCGGTCTGATCGTGGGTAATCCGCTGATTGAAAACGGCATGATCAGCGCGTACAGCACCCTGGATAACACAAACTCACTGACGATCGGAAATAACGGGATCACCACCGGTAAAGTGCTGGATCTGGTCGCTCCCGCGATTAATGCCGACGGAGAGATCCGCGCAGCGGCACTGAATGTGATCACCGGCAACAATACTGTTTCTGCTGATCTGCTGACGATTTCCGCCGGTAAAAATGCGGTTCCGCTCGACAGCTACTACCTGGGCGGTATGCGTGCCGGGAAAATCCGTCTGGTGAACACCGCGCAGGGCAGCGGCGTAAAACTGGCCGGTAATATTGATGCTGTAAAGGGTTTTGATGCGCAGTCACAGGGCGCACTGACACTGACCGGCGCACAGGTCACCGGCGGTGATATCCGTCTGAGCGGCGATACAGTGCGGACTGAAGGACAGTTACGTAATGAACATCACCGGACAGAAGATAAACGCAGCGGTCAGTCAGTCACCGCTGAAACCCGGCAGGGGCGCTACACCCGCACTTCGCTGGACGGAAAAAATATCACGCTGGTGGCTCAGCAGGAAGCCCGGCTGACCGGCACCGATCTGAGCGGACAGGATATCTCGGTTCAGGCCGGAACCATCACGCTCGACAGTGACCGGGTTGCGCAGTCAGACACCCGCACCACAAATCAGTGGAAGATGTCGTGGGAAAATAACGAAACCCGCAAAGATGAAAGCATCCGGCAGGAAACCAGCAATCTCCGTGCTGCCGGTGACATACGGCTGGCGGCCGCAACCGGTGATATCACCCTGAAAGGGGCAAAACTGGAGGCCGGAACACATCTCAGCGCGGATGCCAAAGGCGATATCCGGCTTGAGGGCGTGACAGACTCCCGCACACAAACCGTATCCGGTAATAAACGCAATGAGACGGCCAAACTGCTCAGCGGCACACACGGCGATGTCACCTCGAAAGAACAGCTGGTGAAAACGGAACTGACCGCGGGCGGCAATCTGGGACTGAATGCCGGTCATGACATCCGGGCTCAGGCGGCACAGGCACGCGCCGGAAAAGATATGATTATCAACACCGGCAACAATCTCACCATAGGCACACAAACCGCGACACAGCACCAGGGACATACTGAAAATGTCACGTCCTGGGGCGGTATCGGCGGCGGTTCGCGTGAAAACAGTGCCACCACGGAAGAAACGGCACACGGTTCCGGCTTTACCGCGGGCGGTAAACTCTGGCTTTCCGGCGGTAATGGCGTCACTGTCACCGGCAGCAAGGTAAAAGGGACTCAGGATAGCCTGGTGCAGACCGGGCAGGGCGCGCTGGTCATTGAAAACGGCGTCAGCCGGACGGCAAAACATATTGATAACCGTGATGGCGGCGCATTTAACATCACCCGCAGTACGCTTCGTGAAAACAGTGAAGATACCAGGGTGGAGCGCAGTGAGCTGAAATCAGAGGCCGATCTGCGGCTGGCCGGGAAAAATGATATCACCATCGCCGGAAGTCTGATTGAAAGTGCAGGCACACTGAAAATTGATACCCTCGGGGATATTAATGTCCGTGCGGCACAGGCGCAAAAGCAGTCTGATAAAACAGAAACCACACTGAAAATCAGCGGCTATGCCAAAGAAGATGAAGACAAACAATACCGCGCCGGTCTGGATATCAGCCATACCCGCGAAACGCAAAAACAGGATTCTGTCACGCAGCAGGGCAGTGAACTGAAAGGCGGCAGTGTTTCTGTCACCGCCGGGAAAGATCTCGCCCTTACCGGCTCTTCACTGACCACGACTCAGGGAGATGCGGCGCTTTCTGCTGAAAATATCACCCTGAATGCAGCGGATAACCGTGATAGCCGGACACAGCAGAAAGGGGAATCACACGGCGGCATTTACCTGACCGGCGGTATGGACAAAATCGGCGGCGGGATCAGCGGCGGTCACACTGAAACCACCAAAACACAGGAGCAGCATCAGGCGGTCACCTCCGGCACTCAGGTGCAGGGTAATCTCACGCTGACAGCCGGAAAAACGCTTTCCCAGGAGGGCGCATCACACACGGTGGGCGGCGCTTATACGGAAACGGCGCAGACCTCGGAACACCGGGCGGCTCATAACAGTGATCGCACCACGGAAACCACCAAAGGCGGCGAAGGCAGTCTCGGCGTTTCCCTTGATTACAGCAAAGTCTCCCGTCCGCTGGCCAAGGCCGGTGAAAATCTTGCGGAAGGTGATGTTGCCGGTGTGGCTGACAGCACCGCCGCCACCGGTCTGCCGGATATCGGCGTTGACCTGAGCGGTAAAGGGGAAAACCGGAAGACCACCACCGAAAACACTCAGGCGAAAACCACCTCTGTTAATGCAGGTTCTGTTGCCGTGAACGCCACAGACCGTGTTCTGGATGAAGGAACACGTTACCGGGCGGAAAACGGCGGTATTGCGATAAATACCGGGGATTATCAGTCCGCGGCAGCGGCAGATACACATCATCAGTCTGAATCCGTGACAGAGGGTAAAGGCAGCCTGCGTGTGGCGACATCCACCGGACAGGATGTTGCGATCAACGCGGAAGGCAGCGGTGGTCATCGTCTGGCAACGGAAAGCAGCAGTAAAGCAGTGACCGGATCGCTGTCAGCGAAAGGTGATATCGCGGTGCAGGCGGGGCGTGATGTCTCATTACAGGGTGATACACTGCGCAGTGAGGAAGGACTGGTTTCCGTCCGTGCCGGTGACAATCTGACGCTGGATCAGGCAGCAGATACACACAGTAAAACCGTCAGCGGCTATGACGCCGGGGCGAAGGTGAATGTGGAATCAATTAACCTGAAAAATGCGGGCGGTGGTCTCAGCGGCGGACGTGAAGTGTATAACGAAAGCGGCACAACGGCGAAAACCGGCGTGACTGAGGGGAAAACCGGGGTGGTATTACAGGCCGGAAATGACCTGACCGCCAAGGGCACCGATATCAGCAGTGACGGGGATATCACGGTGAAAAGCGGGCACAATACCCTGCTGAACAGTGCGGAGAGCACAAATACCATTTCCGGCCATCAGTGGCACGGCGGTGTGCAGGTCAGCGGCGGTAAAACAGAAACCGGCAGCAAACTGGGCGGCGGTGCGGATTTCAGTATCAGCAAACAGTCTGAAAACGTGACGGATCAGCGCGGCGGCAGTCTGCGCAGCGGTGGTACGGTTGCTGTTTCAGCAGATGGCATGCGGGATGATGCACTGCATCTGAAAGGCACACAGACCGATGCAAAAAATATCGCACTGACAGCCCGTGACGGCGGGATTGTGATTGAATCCGCACAGAAAACCACGGATAAAGCCAACTGGAATGCGGGCGGAAAACTGAATATCGGGACCTCGCGCAGTACAGAAAATCCGGAAACCGGTTCACGGCATAATATCAGCGCCGGTCTGAAAGGCGGGATTGATAATCAGCAGACAGTCACACAGAAAAATGCCCTGACTGAAAGCGAAAATCTCACGCTGAACAGCCGCAATGACACGCGGATTCAGGGCGGAAAACTGAGCGCGGATACTATCAGCGGACGTGTCGGCGGTGATCTGGTGGTTGAAAGCCGGACTAACACGGAATCGGTTCTGAAAGCGGATGCGGATCTGTCGGCGGCACATACCAATGATGAGGGCAGCAGTACCACCTCGAAACTGGCGAATGCCGGTACGCCGAAGTTTGCGGATGATATCAAAGCCGGTCTGGAAAACGGTCTCGATAAAGCAGCTGATTCTGTCCGTGAAAATGCCGGAACCGGTGCGGGTACGGTGGCAGATAAAGTGAAATCCGGTCTGACATCTCCTGCCGGCATGAACGGCAAGGTGAAAGCGTCCTTTGAAACCCGCTCTTCTGAGCAGGTGGGACAGCAATCCGGTCTGACAGCCCGTGAACAGGGTAAACTGCGCACCGGCGGCAGCACCATTCTGACAGGTGCGGTGCTGGACGGTCTGCCGGATGGCGGGAACACCGAAATGCGTTCTGTGGCGGTCAAAGAAACCGGCACCCGCATTCACGGCGAACTCCCGCTCAATGCCGGACAGGCTGTCAGTGCGGTTAAGGACGGGATCGTAAACGGAAAATCCCCGGTGGGAATTTCTGTCACTAATGATCACGGCAGTGTAAACAGTAAAGTGAAGTAATTATTACGAGCGATAACGTATAACGTAGTGTAAACGGCTCTGAATAAGAGCCGTTTTTTATCTCGGCTCTATTTTTGAATTAATTAATTATTTAACTAATTGATTTTAATATTTTAATCATCGTTAAAAAGGGAATGGGAAAGTGCATTATTTAATGTAAAGTTAAATTACCGCAATAAGAAATAGCGTGTGATATCTGTGTATACTGTGTTTATAAATCACCGGCAATGAGGCGCTAATATGAACGATAAAAAGTTACAACGACGACAGGTTCACGCCGACATGCCGAAATTGATCCCCGCTGCGGGCTTTAACCGCAAATTAAATCTGCCCTCTGAAAACAGTGAGCTGACAACGCTGTTTCTGGCTGCCGGTACGCATCAGTTTTCATTGCCGGGCTATGAGGTAAAAGAGGGCTATCAATTTATTAAATCAGGTAAAAAGCAGCAGTACAGGCTGGTGACTACCGGGGATTTACCCGAAACCGTTTATCTGGTTGAGCTTTGCTTCCGCAATGACATTGTTGCCGGTCAGACAAGTTGCACACAAATTAAAGTATGGCGGACAACCAATGACAAACATCAGTCTGCTGTTGCAGACCTGCCGCGGCACTTTTTCCGCTGGCTGCTGGATACTTATCATATTGTGGTTACCGATGAAGAACAAACCGGTGACGGACGGCGTTTTTGGGAAGTGATGATTTCATGGGCATTGGCTGCCGGTTTTTATGTTTATGCTTCAGATGGCGGAGAGCCGGAAAGGCCACTGTTTACTATTCAGGATATTGAATCTTTTTTTGAATACTGGAGTGATTTTTGTTGGGGGAATGATCCGGATACCCACACACACCGCTTAATTGTGATCAGTAAAAAAGAAATAAAATAACAATTCACACGATCCCCTGTCCCGATCAATTCCCCGCTGAAAAAATAATCCGTAATTTTAACCCAAACACTTATCCGTAAAAAATAATTAATTTAGTGAAATAAACCATGTTTTGAGAATAATCCAGTGATTGACTTTGTATTATGCGATCTGCGTAAAAGAAAAATCAGTGGGTAATAGATAGCGTAAACGCAATTTATAACTCAATGGAAGGTGTTCTCTATGAAACGTAGTGTTTTATCTCTTGCTGTGGGTGCTGCACTGGTGATTTCTGATGCAACGGCATGTACCACTATTTTTGTCGGTGAAAATGCGTCTTCAGATGGTGCGCAATATATTGCCCGCAATGAAGATATGAATCCGGCAAACCCGAAAGTTTTGCAGGTGAATCAGGAAAAAATCAATAAAGACACTGAGTTTAAAACCAACTTAAATAAATTTACCTATACGCTGCCGGAAAAGGCAATGCGTTATACCACTATCCCGGAATGGAATGATAAAGGTCAGTTCCGTTTCAGTTCCAACGGCTTTAATGACGCCGGTGTCGGGATCAGTGCCACAGAAACGATTTTTGCCAATGATGCATCATTAAAAATTGACCCGTATGTCGAAGATACCGGGATTATTGAAGATGCCATTCCGGATGTGGTATTACCGTATGTCTCTTCCGCGAAAGAGGGAGTAATGCGGTTAGGGAAAATTATTGAGGAAAAAGGCGCCGGTGAAGGTTTCGGTGTGGCCTTTATTGATAAAGACGGCATCTGGTATCTGGAAACCGGCAGCGGCCACCAGTGGATGGCAGCGAAAATTCCGGCCAATACCTATTATGTCACCGCCAACCAGGGGCGCCTGGAAAAATTTGATATCAATGACAAAGAGAATTACCTGTCATCTCCGACACTGATTTCCTTTGCCGAGAAAAACGGCTTATATGATCCGAAGAAAGACGGTGAATTTAATTTCAAAAAAGCCTATACCAAAGATGATGCAAAAAGTGACGGTTATTACAACTATCCGCGTGTCTTAGTGCTGCAAAAAATGTATAACCCGGAAATTAAGACTGATTTTAAAGATGTGAAATCGAATGATTTCCCTGTCTTCTTAAAACCGGCGAAAAAACTGGGGCTGGAAGATATTAAAGCCGGGCTGCGCAACCATTATGAAAATGTCGGCACATCCCCGTATGCCACCACCTATCCGGATACTACCAAACGTCCAATCTCGGTATTCAGAACCCAGCATTCCCATATTTTACAGGTTCGCAAAGATTTACCGAAAGAAATCGGCAATGTCCGTTATATCGCTTTCGGTATGCCGACATTATCCGTTTATGTTCCGGTTTATTACGGCCCGGATAGTTATGTGGAAGCCTATACCATCGGTTCACCGCAGGCTGATAATGCCTCTGCTCACTGGAAATTCCGTAAATTACAGACTCTGGCGATGATCGATTTTAATAAATATTCGAAAATTGTGCAGGCGGAATACAGCAAACAGGAAGCTCAGTTTGCCAAAGAACAGCAGGCAATGGAAAAAGAGTATCTGAGTATTTATAAAACAGACCCGGCTAAGGCCAAACAGCTGTTACAGGACTTCCAGAATAAAGTGATGCAGGACGCATTAAATACCACCGATAAACTGACCAATATTATTATGCAGGATCTGACCAATTCCGTGAATGAACGCTACCGTTTTAAAGGCGCGTGATGCGGTAAGGTTATTGAGATAAAATTATTGAGATAAATAAAAACGGCCTCTGTCACCAGAGGCCGTTTTGCTGTTGTCTTTCCGGTCAGTTACCGACTGACAGCCCGGACGGTCAGTGTAATACCGTCAACGGCAATCACTTCAACTTCCGTACCGGCAGGCAGCGGTGACTGACTGTAAACACGCCAGCTTCCGTCTGCAAGGCGGATACGGCTGTAACCCTCTTCCGTCTCTGTCAGCAGCGCGGCGCGCAAACCAATCAGCTTGTGATTGGCCTGATTCGGTGAACTGCTGTCATCACGCTGGCGGCGGCGCTGAAAATTACGCCACAGCACCGCACAAATCACCGTCATCACTGCGAAGATAATGCCCTGCCACTCGGGACTCAGCCCCGGTATTATCCACGTCAGCAGTGCGACAATCAGTGCCGCCACACCGCTCCAGAGCAGATAACCCCCGGTGCCGAGCATCTCCAGAATCAGCAGGATGCCGCCGAAACAGAGCCAGAACCAGACCGCCTGTGATGCGATCATCTCAATCATGCGGATTTACCCTGACCTTTCGTGTCTTTTGACACATTGAACATTTCTGCCACACCGCCGATAGCACCCATCAGGTTGCTGGCTTCCAGCGGCATCATAATGACTTTGCTGTTTTCCGCTGCACCGATTTTGGTCAGTGCATCGGTATATTTCTGCGCCACAAAGTAATTGATAGCCTGCATATTACCGTCAGCGATAGCATCCGATACCATTTGTGTGGCGCGGGCTTCCGCCTCAGCCGCACGTTCACGGGCTTCTGCTTCCAGGAATGCGGACTGACGCAGACCTTCTGCTTTCAGGATCTGAGACTGTTTTTCACCTTCCGCTTTCAGAATAGCCGCCTGACGTATACCTTCCGCTTCGAGAATATCGGCACGTTTGGTACGTTCCGCTTTCATCTGGGCGTTCATCGCAGATACCAGCTCTTTCGGCGGACGCACGTCACGGATTTCAACACGGGTGATTTTAATCCCCCACGGGTTGGTTGCCTCATCCACAATATGCAGCAGGCGGGAGTTAATGGAATCGCGCTGAGACAGCATTTCATCCAGCTCCATCGAACCGAGCACGGTACGGAAGTTGGTCATGGTCAGGTTGATAATCGCCAGATTCAGGTTGCTGACTTCATACGCAGCACGTACCGGATCAATGACCTGAATAAAGCAGACGGCGTCGATGGTGACGTTGGCGTTATCGCGGGAGATAACTTCCTGTGACGGAATATCGAGAACCTGTTCCATCATATTAATTTTACGGCCGATGCGATCCATAAACGGCACAATAATATGCAGACCCGGCTGAAGTGTCCGGGTATAGCGGCCAAAACGCTCAACAGTCCACTGAAAGCCCTGCGGTACAGTTTTGACACCGGTCGCGACAATAATGACGGCGATGAGAATAATAATCGGGACAAAACCCAGTGAGAACAAATCCATGAGCCAAAATCCTTATCAGTAATGAGTGGGTTAAATAATTCAGTAAAGTAATAATTAGTACAGTAACGAGTATAGCTTACGACGGTAAGATGCGGCAGTACTGTCTGCGGTTCCCATTGCCGCCATAATATCCATCATGGTTTTGCGTACCTGACCTTCTGCAGCCGCCAGATCCTTCTTCAGGAAGCTGAATAACAGTGCAAGTGCTTCATCATTGCGGTGAACTTCATGCAGTTTCAGCGCCAGTTGTACCGCGAGTTCTGCATTTTCCGGATCTGCGGCAAAGGCATTTTGCAGCTCCTGGATTTCCGGCGTGTCTGCGGCTTGTTTTTGTAACTCAATTTGAGATAAGAGACCATGATAGCGCGTATCCTGATCCTGAATCGGGACAGACTTCAATACTTTCTCTGCCTCTTCTGACAGATTCACTTCCAGCAGCGTCTGTGCCAGCAGCAGGGTGATTTCGCTGTTGCGGTCGTCTGCCTGATGCGCTTCACGCAGCAGCGGCAGAGCAGCCTGAAAATCACCGGCTTCAATCAGTTCGATGGCCTGACCGGTTTTGATTTCAGATTCGGACGGCAGGAATTTTGCCAGGAAGTTACGGACTGTCTCTTCATTCTGCGGCCCCTCAAAGCCATCGACCGGCTGTCCCTGATGGAACAGATAGGTGGTCGGCACCGCACGCAGACCGAATTGTGAGGCGATCATCTGCTCGGTATCGCAGTTTACTTTGGCAAGGATCATCATCCCGGCATAGTCAGCGGCCACTTTTTCCAGAATAGCGCCCAGTTCCTGACACTGCGGGGACTGCGCGGAATGGAAGAAAAAGACCACCGGTACCTGCATTGAAGATTCAATAACCTGGCGTAAATTGGTTTCGTTAACGTCTGTGATATGTGCATTTGATAACATATTCATTCTCTTAATAAATTGGCGGACTTTTTATTAACATCTGGGCGCAGCGCGGCATTTCAAGCGGCAGAGGATTTTTTGTTCAGTATTTTATCCATCAGCCACAGCGGCAGCAGGCGTCTGAGCCACATCACGATTACGGTAAGACCTGTAACAGGATAGCGTATTTTCGGGTGCCGGTGCTCCAGGGCGCGGATGACTTTTTTCACCACATCCTCCGGTTTGCCGGTAAACAGGCGGGCAATACCCGGATTTTTGACCGGTTTATCCTGCAGCGTTTGTGTGACATTTTCCGTAAACCGGGTGGTGATGGGTCCCGGCTCAATCAGGCTGACACGGACTCCGGTACCGGCGAGTTCCATCCGCAGTGCATCGGACCAGGCTTCCAGCGCGAATTTACTGGCGGCATAAGCACCGCGTCCGGGGGTGGAAATCAGACCCATCACGGAACTGGTCTGGATTATCCGGCCTTCGCCGGCCTGTTTCATGGCAGGCAGCAGCAGCGTGGTTAACTGATGTGTGCCGAACAGATTGGCGGAAAACTGTTTTTCCAGATCTTCACGGCTGACCGTTTCCAGCGGACCGTACAGGCCAAAACCGGCATTATTGAATAAGCCGTACAGGCGGTTATCCGTCAGCGCCAGTACCTGTTCCGCAGCGCGGGCAACACTCTGCGGGCAGTCCAGATCCAGTTCCACCGGTTCAAACCCGAGGCGTGCCATTTCGGCCAGATCCGACGGTTTGCGGCAGGCGGCCAGCACACGGTAGCCCCGCTGTTTCAGTGTCTTTGCCGCGCATAACCCGATACCGCTGGAACTGCCGGTGATCAAAACTGCTTTTTGCATTTCTTTACCTGCTTAACTGCTTATAAGTCATGGACAAATCATTTAGGATAGTCTGACGCCTGTTATTGTAAGTAAGGCAGCAGCGTTTTATCCATCCAGTCTGTCACATAGGGCTGTGCCGCTGCGTTCGGGTGTATGCCGTCATCCTGTATCCACTGCGGGTTGGTGATGACCGCTTCCATGTAAAACGGGAGCAGCGGAACGGCATTTTCCTGTGCCAGCGCCGGATAGAGCGCAGAGAACCGCTCTGTATAGCGTTTGCCGTAATTCGGCGGAATACGGATCTGCATCAGCAGCGGCTTCGCACCGGCGGCTTTCACGGCATCAATCGCTGCCTGAAGATCGGTGCGGGTTTGTGTCAGCGGCAGGCCGCGCAGGCCGTCGTTGGCACCCAGTTCAATCAGTACCCATTGCGGCCGGTGCTGCTCCAGCAGTGCAGGCAGACGGGCAAGTCCCTGAGCGGCCGTATTTCCGCTGATACTGCCGTTTATCAGTGTGATGCCGTTACCGGCCTGTTGCCAGCGTTGTCCCAGCTGTGCCGCCCACGCCTCTCCGGCCGGAAGGCGGTAACCGGCACTCAGGCTGTCCCCCAGTATCAGTAATGTTCCGGCGGCATACAGATTCCCGCTGAACAGCAGCAGAAAAAGGAAACAGAGATGGCTCCGGAGCCTATTCTTGAAATTGATCATCTTATTAAGCGCGTCGGTCAGGGTGAAAATGAGATCACTATATTGCAGGGTGTCGGATTAGTTGTCGAGCCTGAAGAAACAATTGCGCTGGTGGGGGAGTCCGGTTCCGGAAAATCGACCCTGCTGGGAATTATTGCCGGTCTGGATGACGGCACATCCGGTGAGGTGAAACTGCTCGGACAGTCACTGCCGCAGCTGGATGAGGAAGCGCGGGCAAAACTGCGGGCGCGGGATGTCGGCTTTGTGTTTCAGTCCTTTATGCTGATCCCGACACTGAATGCGCTGGAAAATGTCCAGCTGCCTGCGTTGTTACGCGGTGAATCCGAATCTGCCAGCCGCGAAAATGCGGAGCAGCTGCTGATTCAGCTGGGGCTGGAAAAACGCCTGAAACATATGCCTGCCCAGCTTTCCGGCGGGGAACAGCAGCGGGTGGCGATCGCCCGGGCATTCTCGACCCGGCCGAAAATTTTGTTTGCCGATGAACCGACCGGTAACCTTGATCGCCGTACCGGCGACAAAATTGCGGATCTGCTGTTCTCACTGAACCGTGATTACGGCACCACGCTGATTCTGGTCACACATGATCTGACCCTCGCTGCCCGCTGTCAGCGGCGGCTGAAGTTGTCTGACGGCAAGCTGGAGGAACTGACATGATCTGGCGCTGGTTCTGGCGGGAGTGGCGCACGCCGTCCCTGCTGGTGGTCTGGCTGTCGCTGACTCTGGCGGTTGCCTGTGTGCTGGCGCTGGGGCGTACCGGTGATCGTATTAATCAGAGTGTGAATTATCAGAGCCGTGATTATCTGGCCGGTGATCTGGTGCTGCGCGGCTCGCATCCGGCTGATGAAAGCTGGCTGAAAAAGGCGCAGGAAAGCGGCCTGACGCTGAGTCAGCAGATGAGCTTCAACACCATGGTATTTGCCAATGATGTGCCGCAGCTGGTGTATGTCAAAGCGGCTGATGAGGCTTATCCGCTGTACGGTGAGCTGGAAACCGATCCGCCCGGCCTGAAACCTGCACCAGGGGAGATTCTTATCGCGCCGCGCCTGGCAGAACTGCTCTCGGTAAAACCGGGACAGATGCTGGAAGTGGGGGATACCGACCTGAAAATTGCCGGTTTTCTTATTCAGGAGCCGGACAGCGGTTTTAATCCGTTCCAGATGGCTCCCCGCGTCCTGATCAGTTTGCAGGATGCGGAAGCCACCGGGGCAATACAGCCGGGGAGCCGCCTGACTTACCGCGATATGTTTGCCGGTGCGCCGGATGCGGTATCGATATTTAAACAGCAGTATGAGGATGCCCTGCGGATCGATCAGCGCTGGGTCACTTTGCAGCAGGAGGGCGGGGCGCTG
Organism: Morganella sp. Je.2.23; assembly: GCF_051129855.1. Classification (NCBI taxonomy): domain Bacteria; kingdom Pseudomonadati; phylum Pseudomonadota; class Gammaproteobacteria; order Enterobacterales; family Morganellaceae; genus Morganella; species Morganella sp. Je.2.23. The sequence goes on from NZ_JBCPSQ010000002.1 coordinate 239,731, forward strand.
GCGAAGTCGATCGATCGCGCTCAGCAGTTCCTGGTGCTCTCCGCATTGCTGACCCTGTTACTGGCGATTGCCGCCGTGGCCGTTGCGATGTCGCACTACTGCCGCAGTCGTCATACCCTGATTGCAGTACTGAAAACGCTGGGTGCAGGGCGGCGGGAGCTGCGTTACTGGGTTGTCGGGCAATGGGCGGTACTGATGGCTGCAGCGATGGTCGCCGGGTCGCTGCTGGGGCTGATTTTTGATGCCGTACTGATGAGCCTGCTCTCTCCGCTGCTGCCGAAAGCGCTGCCCGCGCCGGGATTATGGCCGTGGGCATGGGCACTGCTGACCCTGGTGGCTATCACTCTGCTGGTGGGTGCACGGCCGTACCGCCAGCTGATGCTGACACAACCGACCCGCGTGCTGCGCGATGACGTGGTGGCACCGGTCTGGCCGCTGCGCTGGTATCTGCCGCTGACAGCACTGATTGTGGCTGGCGGGCTGGCGGTGCTGACCAACGCCTCTTTTCTGCTCTGGGCAGTACTGGCCGGTGTGGTTCTGATCGCTGCGCTGCTGGCAGTGGCCGGATACGGCGGATTGTGGCTGCTGGCCAAAATCCCGTTTCGTGCACTGAGTCTGCGGCTGGCTGTCCGCCGCCTGCTGCGTCAGCCCGGTCAGACGCTGGTTCAGACCGGTGCATTTGCGCTCTCTTTTATGCTGCTGGGACTGCTGGTGATGGTTCGCGGTGATCTGATCGGGCGCTGGCAGCAGCAACTGCCGCCGGATACGCCGAACTATTTTCTGGTGAATATGACCGAAGATCAGATAGCACCTGTCAATCAGCTGCTGGCAGCGCACAACGTGACGCCAACGGAATATTATCCGGTGGTGCTGGCCCGGCTGTCCGGTATTAACGGCGAAACTGCGCTGGAATGGGCAGATGCGCGTGATCCCGGCAACAATACGGTCCGCCGTGAACTGAGTCTCACCTGGACGGAGTCCCTGCCGCCGCTTAACGAGCTGGAGGACGGCACCTGGCCGCCGAAACCCGGGGAAGTCTCTATTGAGATGGAAGTCGTCAAACAGCTCGGCCTGAAAGTGGGAGATACCCTGACATTCACCGGGGATACCCGGCCGTTTACCGCGACCGTCAGCAGTGTGCGGCAGGTGGACTGGGAAAGTATGCGGCCGAATTTTTTCTTTATTTTTAATCAGGCGTCCCTGGAAAATCAGAGTGCCATGTGGCTGACCAGCTTTCACTATGACGGTAATGATGGATTAATCACCCAGATGAATCGTAAGTATCCGTCTATCAGCATTTTTGATACCGGATCGATGCTGAAACAGATCCAGACCATTCTCGCGCAGGTCAGCCGTGCGCTGGAAGCGATGGTGGTACTGGTGCTGATCTGTGGTGTGCTGTTATTACTGGCGCAGATCCAGGTGGGTATGAATCAGCGCCGGACTGAACTGGTGGTATACCGCACCCTCGGTGCCGGAAAACGCCTGTTGCGGCGTACGCTGTGGAGTGAATTTGCGCTGCTGGGCGTGATGGCGGGCGTGGTTGCGGCACTCGGTGCGGAGATTGCCCTGTGGCTGTTGCAGACCCGCGTGTTTGATTTCCCGTGGCAATTGCAGTGGCCGCTGTGGATAGGGCTGCCGCTGGCCGGAGGTTTTCTGCTTTCACTCTGCGGCAGTGTGCTGGGGCTCCGTTTGCTCGGGGATTCTCAGCAGCACCGCCGTTTACAGAGTTAGTCCGGCGACGGCGTGTATGCCCTGACCGGTTTGTGCTGCGGTGGCCGCATAAAGAATGTGGCTGCCAGAATCACGATCACCGGCAGGGCGATCAGCAGGAACGCCGGGGTAAAACTGCCGCTGTAATCCTTGACGGCACCGGCAAAAAACGGTGCCAGACAGGCAAAGGTGGAAATCAGATTCACAACAGAAAACAGCTCCAGATACGGGCCGCGGCCAAAATAGTTTGCCAGCAGCACGCTGGAGGCCAGGAATGTCATACCGTAACCAATCCCCACCAGCACCGTAAACAGGATCAGCAGCGGCCAGCTGGTCGCGATACTCAGCGTCAGCACACCAAACGTGATGGTGGCGAGGCTGATAATCAGCAGCTTTTTCGGCTCCAGCCACTCGCCTATCGCTCCGCCTGCCAGACGGGAAAAGGCGTTGATAAAGGCCATGGTACTGAGGAGTGTGGCCGCGATGGTTTCGCTGAATCCTTTGTCCATGATATGCGGCACCGCAAAACTGTTCACGGTGAATCCGCACCATAAAAAGGCGGTATAAGACGCGGCAATCACATAAAACTGCCAGGTTCTCAGCGCCTGACGGGCGCTCCAGCGCGCCTGACTGCGGTAGATACGGGAACTTTGTTTCTTCTGCTGCCACATCACTGCTCGGGCATGCGTGATTTCACGGCGGCCTTCCCGCATCACCAGCAGGGTAATCAGTGTGACAACAGCCAGCGTCAGCGCGGAGATCAGCCAGTGTACCCGCCATGAACCGAACACATGGGCGGCGAGAAAATAGATCCATGGCCCGACCACACCGCCGAGTCCGCCGAGGGTAAAGTAAAAACCAAACGCCAGTGACTGGCGGCTGAACAGCCGTGAAATCACATAGGTACCGGGAACGGTGGCCATAAAGGTAAAGCCAATCCCGAGGAAAGCCGTACCGATAAAATAGCGCTGAATCGACTGTGTGGTGTACAGGCTGTAAAACCCGGCCAGAAACAGCAGCAGTCCGGTCAGCAGGGTCAGGCGCACATTGGTTTTACGGATCAGAAGACTGGGCAGAAAACTGGATAATCCGCAGGTCAGCCCGAGCAGGGTGAATCCAAAACCGGCATCCGTCCAGCTCCAGTTCAGCTCTCTGAGCATGCCGGGTAAAACCACGCCTAATGAGGTAAAGGTGGTGGCGGTGGTCAGAAAATAAACCAGCCCCAGCAGGGTGAGTATAGTCCATTGATAAACAGGGCCTAAGCGGCGATCTGACGAAAACATCCCGGCTCCGGAAAAGGCGTAAAAAGCAAAATGCCCGGCTGAACGCCGGGCATCAGAATGGAACTATTGTCGCCGGAAACGGTGCCGACTACCAGCTTAATATTGTTTTTGCCCAGTCCGCAGAAGACTGATATTCCGCCGGTAAATTCTGTGCCAGCTCACTGAGTGCCGCAATAAGCTGTGCCGGTTCCGGATGTGACAGGTTAATGTGACCGACTTTGCGCGCCGGCCGCACTTCTTTATCGTACCAGTGCAGATGCGCCAGCGGCTGTGCCAGCCACTGCGTATTCAGTTCAGTACCGATAATATTCACCATTACCGCCGGGGCGGTCACGACCGGCTGCGGCAGCGGAAGATCCAGAATCGCCCGCAGATGCAGCTCAAACTGGCTGACTGATGCACCGTTTTGTGTCCAGTGGCCGCTGTTGTGCACACGCGGTGCCAGCTCGTTGATCAGCAGACCATCCTCTGTGACAAAACATTCCATCGCCATCACACCGGTATAATCCAGTTCTGTGAGGATCGCGCCCAGCATCTGCTCAGCTTGTTCCTGAAGCGGATTTTGTGTCTGCGGGAAGGCCACGCTCATACGCAGAATGCCTTCTTCGTGATGATTATGCGTCAGCGGGTAAAACACACATTCTCCGGCGCGGTTACGGGCACCGACCAGCGACACTTCACCGGAAAACAGAATGCCTTTCTCGGCAATACACTCACCGTAAATTTCCGGCGGCAGGGCGGATTCATCCCCGGGACGCACACGCCACTGGCCGCGGCCGTCATAGCCGCCGGTACGGCGCTTGACGATGACAAAGTCCCCGAGGCGGGCAAAAATATCAGGCCATTCATCAGGGGAAGAAAGCGGCTGCCATGGTGAGGTGGCGAGATGCAGATCATCCATCAGTTTTTTCTGCGGCAGGCGGTCAGCCAGACGCGGAAAGATATCCCGGTTGATAAAGGCGGGATGCTGTTCCAGCACTTGTGTCAGCGCGGTTTGCGGCCACTGTTCGATTTCAGCGGTGATCACACTGTGCTGATAAGGAACGGCTTCCGGTTCGGCATCCAGCCCGACCGGATAAACAGAAATGCCCAGCGGCTCACCGGCCTGGCGCAGCATCCGGCCCAGCTGGCCGTTTCCCAGAACGCACACCGGTTTCATCAGCAGGCCTCCCGCGGATCCGGGTTGCTGAGCACATCCTCGGTCTGTGCTGTGCGCCATTCTGTCAGACGGACAAGCAGAGCCTCATCATGCAGGGCAAGAATCTGTGCCGCGAGCAGAGCGGCATTGGCGGCACCGGCTTTACCGATCGCCAGCGTGCCGACCGGAATACCTTTCGGCATCTGCACAATGGAATAGAGACTGTCGACGCCGCTGAGTGCGGCGCTCTGCACCGGCACACCCAGCACCGGAACGAGGGTTTTGGCCGCCAGCATACCCGGCAGATGCGCGGCACCACCGGCACCGGCGATAATCACATCAAACCCGTTCTCTTTTGCGGTTTCAGCGAAAGAAAACAGTTTGTCCGGCGTGCGGTGCGCGGAAACCACTTCGGTGTGATAAGGCACCTGAAGCAGGTCGAGGATCGCAGCGGCGTGCTCCATGGTGCTCCAGTCACTTTTGGAACCCATAACAATAGCCACTTTGGCTGCCGGTGAGTGTTGTTGCGAAGAGGCGGCGTTCATGTTTTCGGTGCTCCTGTACATCCCGCGTCACGAAAATTGACAGACGTCCGGCAGTGAGCCGGTGAAGAAGACGGGCATAATATCATGGTAAATCACGAAGGAAAACGTTTGCGTCACGGATTTTTCACAAATACGGGCAGGTAATGGTTCAGAACGGAAAGAAGATCAGTGAAATACTGTCCGGGGTGATTTTAAAGGCGGAACCCTGAGAATGCCACGCACCGAGAACACCGCGAAAGTGCGTTTCGCCGTCAGCGGAAACATCGTGTACCGCAGGACGGTGGGTGTGACCGTGGATCATCCAGCGTGTCCGGTACTGACGGAATGCCTTCATCACCTCGTTCTGATTTACATCCATAATCGCTTCGCTTTTGCGCTGATTGGCAGACTGACTGCCCGCCCGCATTTTCTTCGCGATTTTCAGGCGCAGTGACAGCGGCAGCCACAGAAACAGGCGCTGTATCCACGGAGTGTGAACGCGCTGACGATAATGCTGATAATCCGTGTCATCGGTACAGAGAGTATCACCGTGCAGGATCAGGATCTGATGCCCTTCGGCTTCAATTACCTGTGTATCCGGCAGCAGTGTCATTCCGCACTGACGGGCATAGCGTTTGCCCAGCAGAAAGTCACGGTTACCGCAGATAAAGAAGATCTTCACGCCGCTGTCACTGAGGGATTTCAGCGCATCAGCCACGGTTTTATGCAGCGGGTTCGGGTCATCATCACCAATCCAGTAATCAAAAAAATCACCGAGAATATAGAGTTGTGATGCGTGAACCGCCTGTTCGCGCAGAAAACGAAGAAAGCCGGCGGTGATCGCCGGCTCGTGCTCATTTAAATGCAAATCTGCAATAATAAGCGTGGTCATACTTACTCAGAAACAGTCACGCTTTCGATGATCACATCTTCGCGCGGCACATCCTGGTGCATACCGCTGTTGCCGGTTTTGACTGCTTTGATTTTGTCCACAACATCCATACCTTCAGCCACTTCAGCAAACACACAGTAGCCCCAGCCACTTGGTGTTTCTGAACGGAAGTTCAGGTAGTCGTTGTCAACAACGTTGATGAAAAACTGTGCAGTGGCGGAATGCGGGTCGTTGGTACGGGCCATCGCCAGGGTGCCGCGGTTATTTTTCAGACCGTTGTTGGCTTCGTTTTTAATCATACCGAGGGTTGGCTTCTGCTTCATGCCCGGCTCAAAACCACCGCCCTGGACCATGAAATCATTGATAACACGATGGAAAATGGTGTTATTGTAGAAACCGTCTTCACAATATCTCAGGAAGTTTGCGACCGTTTCCGGTGCTTTGTCCGCGAACATCTTAATGACGATATCACCATGATTTGTATGAAAAGTTACCATAATAATTTCCTGCTGCTTATATTATAAAGGCAATAATCTGCCGTTTTTATCTCCGGGGTGTGTTATATCATACTCACTAATCTGCGTCAGTATTTGTTATAATCACCGGGTTTTACAGGGTCTTTCTTGCATTTGCAGGGTATTCGCGTTTCAATAACCTGACCTGTCTCAGATTATGATCCCCGCAGACAGATATAAAAAATAAAGTATTTATTATCAATTAATTAACATAAGTCACCATCAACACGTACAGACTTTTAATGGAATAGTCCTATGCTGAAAATTTATAACACCTTATCAAGACAAAAAGAGGAATTTAAGCCCATTAACCCCGGTAAAATCGGGATGTACGTGTGTGGTATCACTGTTTACGACCTGTGTCATATCGGACACGGGCGGACATTTGTTGCGTTTGACACCATTGTGCGCTATCTGCGTCACGCCGGGTATGATGTGAACTATATCCGCAACATCACGGATGTGGACGACAAAATTATCAAACGGGCGAATGAAAACCACGAAACCTGTGATCAGCTGGTGGATCGCATGGTGGCGGAGATGCACCGCGATTTCGATGCCATGAACCTGATGCGCCCGGATTCAGAGCCGCGTGCCACGCATCACATCAAAGAAATTATTGAGATCACGCAGTTACTGCTCGACCGCGATCATGCCTATGTGGCGGATAACGGTGATGTGATGTTTGATATCAGCAGTGATCCGGAGTACGGCCTGCTGTCACGTCAGGATCTGGAACAGCTCCAGGCCGGTGCACGTGTTGAGGTGGCGGATGTAAAACGCAACCCGATGGATTTCGTGTTGTGGAAAATGTCCAAGCCGGGTGAGCCGTCATGGGAATCGCCGTGGGGCGCAGGCCGTCCGGGCTGGCACATCGAGTGTTCTGCGATGAACAGCAAACAGCTGGGTACGCATTTTGATATTCACGGCGGCGGTTCTGACCTGATGTTCCCGCACCATGAAAACGAAATCGCGCAGTCAACCTGTGCCCACGACGGCCCGTATGTGAATTACTGGATGCACTCCGGTATGGTGATGGTCGATAAAGAGAAGATGTCGAAATCCCTCAATAACTTCTTCACCATCCGCGATGTGCTGGGTTATTACGACCCGGAAACAGTGCGTTACTTCCTGCTGTCCGCACATTACCGCAGTCAGCTTAACTACACGGAAGAGAACCTGAAGCAGGCGCGTACAGCGCTGGAGCGTTTTTATACTGCTCTGCGCGGCACAGATAAAGACGCGGCAGTGGTGGTTAATGAGGAATTCGCCAGCCGTTTCCGCGATGCGATGGATGATGATTTCAACACCCCGGAAGCTTATTCTGTGCTGTTTGATATGGCGCGTGAACTGAACCGCCTGAAACAGGAAGATATGACCGCAGCAAACGGCCTGGCGGCACAACTGCGCCAGCTGGCGGGAGTGCTGGGTCTGCTGACTCAGGACCCTGAGCAGTTCCTGCAAAGCGGTGCGCAGAGCGAAAGTGATGAAGATACAGCAAAAATCGAAGCACTGATCAAACAGCGTAACGATGCCCGTGCCTCAAAGGAATGGGCGCAGGCTGATGCGGCCCGTGATGCCTTAACCGATATGGGTATTGTGCTGGAAGATGGCCCGCAGGGCACCACCTGGCGCCGTAAGTAATCATTATTACATTCTGACTGAAAAGCCCGGCATGATTTATTGCCGGGCTTTTTTATTTCGTTTTATTCTTACGGTGCAGGTATAACCGCAAATTATCAGCTATTCTGTCAGCGTAGCTGATTTTATACGTGAGTTTCTTGTCGTATTTTTATTAAAAAAATAAAGGAAGCATCTGATGAGTAAAAATATGTTAGCGGTATTGCTCGTTTCCGTTTGTGCGTTTGGTACAGTCACGGCGTCAGCCGCCGGATTGTCAGATAATATGAAAACGCTGAACGCAAATTTACAGATTGTTGAAAAAACAGATGACGCGGCAGCGCTGAAAGATGCGCTGACAGAAATGCGTGCTGCGGCACAGAGTGCCAAAGAGGAATTACCCGCCAAACTGAAAGGTAAAGCGGCGGACAGCGCAGAAGTGAAGGATTACCATCACGGTTATGATGTTCTGACCGGACAAATCGACGAGGCACTGAAACTGGCGGGAGAGGGTAAAATTCAGGAAGCAAAAGCGATGACTGAACAATTTAAAGTCACCCGCGGTGAATACCACAAAAAATACCGTTAACAAATTATACAGATACCGTTCTTCAGTATTAAAAACGCCCGGTTATGACTGCCGGGCGTTTTATATTTCAGCGGCGGATAATCAGTGCCGTTTACGCGGCATCATGCGCAGCAGGGTATTATCTTTCCAGAAATAGTGATGTGCCAGTGCGGCTGCAGCATGCAGGCCGATAATAAAATAACCGGTATTAGCAATGATCTCATGAATATTCTGTATGCTGTACGCGAGATCTTCATCCGGTGTGGCAGATACCGGCATCGGAATACCAAATAATGACCAGTCATAACCGTTCAGATATTTAATACTGAAACCGAGCACCGGTAACAGAATAAATATCACAAAGATCATCAGATGCACCAGATGAGATAATCCGGTGATCACCGGGGACGGTTTGGGGATAATAGCCGGTGCGCGATGCTTTATTCTGACCGCCAGCCGGACAATCATCAGTATACCGACAGAGATACCGCAGCTGTAATGCAACCCGGACAAGATACTCCGCAGCGGCTCATCAGCAGAATCCCGTAACAGACCACTGATATAAACGACAATCACAAGCAGAAAAATAAACCAGTGCAGCGCAATTTGCACAGGCCTGAATTTTTGTGTTTCCATTTTTTGCGGCTCTTTTATTATGCGGATAAAAAAACCAGAGTCGATGCTCTGGTTTATTCACAAATTGATATTATTCAGCCACTTTTACCTGCTGACCGGCAAATTCCACCACTTTACCGGCAGTGATTTTGCCGCGTTTGCGGGTTTCTGTTTCACCGTCAACAGTCACCTGACCATCAGCGATAAACTGTTTGGCGGCAGCGCCGCTGTCTGCCCAGCCCTGAATTTTGAGCAGGTCACACAGTTCAACATGCGGGTGCCCGTCGAGATTAAAAATATCCATGGTTATTCGTCCTTATCGTGAAATTCTTCGCAGGCCTGTAATGTATTCTGAATCAGTGTGGCAACCGTCATAGGGCCGACACCACCCGGTACCGGGGTGATCCACTCTGCGCGTTCGGCGGCTTCGGCAAAATTCACATCACCGACCACTTTGCCGTTTTCCAGGCGGTTAATACCCACATCGATAACGATCGCGCCGGGTTTGATCCACTCGCCCGGAATAAAACCGGGTTTCCCGACAGCCACAATCAGCAGATCCGCATTTTCGACATGATGACGCAGATTTGTGGTAAAGCGGTGAGTGACCGTCGTGGTGCAACCGGCCAGCAGCAGCTCCAGACTCATCGGACGGCCGACAATATTGGATGCGCCGACAATCACAGCATTCAGACCAAATGTATTGATATTGCAGCGCTCAAGCAGCGTCACAATACCGCGCGGTGTGCACGGGCGCAGATTTGGCGCACGCTGGCACAGGCGGCCGATATTATAAGGATGAAAACCGTCTACGTCTTTATCCGGATGAATACGCTCAATGACTTTGACATTATCAATACCGGCTGGCAGCGGAAGCTGAACGAGTATCCCGTCGATAGTATTATCGTTATTCAGTTTATCAATGAGATGGAGGAGTTCGGCTTCGCTGGTGGTATCGGGGAGGTCATAAGAACGTGAAATAAATCCGACTTCTTCACAGGAACGGCGTTTGCTGGCGACATAAATCTGAGATGCGGGGTTCTCACCGACCAGGATAACGGCGAGACCGGGAGCACGTTTTCCGTTAGCAATCCGTTGCTGAACTTTTGCGGCAACTTCGGCACGGATGGTCGACGCAATCGTTTTCCCGTCTATAATTTTTGCTGACATCGTGTAAAAATCCATAAAACAGATAAAAGATGGGCACTATTCTGTCAGAACATTTTCCGTCTGTCAGTTATGTTTTATTGAGGTGGCGGAAAGTTACTGCCGAAGATAACTTATTTTCTGATTGACTCGCCGCTCCTCAGCCGTATAATCCACGGTGCATCAAGCAGTTAACCCGCTGTTTTTTTCCTCAGCGCGCCCTTAGCTCAGCTGGATAGAGCAACGGCCTTCTAAGCCGTAGGTCACAGGTTCGAATCCTGTAGGGCGTACCATATAAAACAAAGAATTACCCGCACAGTTACTATCAATAATAAAAGCACGGGTGTTTTAACGGGTATCTTTATCTTTTTGTGACCAAGCCCATCTTTCGTACTCAACTTCTGTCTATCCCAAAAAAGTCCGCCTTTCGTTCTTGCCGGTAAAACTCATTACCAGAAGCATATAGCCATCTTTCGATAACTTATACATTGGCTGAATACCGCTATTTTTATCAATGTAATTAATGAACTAAATATTGGTCTCTGCAAATTTATCAGGACAATCGCTGATTGTTTGCTTTATTTTCCTCAGCACGTTTTTATGGTTTTTCCAAAATAGTCAGCAATCTTCCTGCCGGTTGTGAATACCTGTCTATCAGAGGCCGGTACCATTTTCTGAAAATTGAACCCGGGTAAAACTACGGCAGTGGTCATGGTGTAAACCTTATAAAAAAGTGAACCTGTTCATCAGACTCCACGTTACCTGCGTTGCCTGGTCACGACCGGTTTGTTCCCGGTGGTCAGGATGTGGGTCATCCTCCCTGTCGATATAGTGCGTACTATCTAAGGCTATGAGAAATCAGATATAAAAAGCCCCGCTATTTAGCGAGGCGTTGTTTTCTTAATATACGTTTTTGAATCAAGGATCTGTTGTTATAACTGGTGTAGTTAATGGCGGAGTTGTTGGCGTTGGTGTTGTCACCACGGGTACGGTAAATGACGGTGTCGTCACTGTTGGTGTTGTTGGGTCTGGTGTCGTCACTGTTGGTGTTGTTACGCACGGGGTTGTCACCGGACATGTTGGCTCGGGCGGACATACAGTCACAGGCGGGCATGTCGGTTTCGGCGTTACTGGCGGACACGTTGGTTTCGGCTTTTCCGGTTCCTCACATTTGCAGCAGCACTTGCAACAGTTATTCACGATAATCTTAATAACTGTCTGCCCGTTCTCACAACATGCTTCCTTTGTTACTTGAGTCATGATAATTCCTTTTTGATATCTGGCTCCCATTGAGCTGTATAATTATACAGTTGTCAGGTGGTGCTTAATAATCAGCTCCGGAAATGCAATGCGCCTCTGTCTCCCGTATTGCCGGCTTATCGTGATGACAGTCCGCTATTGATTTCTGTCGTGGTTTAATAAATTTGGCCGCCTGAGCAGAGGGGCATGAGTCCAATGTGCGGATCACAGAAAACCCTGTCGGGCCCGGCAGGCAGAGGCCATGTACAACATGATTGCCGGTCAGTCGCAGGATACCAAAGAGCAGGTCGGTAAAATTCTGGCTCCGTGGCACCCGGAAAAAGATATGGCATTTACAAGACAACCGGTCTATATTGTTTCGTATGACAGAGGTAAAGACGCGATGACATCAGAAATCATAAAACCAAAACGGGGACGGCCGCCGAAAAATCATGATGCGGGTGCAGATGTAAAACAAATGCTGATCCGCAGTGGCATGGAGATGTTTACCGAAAAAGGCTATATGACTTCGGATATCAACGGTATCCTGAAAAAAGTTGGTGTGCCGAAGGGCTCTTTTTACTATTACTTTGACAGTAAAGAGCAGTTTGGTCTGGAAATTATGCGTAATTACGACAGCTACTTTTCCCGCCTTCTGGATAAATGCCTGTCTGATACCACGCTGCCGCCACCGGAACGACTGCGGTTATTTTACCGGACGGCCAAAGCCGGAATGGAAAAATATCACTGGCAGCGCGGGTGCCTGGTGGGAAATCTCGGTCAGGAGGTTGCCAGCCTGCCGGCCGGGTATTGCGAAATACTCGATAACATTATTACCGGCTGGCAAAAAAAAGTGGAAATCTGTCTTCTGGAAGCACAGAAACAGCAGCTTATTTCCGGAAAAACAGATTGCAGGCAGATGGCCGCTTTTTTCTGGACGGGCTGGGAAGGTGCGGTAATGCGAGCCAAACTGACGCGTAACAGTGAACCACTGGATCTGTTTATCACTGTTTTTATGACGCAGATACTGGCGGATAAAACATAACAGCCCCGGGGAATGTTGCAGAATAATTTATTAAATATCACCGCCGTTAACACCCTGGTGCGTATTTAATAAATTTTTTTACAATTAAGTAGACATCTGGTCTATATTCATAAAAGGATAACACCATGTTTAACTGTATTCTGATTGAGAACACCGACGGCTATACCGCCAAACTGGCTCAGCTCGATGAATCACAACTGCCGGAACACAATGTGACGGTTCAGATTGATTACTCCACGCTGAACTATAAAGATGGTCTGGCGATCACCGGTAAAAGCCCGGTGGTCCGCAGTTTCCCTATGGTTCCGGGTATTGATTTTGCCGGTACTGTCACTGAAAGCAGCTCTGAGCATTATAAAGCAGGCGATAAAGTACTGCTTAACGGCTGGAGCGTCGGTGAAAAATACTGGGGCGGTTTGTCACAAATGGCAAAAGTGAAAGACAGCTGGCTGACGCCGTTACCGGCCGGAATGAGCACAAAACAGGCAATGATGATCGGGACAGCCGGTTATACCGCTATGCTGGCGGTTCAGGCTCTGCTGAAGCAGGGGATCACCAAAGAATCCGGTAAAGTTCTGGTCACCGGCGCCAGCGGCGGTGTGGGCAGCTTTGCGGTTTCTCTGCTGTCAAAATTAGGTTTTGACGTTATCGCATCCACCGGCCGCACTACAGATACCGCGTACCTGATCGATACGCTGGGTGCATCCGAAATTATGGATCGCAGCGAGTTATCCGCACCGGGTAAACCACTGACCAAAGAGCGCTGGGCGGCTGCGGTTGACAGCGTGGGAAGCCATACTCTGGCCGGTGTCTGTGCCGGTACGCAGTACGGCGGTGTTGTGGCGGCATGCGGTCTGGCACAGGGGATGGATTTTAACGGTACTGTTGCACCGTTCATCCTCAGAGGTGTGAGTCTGATAGGGATTGACAGTGTGATGCGTCCGCAGGCAGACCGTGTGGCGGCATGGAAACAGCTGGCAGAACTGACAGATCCGGCGCAGCTGGAAACCATCAGCCGGGTTATTCCGTTAAATGAAGCGATTCCGGCAGCACAGCGTTTACTGAACGGTGAAATCCGCGGCCGTGTGGTGGTGGATGTGAATAATTAATATTGCATTATCCGCAATATAATACTGAATCTTGTTGACGAAAGTCCTTTGCCTCCGTTCCGGGGGCTTTTTTATATAAAAGAACATCTGCCGGATTCCTTCCGGCAGATGTCCGGACTTGCAAAGTTAGCACTATTACGTGCTCTCCCATACTACTAATTATAATCAGTTAGCGAAAGGTGTATTATCACGGCGGACTGATGTGACAGAATAATCTCTGTATTTTTATTCATATTACAGGTAATGGTCACAGGTATTATTTTCTTCTGATTCTTTGCCGGTTAAAGAAAATTCGGACATACATACCGGAATTTGCTCATCAGCAGTATTTTATGAATAATAGCGATGAAAGATGAAAGATGAAAGTGAACGATGAAAAAGACAGTATTTATAAAAAACAATATTAACTAAGAATTATCTTATAGGGATGGGACATGCAAATGATGCAGGCAGTAAATCCGGTGAAACTGAAGTCAGTGGTCAAATTAATTATTGTTGCTGTTATTCTCCTGTTTGCAGGAATAATTACCTTTAATTCATACACTATTGTTCAGGATGGTTCAGTAAAAGTCGGGACTTTTTTAGGTAAGGTTAATCCGGTGGCATATGATGCCGGGTTGCATTTCCCGATTAACCCTTTTATGACATTCGATACGTACTCGACAAAAGATATCCGTGTGTCACTGAAAGAGTTACGTGTACCATCGCAGGATAAACTGAAATCTATCGTTGATATTACAGTGATGCTTCAGTTTGATGGCGCCAAAGCGCCGGTTCTCCGTATTAATGGTGGTACAGAAAGTGAAGCGCTGGATAAATATGTCCGCCAGAAACTGATTTCCACGATTCTGGAGTTCGGGAAAGATGTTGCCAACGCCCAGGATCTGTATACCGCAGATACACAGCGGAAATTACAGGATTCTATCCGTGATGCCATTCAGGGTTACGCTTCACCGTACGGTTATACGATTAAAGAAATTATGATCCAGGATATTACGCTGCCGGAAGTGGTTCAGGAGCAGGTTGTGAATACCAAAATGCGCCAGGAGCAGATAAACCAGGCAAAAGCAGAAGCTGAAAAAGAGCGTGAACTGGCACAGAAAAAAGTCGTAATCGCACAGGCTGAGCGTGAGTCAGCAGAGCAGCAGGCGCTTGCCCGTGAACGTAATGCCCAGGCGAGCTCTTATGCCCTGCGTCAGGAGGCTGATGCCCGTTTATATGCGGCTCAGAAAGAATCTGAAGCTAACACTGTACTGCAGCAGACAATCACCCGCGAAATGATTAACTGGAAACAGCTTGAAATTGAACAAATCAAAGCGGAGAAATATAAAGGTGAAGTCCCTAATATTGTTGTGGGTGCAGACTATGACGGTAAAATGATCATGGACATGCGTTCTCAGCAATAAATAATATCAGCTATAAGGTAAGGCAGGAAGACAGAGTTCATTCCTGTCTTACCATTATTATTGTTTTTTTGATATCCCCGGAATAAACATTGAATTATCTGGTCTTTAAAAAAATCAGTAGGATATATCCTGAATAATAAATAATTTAGAAATAATGTCATTGTGAATTTTTTATTATTCAAATAAAACCATTGATTATTAAAAGGATTGATAATGAAAGAATTAAATCATACAGAAATTGAATTAGTTTCCGGCGCAGGTTGTATCCAGGATACACTCACCGGCATTGGTGAAAAACTGGGCGATTTGGGTTTCGGGCTGCTCTCACCATTTCTGAAAGTTGATCTTCCTGTTATCGGAAAAGTAAGCCTGAAAGACTTTGTTCCTGATCTGGGAAAAGATGTCGGTGGTCAGGTGGGTTCTGTTGTCGGTGGTCTTATTGAAAAAACATTGGGTCGTGTAATTGATCTCGGTACTATCTGTAAATAATTAATCTGAGAAAGTAATCTGTCTCAGTGATGATCCTCTGCTGGTGTGATAGCGGAGGATCATTAATATTATCGCTGTTAATCATAAGAATACTCTGTATTTAATCTGAATCCGAAAATAATTACGCCACTCCCCGTTAGTTAAGATATTTTTATTATTCCTGCGTCATGATATGGCTTGTTTTATTACAACTCCTTTCTTTACCTTGATAGCTGAAATATATCGGGAGCATAACCGTGATTAAAATTTAACTGTATCAGGTACTATTGTAGCATAAAAGATACTATTAATACCTAGTACGTGTGTTCCTTTTTAGTGATAATGAAAATATATTAACAACTCAACAGTATGATAAATAAGATAAATTTCAATATATAACCGGATGGTGTTATCACATCGTTAATAATGCGAATTTGTTTTTGTTACGTTATTTTACCTATTCATTGTCGGGTGTTAATTCATATAAAATAAATATTCTTCTGAGGTGCTCGGATGGAATAACTAATAATGAAAGGAAAGTCTACTATGAAAGAGTTAAGTATTCAGGAAATTGAAGCAGTTTCAGGTGCCGGTTTTATCAAAGATAGCCTGACCAGTGTCGGCGGCAAAGTTGGTGATGCTACATTCCGTGCATTCGTTTCATTTGTGAATGTAAAAGTACCTCTGCTTGCCCAGATGAATATCGGGCAAAAATACCCGGATTTAGGTAAGAACCTGGGTTCTCAGATTGGCGGTAAAGTTGGTGGCACAATCGAAACTGGCTTAACATTATTACCTGGTGTTGGCGGATTATTTAAAAAAATCCTGGGCTGATTAATACGGAATCACCGTATTCCTGATGTCAATACTTTATTTTATGGGAATTCATTATTTTATGAATTCCCTTTTTTTTATTTTTTCCCTGATACTGTCTGCCTTTTATTTCACCGGATAACCGCAGGCAGGGTTTATTGTGTTCCGCAAAGCTGCACTTGATAACAGAAAAATGAAGTGGCGGGGTAAGGCGTTATTGTTACCCGGTATTCCGCTGTGGCTGATCCTATTATGCAGTGTCCTGTTTTTAACTGCTTTTCTGGTCTTTATCTTATCCGGCAGTTATACACGCCGGGTCAGTGTGACAGGGGAAATCACCACAAATCCGCGGGCTGTCATTGTATTTGCCGGTGTACAGGGGTTTATTACCCGGCAATATGTGACTGAAGGGCAGGTTATCCGCAAGGGAGAACCGGTTTACAGTATTGATACCAGTAAAGCGACTGACAGCGGTGTGGTCAGTGATAATCAGCGCCGTGAAATTGAACATCAGTTACAGCATATCCGCGACATGATCATCCGCCTCAGAGAGAACAAATACACCACACTGACCTCGCTTGAAAAACAAAAATCGCTTTATGCACAGGCACAGTTACGCTCTGCCGGTATTATTGAGCGGGCACAGGAAGGTATCCGTATTATGAAACTGAATATGGATAATTATCACCACTACCGGGAAAGAGGTCTGATAAATAAAGATCAGTGGATGAATCAGGCCGCACTTTACTATTCCCAGCAAAACAGCCTGCTGGGATTAAGCGGCCAGAATGAGCAGAATATTTTGCAGGTGACGTTACTGGAAAGTCAGATTCTGACTCAATCTGCGGAATTTGATAACCGGATTTATCAGCTGGAATTACAGCAATCCGAACTGATGAAAGAACAGGTGGCCAACGAAGCCGGCAGCGGAATTATTGTCCGTGCCCTGACTGACGGCCGTGTGGACTCCCTCAGCGTGACGGTCGGGCAGATGGTTAATCCGGGGGATACCCTGCTCCAGATCCTGCCGGAAAATATCAGTCAGTACTGGCTGGTGCTTTGGGTACCCAATGATGCACTCCCTTATCTGAACATCGGTGATGCCGTGAATATCCGCTATGAGGCGTTCCCGGCGGAAAAATTCGGCCAGTTCGCCGCCTCCATTCAGATGATTTCCAAAACCCCGGCCTCACCGCAGGAAATGATGACCTACGCCGGTGCACCAAAAGTCAGTCAGATGCCGCAGTCCATCCCATACTACAAAGTCATTGTTCGCCCGGAAAAACAAAAGATTGCGTATGACGGCCGTGAACTCAGCCTGCAAAACGGTATGAAAGCCAATACCAGTCTGTTTCTGGAAAAGCGCAAAATCTATCAGTGGATGGTCTCGCCGTTTTATAACATGAAGCAGAGTGCCTCCGGGCCGGCAGGAGCAGACACACCATGACAGAACGGATTCTGTTATCTGACCGGGAGGCCGTATGCGCCGTTTATCCTTAAAAAACCTGCTGGAAAAGCTCGACCTCAGCCTGCACAGACGCATTCCGGTTATTCACCAGACCGAGTCATCCGAGTGCGGCCTCGCCAGCCTTGCGATGATCTCCGCGCATTACGGTAAAAGTATTGATCTGATTTCCCTGCGTCAGAAGTTCAATCTCTCGGCCCGCGGCGCGACACTGACCGGACTGACCGGCATGGCGTCGGAGCTGGGGATGACCACCCGCGCCCTGTCGCTGGATATGGATGATCTGCCGAATCTGCGGCTTCCCTGTATTTTACACTGGAATTTCAATCACTTCCTGGTACTGGTCAAAATCAGCGGTAATAAATTTATTCTGCACGACCCGGCATACGGCCGCCGGGTGGCCGGCATTGAGGAGATGTCGCGCAATTTCACCGGCGTGGCCCTGGAAGCCTGGCCCGGCAGCACCTTCACCAAACAGGAGGTGGTGAAAAAACTCAGCCTGCGCAAGCTTATCGGTAATATTCACGGGCTGAAACAAGCCCTGCTGAAAATCTTCGCGTTTTCGGTGGTGATTGAGGCCATCGGGCTGATTATGCCGGTCGGTACCCAGCTGGTAATGGACCACGCGATCCCCGCCGGGGATCAGGGGCTGTTGTCCCTGATTTGTATCGGGCTGCTGTTCTTTATTCTGCTGAAAGCGGCCGTGAGTATGTGCCGTGCCTGGGCGAGCCTGGTGATGGAAACGCTGATCAACGTCCAGTGGCAGTCCGGATTGTTCACGCATCTGCTGCGTCTGCCGCTCAGCTACTTTGAGCGGCGTAAACTCGGGGACATTCAGTCCCGTTTCGGCTCGCTCGATATCCTGCGGACCACCTTTACCACCAGCGTGGTCGGGGCAATCATGGACGGCATCATGCTGATCGGCGTGTTTATCATGATGATCCTTTACGGCGGCAGTCTTACCTGGATTGTGCTGGCCTTTACCGCGGTGTATATCGGCCTGCGGCTGGCAACGTACGGCTATTACCGCCAGCTGTCGGAAGAGTCGCTGATTAAAGAGGCGCGCGC
Organism: Morganella sp. Je.2.23; assembly: GCF_051129855.1. NCBI lineage: Bacteria > Pseudomonadati > Pseudomonadota > Gammaproteobacteria > Enterobacterales > Morganellaceae > Morganella > Morganella sp. Je.2.23. The sequence goes on from NZ_JBCPSQ010000002.1 coordinate 258,358, forward strand.
CGGGTCGTACTTTATGGAATCCCTTTACGGGATCACCACGGTAAAAACCCAGGGCATGAGCGAGCGCCGGGGTAATCACTGGCTGAATCTGAAAGTGGATTCCATCAACACCGGCATCCGCCTGACCAAACTGAACCTGATGTTCGGCGGGGTGAATACTTTTATTATGGCCTGCGATCAGGTAGTTATTCTGTGGATCGGTGCCACCATGGTGATCGATAACACCATGACCCTCGGGATGTTTGTTGCGTTCAGTGCCTACCGCGAGCAGTTTTCCGGCCGCGCGGCCTCCATCATTGAGTTCCTGCTGCAACTGCGGATCATGAGCCTGCATAACGAGCGTATTTCTGATATCGCTCTGAATGAGCAGGAAAATAAAAAGCCGGATGTGCCGTACGAGCCGCAGATGCAGGCCGCCGGGCTGGAAACCCGCAGTCTGGCGTACAGCTATGACAGCCAGTCCGCACCGATTTTCCATGATATTAATCTGTCGGTCGCGCCCGGTGAAAGTGTGGCGATCACCGGGCCGTCCGGTTCGGGGAAAACCACACTGATGAAAGTGCTGTGCGGTTTGTTTGAACCTTCTGACGGCAAAGTGTTTATTGATAACATCGATATCCGCCAGCTCGGGGTCAATAACTACCATAAAATGATCGCCTGCGTGATGCAGGATGACAAACTGTTTTCCGGCTCGATCCGCGAGAACATCTGCGGATTCACCGAAAATCCCGACGAGGAGTTAATGATAGCCTGTGCACAGGCCAGCTATATTCACGACGTGATTACATCGATGCCGATGGGATATGAAACGCTGATCGGTGAACTGGGTGAAGGGCTTTCCGGCGGGCAGAAACAGCGGATATTTATCGCCAGGGCGCTGTACCGCAGGCCGCGTATCCTGTTTATGGATGAGGCGACCAGTGCGCTGGATAAAGAGAGTGAATCTTACGTCAACCAGGCGATCAGCCAGTTGCCGATCACCCGGATTATAATCGCTCACCGTGAATCGACCATTGAGTCAGCGGACAGGGTTATTTCCCTGGACGGGAAAAAGAGTAAATAAATCTGTTACCGATATAACCGGAGATAATAATTGCCACATAGGGGTTTTTATTATCGATCAGATTATAACTATTATGATATTTCCGGGTGTTTATCCTAATTTTTGGAATTTATTTTATTTGTCATATCCGGATGTGTTAATAATAAACTTTTATTTACGGATGAAATAATAAATAACAAACAGGGATGTTAACACTTATGAAAAGAGCAAGTAATATAATGCTGAATGGTATGGTTTTGTTATCATTGTCAGCGATCAGTTTTTTTTCATCAGCAGAGAAATTTCTTAAATCAGTGCCGGGAGCTGTCAATACCGCGGTGCAGGTCAGTCCGGTTGTAACATCACAACCGGAGGATGGCGATGATATTATCATTGTTGCACAGACAGAATGGGTCGATTCCGGTATTCATGATCAAAAAGAGGAATACAGTCTTTTTTTCACCAGAGAAAATCCGAAGATTGATAGTAAACTCAATGTTACATTTTCATTTATGATACAGATGAATGGCGATAAAAAAGTGGAAATGTCAGATAAAGGAAAACCGAATGGCATGTTTTTTAACAGGATTGTTGAAACCTGGTCACTGGACTGCCTGAATTTTTCCGGCCACCGGCTTTCCAGAGTGTACATAATGAATGATAGTATTATTTACTCCCGCAAACTGGATACCAGCCATAAAGATATCGGTAAAGTTGAAAAACTGACGGTATTCCCTGATACAGATAGTTATAATGCAGCAAAACATTACTGCGGAAGATAATTAAAGCTGTTGCATTATGATACGTTGCTTCAGCAGGTCGCTATAAGATGAATGGTAAAATATAAATGCTATTCATCTTATAATAACGGCTGTTTTTAATCGTTAATTTGCAGATAGCTGCGTTTGCAAAGAGTTACGTTTGAAAACATCGCTTTATTAAGTCCGGAAAAATAGAATTTTTACCTGTTTCGTTGTCTGTCGCTTATTATTTATATCTTTCCGCGGATGGTGACGGATGCGTTAATCCTGTTGCCGGACACCGTGACACGGGGCGCTTTCTCAGTATACTGAATACCTTAAGACCGCCGTCCGCGGTGCTGACGGTGTCCACTCACTGATAAGGCAGGAGGCAGCATGACAGACAAAAACGCAGTCTTACCCCGGCGCATCAGCGCGAGAATTAAAGATGTCGGTGGCGTACCGGTATCCCGGGTACTGCCGGTAAAAGAGCGCCGTCAGATAGGTGCATGGTGTTTTCTGGATCATGCCGGTCCGGCGGTTTTTGAAGGGGATGACGGCATGAAAGTCGGGCCGCATCCGCATATCGGTTTACAGACCTTCACCTGGATGCTGGAGGGTGAAGTGTTGCACCGGGACAGCCTCGGATCGGAACAGATTATCCGTCCCGGCCAGGTTAATCTGATGACTGCAGGGCGCGGTATCACACATACTGAGGATTCCGCCGGCAAAAATGCCCGCCTGCATGCCGCTCAGCTCTGGATTGCCTTACCGCCTGCGGACAGTATGGTTGCACCGCGTTTTGACCATTATCCGGAGTTACCTGTCTGGCATCACGACCAGATCAGTTTCACATTACTGACCGGCGAATATGATGACCGCCGTTCGCCGGTTCTGCATTTTTCTCCGCTGATCGGTATGGATTTGCAGGCTCAGCAGGAAACGACAACCACATTGAATACCCGGCCGGATTTTGAATATGGCATTTTTGTGCTGGAAGGGCGCCTGACATACTGTGATGAGGACTATTCCGTCAATGAACTGGTATATGCCGGTGAGGGACTGTCTTCCGTCACACTGACGCTGATGAAAGGGACACGGCTGCTGTTACTGGGCGGAACACCGGTACAGGAAAGAATTATGATGTGGTGGAATTTTGTTGGTTATGACACACAGACACTGCAGCAGGCAGTCAGTGACTGGAACAACGGAGATATCCGGTTCGGCACGATAGAAAATGAACCCCGGGAGCCGCTGCCTGCACCTCAGTATCCGGTATCGCGTCAGTAACAGATAATGACGGATATTCCGTCGAATACAATATTTCTTATTAATGGTAGTCATAATCATTGGCATTCAATGTGCAGTATCATTTCGTATTTCACGCTAAAATAAAAGGGCTAATGGTCGTTATGTTACTGAACTGAACATAACTTTTCTGTTATTCCGTTATTGAGGTTAACTATGAAAGCAGCTGTTGTCGCAAAAAATAAGACCGTAGAAATCAAAGAGAAAACATTACGCCCGCTGAAATATGGGGAAGCCCTGCTGAAAATGGAATGCTGCGGTGTGTGTCACACTGACCTGCATGTGAAAAACGCTGATTTCGGTGATGTATCCGGTGTGATCCTCGGACATGAAGGTATCGGGGTGGTAACGGAGATAGCTGAAGGTGTCACTTCGCTGAAAGTTGGTGATCGTGCCAGCGTTGCATGGTTCTTCCGTGGCTGCGGCCATTGTGAATACTGCAACAGCGGCAAAGAAACATTTTGCCGTGAAGTGAAAAATGCCGGTTATACCGTGGATGGCGGTATGGCCGAAGAGTGTATCGTTACTGCCGATTATGCGGTAAAAGTGCCGGATGGTCTGGATTCAGCCGCAGCGAGCAGCATTACCTGCGCCGGTGTCACCACCTATAAAGCGATTAAAGTTTCCGGAATCAAACCGGGCCAGTGGCTGGCGATTTACGGCCTTGGCGGATTAGGAAACCTGGCGCTGCAGTACGCCAAAAATGTCTTTAATGCCAAGGTGATCGCTATTGATGTTAACGATAAACAACTGGCGCTGGCAAAAGAGATGGGCGCTGATCTGACCCTGAATCCGAAGACAGATAATGTCGATGAGATCATTCAGAAAGAACTGGGGGGGGCACATGCTGCCGTGGTAACCGCAGTAGCCAAATCCGCATTTAACTCTGCGGTTGCCGGCGTCCGCGCTGCCGGCCGTGTTGTGGCGGTAGGTCTGCCTGTCGAAACGATGGATCTGAGTATTCCGCGTCTGGTACTGGACGGCATTGAAGTCGTCGGCTCGCTGGTGGGCACCCGTGAAGATCTGAAGGAAGCTTTCCGTTTCGGCGCGGAAGGGAAAGTTGTGCCGAAAGTGGCAATGCGTCCGCTCGAAGATATCAACACTATCTTTGAAGAGATGGAGCAGGGTAAATTTACCGGTCGCATGGTTATTGATTTTAAAAACAAAAAATAATCGGACTGATATATTTATTGTCATCTTATTCAGCCGCCCGTTTTCGGGCGGTTTTTTATGCCGGAAATAACAGATTTATCCTCTGAAAATGACATCTACTCTGTGGAATAATATGAAAAATCCTTATCCGGAGCATATTATCTAAGCTGAAACAAGGACGCTATAATTATTATTTAATATAATATCAGGACAATCTAATGATTAAAATTAACTGGAGTTTTGTTGATAAAGTTGTCTATATTAACCTGACGAAAAGAACTGACCGCCGGGAAAGTATTGAATTTCAGCTGAAGAAAATAGGTGTGCCGCAGGATAAAATCATCCGCTTTCAAGCAGTGGAAAATACGAATGGTGCATTGGGATGTGCACTTTCTCATATCGGTGTTATGATAATGGCGAAAGGAAACAACTGGAATAATGTTCTTGTTCTGGAAGATGATATGATTTTCAATGATGATGATGAATCACTGGACAGGATAAATTATTTTTTCAGCAGCCTGACATTTTCATCATGGGATGCAGGATTATTATCTGGAAGTTACTTTCAGCTTAAGCAGGAGCATGGCTGCTTTTATCGTCTTTACTTTTCATATTTAACGAACAGTTATATTGTTAATCAGCACTACTATCAGACACTGAGAAATGTATTCATTAAATCGGCAGAAGAACTGAGTGCTGATGTACCCAGACATAAATGTAGTCTGGATCTTCACTGGAATTCGCTAATGAAAGAAGATAATTGGTATGCAGCTTATCCGTGTGTGGGATATCAGTTAGTCGATCAGAGTGATATTGAAAATATAATAACCGATCGTACAACTTCATTTACCAGAACGCTGGATGAAATGTAATTGTCGCTGAATTGTTATCGCCGAGTTATTACTGCAGAGAAAAAATACTCCCCTATTTTTGTAATAGGGGAGATAAATCAGCCTAATAATCCAAAAGTTGAATTTGGTGTAAAGCTGTTTAATACACGAACATAATGCTTGCGCTGATACTCGGTAAACTCACCGGTACGGTTCAGAGTAAAAATAATCAGGCGATTGTTGTTCGGGTTGGTATCTTTATGATATGGCAGTTTAATCATAGACTGTACCTGCTGCATACGTTCACCCTCTTTCAGATAGCTGTTGGCAATCTGAACAACTTTCATTTTCATCGGACCCAGTTCATGGGTAATCATTTTACCTTCTTCCTGGAAACCGGGTAAATCACGGGTAAAATTAGTCACTTCATTTTCACAAAATTCTTCAACAGTTTCATCTTCAGCTAAAAAGGCACGGTGAACGATAATATTATACTCATTCAGCGTAGGATCACGATAAATCAGAATATTAATCGTATTGTCAAGGTCAGGCGTTGATGTGATAAAACTGCCTTCAGGAATCATGTACTCGTTATTTTTACTCATAAATAATAATCCTCAAAATATGTAATTACTGATTTTCCTGATAAATTTTGATTTCAACACGGCGATTTTTTTCTCTGCCATCCTGAGAATCATTATCTGCAACCGGATTTTGGGAACCTAAGCCGCGGGTAACAAAATGGGTATCAGGAAATCCGGAGGATTCCTGTAACCAGTGTTTTACCTGCTCAGCCCGGTTCAGTGATAAATTAATGTTAATTTTGTCATTGCCGGTATTATCGGTATAACCTTCAATTAAAATTTTCACATCCGGATTTTGTTTGATAAACGTTAATAACGGCATCAGATATTCTGTGCTTTCTTTTTTTAACTGTGAACTACCGGTGTCAAAGACAATATTTTTATCATGGGCCACATAGAGCGGGCTACGGGAAAACTCTGTAATTGATTTATCCAGTTTATTGATAAAAAGAGCAGGAGACGTTAATTCCATGATAAAGAAATGCGGTTTTTCATGCTGAGAAATAGCAGCGGATAATTTTTTCATCTGCTGAATAATAGCAACACGCTGTTGTAATGCATTGGGTGGTGTGGCCTCAAATTTACTGACAAGGTCATTAACTATTGCATTACGCTGAATATTAAACTCGAGTGACCAGAGCAGGCTTCCTGTTATTACTCCGGCAATCAGTACCGGAATAAGCAGCAATAAATAGTGCTGTTTTTTATAAGGAACCGGCGTCATTTCAATCATCTGTTTTTTGATCTGCGGCGGTGGTTCCCCGATATTTACCGGTAATGGCGGAAGCGTGAGATAAGACGATATCAGCGGCAGCAGTGCAAATTTTTTCTGAACCCAGCGAGACCAGGCACCATGGCGTGTCGGGCCGTTTCCATAATCAGAAAACATCAGATTGGTAAAGCTGAGGACGCTTTCAGAAAACAGGGATTCTATTTCTGCCATCAGGCCGGCTTCATCCAGCCAGTTCAGTGTGGACAGTGCCAGTGCATTACGGTGCTGTGCGGCAACCGGATGGGGCCGCCGGTAAACCGTATTCAGTTCTTTGCGCAGTACGATGATCTCATCACGGAATGGTTTTGACTGAGTATCATAAAGATTAAATTGTCCGATCCAGATCGCGTTATCCGGATCATGGGCAAACCGCTGGCTGCTCAGGCGTGAATAAATGATTAACGTGCAGGGAATTTGCTGTTCAAACTGACTGCGGGAAAAGGAATTTTTCCAGCCCGTCAATTTATTCAGCAAAAGGGCATCGGAATCATTACCATCCGGTAATACCGGGAAGACAGCACTAATCTGATAATGGCGGTGTTTCTGACTGATAGCCGCAACCTGTTTGTGAATATCCTCAGGCTTGTTTATCAGCATCCAGATAATCCGGTTATCAAACCGGAGCGTGTCAGCCTCATCCTGCCGGCTGAACCAGGCTTTGGCATAGGGCCCGAGAATAAAGACAATTTCCGGTGCCGTTGTGGTATCTGCGTCGTTGTCATCATGAATCACCACCTCTGAATGTTCTCTGAGACGGACAGCAAAAAGAACCGCGATGATAAACAGTACGATACACAATCCGCTCAGCCAGATAAACAGATGCGCTTTATCATAAACAGCGAGCCCTGCCTGCGTGAGAGCAAGAAGACTGAATAAAATAATCAGCCATTTTTTTACAGTGGCAAAATTTTTCATTTAAATCAGGGTATCCAGTGTGTCACGAATATAGAGCCCGGTAAAAATCAGAATCGATATCAGGCAAAGGATCTCTGCGGCAAAAATAAGCGGCATATTGACTGTCCGGTAGGTTACCGGTGCCGGATATTCCGGTGCCGGCGGTGTTTCAGGTACCGGTAGTGCCACTGGTTCAGCGGCCGGCAGTACAGGCAGCCGTTTTTCAAATAACGGAATAACCGGTTTCAGTACGGTTTTATATTCCGCTAATCCGGACAACCGCAGCGCCATCTGATAAGCCGGTAAAAAAACCGCGTTGCGTTTTACATCAGAAAAAAGTGTCAGTTGTTCCGCAACATCAAAAGGTTCCCGATCAAAACCGTAGAAATAATTTTCCAGTAAATAAGGCGCCCAGGAGAGCTGCTGGCTGTCGGTGTATTTGAGGATGATTTTATCCAGATAAATACAGAGCAGCCGGCAGAAGTTCTCAGAATGTGTAAAATAAGGATCTTCCAGTTCCAGACAATCACGGAACTGCTGAACCGATGTAGATAAGTTCAGTTGTAATTCTGATAAAGAGGGGATAATTGCCTCCAAATCAATAAGTGAATCAATACACATTATCTTATTGAAGACATCCTGACTGTTTACCATACTTTCTCCACGGTTTCTCCCCAGCCGCACTCTGTAAAGAAAGGTGCCAGCCGGAGTTTTTTAGGAACAAGGTGGGTTTTATCTTTCAGTTTTATTTCGAACTGATAGATATTTTGATCATCACCGGATTCCTGCCTGGTTAACTCTTCGGATGTCAGTCGTTGCATGGCAATAAGCTGATTGTCTTCGGTAAAAATACCTAATGACCAGTAATCAATATTATCGTCATTTGCGCTTAATTCAGATTTGTTAATTTTAATCGTCTGGTAGTAGTCACTGTATAACTGAGCTATCCATGCTTCCCGTGATTCCGGAATATAATCAAAATAACACGGTTTAGTATTATTCAGCAGTTCTTTGACTATCAGTTGTTCACTGAACATTATACCGGTTAAGTATTCATATTCTTCCAGTGTCCGCTCTGTACCTAAACTGTATTTCCCGAGGGTGATATCATCAGAATGCTGAATACCTAATACCTGACGAACCCGCTCTTTTGATAATTGATCCCGTTCAAACCAGCTTTTTTCAACCACTTTTTTTTCTTTTTTCTCCTGGGTATGGTCTCCCCAGATTCGGTCACAACCAGAGCGGCTGTAAAAATGATACAAAAATATTTTGTTGGGATAGATAACATCATAGCCGTGAGTAAATGCTCTTGCGGACATTGATATTTCTTCCCCGAGGAAAAATATCTGCGGGTCATTGGGGACATCAAGTACAAACTGACCCGCAGAAAAAGTAAAACCACCGGCTAAAAAACATCCCCGGGTATACTGTTTATTATCAAGGAATGCGATCGGATTAAAGGAAGGAATGTCACCGTCATTAAACTGATTAAATACCATTCTGGCAAAGGTCTCATGACGGACTTCTTCTTTATCTTCTGTCGCCGGGGTATACGCAGGCGGATAGCCGGATATAATTGGTTTTCTGAAATCATTTTTCAAAGACAGATAGTATTCAATCAGTCTGCTATCCCAGTCCGGAATAAAACGACAGTGAGAATCTATCTGAAGAAAATAGTCTTCATCGGTATAGTATTGTTCACAGCAGTTTCTGGCCCAGCATGCGCCCTGAGCCTGATAATATTGTACAAAGTGAACATTGATTGTTGCCCCCTGATAATTCAGACGGATAACATCCGGATTACTTTCAGAATAGTTTTTTTCTGTTGCACCTGTATCAGTAAAAACAGAAAAATCACATTTTTCATCCTGCCAGCATACAGAGATAAATAATTTCTCCGGACTGGCGGAGTTTTCAACCATATTCTTCAGTGTCGGGATTAATTCGGAATCCCGGTAACTGGCTATACTGATAAAGATTGTATTTTTCATAATGCATTTCTGCTATTTAATATCCAGAGTAATAATAGCGGATGCTGTGAATTTTCCCTGTGCCGGATATGGTTTTCCATCCTGCTTTTTGAGGTTTGCAGTCCATCCGAAATTAGCTTTTTGTCCGCTCTTTAAATTTGTTATATCTATTTTTGTTGAGTTATCAACCATGACCGGTTTTTTCTGGTCATCAGTTATTTCGATGATTAGCGAGTCATCATTATTTTTAATGTCACTGACTTTAATATATTTACCATCAGCTGTTATTTTATTACCTTTAATTGATGCTGTAACATTGTAACTGTTGTAATCTGTTTTACATACTATACCGAATTGAAATGGCTTTGCCACCCCGCTCCGGACGTTATCTGCATTGACGGTGCCAAAGTCGACCGGCAGAGGGTTATCAACGGTGCACACAGGCGTACTGATAATATGAACTTGATTCATGTAATAAGTTGAAACAATGGCATTCTCAATACTATTATGACCAATTGTTCCGGCATCAAATAATAAAGTCTGCTGAGGGAATTTTGTATTAAGGCTGATGTTATCACTTAATTTATAGAATGAGGCATTAAAACGTCCCGGCACTGCTACGTAACGACTGCCACCTTCAGGAATTGTTTCACCCCGATATTCTAAATTGAATCTTGGTAACTCACGGGCAGAACTGCCATCCGGAAATGATGCCGTAAATTTTACACCGATACCCTCGATATTCGTTTTGTACATATTCGGATAACCAGGGTAAGGAGTAAGCCCGATAATCGGACGATTACCGTAGAGAATGGTAGTATCGCAGATGTACTCGACATTCTGACTCAGTGATTTAGAAGCGATTGTTTTTCCGATCGGCGTATCCGGGGCAACCAGCGCATCAGCCCGTAATTCAATGAGTGTATCCGGTGTGTCTAATCTTTCGGCCTGGTAATTAGGTGGTAAGTCCGGGGTACATGTCGCAGCCAGCGCATTACCTGATATTCCCAGTGCGGCCAGTGTGGCCAGTAATTTTATCTTCATGACATATCCTTATTGATATCCAAAACAGCGAGCATGTCAGCGGGGAATAATTTACTGAGCTGAAAGAAGTTTTTCCCTGCCGCTTCTTCGGCATACCTCAGCAGTAAAATAATCGGGTTACCGGGTTCGGTTTGCTGAAACCATGCCCGCACTTCACGGATCCTTTCGAGGGCATCCTGCCGGGTGTTAATGACTTTGTCGCGATAGACAATCCGTTCGGTTGTCACCGTCGTACTATCGCCGTCAACGACGGTTTCTGTTGTGCTGCGGACAGAATCCGATGACTGACTGCGGGCTTCATCCGCCGGGTCATCCCCGGCAAAGACTAATTCAGAGGTTAAATCGGCATCACCATCAGGGGAGACACCGGTTGGCAGTTTTTTGCCGTTAGCGGTCAGATCTTTATTGAATAACGACAGTACCTGAGTCAGTGCCGGAAGTGCCGGTGTTTCATTTTCCAGCGTTTCCCGGGTCAGTTTTTTGATGGCATCCAGTATCAGGGCTGCATTATTGAGGGAGGCGAGTGTTTTATCATTATTCAGGCGCCATTCATTCAGGATACCGGTGACACTCTCTTCCGCGAGGGCATTTTCTTCTTTCGGGATGGCAAAGGCGCGTTCAACGTCTTTGATGGTCAGTTGCAGTCCGTTGATCTTAGGCAGTGTCATCTGCCGTAAATCCAGCATAAAGCCATCCGTATCTTCCAGTTCGGAAATGGCATTGGCACGCATAAACGGCTCAAATTCACCCTCATCATAAAGCTGAGGATGAATTTCATTCGGAAAGTCTTTCAGCAGCTGATACAGCGCGATAAGCCCTTCTTCCAGAGCAAACAGACCAATCTGGCGGCTGCGGGCACGGATTAACAGAACGATCAGGCGGATATGCTTACTTTTTTTCAGCAGTTCCAGACAGTCACTTTCAATTTCCCGCCAGTTAACCGGTTCTGTTGTTTCGACAAAATCACCGTATTCCGCGCCCATTTTGGGTGCCATTTTGGACTGTAATGTGATGTATAACGGGTCATATTCGATACTTTCGCCGCAGACGAATTTCCCTTCCAGCGGCGTAAGGATTTCTGTATAAAAATCAGACTGAAAAGTAGATTGCAGTTCTTCGCTCACGGTCATTATTCCATTATCGGTTAAATGTAACGGCTCAGTTCAGGTGAGTTTCAGGATCAAAACTCATACCGGATATCGGTTCATCCTGTTTCTCCCGCGGCAGCCAGGCGGCATAACCCAGCTGATGGCTGCCGTCGAGGTTAGCTTCAGGTACCGCGTCAGGTGCCAGCACCAGCTGAACATCCCAGGCATACTCAAAGCCAACAAAGTTACGGACCCACTCTTTGAGAATCGGCAGATCCTCTCCCCACAAACTGAAGCGCATATATTGTTCCAGCGTTAACGGACCCAGGATCAGACTGAATTTGTGTTGCCTGTCCTGAACGGTATTGCCCAGAATGGCGCCTTCTGACAACAGTAATGAGGAGTTCAGATCCCCCATCCGGGTCTGATCGGCCGTTTCCAGAAAAATCCATTGTTTGGTGTATTCCTGCAACTGAACCCGGATACCAAAGTAATACTCCAGCGCACCGGACAGTCCTTCAGGATTGCGCGCCTCCCGGATCAGATGAGATGAAGAGGAGAGGCGGGCGTGTGTCGGCAGAACGGAGTTACAGATTTCATCCGGTACCAGGCCGATGAGAGCGCCGATATAAAAAGAAAATTGCTCATCATCCTTGCGATCAAGGGTGGCGACGTCCTGTGAAACAAACCAGTTCCGGTAAAACAGAGACAGTGCGCGGTGGTGAAAGATATTCACAAAATCACGCAGCAGGGTGTCCTGATGTTCCAGCCGGATAAAGGCCTGTTCGGTAAAGTTAACCGGCATCGCTCCCTGCGGCCCCCAAATGCCGAGGCTGTAGAGATCGATATGGCACAAGTTACCTTCGTGATAGATATCGGCTATCTCACGCGGTGCGAAAGCCATATTGGGTGTCTGTCCCAGCCGGTAAGGCTCCTGCTGGGGACGTGCTGCTGTTCCGACGGGCGGCATATCGGGATATTTCGCCGCGACGGCCCGCATCAGGCTGATAAAGCCGCTTTTCCACGGCTCTTCTTCGTTATACCAGCGCGACAGGTCGCTTAACATATTGTGATGCAGATGGCTCATTACAGAATCCCGCGTTTACCCGGCCTTGGCGCCCATTTGGCAACAAGGCCGCGTTGCATTGAATGCAGTTCTGTCTCGGTAAAGACGTTAACTGCCGCGTGACGGGATAAGTAGTTTTCCATCACTAACCCGAATAAATAAGGACTTAACCCGGAAAAGCCGACTTCATCCACAGTCAGAACACACTGAACACCACGGCCGTAGACCAGCAATTCATTGCCCGGCAACCGGCGGACAACCGGTTTGGTTTTACTGCCGACCAGACTGTCAATCTGTGTCATAGACTCCTGATCTGCCGGACTGACAAACAGACGCAGCAGATTACGCAGAGATTCCCCGCCCCGGTTGTGATCCATATCGTGCAGCGGCAGGTAGTTAAAACTGAGCTGACGGATAAGCCGCCATGCAGACTCACCACGGGCAAACGGCGGATGCGGCGGACTCGGCTGTGACAGGAAATTGGCACCATACACCGGAACAGAATCTGACAGCGTTAAATCATAATCATTGCTCCGGTCGATCAGGCGGGGAAGGTCACGGTTAGTGACCAGCGCTTCCACGGAGAGATAACGGATATCGTCATCAAACGGAGCTTCCTGCTGATCGACGAGGGAAATAAAGACTTCAGTACCGATATACGGTGTCAGCGTCTCATATTTACGGCGTGCACTGCCGTTGGCGCGGGTTTCCCTGCGCAGCGAGAAATAACGGCCGAAGTTTCCGGAGTCACTGTGGCGGGTCTGATAAATCGGGTTGAAAATGACCTCACTGCTGTTTTCTGCCTGTTGTCCCATCACTTTGCGGACAGAAAAAACTTCATAGTCCAGCGGCCGGCTGCGATCCGGTACAACGTGAAAATCATTCAGCGCACGGTTAATTTCGATTTTATCGATTCGTTTGGGAAACAGGTTGATAACCGGTGTGCAGAACAGCAGAAAACGATCTTTATCAATATGACTGATAAGATCCTGAGGAAAACGATCCAGCAGAATAATAATTTCCGCTTCATTGGTATCATTATGGCGCAGAGCATCGCGCAGATGATTGAGCGTAAAGAAATAAAAGCGCTGGCGGCAGGAAAAATATTCCTGAACCAGGTTATGACCATGGAACATATTCCACTGAACCGGCAATAATGCCTGGTCAGGCTGCAGGCCCTCAAAAGAGACACCACCGTTGACGATAGTGGTATCTTTCTTCTCACTGCCGCCGCTGCGGATAATCATGGCGACATAATGCGCGTGGATCAGCTCAAAAATATGTGAGACAACACGTTCGTCACCATCAATATAAAAAGGCAGTTTGTCGAGATTTTCGAGCTGGGAAAACAGGTTATCGCCGTCAAGTTTCAGTTTTATCCGTAACGCACCTTTCAGGCGCGAATAAGATATTCTGTATTTTTCCAGGCTGGAAATATCCGGCGGGATTGACGTCAGCCGGACATCTTCGATTTCAACCGGCCATAATGTCAGATCCTGACTGCTGCGGAATTCGCAGCGTGATTGTTCACCCGGCAATAACCGGGTAAACATCTGACTGTTCTTCGGAACATGATAGCCGTTCGACAAATCACCTTCTTTGGTATTAGGATGCAGCTGAATGACCCCCATTGACGGGGTCTGGGCATTATAATTGGGATAAATAACATCCAGGAAACGCTGGGTAAATTTCGGGAATTCGGCATCCAGTTTTACCTGGGAACGCGCTGAAATAAAACAAAACGCTTCAATCAGCCGCTCGACATAAGGATCAGCAACTTCAATACCATTCATGCCCAGACGACCGGCGATTTTCGGATGCTTTTCCGCAAACTCACCGGACATTTCTTTCATAAACGTAAGTTCCCGATTGTAAAAATCAAGAAATTTCTGATCCACGGATATACCTCTGAAAAGAAATGAATTATGAAGGCAATTATCAGCCTTAAAAAATAATAAAGATCTAAATATGAAAAGACACTGAATAAACTCTGGTTAAAAATAAAGGTCATACGTTCATACCGATATCGGATAAGTCTGTATTACCGTGTTATTACCTTGTGGTAAGGAAATTATATGATGAAAAAATAAGTAATTTTCAATGTGAACATAATATGATTAGTTTATGAATGCCGGGTGTTCATCTTTTTCCGGAGGGCGTCTTTTGGTTTTGATTATATAGATTGTATATTATCCGGGGATATATGCTTAATCATTTTATTCATCGATTTATTTGTAGTTGGATTAATTATTTATTAGGGTGTTGTGGTGATTTTTTTACGGTGTTCTGGTTTTTTATTTTGTTTTTTATTATTTGATGTTCATTGTTTTTATTAATTCCCTATTTATCCTTTTTTTGAATCAATCTGATTGGTGTTATTTTTATCTTGTTGTTTTTTATTGATTAATTAGTTGTTTTCCTGGCCATTGTCATAAGAATTTTCTAAATTGATATATTTATTTTTTCTCGTGGTTGTGTTTTTTTTATTTACATAATAGTCTTGGTGTAAAGACACGAAGTAAACCTCAGGATAGTGTGTAGTGCATATAAGGATTAATGCAGAGCATCAGGATGTTATCTTAAGAATAAACTTAAGGTTAATTCTTATTGTCAGGTAATATTATTTACTTTTATTATGAATCAGCATTTCTGAAAACACACTTATGTTTATGTATTCCGGATATGTGTTCATTTAGTTATTTATACGCATGCGTGGTTATGCGTAATACATATTGTATTTATAACATATTGTGTTTATAAACCGTGCACCTGCTAAGGGTGAATTGTTAGTATAAACAACACTTGATTAGGTAATAATTGTGGCTTTCAGCAGACAGAGTTTATTTGGCAAGCTCGATACGACTTTATTCCGGAGTATCGAAAGTGCAACGACCTTATGTAAATTAAAAGGCAACCCCTATGTTGAACTTGTCCATTGGATGGTTCAGCTGTGGCAACAGGAACAAAGTGATCTGAGACAAATTGTCCGTCACTTTCAACTCGACATCCAGTTAATGGAAAAAGGGATGGATCAGGCACTTCTGCGGTTACCGTCAGGCGCCAGTTCTATTTCTGATTTCTCTTATCATATTGAAATGGCAATTGAGCGTGCATGGGTATGTGCAAGTCTGGAATATTCAGAGAGCGCTATCCGCAGCGGCCATTTATTACTTGCCTGCCTGACGACAACGGAGTTGCGCCGGGCATTATCCGCGATTTCACCGGTATTTGACAAAATTCCGCTGGATATTCTGGCGTCAGATTTGGCATTCATTACCAAAGATTCGCCGGAAGCAGAGCAAAATGCAACGGATAACAGCGATCTCGGCGGTAAAAACAGCCTGCCGGGTGAAGCCAGCAGCGCCATGGCCGGTGAGCAGGGCAAAGCAACACTGGCGCAGTACACCACTGATCTGACTGCACTGGCCCGTGAAGGCAAAATTGATCCGGTGATCGGCCGTGAGCAGGAAATCAACACGATGATTGATATTCTGCTGCGCCGCCGTCAGAACAACCCGTTACTGACCGGTGAAGCCGGGGTGGGTAAAACCGCACTGGTGGAAGGGATGGCACTGGCTATCGCATCCGGTCATGTACCGCCGCCGCTGGCAAAAGTCCGTCTCCTGAACCTGGATATTGTTGCACTCTCTGCGGGTGCCAGCATGAAAGGTGAATTTGAATCCCGCCTGAAATCCGTACTGGAAGAAGCGGTTGCTTCCCCGAATCCGGTCATCCTGTTTGTGGACGAAGTCCATACACTGGTCGGTGCGGGTGGTAACAGCGGCACCGGTGACGCGGCAAACTTATTAAAACCGGCTCTGGCACGCGGCAAGCTGAGAACGATCGGCGCCACAACCTGGAGTGAATTCAAACGTCATATTGAGAAAGATCCGGCTCTGACCCGCCGTTTCCAGGTATTACAGGTCGACGAACCTTCAGAAGAGAAGAGTGTGGCCATGTTACGCGGCCTGGTACCGATGCTGGAAAAACATCACAGCGTCTGGATCATGGAAGAAGCACTTCAGTCTGCGGTGCGTTTATCTCACCGTTATATTCCTGCACGTCAGCTGCCGGATAAAGCGATCAGTCTGCTGGATACTGCCTGTGCCCGTGTTGCGGTTGCCCAGAATATTGCGCCGAAGGATTTGCAGGAACTTCAGTATAAAACGCAGACAGCATCGTCGGAATTATCACTGGCAGAAAAGGCTCTGAATTTCGGCCGTGAAGACAGCGATACCCTGAATGCCCTGCAGGATAATATTAAAGCGCAGACAGCCCTGGCTGAAGAAATGGAAGCCCGCTGGCTGAAAGAAAAATCAGCAGTGGCGGCCATTGTGGAAATCCGCAGTCAGATTCAGGCGTTAATCAGCGGTGACAAACCGGCTGACGCTGTTGCATCGGTTGCTGAAGAATCCCACGCTGCTGCAGCTGAAACCGGTGATACCGCGGTGGCTGAAGCTGTCACGGAAACTGTTGTGCTCAGTGAAAAAGAGCAGCTGGCTGAGTTGCAGAAACAGCTGGCAGAGCAGGAAAAAGCACTTGAGGCTATCCGTCATAACCTGCGTGAAGATGCGGTTATCCAGGCGGAAGTTAACGCAGCGGTTGTGGCATCGATTGTCGCGGACTGGACCGGGATTCCGGTCGGCCGGATGATGAAAGATGAACTGAATGCCGTTCTGGAATTACCAAATCATCTGGCAGAACGTGTTATCGGGCAGCAGCATGCGCTGGATATTATCAGTGAGTCTATCCAGACTTCGCGTGCCGGACTGGCAGACCCGCGTAAACCTATCGGCGTCTTTATGCTGGTCGGGCCGTCCGGTGTCGGTAAAACCGAAACCGCGCTGGCCATTGCCGAGCAGCTGTACGGCGGTGAGCAAAACGTTATCACCATCAACATGAGTGAATACCAGGAAGCTCACACCGTATCGTCCCTGAAAGGCTCGCCTCCTGGCTATGTCGGTTACGGTGAGGGTGGTGTGCTGACTGAAGCTGTCCGCAGAAAACCTTACAGCGTCGTGCTGCTGGATGAAGTGGAAAAAGCTCATCCGGATGTTCACGAATTGTTCTTCCAGGTCTTTGATAAAGGCCGTATGGAGGATGGTGAAGGCCGTGTGATCGACTTTAAAAACACCATTATTTTACTGACCAGTAATGCCGGCAGTGATCTGATTTCAAGCCTGAGCGCTGATCCGGATACGACCCCTGATCTGGATGGCATGCGTACCGCATTACAGCCGGAACTGCTGAAAGTATTCCCGGCCGCGTTCCTCGGACGCCTGAGTGTGGTGCCGTACTATCCGTTACAGGATGAGTCACTGGGCCGGATTGTCCGTATTCACCTGGATCGGGTCGGTCATCGTTTGTCCGCACAGCATAATGCGGCATTCGAATACGGTGACGATGTGGTGGATTCAATTATCAGCCAATGTTCCGTGGCTGAAACTGGTGCGCGAATCCTGATTCGTTTCATCGAGCAAAATATTTTACCAAAAATCGGTTTACATATTTTAAACCGGAACACGGAATCTGCAATTCAGAAGGTCATTCTGAGTTGCGATAATCAAAATGGATTTACCGTCACCTCAGAGTAAGACGCGGTAACCGTTTTATGGAAAGCAGTGAAGTACATAATCATATATTAAGGATATAGATATGAAAAAAATCAAGTTAGCATTATTAGTGGCTGGTTCTTTAGTTGCCGGTGCAAGCACCTCGGCTTTTGCATATGCTCCGGAAGGACAGGGTCTTGTTCACTTTGAAGGCCGGTTGATTGATGAAACCTGTACAATAACCAGCCAGAAAGAGCAGACTGTTACTTTGAAAACGGCATCAATTAAAACGCTGACTAAAGTGGGTGATGAAGGTGGTTTTGAACCATTCCAGATTGATGTTCAGTGTCCGGTACCAATTCAGCCGGGTGTTGTTGACGAAAATGCCGATCCAATGACTCAGCCTGTTAAAACTGTCGGTATTCACTTTGAACCGATCAGCGAAACAACCGACTGGGATACAAGTACCGGTAACCTGAAAAATAAATTAACGGGTGCAAATGCAGCGAGTAATGTTCAGATCAAAATTTATGACACGACCGGCGGTATCCGGACTCATCAGAAAATTGGCTCAACAGGTACTATGATAGAACCAAAAGGTGACGGCAAATTCACCTTCACTTACGTTGGTGGTTATTCCGCAGTTGGTCTGACATCTGTTGGTTTAGTTAAAGCAACCGTGATGTACACCTTACTGTATAAGTAATCGTTACGAAAGACAGGGTCATATCATGGCTCTGTCTTTTAATTATCAGAGGTTATTATGTTTTTTAACTCAGTAAAAACACTGCTGATCTCTTGCCTTTTTTCCGGCTTTGCCTACAGCGCTGTTGTTGTGGAAGGAACGCGCGTTATATTTGATGGCGGAAAAAAAGAGCAGGTTGTCCGGATTAATAATAAAGATGAAACTGTGCCTGCACTTATTCAGGTGTGGGTTGATGATGGCGTTGATATTAATAATATAAATAACCCGAAGATTCCTTTTGTCGTCACGCCGCCCATAACCCGTATTGAACCGGGGAAAGGTCAGAGTATCCGGCTCGTTTATAATGGTATGACGTTACCGCAGGATAAGGAATCGGCTTTTTATTTTAATGTTCTGGAAATTCCGCAGGAAACCGCTGAAGCTAAAAATGCAGCGCAGCGTCTGGATATTGCATTTAAAACAAGAATTAAGCTTTTTTACCGCCCTGAATCTCTTCGTAAATTATCAGCTTCAGATGAAGCGGGTAATGTGAAATGGAGTGTTGTGAATATTCCGGGGAAAGGCACCGGTCTGAAAGCAGAAAACCCGTCACCACTTTATATTTCAGTTGCAGCAGTAAACACAAAAATGAACGGGAAGCTAGTTACTCTTGATGGCGATATGATTCCGCCTATGTCCTCAGCTGTATACACTCAAACCGAAAAATCTCAGAAATTAAGCGGAACTATATCTGAGTTTACTTTTGTCATTCTGAATGAGTTTGGCGGGCAGGTTGAAACAAAATTTGTTAAGTCAGGGACCGGATTCGCTGTAGCAAAATAATACTGTTTAAAGGGATTTAATTCAGGCAGTTCACAGGGAATGTAACTGCCGATAACAGGAGTATTAGTATGAGACAATATCAATGGAGATTAATGCTCTGTTCTTTTTTATTTCCGGCCGTATCATTCGGTAACATTACTCCATCGGCAGATGAAGCAGGTACTGATAATGAAAAAGTGGAATATAACGCTGGTTTTATTCAGGGGCTGAATGTTGATGTCAGTGATTACAGTTATGGCAACCCTGTTCCTGAAGGTACCTATACCACAGATGTGATAATTAATGGTAATAACAGAGGGAAACGCAGTATTCCTTTTAAGAATATAAAAAACAATAAGCAGGCGGAAGCGTGTTTTACTCTGGAACAAATTAAGGAATTAGGCATTATCCCTGATAATGAAATCGGGGCTGATAATAACAGCGGTGGTAGCGAAACAGGAATTTGTAATCCGCTTTCGTTTTTCGTCAGCTATGCAAAAGTTTATTATAACACCGCTGATTTGATGCTGAATGTTACCGTGCCTCAGGCAAGCCTGGCACAGGGATATTCAGATTATATTGACCCTGCCCGCTGGGATGAAGGGGTCACCGCACTGTTTGTTGATTATAATCTGAATAGCTATTTATCCAGTAATAAAAACGGAAACAATAAAAATACGTATTACAATACGAATATTAACTGGATTGCAGGTTTTAACTACGGTGGCTGGCGTTTCAGAAACCGGAGCAATTCCGTATGGTCAAAAAATAATAATTTCAGCAATAAAAATATTCAGCTCTATGCGGAAACCGATATCACACCATGGCAGAGCCGGCTGACGCTGGGGGAAACCTTTACCAGCGGCCGTATTTTTGATTCTTATGGCATCAGAGGCGCAATTCTTGGTACAAACACCAAGATGCGGCCGGACTCTCTTAATAATTTTATTCCGGTTATTACCGGTATCGCCGACAGTAATGCCCGCGTTTTATTGCGTCAGAATAACTACACCATTTATGAAACAACTGTCACCCCGGGACCGTTTGAATTGCGTGATTATGGCGCTCTGGGAAATAACGGTACATTGCAGTTGGTGATTATTGAAGCTGACGGACGCGAAAAAGTTCAGGATATCGTCTTTTCTGCGCCACCCATGATGTTACATCCGGGTACTATGCAGTATGCGATTTCAGCCGGTGAATTGCGGGATAGTTCAGCTGGGGCGTCACCTGTGGTGGCGGAAGGTGAATTCCTCCAGGGGATCAATAACTTCCTGACCTGGTACACCGGTTTTCAGGTATCGGAAAATTATCAGTCCGTTGCTATCGGTAATGCGCTGAATACCCCGCTTGGTGGTATTTCTGTTGATATGACACATGCCCGCAGTGAACTGAAAGATACATCACAATCCGGTGAATCTTTCCGTATCAGTTACAGCCGTCTGTTTGAAAATACGGGCAGTAACGTGGTGGTATCCAGTTATCGTTACTCAAATAATGGTTATCTGAATTTCCGTGATGCGACAATGATCAGAGAACGTGGTGAAAACTACAGGGATAGCAGAACGGATGAAAATGGCCGGTTAATTAACAGTTATCTGGCAGTCAGTGCCAAAAACCAATATGCACTGACATTCAGTCAGCGTTTATGGAGTAACAGTTCTGTTTCTGTGATGGGTAACTATTATGATTACTGGAATGGCAGAGATCCGTCGTCCCAGTGGACAATGTCCTATCAGCAATCGTTGGATTATTTTTCATACAGCCTGGCTTATCAGCGCGCAAAAACCAACGAAAATACGTATGACAATACCTATATGATCAATGTCAGTATTCCGTTGTATCGCGGATATAACTATCAGCCTGCATTTAATAACCTGTCACTGACGGCGACCCGTAATGCGGATGGTAATACGGCGTTCAAGACCTCTGCTTCAGGATCACAGGGTGAGCAGAATGAGTTCAGCTATGGTATTGGTGCAACGGCAAACTCACATTCTGATGTCAGTGACAGCCTGAATGGTTCGGCGAGTGTCAGAACAAGGCTGGGAACCTATGGTATCACCGGGTCTATGGATAACAGATCAAACCGCCAGGGGTCTATTTCCGCAAACGGCAGTATTGTGGCACATGCCGGCGGGGTAACTATGGGACCTCCTGTCGGTAGTGCCGCTTTTGCCATTATTGAAGCGGAAGGTGCTGAAGGGGCGCCGGTACTGAGCGGAAGCGGTAGTAAAATTGATGGCAGAGGGTACGCTATCGTACCTTATCTGAACTCATACAGAGAAAACCGTGTGGGTCTTGATGCCAGTAAAGTGGGGCCGGATGTTGATCTGATTGATGACCTGGCGGTGGTGGTTCCGCGTGATGGTGCTGTTCTCGCTGTAAAAATAAAAACGAATGTCGGTAAACCGGTTGTCCTGGTTGTCAGAGACAAAAACGGCGACTTCCTGCCAATCGGTACGAATATCTATAACGGCAGTGGTGAATACCAGACTATTATCGGCCAGGCCGGAATGGCTTATTTACGCGGCTGGGATGGCAGCAGCGGAGCATTATCTGTGAAATCAGGAACAGCCGGTGAGTGTGTGATCAATCCGGAACCCGGTATTGCACAGAAAATTGCGGCTGCAGATAACTCAGTGATTCAGGTGGAGGTCAAATGTATTTAATGAACATCATTAAAAAATACGGAATATCATTATTTCCCGGGGCAATGGTTTTATTTATTCTTTTAGGAATATTTACATACTCCCGTGCTGAAGTTATATGTGATAATTGTGATCTCAAGAATATTGAAGTTGAGTTTCAGGGTATATACAAAGAAGGTACATGTATTATTTCAGTCAATGGCGGATCATCGGAAGGAACGGTATTTCTACCGACGATATCGTACAAAACATTATCATCAGCCGGAAATGAAGCAGGGGCGACTAAGTTCACCATTGCTCTGGATAACTGTCCGAAAGACGTTGAAGCTGTGCTTTTTTTTAAAAGTGATAGTAATCTTAGCCCGGTAAATAAAAATCTGAAAAATAGTGTCGGTGCAAATTTTGCAAAAAATGTTGAACTGCGTATCCGGGATGCTAAATTTAAGCATATTGGTATTGATGACTCACAGTCTGGCCAGTCTTATTTTATTTCCGATGCGAACTCCTCAGTAAGCAAAGATTATTATGTGTCTTATTTTGCTGGTGATAATGCAGTGTCACCGGGAAATGTAGTGTCGAAGTCAATCCTTGAAGTTATTTATAAGTAATATTCAGGGTTTTTGAAAGTAATATGTTCACAACAAACAGATTTATCCCGGTTTATATTCAGTAGTAATGTTTAATATGTAATGACGCCTTTGCTCATCAGTCTGGTATTGTTTTTGGCTAATGAAAGCGGCTAATTTGAGTGAAGTAATATTAGTAAATTTACTAATCAAATTAAACAAAAAAGAGAAACACGGTATGAGAATTAATAACGGTAGTGCTCAGAAGTTCATAGCAAGAAACCGCGCTCCCCGCGTGCAGATTGAATATGATGTCGAAATTTACGGTAGTGAGAAAAAAATCGAATTGCCATTTGTAATGGGTGTATTAGCTGATTTATCCGGTAAGCCGCTGGAGCCGCTTCCGCCTGTTACAGACAGAAAATTCCTGAGCATCGATATTGATAATTTCGATGACCGCATGAAGGGTATGAAGCCGCGCGTGGCTTTTGCTGTACCTAATACCTTAACCGGTGACGGTCAGCTGATGGTCGATATCACATTTGAAAGCATGGATGATTTTGCGCCGGATGCGATTGCCCGCAAAATCGAGCCACTGGCTGAGCTGCTGGAAGCACGTACTCAGTTAACTAACCTGCAAACCTACATGGATGGTAAGGCAGGGGCGGAAGGTCTGATCATGCAAATTCTGCAGGATAAAGAACTGCTGAAAACCCTGGCGTCTGCACCTAAGCGTGAAGACAAAGTTTCAGATCCGTCTCAGGACGATTAAGAATTGTAGGTGACAGAGATATGTTAGCTCAAAATACTCAGAAAAATGCCGGTGCGAAAGCGACGCAGACGCAGGAAACAAGTGATTTCAGCTCCCTGCTTGCACAGGAGTTTAAATCCAAAACTGAACAGTCCAAAACGGCGGTTCAGAATGCAGTTAAAACACTGGCTGAACAGGCGCTGGCTAATTCAATTACGATTTCCTATGACGCGTATAAAAATATCGAGTCAATCATTGCGGAAATCGATCTGAAGATGTCAGAACAGATTAACCTGATCCTGCATCACAAAGAGTTTCAGCAGCTGGAAAGTGCATGGCGCGGCCTGCATTATCTGGTCAATAACACCGAAACGGATGAGAAGCTGAAGTTACGTTTCATGGATATGTCCAAGGACGAACTGCGCCGTAACATGAAACGTTATAAAGGCGTGGCATGGGATCAGAGTCCGCTGTTCAAACAGGTTTATGAAGAAGAATATGGCCAGTTAGGTGGCGAGCCGTACGGCTGCCTGGTTGCTGACTACTATTTCGATCATACTCCGCCGGATGTTGACCTGCTGGGTTCTATCGCGAAAGTGGCTGCTTCTGCACACGTACCGTTTATCACCGGTGCATCACCGTCTGTTATGCAGATGGATTCCTGGCAGGAACTGTCCAACCCGCGTGATCTGACCAAAATCTTTACCCAGAACCTGGAATATGCAGCATGGAACTCACTGCGCCAGTCTGACGATGCCCGTTATATCGGTCTGGCCATGCCGCGCTTCCTGGCGCGTCTGCCGTACGGTATCGCAACGAACCCGGTTGACGAGTTTGATTTTGAAGAAACCACTGACGGTTCCGACCACAGCAAATATTCATGGTCAAACGCGGCCTATGCGATGGCTGTGAATATCAACCGTTCATTCAAACATTTTGGCTGGTGTACGCTTATCCGCGGTGTGGAAAGTGGTGGTGTGGTTGAAAACCTGCCTTGCCATACTTTCCCGAGCGATGACGGCGGCGTGGACATGAAATGTCCGACAGAAATTGCGATTTCTGACCGTCGCGAAGCAGAACTGTCCAAAAACGGTTTCATTCCGTTAATCCACCGTAAAAACACAGATTACGCTGCGTTTATCGGGGCTCAGTCTCTGCAGAAACCTGCGGAATACTATGATCCGGATGCAACGGCTAACGCCAACCTGTCAGCACGTCTGCCGTACATGTTCGCCTGCTCCCGTTTCGCGCATTATCTGAAATGTATCGTCCGTGACAAGATCGGTTCATTTAAAGAGCGTGATGACATGCAGAAATGGCTGAACGACTGGCTGATGAACTATGTTGACGGGGATCCGGCTAACTCTTCTCAGGAAACAAAAGCACGCCGTCCGCTGGCTGCCGCGGAAGTGGTGGTTGAGGATGTGGAAGGGAACCCTGGTTACTATCAGGCGAAATTCTTCCTGCGCCCGCACTTCCAGCTGGAAGGTCTGACCGTTTCTTTACGTATGGTCGCTAAATTACCGTCACTGAAAGGTGCTGCGTAATCGCGTCCTGACACAATATTCTCTCGCTTCACAAAGGGAATAGCAGTTCATTGCCGGTGAGAACCATAAGGATATCAGGTCCGATATCCGGCATAACAAAAGTGGTCACCACAGGGTGTGGTTACCTGTCAAAGCAATTTGATTAATGCATTAATAAGAGGAAATACTGATGGCTCAAGATATGTTTTTAAGAATCGCAGGCATCGATGGTGAAGCTCAGGATCACGCGCACAAGGATGAAATTGAAGTTCTGTCATGGCGCTGGGGTGTAAACCAGCAGTCTAACATGCACAGTGGTTCAGGCGGCGGTTCCGGTAAAGCAACTGTGGAAGATTTCACATTTGTTCACTATACCGATAAAGCAAGTCCTAACCTGCTGAGCTACTGCTTATCCGGTAAACACATCAAAGACATCCAGTTTACTGTCCGTAAAGCGGGTGGTACCCCACTGGAATACCTGGTCATTAAATTCACTGATGTTATCGTCACTGATGTTGCAATGCAGGGTTCTATCGAAGACGAAAGCCGTCCGCGTGAAGTGGTTAAATTCTCTTTCACTAAGATGACTCAGGAATATGTTATCCAGAATGCTGAAGGTAACAAAGCAGGTACTATCGCAGCTACCTACGATGTTAAAGCTAACCTTATCAGCTGATAGTATTTTATGTTGGAATAAAACCTGCTGCTTTCAGGCAGCAGGTTTTTATCTCCGGGAAGTTTTTTTATAAATATTTAATTGTTTGCAATTTACGGTGGCGGACAATATTATTAATGACTCTTAGTTGTTTATACATATAAGCATTTTCATAATGCCAGGCATGGTTATATGTCCAATAATACAGAAAGAAAATATACCCTGTTTAAGGTAGTGAATATCCTGTGTGTCCTGGTCATATCCTTTCTGATTACAGGGTGCAGTTTTTTTAGTACATCAAAATCAACCTCTTCTGAAGATAAGTCCGCATCAGAACTAAAAATTAGTTTAGTGGCCAGCGCTGAAATTAATAAAAACAAAAACCATCTGCCATCACCACTAAATGTATTTGTTTATGCTGTTAAATCTAAGCAATCATTTTTAAGTACGGATTATTTAACCTATTTATATAAAAACAAGCCTAATCCTGAAAATGAAATGCTTATCCTGGAATATATTATCAGACCAGGTGAGACAAAAATCATTGATTACAAAATTAATTCGGAATTTCCCTATATTGGGGTCATAGCAGCTTACAAAGATATCAGTAATGCCAAATGGAGTGCCGTATATCCTTTATCAAATTTACGCGGTGCAACATGGACTGAAAAGTATATTTTATTTACCGAGCCTGAACATGAAATTAAAGTCTTATTTTCAAATTCAGTTGTGTCAATCAAAGAGAATGGATGAGTTGTGAGAACAAATAAAGTCGTATGGAGTGAGGGACTGTTCCTGCGCCCTCAGCTATTCCAACAGCAAGAACGTTATTTTGAATATATTGCTCATAAACGTGCAGCGACCATTAGTCCGTTCTTCTGGGGTTTTGCACAATACGAGATTGATCGTGAGGCATTGTCTTATGGCAAGCTGGTCTTACGTTCAGGGCAGGGGGTTTTTCCTGATGGTACGCCATTCGGGATCCCAGGCCACGATGAGCAGCCTGAACCTTTAACCATTACAGCCGAGCATCTCGGAAAGATGATTTATCTGGCTGTGCCATTACGTCTTGATAACAGTGATGAAACGATTTTTGATGAGTTTGACAGCAGCTCATTAGCCCGTTTCTCCTCGTATGAAGAAGAGATTAATGATACCAACGCTGTGCGCCAGGGACCGAAACCGATCCAGCTGGCCCGTATGCGTCTGCGCCTGATGCCGGAAACGGAAATGACGGAATCATGGATTGGTATTGCACTGGCGAAAGTCAAAGCTATCCAGCCGGACGGCAGTGTGCTGCTGCATCTGGAGGATCATATCCCGCCGGTTACCGGTTATGCGGCTAACTACCTGCTGATGGAGTGGATCACGCACTTAAACGGCCTGGTAAAAATGCGTGCGGATATGCTGGCGTCACGTCTGGCGTCCAGTGACGGCAAAGCCAGCGCCAGTGCGGAAGTGGTTGACTATCTGTTACTGCAGATCTTCAACAAATATGAGCCGATTTTAAACCATTTGCGTCATATCCCGGAAACCGCACCGATTGTGATTTATGAGGAGCTGGCTAAGTTTGCCGGTGAATTATCCACTTTCCTGCGGGCAAAAACACGCCGGCCGAATGTGGCGCCGGGTTATGACCACGCCAACCTGTATGCGTCAATCCGCCCGCTGGTGGATGAAGTGCACGGCCTGCTGAACCAGATGCTGGTGCGTTCCGGCCAGAGCATTCCGCTGGTGCGCCAGGAGCATGGTGTCTGGACGGCATCGGTCATTCCGAGCGAACTGCGCGGTTTCTCCAATCTGGTACTCGCGGCGTCATCGCAGTTGCCGCAGGATGTTATGCAGCACCAGTTTGTGGCACAGACCAAAATCAGCTCGCCGCATAAACTCCAGGATCTGGTTCGTTCCCACCTGCCGGGTCTGATTTTACGCAATCTGCCGGTTCCGCCGAGACAAATACCTTATACCTCCGGATATCTGTACTTTGAACTGATGAAGCAGGGACCTTACTGGGAAAATATTCTCAACAGCGGCTCTCTTGCCCTTCACGTTGCAGGGGACTTCCCGGGGATACGGCTTGAGCTTTGGGGCGTGAGGGATTAATGAACCTGTTCAATGACAATTACGGTGATGATGACGATCAGGACAAAAAAGGTCCTGACGGCGCATTAGCGGATCATCAGGAAGAGCAGTCCCCCCAGTCAATGGGGGCTTTTCTGCATGATGACGG
This sequence comes from Morganella sp. Je.2.23, assembly GCF_051129855.1. Lineage (NCBI taxonomy): Bacteria > Pseudomonadati > Pseudomonadota > Gammaproteobacteria > Enterobacterales > Morganellaceae > Morganella > Morganella sp. Je.2.23. The sequence continues at coordinate 286,289 of NZ_JBCPSQ010000002.1, forward strand.
TAGTTTTTTCGCACCGCTGGACAGCGACCCGCTGCGCAATGACGAAATTGATTACCGTGATCTTGCGATTAAAAGTGAAAGCATCCAGGCCCGGATACAGCGTGTCAGCCGGGCGGAAGATCCGTTGCTTGAGGCGGTACAGCCGCTTCTGCGGGCTCTCAGTGAACTGCCTGAGCAGGTTTCCGACCTGAAGCAGGTGGAAATCCTCAAAAAGAGCCTGAAAAATGAAATATCCACCTTTACGGCGGTCTGTGATGCGGTAAGTATTCCGTGGCAGAAAATGGCCATTATCCGTTATGCCATTTGTACCGCGATTGATGAATCTATTCACTCCAAAGCCTGGGGGCTGGCTTCCGGCTGGTCGCAGAGTAACCTGCTGAACCACTTTGAAGGGGATAACGACGGGGGGAACAAATTCTTCCTTCTGATCGGCCGTTTGTCCATGAACCCGCAGGAATATACCGATGTGCTGGACATTTTGTCCCGTATTCTCGGCCTCGGGTTTGAAGGTCGTTACAGTATTATCGAAAACGGCGATCGCCAGCTGAATAAAATCCGCCAGCGTCTGCTGTCGTTACAGCAGAGTACCCGTGACTCGGTGCCGGCGGCATTATCGCCGAATGCGACAGTGACCCAGGAAGATAATGAAGTGCGCCGGATCTACCTGCCTGTCCGTATTTCTCTGATTATCTGCACGTTTATTCTGATTAGTCTGTTCGCCCTCTTTAAATACTGGCTCTCCGTTGATCTCGGGGAATTTACCGATCGTGCCGCAGCACTGAAGCGCGGTGAGCTGAAACATACTCAGCTGGCGGTCAGTATGCCGCGCTTACGTCTGGCTGTTCTGCTTAAAGATGAAATAGCCAAAGGTCTGGTTGAAGTGGATGAAACCGGTCCGCAAAGTATTGTGACGTTCCGCGGCGATGCCATGTTCCTTTCCGGACGCAGGGAAGTCAAACCTGAAATGGACAAAATCCTCACCCGGGTGGCAGATGAAGTCAAACGTGTTGACGGTAAGGTCGTGATTACCGGACATACGGATAACGTGCCTATCGGACGGGCTAAATTTGCCAGTAACGAGGAGCTCTCGCTGAAACGTGCTGAATCTGTGGGGGACTTCTTTGCGAAAGCAGGTATCCCGGCGCAGGGTATTGAGACAAAAGGCATGGGGGCTTCACAACCGATCAGCAGTAATAAAGATGAACAAGGGCGTGCGCTTAACCGTCGCGTTGTCGTTTATGTTACCTATCTGTGAGTTATAAAATGTCATTCTGGAATCGAACATTTGCACTGCGGTTTTTAAAAAGATTTTTGATCTTTATTTTCTTTTTATTAGCAGCCGCCATCATATGGTACCTGGGACCGACATTCGGCTATGGTGAGATTCGTCCGCTTGAAGATGCAGTACCGCGGATCATCTTCATTGTTCTGCTGGCTGTTATTTTTATCGGGCTCTGGTGCCGTGTTCCCTGTTTTCTGCTCGGGGTACTGACACTCTGCGTGACATTCTGGGTATTCTCGCCCTATTTGCTGCTCGGGGAATCCTATCCGTTTGAGGAAACCACACCCCGGCTGATTGTTATCGGGGTCATTACGCTGGTGACACTGCTGTATTGTGTCTGGCTGCTGATCTCCATGCTGCGGTTCAACCCGGAAAAACTCGATCGTTTCTTTAAGAAAAGTAACGTTGATCCTGTCCGTGCAGGTGAACATTACCGGGAAGTTGTTGCGGTTATTAATAATGCCGCCCGTTATGTGGCGCATACCAGCCGTAAGATCTCCCGCTGGAGTCATTTCTGGCGTCCGAAAAAAGTCGTTTATGACCTGCCATGGTACATGATGCTGGGTTCGAAGGATGCCGGTAAAACCACAGCGGTTCTGTCATCAGGTCAGGAGTTCCCGTTACCGGAACAATTACTGCGCGTTTCCAGAGAAAGCACGCCGACCGCTAACTGTGAATGCTGGTTTACCAATGAAGCTATCTTTGTTGATACTTCCGGTAAATACATTGATGAGTCAGATGAAAACGCGGGTGAATGGGAAGCGCTGGTTAAGGCGATTAAGAAAAACCGTCCGCTGAAATCACTCAACGGTGTGGTGGTTACCATCCCGGTGACTGACCTGCTGGGTAAAGATAAGAAAGAGCTGTACGCATTATCATCAAAATTCAGAACACAACTGGATATGCTGCGCCATGAATTAGGGGTGCGTTTCCCGGTGTATGTAATGATCACCAAGATGGATATGGTGTCCGGTTTTGATGAATACTTCCGGTCGCTGACGATGGAAGAGCGTGATCAGATCTGGGGCTTTACACTGCCGTTTGGTGAGAAAAAGAAAAAATCCGATGCGATTGTCGAGATCCGCGATGTGCTGCGCAATGAGTTATCCGCGCTGGAAGGCCGTCTCGATAAAGATATGACGGCGCGTATGCTGGATGAGTATGATGTCACCACGCGTAAACGCATGTATCAGTTACCACAGGACTTCCGGTTACTGGCGGATTCCATCACCGAGTTCGGTCAGAATGTCTTCTCGCCGTCCCGTTATGATGATACGCAGAAGTTTACGTCTTTACGCGGTATCTATTTTGCCAGCAGTACGCAGTCAACCATGCAGTCTCTGCTCAACCCGAATACCATTGTTCAGAAATGGCGGGATATGGCAAACAGCCTGGGGGATGTGGTCGCTGATAAAGCAGAGGATACCGAAGATCGTCTGGTTCAGGAAACCGTCAACGGTAAGCATTTCTTCCTGAAACACCTGTTTGAGAACTTTGTCCGTGACCGCAACCTGGTGCGTTATAACCTGGCGCTGACCGCCAAGTACCGCTTCCAGACACTGGCCGGTCATCTGCTGACGATTCTGCTGACGGTCTGGCTCTGTTATGCACTGGTGATCAGTTATCACAACAACCGGGATTATCTGGATGGTGCAACCGCGAAAGTGGAAGAGGTATCGACGGTTCTGGATGAGTATCTGGAAAATAACAGTGACGGCCTGCTGGCGAAGATGCTTTCACTGACCCAGGATATTCCGGTGCTGGGCGTGTTCGACTTTAAAGATCCGCGTCTGTCTTACCGTTACGGCCTGTATGCCGGTTTTGATATCCGTGAGGAATCAGACAAGATTTATCAGTATTTCCTGCAGCGCTGGATGCTGTTCTCGCTCGAACGGATGGCAGAAAAATCGCTGTATGACGCAGTGACAGCAGATGATTCAGATACTATTTACGATAAACTGAAGACCTATCTGATGCTGCACGGTGAAGGGAAATTCGATAAGGATTACCTGATTAAAACGCTGACGGAAGAAGCACAGGCAAACCGGATGATCGAAAACTACGGTCAGACCATCGTCTTTGTTTCACATCTGGAAGAGCTGTTCAATAATCCGCAGTGGAGCAGGTATAACCCTGAGATTAATGACCGCCTCGTGGCTGCCGCACGCGTGGTTCTGCAAAAAAAGCCGTTAGCCTCTCGCCTGTACCAGAAAGTTAAAGAACAGGCGATGACGGAGGCGCCTGAAAATATAACACTGAACAAGCTGGCCGGTGATCAGCTGGGCAGTATTCTGGAAATCAGTGATGAATCACTGGCACTGAACGGTATCCCCGGTATTTTTACCAATGCCGGGTATCATCAGGTTTTTAAAAAAAAACTGACGGACTACGTGAAGAATATCCTGAGTGAAGACAGCTGGATCACAGGACAGAAAAATGAAGGTAAAGGCCGTAAAGCCGATATTAAGCAGCTTGACGGCTTTTATATGTCGGAGACAGAAGAAGCGGTTCTGAAACTGTATCTTCAGGAGTATACATCAGTCTGGAATCAGTTCCTCAGCGGCATTCAGCTGAAGAAAATTGTGCCGGATACGGCCGTGGGAAACGATACCACATTTGATATGTACGCTTTGCAGATCCTCAGTGCCCCGGATTCACCGCTGATTGATATGATCACGCAGATCGGTCATGAAACGGCGTTATCCGTGGATTTTGCCAAACAGGAATCGCAAATGCCTGATCTGTCCAAAACTCAGGCCGGGCGGAACCTGACAACCGGGCGTATGGGATCTGTCACCCGTAACCTGAAAGACCTTCAGACCGTTAAGGATGCACTGTCGCAGCGGGAAACAAAAATCCTGTATGACAATGTGGATCGCCGTTTCTCGGCACTGCACCGCTTAATCAACCTGGATACGTCTCCGCAGCAGGGAAACCGGCGGATACAGGCGGGACAGGGCGGGGATAACGGGCTGAACAAAATTATCAGCATGCTGGGGGATCAGCATAACTACCTGGTGATTACGGAATCGGCGATGGAGGACGGCAGCGCGCTGCCTTACCCGTCAGAGGCGGAAAAACGTCTGAAAGCGGAATCACGGCTCTGGCCGGCACCGCTCAAAGCGATCATTATGCCGCTGCTGGGAGGAATCTCCGTAAAGCTCAGTCAGCAGTTCACACTGCAAAGTAATGAAGCAGTTAAAACGGAATTAGGCGACATGTGTGTCGCCTCTTTTCAGGGCAGCTACCCCTTTGCGGACAGCGAAGAGGAAGTCAGCCTTGAGGAGTTCGAAGTTTTCTTCGGGCCGAACGGCATAGTGGATGCGTACTATAAAGAGAACCTGGAAAAGCTGGTGGATACCAGTGTGTCACCATGGCGTTATAAACGTGAAGATCTGCGCGGAAATGAAGACCGGGAGGTGTTGCGTTTTTTCGAACAGGCCCGGGAGATCAAGAAAGCTTTTTTTCGTAACGGGATGAGTGAAAATGTCTCTTTCAGCTTTAACGCAAGTATCCCGGCATTATCGCCGCGGATTTTGCAGTTTGGTATCAATATTAACGGAACAGCACTGACTTATAAACACGGGCCGGTCTGGCCTAAAGTATTTAAATGGCCGGAGCAGGATACTGAAAATACCATTACGATGAATGCCGTTTCCGCAGATAATTCAGAAAACACTGAAGAACGTGTGCTGATGGGCGAATGGGCACTGTTGCACTGGATGGATATGGCGGCCGAACAGAAAGATATATCGCCGGCTAAACAGACATTAATTTACCGGCTGGGTGATCAGAAGGTTAGTATAAATGTTAACGGATTAAATTATAAAGGAAAGCCGGTTAATAAATTACTGAAGAACTTTAAATGCCCGGCAACTATTTAAATAATAGGTAATTGTAATTAAGAATATTCGGTTGCTTATTTAATTGTGGACTTTTCCTATTAATTATCAGAGCGATTTCCTTATATTGATAAATGGCTGCTTATTATGAAAATAAAGACAATTTTTCCGGGGTTAGGAAATAGTTCAGGAAGAAACCGAATTAAGGGGAATCACGTAATTTATCGTGTTATCCGCCAGTGCAGCCAATTAAATATCAATCAGTCGCTTAACAGCAGAATGATTACAGAGCAATTCCCGTGGTGCTTTGCTGTACCGGCTTCAGAAAAGAAAGATACGTTTTATCTCGGTGCTTTCAGTTTCCTCAGTGATGATAAATGTGTTGTTCTGTACACAAAGGCAACGGATAAGTGGACTGTCAGACACCTGAGTACGGTATCAAATGTTATTTTCTGGTGCTCCCGGATAATTGCATTTCATATTGAAAATGAAAATTGTGTGATTGATGAAAAGAAATTAAGAAACTGGGTTACGTCGCTGCAACGATATTACTCTCCGCTGTGGGAATCGGTTCTCCTGAAACCCCGGTTTCAGTTTAAGAACAATTCGGACGTTCTGATATCTGAAATGACGTACACGGATTGCAATATCAATGACAATGGAGGAGTTAGCGCGATGCCATGGATAAATTGGCCTTATTGTATTAAGTCTTTTGACTCTGCCTGGCTATGGCGTCTGAATCGGCAGGGAAACATTTTAGACTCAATTAAGATAGATATCAGAAACACGGATGTCTCCGTTTAATTATGTACTTAATACAAATTTGATTTGTATCAAACCAATTAGGTGTGAATATGCCTCGAACATTAACGCTGTATTGCTCGGCAATGCCGGAACTGGCAGGTGAGCCGGGCCTTGCAATATCGACGCTGGAGGGTGAGGAAGCCCTGTCAGTGTTGTATCAGTATAAGGTAGTTGCGAAAACACCCGCAAACCCTGCTATTCCGTGGCAGGTCGCAGCAAACCTTGATCTGAAAAAATTTATCGGACAGCAGATGACGGTTGTTATCGAGCTGGACGGTAACGGACTGGATATTGAACGTGGTTCAGGTAAGGGCCACAGAGAGGTCACCGGTCTGGTGGAACGTGCCCGTTTTATCGGACGGGATGAGAATCAGGCGATGTATGAATTTATCATACGTCCGTGGCTGAATCTGGCGACGCTGACTTCTGACTATAAGAATTTTCAGCAGAAATCCGTCGTGGATATTATTGATGAAGTTCTGGCAAAGTTCCCTTTCCCGATCGAAAAGCGCCTGTCAGCTATTTATCCGCAGCTTGATTATCAGGTTCAGTATGGTGAAACGGACTTTGATTTCGTTCAGCGCCTGATGGAAGAGTGGGGTATTTACTGGTTCTATGAGCATTCTGATCTGAAGAACCGGCTGATCCTTGTTGACCATGTCGGTGCGCATAAGCGGACATTCAGTCCGGCGTATCATACGTTGCGGTATGAGTCTGATAAACCGAAGGACGGACAGGAATATATCGATCAGTTCGGCGCTCAGGAAACGGTGACATCCGGGCAATGGCTGACATCGGATTATGACTTTAAAAAATCCCGTGCGGATATTTCCGCGGTGGATAAAAAACCGCGTAAAACCAACTTTAACGAGTATGAACAGTACCAGTGGCCGGGGGATTATGACGATCCGTCTGTCGGGGAGTTTCTGGCGCGTGTCCGCAGTGAGGAGCAGGGGTGTCTTGGTTCCAGGGCTGCCGGTTCCGGTGAAATCCGCTCTGTGGTCTGCGGCACAACCTTTACACTGGAAAATTATCCGCAATCCAAAGCAAACCGCGAATATCTGGTAATTTCGAATCAGCTGCGGGCGACTGAAATCAACCAGCAGTCTGACAGTGATGATTTCAGTATCTACACCAGCTTTGTGGTGCAGCCGACAACAAAAGTCTACCGACCGCCTCAGACTATCACCAAGCCGTTCACTCACGGGCCGCAAACCGCACTGGTTGTCGGGCCGGAGGGAGAGACGGTCTGGACTGATGAATATGGCCGGGTAAAAGTGCGTTTCCTGTGGGATCGCTACGGCAAAAATACCGATGCCGATTCCTGCTGGATACGTGTCGGTCAGTCATGGGCCGGGGATAACTACGGCGGGATTTATATTCCGCGTGTCGGTCAGGAAGTGATTGTCGACTTCCTGTATGGTGACCCGGATCGTCCGATGATTATCGGCAGTCTGTATAACAACATGACGCCGCCGCCGTGGGAACTGCCGGCAAACCGGACACAGAGTGGTTTAATCAGCCGGACTATCGGCGGGGGAAAAACCAACTATAACGGTATCCGTTTTGACGATAAACCGGGACTCGAAGAGTATTGGGAGCAGGCGGAACGAAATATGTCCCGTGTGACCAAACTCAACGAAACCCAGCTTATCGGGGTTAACCATACCCAGACTATCGGTGTGAACTCGGATTCCACTGTCGGGGTCAACCGCAGCGAAACGGTCGGTGTGAACAAGAGCAGTATGGTTGGTGCCAACAGCAGCCAGATCGTGGGGGCTAACTTCTCCCAGGATGTTGTCGGTTCAGCCTCCCGTATTGTCGGTATGACCGATAGCATTGTTATCGGCGGCGCCTTCAGCGGGATATACGGTTCCAGCCACGCCATGAATATCGCGGCGGCCAGTTCGTATAACGTTGGCGGGGCTTATGCTATTAACGTGGGCGGAGCTTACTCCACAAACGTCGGTGGTTACCACTCGGTAGCGGTCGGTGGTGCCATGCAGATGGGAGTCGGTGGTGCATTTGCTCTGACATCCGGCGGAGAACTGGCTATCGGCTGTGTGGGATGTATGGTGATTACGGCTGACCAGATTAAGATCAAAGCCAAAAACGGCCTGATTCTTGACGGGGCAAATACCTACCTTAACCCGGGTGATAATGCACATGCCCGCGGTTTCGGTACCCAGCCGGGCAGTCCGGTCGCGGTTGCAGCTCCGGCAATGCCGGGACTGCCGGGATTCTTCTTCTTTGCTATTATCCCGGTGCCGCCGCTTACTCCACCACCGACGGGTACAGTGACGACACCGCTCGTTACGACACCGGAAATTACGACACCGGAACCGACGACACCGGAACCGACGACACCGGAACCGACGACACCGGAACCGACGACACCGGAACCGACGACACCGGAACCGACGACACCGGAACCGACGACACCGGAACCGACGACACCGGAACCGACGACGCCGGAACCGACGACGCCGAAACCAACGACACCGAAAGTGACGACACCGGTGTTCACTGGAGATCCTTGATTTACCACAGCCCCTGCGGGGGCTGTTCCGGACAGCTGATATAAGGAGACACTATGTTACCAGCAGCAAGATTGGGCGATTTAGCCTGCCATTGCGGAGTTGTGGAAGCGGGTTCATGTAACGTGTTTACCAACTGTATCCCGCAAACCTTTCTGGGAGCGCCGGTATGTTGCACTATTCATGTTAAAAGCTGTATCTGCAGCGCATCCTGTACTGTTTTTGTCAATAATATCCCGGCCGCCCGGGCCGGGGATTGCGGTGGATGCGGCACAGTAGTATCAACAGGTTCATGTAATGTGTTTATCGGACACTGATAATGCTATTGCATTTTAACTGGCCGACCCGTAAAGGGTCGGTCAAACTGACAGAGCAGAATACCATCGATAATCCGGTGGCGATCAATGCGTTTACTGCCGATGTTGCGCTGAATTCAGGCAAAGAGCAGGATACGGACGTTCTGTTTTATTACACCAATACCGGCCCTGTTTTACAGAATACCTGCCGGGATTTAGTCTGTTTCGTGAATAAACAGCAGGTTGCGTTCGGGTCAAAAATCCGGCTGATATATGGCTCTGCTGTTCAGATTGGCCATTTTTCACTGTCGTTTGTTGCGGCTGAAAATAACCAGTCAGCATCAGTTATTGAGGCATTAACAGAATTAACACCGGTAAAAATTGATTTCATGAATATTGAAATCAATGAAATATTACCGCAGGGTGCGGGGTTTATTTCTATAGAATATGCCGCAGAAGCGTACAGAAAAAGCGGCGATGAATTAAAAAAGCTGGAAGTTGAATATAAAAAATTTCTGTTATGGGGGGAAATTGATTCTCCGCAGACGGAAACGTATACCGCTGCAGAAGAGGCAAAATTATCTGCTGCGGATGATGACGGCAGCTTTGATTCACTCTGTGAGCAGATAAAAGATCTGAATCTGACCGAGTGTATTTTTGAAACGTCAGCATTTATGGAACGTGTCTGGCGGGAGTTGTCAACGATGGAAGAAGTTGATTTAACACAGGATGAGCATGAAGATTATGACATTCTGAGAATGCTTGCTCCGGACGGTATTATTCCGTACGCAAAAGACTCTGTTTCCTCACTCGTTTCTAAGGAACTCTATAAATTAGGCTTAGACAGCCGTTTATAATCAATTAAGGATTTTGAAATGGCCACAACACAAAAACTCTCTGATATTCTTACCAACTCATCGCTGGATGAATTTTTTGATGAAACTCTGAATAAGGTAAAACAAAAGCCGAATGACTTAGTTATTCGTGAGACTTTATTTAAATTGTGTTGCCTGAAAGGTTACTGGGAAAAAGCGATGATTCAGCTTGAAACCTGGTCATTAATTGATGGTCACAATGATGACAAGCAGCTTGAATTATATAAAAACCTGGTATTCAGTGAAATTCTGCGTGAAGAAGTTCTGAAAGGAAAGCGCGAACCGATGACGCTGCAGCAGGACTTACCGGAATGGATGAAATCAGTCTGGGAAGCCAATAAATTACTGATAGAGAATAAACCGGATAAATCAGAAGCACTGCGTTTACAGGCCTTTGAGAATGCACCGGCAGCCGGCGGCAACGGTGAAAAGATCGGTGATTTTGCCTGGATGGCAGATAATGACAGCCGTCTGGGGCCTATCTGTGAGTTTATTGTTGCCGGTGGCTACCGTTGGGTACCGTTTGCGGATATTGAAACCATCAATATTGTTAAACCCCGCGATTTACTGGATCTGATTTGGATCCACGCTCAGATTAAAGTAAAAAATGATATTTTTTACGGTTATATTCCGGCCCGTTATCCTGTCCGTGATACTGACAGTGATAAAATTAAGCTGGGTTTTGAAACTCAGTGGGAGCAGGTTTCAGAGTATTTCCTGACAGGAAAAGGCGGAAAAATGGTCATTACAGACCTGGGAGAATATCCGTTATCTGAACTGAATAAGGTCTCCATGACAACAGCCGGTGCTGAAACTGAACATGCAGGATAATAAAAAGCAATATATGCCTGCATTGCTTGACCGGCTGATTGATGATCATCCGAAAGAGCGGCGTGAGCCTGTCGATAAATTCTATTTCGATTCACGTAAAATGCGTGAGGTTATATTGCGTGATCTCCTGGCTATTTTCAGTACTGAAAATACGGAAGGAGAGCTGCGGCGTTACAGTAAATCACCGGTTGTTGACTCAGTGATTAATTTTGGTATTGCGCCGTTAACCGGCGCCTATGCCAGACAACTGGGCTGGGAACAGGTCGAGGAAAAACTGCGCCGGGCTATTTTGCGTTTTGAAAGCAGGATTATTCCGGAATCACTGGTGATAACCCCGTTAGCGGGAAAAGATCAGTATGCGCAATATGGCATTATTGTGTTTGAAATAAGAACACTGATTTACTGGGACCCGTATCCGCTGGATCTGCGTATTAAAGGCTCTTACGATATGGAAACCCAGCAGGTCAGTCTGAGTTACCGGTAATAGAAAAGGAAGCATTGGCTTCCTTTTCTATTCTTAATGATGTCAGAAACTCAGAAAATCCATACCAAACTGTGACGTTTCCCGTTTTACAATATAGCCGTTTGGTGTCTGAACCAGCTTTCCGCTTTTATTGCTTTTATGCTGTGCAACATAAAAATCATCAATCTGAAGCAGTTCATACCCCATTTCATCCTGCAGCAGGGAAAATACCTGTTTATTTTTCTCTATGGTCGATGTCATATAGTCGCCCCACACTGAAAAAATAATATAAGGGTAACCGGATGCCTGTATCCATTTTTTTCCGCCCCTCAGAACATCTGCTTCCATCCCCTGAGCATCTATTTTCAGCAGACTGGCATGCGGCATATTCAGTGTATCCAGTGTGCTGATTGTTCTTTTTTCTGTTGGTGGTGCTGAACCTGCACGTTGTTCACTGAATACGGTTTTGTCAAGAGAAACTGCGCCCATGTTACTGTCAGTCAGCGGATCAAAGACCGGTACATCAATTTCACCATCGTAGTCACCGATTGCGCTGTTAAAGGTATAACAATTTTTCAGTTTGTTCAGGAAGATATTACCGCAGAGCTGGTTATATACCTGACGCTGGGGTTCAAAAGCGTAGACAATACCGTTACGGTGCTGAAAATAGTTACTGACCGGAATTGTCCAGGAGCCAAGATTAGCGCCGATATCGTAAATCACCGGAGCCTCTGTAAATTCCAGCAGGCGCTGACTGATATTGATTTCTTTTGTTCTCCAGAGGGCACCTCCGCGTAATACTTTACTGATGTAGTCAGGCCCGGAAGTGAGCAGGAACTGGTGGCCGCCGCTGGTTTGACAGATATCAAATTCAGGTAATGTTTTATTTTCCATAATGTTATCACCGGGATATTCAGAGAGTAATCGGATTCTTTTTCAGAGTTTTATTACTCAGAATGCTAACACTATATCCGGAATAAGAAAAATGCCTTACGGAATGTAACAGGATTATAAGATAAGTCCGGATAGCATTTTTTAAAGTATGAACATACTTAATCAATATTGCTGTGTAACATAATTATCTGTCGATGAACCGGTACTTTATTGCTGCCGGATCTTTCTCTTCTTCACTGAAAATGAAAATTATATTTTCATTTTTTTAAATTCAGGTTTTCTGTTTAAGATTAATCGGAATGCTCAGGGAGTAAAATAATATTCAATTCATATCGTATTGTCTGTAGTATTAGCGGTGTTATTGCAGTGAGCCATCGTCATGCATCCGGTATTTATCTCATTTTATGTTCATTTTTATTTCCGGATAATGATTCAGGGTAATCTCCGGTCAGGGATTAAGCATAATTTATTATTCTGAAATATATCTGGTGGGCACCTGCTTCATTTTATATACAGGAGTTATGTAATATGCCTATCGTTATCGGCATTGTCGATAAAGCAACACGCGTGACAAAAAAAGCGGAAACCACTGTCAAAAACGGGGTTAATGTTCTGAAAGCCATGCCGGGAGTGGATTATGTGCTGGTTGATAAACAGACAGGCTCCGCCCCCCGGGAGACGATTATCATCCGCGATGGTAATAATCTGAAATTATTTCTGGCGGGCGAAGAAGAGCCGTCTGTGGTGATCGAAGACTATTATCTGTTTCCCGGTCAGGTTATCGGTGAAGCTGAGAATAAAAAGGTGCATAACTATACACCGAAGTCTGCCATGGAATATGACAATATCAGTAATATGGCGGATAAACAGGCCGCGGTTCAGCAGGCGGGTACAAAACTGCTCGCGCCGATTACCTGGGAGTCATTTATATCCGGCTGGGAAGTTCTGACCTTTTTAGGCGTGGCTGTTGCCGGCGGCGCTGCGGTGGCAATCGGCAAAAGCGGCCATTCAGGCAATGATCATCCGAATCGGGTGCCGCCCTTTGATAATAAAGATAACGGCAATACCGGTACTGATGACAAAGATAACGGCAATACCGGTACTGATGACAAAGATAACGGCAATACCGGTACTGATGACAAAGATAACGGCAATACCGGTACTGATGACAAAGATAACGGCAATTCCGGTACTGATGACAAAGATAACGGCAATACCGGTACTGATGACAAAGATAACGGCAATACCGGTACTGATGGCAAAGATAACGGTGATACCGGTACTGATGACAAAGATAACGGTGATACCGGTACTGATGGCAAAGATAACGGCAATACTGCGGCGGATGATCAGGATAAGACAGACGTTCCGGCTGATACCACCGCGACAGCCGTCATTGATGATGTTACCGATTCCGCTGAGATTGATCCTGATAATCTTTCAGCAGTGACGCCTGTGTTAAACGGACATCTTGACGGTGTGCCTGAGGAAGGCCAGGTAGTGGTTATTTCCCGTGATGGTGATGTGGCGGGGTATGCCACTGTGGATAGCAGCGGGAAATGGACGTTTAATGATACCGGCGGCAATTTTGAACAGGGTCAGACTTATCATTACACCGCGCGTGTTGAAGGTAATGGTGTGATCGGCAAGGAATCTGAGGCTTTCAGTATTCACTATGACACCACCGGTCAGCATGAAGAAACGGAAGCACCTGTCTTGCCGGGTGCTGAAGACAGTGCTGTACAGGCTTTAGCCGGGCTTCTCTCCGAACATGAGGACTCTCTGAATCTGGATGAGTTACTGAGTCAGTTACCGGAGGAGAATACTCCGGCGGAGAATGATAATCCAGCTGCCGGTACACCGGATTATCTGCAGTTGTCAGCGGAATTTATGGCGCATGATATGGTGAATCAGGATCCGGAGTTGTTAACGGAAGCACAGATTACGCTGTTCTGAGTCCCCGGACAGTAAACAGAGACGGCCACCGGTCATTATGTGATCGGTGGCTTTTTTATTTCTGTTCAGAAACCGGTTATCAGCGGATGCAGGGCCAGGCCGGTCAGGTACAGACCTGCACCGTAAGCGCTGTGGGATAAAAAACTCATCAGACGGGCTTTGGCCGGATTCGGTGTCCGTGATGCGGCAATACCGGCCCCCATCGCGGGCTGCATAATAAAATACGGTGCGGCGACAGTAATCACCCCCCAGGCATAAGCCGGCCAGAAGGATGGAAAAAGAAACCAGAATTCACCGGTCAGGAAAATAAAGATAAATGCAAAGATAATACCGATAGCATAATGTGCGAACCAGCCAAGCGCATTTTCATTCCTGATCGGCGGGCTTTGGGCTACCGTCGGACGGTGAATGAATTGTCCGTGCAGCATATGGCCCGTCCAGCGGCCGATCATGGATAAATTCAGTGTCGGCTGCCCGGCTGATTTCAGCAGTAATGCCCAGAGATCCATCACTACAGTGGCACCAATCCCTAATAATGTTGTCAGTAAAACAGCAGTCAGTGTCATGATCCTGATTCCTTTTCAGCGTGCCGTGTTGTAATTCCGGCCTGTTTGATTACTATAAAAGACATGATAAATTCAACATTCAATTGATTAATTGAATGTTATGACCGGAGGTAAATAATGTCAATTAAGGCTCTCTTAGATGAGCAGCAATTAACAGAATGTGCTGAATTAGCCCGGGCACTGAGCCATCCTCACAGGATAAACATTATCCAATATCTTGCCCGGGACACATTTTCTGTGGAAAAACTGGCAAAAGTTGTTGGTCTGAGTGTGGCTAATACCTCGCAACATTTACAGCAGCTTAAGAGAGCCGGATTAGCAGAGAGTGAACGGGAAGGTAAAAATATCTGTTACCGCCTGGCAAACGGCCCGGTACTGAATATGCTGTCAGCCCTGAAACTGCAGTCTGAATATACACGGAATGAACTGAGCAGCAGGCTGAACCGGAATGTGCTGTCTGAAGAGTATTTATCACCGATTTCAGGAACGGAGCTGGTGGCGGGTATGAAATCCGGTCAGATTTTACTGGTTGATGTCCGCCCGGAACGGGAATATCAGGACGGGCATCTGCCCGGAGCGGTGAATATACCGGTTGAACAACTGGAAAACTGTCTTGCGCAACTGCCGGATGATAAAGAAATTGTGGCGTATTGCAGAGGGGCTTATTGCTTTTTATCGGCAAATGCGGTTATTTCCCTGCGTCTGAAAGGGTTTCGTGCGCGTCATTTCAGAGAAGGTATTACGGCGGATATTCCGGACGATAAGCCGCTATCATTGTGATAATGAGATTATTAAATTGAGAAGGCAATCGATTGTTATATCGTCCGGCCTGAAAAATGACATTTTGCAGGTATAACAAAAATGCGGCGGGTATCTCGTTTTTATCGGGAAAGTGCGTCAAAAAACCGGAATTCTGTCACGAAAAACAGCATTTATGCTGACAGAAAATCGCGTTGGTCTGAATTTTGCTCAATTGCTTAAATGATGAACAGATACCCGGGCCGGGTTCGTCATCATAGTGAGACACCCTGACGCCAGGGGTCATTTTCCGAGATCTTCGAATCGAAGCCGGGGAGTCCCGGTTGTAAGGGAGTCTGTTTCATGAGCAATCATAGTGTGGATCAAGCACAGGAACCGGTTAAGCCCGTTATTGACGAAGTTGAAGAAATATTACCTGCGGGAAAACTGATGATGCTGGGATTACAGCATGTGCTGGTGATGTATGCCGGTGCCGTGGCCGTACCGCTGGTTATCGGTGACCGGCTGGGGCTGAGCAAGGAAGTGGTGACACTGCTTATCAGTTCGGATCTGTTTTGCTGTGGTATCGTGACACTGTTGCAGTGTATCGGTATCGGAAAATTTGCCGGTATCCGTCTGCCGGTGATTATGTCTGTTACGTTCGCGGCGGTAACACCGATGCTGGCCATCGGCGCCAACCCGGATATCGGCCTGATGGGGATTTTCGGGGCGACCATTGCGGCGGGGGTACTGACAACACTGATCGTACCGCTGATGGGGAAACTGATGCCGCTTTTCCCCAATATGGTTACCGGTATTGTGATTACCTCCATCGGGCTGAGCATCATGCAGGTGGGGATCGACTGGGCTGCCGGCGGTAAAGGTAACCCTGAATATGGTCATCCGCTCTACCTTGGCATCTCATTTGCCGTTCTGTTATCCATCCTGTTTATCACAAAATTCTGTAAGGGTTTTCTCTGTAATATCTCGGTATTACTGGGGATTATCTTTGGTTTTGTGTTGTCACTGATGTGCAATGAGGTCAGCTTTGACGGATATGCGGATGCCCCCTGGTTTAAACTGGTTACCCCGATGGCGCTGGGAACGCCGACATTTGAACCGATCTCCATTATCACTCTCAGTGTTGTTCTGCTGATTGTTTTTATTGAATCGATGGGGATGTTTCTGGCACTGGGGGAGATTGTCGGCCGTCCGGTCGAAAAAGACGATATTGTGCGCGGGCTGCGGGTGGACGGAATCGGCACCATTATCGGTGGTCTGTTTAACAGTTTTCCGCATACCTCATTTTCCCAGAACGTCGGGCTGGTGGGGGTGACAAAAGTTCACAGCCGCTGGGTGTGTGTGGTTTCCGGATTTATCCTGATTATCTTTGGTCTGCTGCCGAAAATGGCGGTGGTGATAGCCTCCATTCCGCAGTTTGTCCTCGGCGGGGCGGGGCTGGTGATGTTCGGGATGGTACTGGCGACAGGAATTCGTATTTTGTCCCGTGTTGATTACAGCGGCAATAATTACAATCTCTATATTGTGGCGATCAGTCTGGGAGTGGGACTGACACCAACGCTCTCCGGTAATTTCTTTGCCAAACTGCCGATGTTCTTACAACCGCTGCTGCACAGCGGGATTCTGCTGGCCACTGTCAGCGCGGTCGTACTGAACCTGTTTTTTAACGGTTATCATCCGAAAAAAGAAAGTCCGGCAATGTGATATGTCTCACCAGACATAACCCGAAATGATGATTGACACCGATGCATAAAAGCATCGGTGTTTTTTTATGGACAGGCGTATACTGAATTATTAGCAAGAGCAACTATTGTAATCTAAATAATATCAGTAAGGCCGTACTATGAGCGGAATCATCACGGAGCATGAACCTTTCGGGACATTGCTGGGCTATGCGCCCGGCGGTGTGGCTATCTATTCCTCTGACTACGATACCATCACGGAAGCAGAAAAAGAGGATGATATTTCTTTCCGCAGTTATATCGGAAATGAATATATGGGATACAAATGGCAGTGTGTGGAATTTGCCCGCCGCTTCCTGTATCTCAATTA
This sequence comes from Morganella sp. Je.2.23, assembly GCF_051129855.1. Lineage (NCBI taxonomy): Bacteria > Pseudomonadati > Pseudomonadota > Gammaproteobacteria > Enterobacterales > Morganellaceae > Morganella > Morganella sp. Je.2.23. The sequence goes on from NZ_JBCPSQ010000002.1 coordinate 303,446, forward strand.
TGGTGTGGTGTTTACCGATGTCGGCATGGCGTATGAGATTTTTTCCCTGCGTTTTCTGCGTCATGTGGTGGATGACAGTATCCTTCCGCTGCGGGCGTTTAAAAACGGCTGCCACCAGGCACCGGTAGCAGGGGCATTACTTATCTGGCAGGAAGGGGGCGAATTTAAGCGCACCGGTCATGTGGCGGTGATCACGCAGGTCTGCGCGGATAAAGTCCGGATTGTGGAGCAGAATGTCATCCACCATAAACTGCCGCGCGGTCAGCAATGGACCCGTGAGTTGCCGATGCATGTCAAAGACGGTTACTACACGCTGTCGGATACGTTTCCGGATACCCATATTCTCGGCTGGATGATCCAGACAATCGATGATGAATATGCGTGGACAGAGCCGGCGGTGAACCCGGCGCTGATGACACTCCACGCTGCCCGGCTGGGTGAAAAAGCGGATTTCACCGGAAAATGGCTGGATGAGTCCGATCCGATGGAAAAAGCCTATATTAAAGCCAATCACGGCCACAATCTGAATGCCGATCCGCACGACTATTTCACGATTTCGGAAACGGCTGAAAATGCCCTGATGCAGGCCACCAACGAAGTCCATCTGATGTATCTGCATGCTACTGAAAAAGTGCTGAAAGATGATAATCTGCTGAAATTATTCAATATCCCTGAAATTCTCTGGCCGCGCCTGCGGCTCTCCTGGCAGAACCGGCGTCATGATATGGTGACCGGCAGACTGGATTTCTGTATGGATGAACGCGGTCTGAAAGTGTATGAATACAATGCGGATTCCGCCTCCTGCCATGCGGAAACCGGGCTGATTATTCCAAAATGGGCGAAACAGGGCGGACTGACAGAGGGTTGGGACCCGGGGGAACGTCTGTCAGAGATGCTGGCGGATATCTGGAAACACACGTCAGCCAAGCCGTTTATCCATATTATGCAGGATAAAGACAGCGAAGAAGATTACCATGCGCTCTATATGGCGCGGGCTATCACGGCAGCAGGGTACGGATACCGGATCATTCACGGTCTGGATGAACTGAGCTGGAATGAAAGCGGACAGGTGATCGACGGCGAAGGGCGCGTGCTCAAGTGTGTCTGGAAAACCTGGGCGTGGGAAACGGCGCTGGAACAACTGCGGCAGGAGAGTGAAAATGACCGGACATACTCCGCGCTGCCTATCCGTACCGGTCATCCGCGCCATGAAAATAATGTGCGGCTGATTGATGTGCTGCTGCGCCCGGAAATCCGGGTATTTGAGCCGCTGTGGACGGTGATCCCGGGCAATAAAGCGATTCTGCCGATCCTGTGGTCGCTGTTTCCGCACCACCCTTATCTGCTGGATACGGAGTTTGAGCTCAGTGATGAACTGCGGCAGACCGGCTATGCGGTTAAACCAATCGCCGGACGTTGCGGCAGTAATATCGGGCTGGTGGATCACCGCGATACCGTGCTGGATGAAACCTGCGGCCGTTTCGGGGAGCAGGAAAACGTCTATCAGCAGCTCTGGTGTCTGCCGAAAGTGGCAGGCCGCTATATTCAGATGTGTACTTTTACTGTCGGTGGTCACTATGGCGGTGTCTGTCTGCGTTCAGACCCGTCACTGGTTATCAAAAAAGAGAGTGATATTGAGCCGCTGCGGGTACTGGAGGATAACGATTTTCTGGCAGAGAGCTGATTTCTGACCGCTGTATTTCTCCCGGGCAGCCACCGGATTCACCGGTGGCTGCCCGTTTTTATATCCTTTTGATCTGATTTATTTTTCCTTTCTTTCTGCAATTGCAATCCTTTCCCGTATAAAAAACAGGGTTAAAAAATAGTGGTCAACAGTGATAAAAATCATTATTGTTATAATATAACATAACAAAATGAGGCAGCCATGAAACCCGATATTCATCCGGATTACCGGACCGTCATCTTCCACGACACCGCAGCCGATGTGTATTTCAAAGTCGGTTCCACCATCAGAACGGAAAGAACCATCGAATTTGAAGGGCAGATATATCCTTATATCACCCTGGATGTTTCGTCCCACTCCCACCCGTTCTATACCGGCAAGCAGAAAACACACTCGCAGGAAGGGAATGTGGCCCGTTTTACCAAGCGCTTCGGGCGTTTTGTACATTAAAAGAAGAGGAAAAACCGATGCAGGTATTGAGTTCACTGAAAAGTGCGAAACAGCGCCATCCGGACTGTAAAATTGTCCGCCGTCGCGGCCGTATTTATGTGATTTGTAAGTCCAATCCGCGTTTTAAAGCCGTGCAGGGGTGATTATGACAGCTAAATCAGTTCTCCCGTTACTGTTACTGGCGGGATTATTCAGCGGTACGGCAGCAGCACACGGCCATCACCACGACAAACCGCAGACAGAAGCACAGCGCAAGGCAGCAGAAGGTGTTTTTGCGGATAAGGATGTCAAAGACCGGCAGCTGAGCGACTGGGATGGCGTCTGGCAGTCTGTGGCGCCTTACCTCGCCAGCGGTGAGCTGGACCCGGTGATGCAGGCGAAAGCCGCGAAGAACGGCGATAAAACCGCAGAAGAGTATCGCGCTTATTATACAAAGGGCTATAAAACCGATGTGGATATGATTGGTATTGAAAATAATATCATCGAATTCCATCACGGGGATAAGGTGGATCAGTGTGAGTATCAGTATGCCGGTTACCGGATACTGAATTACACCTCCGGCAAGAAAGGGGCGCGTTATCTGTTTGAGTGTAAAGATAAAAACAGCCATGCACCGAAATATATCCAGTTCAGCGACCATATCATTGCACCGGAAAAAGCGGGTCATTTCCACCTGTATATGGGTAATGAATCCCAGGAAGCACTGCTGACTCAGCTGGATAACTGGCCGACCTATTACCCTTATACGATGAGCGGAAAAGATATCGTTCACGAAATGCTTCATCACTGACAGAAAAGCGAAAGCTGCACTGCAATATAAAACCAACAGCCCGGAAACTGATGTTGTTTCCGGGCTGTTTTGTTATTTCATTAATAAATTAATATAAAACTTGATTAATCGTGTCAGTTCAAAATAAAATAAGAATAAGCGATTCAGCTGAGAGAGTTAAGCGGAGTTGCGGCAATCAAAATCCGATCTTTTTTATTTCTGGTATTGCTTTTTTTGTTTGACATGTATCACGATATTTATGTAACGGTAAAATGATCGTTTCAGTTATTTCTCTATAAGATCATGAAAACAAACACATGTTTGTTATTGTGACAACCGTGATATAACAGATTGATAGATATACGTATTATTTTTTAAATTAATCACCTTTTTTTGAAGGTTATTACGTTGTGTTTTTTATTTTATTTTTGATGATATAAAAAACATGATCTCCCTCCTGTTTTTATGCTGAAAACCCACTCATCTCATTTTACGATCACCACTTAAATTCCGGCGAAATCTTTATTTCATTGCTTTACTTTGTTGCGGACAAAAAATAAAACAAGCACATGTTTAATAACCAACAAGTGTCCGCTTATGACCAGTCGAGAAAAACAAATCCTTCAGATCCTCCGGCGTGACCCGCTCATTCCGCAGCAGGAACTGGCCGGCGTATTAGGTATCAGCCGCTCTGCGGTGGCCGGACATATCATGAATCTGATGAATAAAGGCTACATCAAGGGTAAGGGATACATCCTCTCCGAGCACCGCTATGTGGTGACTGTCGGTTCAGCCAATATGGATGTTTGTGGTTATTCTGACCTGAATCTGGTGTATGAAGATTCTAATCCCGGTCATATCAAATGTTCACCCGGCGGGGTCGGGCGCAATATCGCCCAGAATATTGCCCTGCTGGGCTGCGAATCTCATTTTATCTCCGTCATCGGTGATGATTTCTACGGTAACACCCTGTATGAACAGGCAAAACTGGCCGGTGTGAATGTCAGTAATCTGCACCGTTTGCACGGGGAAACCACGTCAACCTATCTGTCACTGCTGGATCCGCAGGGTGAGATGATCACCGCCATTAATGATATGCGCATCCTGGAAAAACTGACCCCGGCGTTACTGGCGACCTCCCGCGACCTGATCCGGCACGCCGGTGTGCTGGTGGCGGACTGCAATCTCTCAGAAGGCGCGCTGGAGTGGCTGTTTACCAATGCCGGCAATGTACCGGTCTTTGTCGATACCGTTTCCGCGTTCAAGGCAAACAAAATCAAGCCGTGGCTCAGTCATATCCACACCCTGAAACCCAACCGCTTTGAGGCGGAAATTCTCACCGGTATCAAAGTGGAGAATAAACAGGATGTGGTACGTGCCGCTAATGCATTGCATGAACAGGGGGTGCAGCGCATCGCCCTGAGCATGGGCGGCGAGGGCGTTTATTACAGCGAAGCAGACGGTGAAAACGGCTGGTCGAAGCCGTTCAGTGTCCACATTGTCAATGTGACCGGTGCCGGTGACGCCATGATGGCCGGTCTTGCCCGCTGCTGGCTCGAAGGCGAGCCGCTGTCACAGAGTATCCGTTTTTCCCAGGGCTGCTCCGCCCTGACGCTCGCCAGCGAGCTGACAAATAATCCCGGTCTGTCAAAAGACAGTGTTCACAAACTAATGGAATCACAAGCATGAAAACTCAACAACTGAACGCAGAATATCTGGATATTTCCCCTGAGGTTGCACAGGCGCTCGCGGAGAAAAAGCCGGTTGTGGCACTGGAATCCACCATTATTTCTCACGGTATGCCGTATCCGGACAACGTGAAAATGGCACTGGAAGTTGAACAGCGTATCCGCGACAACGGTGCGATTCCGGCGACGATTGCGGTGATTAACGGCCGTATGAAAGCGGGTCTGTCTCATGATGAGATTGAGATGCTCGGCAAAGAAGGCCACAAGGTCATGAAAGTGAGCCGCCGCGACCTGCCGTTTGTGATCGCTCAGGGCATTCACGGTGCAACAACTGTGGCCTCTACCATGATTATCGCTGAAATGGCCGGGATTGCTGTTTTTGCCACCGGCGGGATCGGCGGGGTGCATCGCGGTGCGGAACACACCTTTGATATCTCAGCGGATTTACAGGAACTGGCGCAAACCAACGTGGCGGTTGTCTGCGCGGGTGCCAAATCCATTCTGGATCTGGGGCTGACCTCGGAATATCTGGAAACCTACGGAGTGCCGGTTGTCGGCTATCAGACGGATAAATTACCGGCTTTCTTCTGCCGTGAAAGCGAATTCCCGGTCACCATCCGCATGGAAACCCCGGAAACCGTGGCAAAAGCACTGCACGCCAAATGGGCGACCGGCCTGAACGGCGGCATGGTGATTGCCAACCCGATCCCGCATGAGTTTGCGATGCCGGAAGAAACCATCAACAGCGCGATCGCACAGGCGGTACGCGAAGCGGATGAGCAGGGCATTAATGGCAAAGCAAGCACGCCGTTCCTGCTGGCCCGCGTGGCGGAGCTGACCGGCGGTAACAGTGTGAACTCCAACATTGAGCTGGTCTTTAACAACGCGAAACTGGCAGCCCGTATCGCGTCCGCTTATCAGCAACTGTAAGCGGCTGACCGGTAACCGGTCATAACAATTGATGAAACATATGATCCGGTAAGGTGCTGATCTCACAATCAGCCTTTACCGGGCATTGCAGCATACAACTGATGAGTATAATAACCACGGGGCCGGATTATGGATATATTACGGAGTTTGGCGGGGATCGGCGTCTTATTACTGATAGCATTTCTCTTTTCGGTGAATAAGCGGAAAATCAGTCTGCGCACAGTCGGCGCGGCACTGCTGTTACAGGTGGCGCTCGGTGCCATCATGCTGTATATCCCGGCAGGGAAATGGTTTATTCAGACCATCGCATCGGGTGTGAATAATGTTATCGCCTACAGTGATGCGGGCAGCGCCTTTATTTTCGGCAGCCTGGTCGGCCCGAAAATGGATGTGTTATTTGATGGCGCCGGGTTTATCTTCGCATTCCGCGTCTTACCGGCCATTATCTTTATCACTTCTCTGATCGCGATTTTGTATTACCTCGGCATTATGCGCTGGGTGATTAATATTCTGGCGTATGTCTTCCAGAAGACCATGAAAATCAGCAAGATCGAATCTTTTGCGGCAGTAACCACCATTTTCCTCGGTCAGAATGAGTTACCGGCGGTACTGAAGCCATTCGTCAGCCGGATGAATAATAATGAATTATTCACTGTTATTTGCAGCGGCATGGCCTCCATTGCCGGATCAATGCTGGTGGGGTACGCCGGACTGGGCGTTCCGATTGAATATCTGCTGGCGGCGTCTCTGATGGCGATTCCGGGCGGGATCCTGTTTGCGCGGATGTTAAGCCCGGCGACACAGGAATCCACCGTGGAATTCACCGAAATCTCCTTCAGTGAAAAACGTCCGGCCAGCATTATTGAGGCCGCGGCAGGCGGTGCAATGCTCGGGCTGAAAATTGCGGTCGGCGTGGCGACAGTGGTACTGGCATTTGTGGCACTGATTGCCCTGATTAACGGGCTGATTGGCGGCCTCGGCGGCGTTATGGGTTTTGAGGGGATCAGCCTGCAAAGCCTGTTCGGTTATATTTTCTCGCCACTGGCATATCTGATGGGCGTGAGCAGTGAGCACATTGCGCTGGCGGGCAGTCTGATTGGTGAAAAACTGGCGATCAACGAGTTCGTGGCATATGTGGATTTCTCTCCGCATTTACAGGACGGCACACTCGATGCCAAAACCATTGCTGTGATCTCCTTTGCGTTATGCGGTTTTGCCAACTTCGGTTCGATTGCCGTGGTGGTCGGGGCGTTCAGTGCGGTAGCACCGGAGCGGGCCTCTGATATCGCCCGTGTCGGGGTCCGTGCATTGCTGGCGGCAACATTATCCAACCTGATGAGCGCGACGATTGCCGGGTTATTTATCGGTCTGGCGATGGCACCGGGTGTCTGACCTGTTCAGATAAATTCCCGGGATTCACAGGCGCTTCTGTAAAAGGAAGCGCCTGTTACCAGCTGATACGATTCAATTTTTTTTATTCCGCTTAAGACCGCGTCAGGTCAAAAAAACAAATCCCGCTCCCCGTTAAAGTAAAAAAATCCGGTAACCTTGTTGCGCGTGTGTTATTGCTTTCCTGCATCCGCAGAATTTGACCCGCCCCGCAAAATGACCATAAAACAGACTAAGAAAGGCCGGATGTGCCCGGTTATTGCATGGTTACCAACACTGAAAACTGGAAAGCGATAGGTGAACATGAACAAATGTATAGTTGCGGACAGCCAGAAATGTATCGGATGTCACGCCTGCGAAATTGCCTGCGTTGTCGCGCATAATGATCACCACTGGCCACATGACAGCCGTGATTACGCTCCCCGTATCCGCGTCATGTTCAAAGAGAATGACAGCCTCGCTGTCACCTGCCGTCAGTGTGAAGACGCCCCTTGTGCAGCCGCCTGTCCGGTGGATGCCCTGTATATGGCGGACAATATTGTCAAACTGGATCAGGAAAAATGCATCGGCTGTAAAAGCTGTGTGCTGGTCTGCCCGTTCGGGGCGATGGAAATGGTGATGACCTTTGATCACTCACTCGAACTGGCACAAAAGTGCGATTTATGTGATACCACCGGCGGCTCGCCCGCGTGTGTGGCGAACTGCCCGACCAGCGCACTCAGCATCCTGGATGAACATAAACTGGTGATCCTGCGCAATGACCGTCTGATGCGGGCAGCCACCGGAGCATACAACCGTGCCCGCCAGTCTGAAATCCGTTTTGAGATCCTCAAACGCCCGCCGCGTGAAGGAACACAAAAACAGAGTGCGGCGCTGCGTAAAAATCATTTCGGTGAAATTTATATCGGGCTGAATGAACAATGTGCCGGTTATGAAAGCGAGCGCTGCCTGTACTGCTCACAAAAAGCGATGTGTAACCTGTCATGCCCGCTGCACAACTCTATTCCGGATTTTGTCCGTCTGGTGCGCGAAGGCAAAATTATTGAGGCGGCGGAGCTGAGCAATTCGACCAGTTCACTGCCGGAAATCTGCGGCCGGGTCTGCCCGCAGGACAGATTGTGCGAAAGCCGCTGTACGCTGCGTAACCACGGCGGAGCGGTAACTGTGGGAAATATCGAACGTTATATCACCGATACGGCCTTTGAGATGGGCTGGCGGCCGTCGGTGGCGGAGGATGTGGTTCCCCGCCCGGAACGCGTTGCGATTATCGGTGCCGGTCCTGCCGGACTGGGATGTGCGGATGTACTGACCCGCGCCGGGGTGAAAGCGGAAGTGTTTGAGCGCCATCCTGAAATCGGCGGCCTGCTGACTTTCGGGATCCCGCCGTTCAAGCTGGACAAACAGCTGATGGCGCAGCGGCGGCAGATTTTCACGGATATGGGGATCACTTTCCATCTGAACTGTGAAATCGGCAAAGATATCCCGTTCAGCCGCCTGATGAATGACTATGATGCGGTGCTGCTGGGAGTCGGAACCTACGGCATGATGAAAGCCGGACTGGAGCATGAGGATTCCCCGGGCGTGGTACAGGCGCTGCCGTTCCTGATCGCCAGTACCCGTGAGGTGATGGGGCTGCCGGTGGCGGATGAATATCCGTGGATTGATGTGGAAGGGAAAAAAGTGGTGGTGCTCGGCGGCGGTGATACCGCGATGGACTGCGTGCGTACGGCTGTCCGCCGCGGGGCTGAGAGTGTTATCTGCGCCTACCGCCGTGATGAGGCCAGTATGCCGGGTTCGAAGAAAGAAGTGGTTAATGCCCGCGAGGAAGGGGTGGAATTCCTCTATAACGTGCAGCCGCAGTTTATTGACCGCAACGGAGAGGGCGCTGTCACTGGTATCGGGCTGATCCGTACCCAGCTCGGTGATCCGGGGCCGGATGGCCGCCGCCGTCCGAAACCGGTGGAAGGCTCTGAATTTATCCTCGGCGCGGATGTACTGATTATGGCATTCGGTTTTCAGTCGCATCCGATGCCATGGCTCAGTGGTTATAATGTTCAGCTGGATAAATGGGGACAAATTAAAACCGGCGGTAATGGACGTATGAGCAACCAAACCTCCAATCCGAAAATCTTTGCTTCCGGTGATGCGGTGCACGGCGCGGATCTGGTGGTCACCGCCATGGCAGCAGGTCGTCAGGCCGCCCGCGAAATGCTGAGTATGTTCGATGAACAGGCTCAGGCACCGCAGGCGATGGTCAGTAACGCATAACAGACCGCAGTAAAAACAAAACCGCGATAATTATTAATGACAATTATCGCGGTTTTTTTACGGGCAAAAATCAGAGGGGTCAGATAACGCGTTTGTTCTCCGCGCTCATGGCCATATCCGGCAGGTCACGCTCTGCATCCGGGATATCCAGCATGGCTTCCAGCTCGTCTGCCAGCATATCCGGCTCTTCCTCATTGGCCGCACTGCGCTGTTGTCCGACAGGGATCAGCAGATTCAGGATAATGGCGGTGAGACCGCCGACACAAATCGGATTCTCGGCAAGGATATATAAAGACGGCGGCAGGATACTGAAAATTTGCGGATCATAGGAAACACCCAGCCCGAGACCCAGAGACGTTGCCACTATCAGCGTTTCGCGGCGGCGCAGGCCGTTGGAGATAATAATGCGCAGCCCGGCGATGGCGATCATCGAGAACATCAGTGTCATCGCACCGCCCAGTACCGGCGCCGGAATAGTGGTAAAGAACCAGCCAATCCCCGGGAACAGGCCGAGGAACACCAGGATCACCGCAATAAAGCGCCCGATATAACTGGAGGCCACGCCGGTCATCTGGATCACGCCGTTATTCTGGGCAAAGGTGGTCAGCGGCAGAGAGCCGAGGGCTGAGGCGATAACGGAAACGACACCATCTGCCATCACACCACCTTTCAGCCTGTTCTGATACACCTCACCTTTAATCGGCTGGTTGGATACCATGGCCGTTGCCGTCAGGTTACCGACCGCCTCCAGCACACTGAGGATATAGATAATGGCAACCACCAGGAACTGGGTGAAATTAAATGAAAAGCCGAATTTAAACGGCACCGGTACGGTAATAAAGGCCATGTTCTGATAGGTGCTGAAATCCACCAGACCGAGAAACAGGGAGGCAATGTAGCCTGCCACGAGGGCAATCGCGATACCGCCCATCCGCAGCAGCGGGCTTTTGCAGCAGTTAAAGCCGATTACCACCAGCAGAACCAGCAATCCCACGCCGATATTTTCATAGTTGCCGTATGTGCCTGCCGATTTGGCGGAGAACCCGCCGCCGAAGTCGATAATCCCGACCTTAATAAGGCTCAGACCGATCATCAGCACCACCACGCCGCTGACCGTCGGGGTAATTATCCGGCGCAGATAAGGCAGAACAAAAGAGGAACCGACAACCAGGAAAGCACCGGCGAAAGAAACACCGAGCAGAGAAGATAAAATCAGCTCTTCATGGATTCCGTCACTGCGCATGGCTGTACCGATAGCAATCATGGCAGTGACAAATGAAAAATTGACCGACTGAATGGATAACAGGCCGGAGCCCATCGGTCCGTAACGGTGAACCTGTATCCAGGTACCGATTCCGGAGGCAATCATCACCATCGATACCAGATAAGCCGTGGTATCGGCAGATAAATCCAGTGCTTTGCCCACAATCAGGGCAGGCATGACCATCGGAACAAACAGAGCCAATAAATGGGTAACCGCACCAAGAAGGGCCTGGAAAAACGGGGGTTTGTCGTCCAGCTGATAGATTAGATCAGAGGTTGGATGATTGAGATCTGACATCCTTCTCTCCTTTTATAATAAATGGAATGAGAGGTCATACGTCGGCCTCAGCGGATCGTTGGTACAGGGAGTAAAGCAATAACTGAACCAGCGGCGCGACAAAGAAACAGAAATGTGAGAGAACTCTTAAATCACCGGTGATTTGTGAAATATATCACCCGGTATTTGCGAAAGGCTTTCCGCGGTGGTCAGCAGGGCGGATAAAAAGAGGGGTAAACAGGATTTATGCAGTATGAGAATGATATCCTCTCATTTTGATAATGAAACGGTAATGATAATAGCGGTTCCGGAACCGGAGAGCAGATAAAGTGAGACTATTCCCGGGCGGGCGTTCTGTTGATTGATTTTATTTAAATGAGATATTTCTATTTTCAGTTAATGGAATTATATTAGGAATTGGTTTATTAAATGAAGAAAGGTAATTAAAAATGTATTATCATCTTAAATAATATGGCCTGAGGTTAACCGGGATTAAGTGGTGTTACTGTGAATAGTTATTTAAACTAATGTATTGTTGTTGCTATTTTGTTGCATTGTAACCATGCCATTATATGCTGCAAAAAAAAGGAATGCGGTCACCCGGATTATATTTTTATTATAATCAATAAATTATGTGTATTTTGATAAGAACGCTGTTTACGCATAAAATGAGTTTTATCCTAAAAACATAAAAATTTCTCAGGAAATAATTTGGCCTTAAATTTTATCAGAATAATCATATGATCCGTATTTCCAGTTTTTTTATCTATATCACGCCCTTTTACTGGTTTTTTATATCGCAACTGTGGTTGTGGTTGTTTTTTTATTTTATGAGAGAACGAAGAAGAAATATTAATAAAAGAAATAACGACGGGAAAATGACGACTTGCGTATAAAGCTAATCCATTTCTTATTGACGATATATTTTATGATGATAGTCTTTAGCGCTAATAAGAGATGTTATTTATATATATCTTATATAATAGATGTGAAGAACCTGATTTAAATTGAGTGTTTTCCTATTGGTCTTTGGTTTTTTTAAATGTAAATTGATATTGTGTTCACGTTATTACCCTCAGATTTAATGACGTGCCTGAGTATTTTTTATAATGTCACGCCGGATGTGAATTATAAATTAGTCTTAATGCATTTCACTGAAATATTAAAAATTGCAGTTATTACAGATGTTTCTTATAACAGGAACGTTATAAGCCAATATGTCCGCAAGGATGCGAATATAACCTGACCGACACGTTATTATCTTAAAAAATAAAGGAATTATTTTTTAATGATTTAGCAGGATATAAGGATATATCTCTCAGGGACATAAACGGAAGTTACCGGACAAGGTCGTCCGGTGTAAACGGACTTACCACACGGATGTATTATCAGGGAGCCTGTGTTTTATCACCACAGGTAATAAACGGATTTGCCCCGGGGAGGGGACGGTAAAAGGAATTTACCGTTACAGGGAAGTAAGAGCTGACAGGTGTCATGCCCTGATGCTCTGATGAAAATGGATTTTCACTGAAGTGCGCATGACAAATCAGAGTAGTTAAGTGTTGTTAGTATAAGGTAAAACATCGGTAATTATGGCGACCCTGTTGACGGAATACAGCAAGGTCGCCAATTTTTTTTCTGTCAGCCGGCGTTTTTCAGACGTTTTACCGCTTCCTCCAGCAGTGAACGCGGCGTGCCGAAGTTAATCCGCAGGTATTGTTCACCATCCGCCACATAGTGACTGCCATCCTCAACCACCACACCGGTTTTACGGGCGTATTCGTGTGTCAGATCCGTTGCTGTGCGTCCGGTGGCACTGATATTAATCCAGGCGAGGTAAGAAGACTCCGGCTGCATCATCTGCCAGTCCGGAAAATAATCCGCCACGGCCTGTGCCAGATAATCCGCGTTGCCTCTCAGATAATTATTCAGTTCATCCAGCCAGTCCGTGCTGTTGTTATAAGCCTCAATAATGCCCCATATCCCGAACAGATTAGGTGAGGTAATCGAGTTTTTCTCCAGCTGACGACGGAACTGTGCCCGCAGTGCCGGGTCCGGAATGATGCTGTAAGAGGTTTTCAGTCCGCCGAGATTAAAGGCTTTATTCGGGGACGTCAGGAGGATCAGGTTCTCCGGCGCGGCACATCCCGGGCGCAGACAACCGGTGAAGCTGCCGTACAGCACATGTTCCGCATGCACTTCATCAATCACCAGCAGCACACCGTATTGCAGACACAAATCCGATACCTGTTTGATCTCTGCCGCTGTCCAGATACGACCGGACGGATTGTGCGGCGAGCAGAACAGCCAGACTTTCGGCCGGTGCTCGCGCATTTGCGCCTCAATATGCTCAAAATCAAGATGATAGCGGTTATCCCGCGCCACCAGCGGGTTAGTCAGCACCGTGACATTCTGGCGGGTTACCGCGTGGGCGAACGGATCATAGACCGGTGTGTTCATCATCACACAGTCGCCGGGCTGACAAAATGCCTGCACCAGGTAGTGCAGGGTGGACACGGTGCCGTAACTGAGTGTCACCCACTCCGGCTGAACCGTAACCTGATGACGCTGTGCCTGGAAGCGGACTACCGCATCGTAAAATTCATCAAAGCACCAGGTGTAGCCGAAGGTACCGTGCTGTGCCACCTGCGTGAACCGCTCAATCACCGCGGGCGGGGATTTGAAATCCATATCGGCTATCCACAGCGGAATGAAATCCTGCGGGACATCCCCGAAGCGGGAGCAGACATACTGATGATCCCATTTCCGGCAGCGGTCACTTTTGCGCTCAATTATTTCATCAAAATTGTACATGCTCAGTTCCTGTTAAATTAAGGCTTCAATACCGGATTTCACACTCTGCACCTGCGGGCCGATAATCACCTGCACACTATGGGCATCCAGCACCACAACGGAGAGTGCACCGGCATCTTTCAGTGTTTTCTGATCCACCTTATCCATATCTTTCACCACCAGACGCAGGCGGGTGATACAGTTATCCAGCGAATCAATATTCTCTTTGCCGCCGAGTGCGGTGAGGATCAGATTGTGATCGTATTTAGCTTTGCCGCGCGCTTTTGTATTGGCTTTCACCGCCTGTTCCGCCCCGTCAGCGGCATCTTCACGGCCCGGCGTTTTGACGTCATGTTTCAGAATGTACCAGCGGAAAACAAAGAAGTAGATAGCGAACCAGATAATCCCGACCGGGAACACCAGATACCATTTGGTCGCGGTCCCCTGCATGATGCCGAAGATCAGCAGATCCAGAATCCCGCCGTCGGTGTTACCGATCGTCACACCGAGCAGTGCCATCACCAGCAGGGCAAGACCGGACATAATAATGTGGAAAATATAGAGCACCGGCGCGATAAACAGGAACAGGAACTCAATCGGCTCGGAAATCCCGGTGACGACGGAAACCAGGACCCCGGACAGTAATAATCCTTTGATCACCGGACGGTTCTCCGGTTTTGCTGTGCGGTAGATAGCGTAGGCGACAGCCGGCAGACCAAAGATAAAGGTCGGCATAAAGCCCTGTGACAGGAAAGCGGTGACATGCGGGCTGAACGGCAGTCCGGCTTTCAGTTCGGCGTAGAAAATATTCAGTGCCCCGGCAATCTCATAGCCGTCAACAAATTCCGTGCCGCCGGCCGGGGTAAAACGCACCATCGCCAGCAGAATATGATGCAGTCCGAACGGTTTGAGCAGCAGCACGCCGACACCGTACAGGAACGGGCCGAAAACATCTGTGCTCTGGATGATATGGCCGATCCCGGCAATGCCCATGGCAACATATTTCCACAGGAACGGGATCGCCAGGCCGACAAGAGACATCGTCAGCGCGGTGATAATCGGCACAAAACGGATGCCGCCGAAAAACGCAAAAGCATCATGCAGAACGGTATCCTGGAAACGTTCATGCAGAAAATAAGTGATAACGCCGACCACAATCCCGCCCAGCACGCCCATTTCGAGGGTCTGGATACCGAGAACCACGGATTGCCCGACCTGCTTCATCATCGCCGGGTCGGCAAGCTGGTGGGTGACGGTCAGGTAATAATTGATGCTCATATTCATCAGCATATAGCCGACAAATCCGGCAAAGGCACCGACTGCTTTGTTACGGTTTGCCAGGCCGAACGGAATGGCCATCGCAAACATCACCGGCAGATAGGTAAAGGCAAAACCGCCGACCATCGCCATAAATCCGAAGGTCAGCTGGACAAACTCATTACCGAGAAACGGAAAACTGCTGATAGCGGAAGGACTGGTAACTGAACTGCCTATCCCGAGTAATAACCCCATGAAAGCCAGTAATGAGACGGGAAACATAAAGGTTTTCCCGAGACTTTGAAAAAATTCCCAGAGTTTGGATTTAAACGACTTTTCCTGCGACATCGTAGGGTACTCCTCAGCTTCTTTATAATTTATTGGTTAAGGGGTGTTACGGAACAGTCTTTTTTATTGTTGTTTTTTTATTATTTTTCGCAGATGAAAAAAGCGGCACTGCGGGGGAACACAGTGCCGCCTGACGGGTTACAGAAGTTGATCTTCCGCACCACAGACTCTGATTTTATCGCGGACAACCGCTTTCATCGCATCCATGCCGACCCGCATGTAATAGCGCGGGTCATTGCCGTCCGGATTTTCCGCAAACCACGCGCGGACCGCCCCGGCAAAGGCAATTTTCAGCTCAGTGGCGACATTAACTTTGCACACCCCCAGCTCAATGGTGCGGCGGACATCCGCATCCGGCACATCACTTGCGCCGTGCAGTACCAGCGGGATATCCGTGATACTGCGGATTTTTTCCAGCCGGGCGAAATCGATTTTCGGACGGCTGGTATACAGACCGTGAGCGGTGCCGATAGCGACTGCCAGGCTGTCGATGCCGGTCAGTTGTGCAAAACGGCGCGCTTCATCCGGGGAGGTCAGAAAGGCGCTTTCCGCATCCACATCCATATCATCCTCGACGCCGCCGAGACGGCCGAGCTCCGCTTCCACACTGCAATCCTGGCTGTGGCAGAAATCCGCCACGGATTTGACCAGCGCGACATTCTCCTCAAACGGGAAATGGCTGCCGTCAATCATGGCACTGCGCACACCCTGGCCGACTTTGGTACGGATATCGTCAAGGGTTTCGTGATGGTCAAGATGCAGCGCGACCGGCATGGAAAACGAGCGGGAATAGGCATCACACAGTGCATAGATCTCCGGGAAACTGATGTGTTTAAAGGTGCCCGGCGTACCCGCCAGAATCACCGGTGCGCGCAGTTCCGCACAGGTTTCCAGGATGGCCTGAATTGTTTCGGCGTTATGAATATTAAACGCCGGAACCGCATAGCCGTTGGTTTGTGCGTGTGTGAGCAGATATTTGGTTGAGATGATCCCCATGATTACGCTCCTGTGTTCTGGTTATTAAAGGGGTGAATAATCACGCCCTGAACAACGCGGTTAACTGTCCCGCTGGCAGACGGGGTATCCGGTGTGATACCGGTTCTGACGGACTGACTGAGGGCAAATAACTGTGCATACGGCAGGAAGCAGAACAGCAGTTCCGCGTCACTGAGGGCGTCACCGGCAGGCAGATAGCAGTGTGTTCCGGCACTGATGGCGTCATCAGGCTGATCGGCGATTGCCACGACCTGTCTGGCGATCCGGTCGCGGCGCAGTTCGGCCAGCAGATCCAAATCATACTGACGGGTGTAAGGCTGGTTTGAGATGTACACCACCACCAGGGTGTCGCCGTCCACCAGCGATTTAGGGCCGTGACGGAAGCCGGTCGGGGTGTCATAAAAGGCGGCGATTTGCCCGGCGGTCAGTTCCAGCAGTTTGAGGGCGGATTCCCGCGCCAGCCCCTGAAAGCTGCCGCTGCCGAGGTAAACCACGCGCTTAAAAGTATCATTGCCCGGCAGAATCTGTTCACTGCTGCCATGCGCGGCAAGAATATCCCGTGCCCGCTGTGCGACAACGGCAAAACGTTTGGTGCTGAACGTCTGCGGGGCAAGGGCGGCGAGGCAGCTGCACATCATGGAGGTGATGCTGCTGGTCATGGCAAAGGCTTTGTCATTAGTCTGCGGCGGCATCAGCAGGGCAAAACCGTTATCACTGCCCTGTACGCGCTGATACAGATGACCGTCTTTGTTACAGGTGATCACCAGGTGAAAACAGCGGGCAATACACTGATTAGCAAGATCAAATGCAGCAACGCTTTCCGGGCTGTTACCGGAACGGGCAAAGGAAACCAGCAGTACCGGCTGCTGTTCAGGCAGATAATCCGCCGGATTGGTCACGATATCGGTTGTCGGGATCGCGCTGACATTTTTGCCGGTCAGGCGGCGCAGTACGGGAGAAATCATCTCGCCGATAAAAGCGGAGGTCCCGGCACCGGTCAGAATGATGCGCAGGTTGTCCTGCGCCAGCAGTGGTGCCAGAAAGGCATCCAGCTGTGCGCGTTGTGTGTCGATTGAGTGTAATGCACTCATCCAGCAATCCGGTTGCTGGCGGATCTCCGTTTCCGTCCAGGTGGAATAGCGGGGTGTGGCGGCAGAAAGAGGGTCGTGCATAGCTTCATCCTTTACATGACGTTCAGCCGAAAGTGAAATGAATCAAAAGATCGTACGATCGGTCATTGCCTTTCGGTTGGTTTCGTTTTGAGGTTTCACTTCAATTTACAGTAAGGAAAACAAAGGATCAATGCAGTAATGAAAAGAAAACGAAAAGTGTGATTTGCACCACAGGTGAAATGATTAAGCTGTTGTTTATTAGATGGTTATATAAAAATCTTCGGCGGGTAAACACAAGGAAAAGAAAGAAGCCGGTATGGTAATACCGGAAAACAGAAGACGAAAGTGTGTTTCCGGTGTTTTTATGGCGGAATTTGAAAGTAAAAAAGAGGCTGTAATTTATGATATTCAGTTACATACAGCACAAGGAAGTTTTATGCAATATCAGTCAGCTTTTAGAGGCTTAGCTATCCGGAAGATAATTCCGGCCATAATTATGATGCCGGTTCTGTCCGGGTGTATGACGCAGTTGCCGGATACTGAAATCAGGGATACTTACGTTGTCAGCCATGCTTTCAGTTCAGCCGCACAGAATGAACGAGTCCGTTTTCTGGTTTTACATTACACCGCGCAGGATGATGAGCAGTCACTGAAAACACTGACTGGTGATTATGTCAGTGCTCATTATCTTGTCCCGTCAGAACCCGAATTCAGGGGTAAAAAACCATTGATATTACAGTTGGTTGATGAAAATAAACGCGCCTGGCATGCCGGGGTTAGCAGCTGGAATGGCAGGACAAATATTAATGATTCATCCGTCGGTATTGAGATTGTTAACATGGGATATACCGGTGCGGAAACGGAACCACTGATTTGGCAACCCTACAGTGAAAAACAAATTGAGGCAGTTAAAGCACTGGCAAAAGATATTATCAGGCGTTATCAAATAACACCTGACAATGTGATCGGTCACAGTGATGTGGCACCTCTGAGAAAAACGGACCCCGGTGTTCTGTTTCCCTGGCGGGAGCTGGCAGATGAAGGGATCGGTGCCTGGCCTGAACCGGCACGGGTGAGCCGGTATCTGGACGGCCGGAATGCTGATGAACCTGCGGATGTGAAAACTATCCAGGTATTGCTGAAGCAGTACGGTTATGACCAGATCCCTCTGAACGGCATAATGGATGACATAACACAGAAAACGATAAGCGCTTTTCAGATGCATTTCAGGCCGGGTGATATCAGCGGCCGTGCGGATGCAGAAACAGAGGCAATCGCTGCAGCGCTGGTCAGTCAGTACCGCAGACCGGAGGGAAAATAACGCCTCCGGCTTATCATCTGCGGGCAAAAGGAAATCAGCGTACCGGCTGTCCGTGAATCCAGGTTTGTATTACCTGCCAGTCACTGTTCAGATCATTGAAATGCGCCCGTTTCCCGGGGGAGATACTGCCGTGCGTCGCGGTGATCCCCAGCAGTTGTGCCGGTTGCAGGGAGGCCATGCGGATGGCGGTTTCCGGCAGGGTACCGGTAGCGGTAATCATCCTGCTGACGGCGTCATCCATTGCCAGGGTACTGCCGGCCAGGCCGCCGGAGGCGGTCCGGACAATGCCCGCTTTCATGGTGACATCATGGCCGCAGATATCATAAATGCCGTCCGGTTGTCCGGCCGCCCGCATGGCATCGGTGATCAGCACCGTGCGGTGTGCGGCACACTGACAAACAATCCGCATCACTGCCGGATGCACATGATGCCCGTCAGCGATCAGCTCCAGCCAGGCCCGCGGGTCGGATAATCCCGCTCCCGCCATGCCCGGTTCGCGGTGATGCAGGCCGGTCATGCCGTTGAAACAGTGAACCAGCCCGTCAGCCCCGGCATCGAGAGCCGCCAGAGTCTGCTCATACGTGGCGGCACTGTGGCCGAGCATCACATTCAGCCCGCGCCGTTTCAGGTGACGGATAGCATTCAGCGCCTCCGTTTTTTCCGGTGCCAGCGCGACCACTTTCAGTGTGCCTTCCGCATCGGCAATCAGGGTATCCAGCTCACTGATGTGTAATTCACGGAACAGCTCCGGTGAGTGTGCGCCTTTGTTCTGTGGTGTGAAATACGGGCCTTCCAGATAACTGCCGAGCACTTCCGCCACCGGTTCTGTTGTCGTCTGCTGCTGACAGTAGCGGGCGATCCGTGCGAGGGTACTGCGCAGATCCGGCAGCGGGGCGGTCACCGTGGTGGCGAGCCACGCGGCGACGCCCTGTTGTGCCTTAAATGCCGCAATGGTCTTCAGCGCCTGCGGATTATCATCCATCACATCCATACCCTGTCCGCCGTGGACATGGGTATCAATATAGGCGGGGCAGAGCTGTTCAGCGTCAAACTGTGTCTCTTTTGCCGCCAGCGGTGTGATAGCGGTAATAATGCCGTCTGACACCACCACCGCCTGATTTTCCCGCCAGCCGTATTCTGTCAGTACCCGGCGGGCACGGATTTGCTGAATCATATGCCTTCGTCCTCCGTTTCACAGCAGCGTTCCCGCTGTAATTCATCCGTCAGACTGGTTAATCCCCGGTGCCCGCAGGCCAGTGCTTCACGGCGGAATTCAGCCGGAGAGAGGGAATCCCGCTCCAGTGCCATTTCCAGCAGCAGCTGCAGATTGGTGCCGGTGATTACTTCGCGGTCTTCCCGGCCCTGTGATAGCGTGGCCGCTACCCGGAACGGGGTGCCGCCGAGGATATCGGTCAGGAAAATTACGCTGTCGCAGTGTGACATCAGCGCCAGTGCGGCTTCCAGTTCCTGTGTCAGACGGGCGGTGGTGGATTCTGCCGGAAAATCAATCGCTGCAAAATCGTCCTGTTCCCCGATAATCTGTAACATGGCTTTTTCCAGTCCGGAGGCAAAGCCCCCGTGACCACATAAAATAATTCCCGGCATCAGTTGCTCCTCTTAATTACAGGAAATGGGCGAATTTGCCGATGATACCCAGCGCCACCGTCAGTACGATCAGACGCAGCGGGCTCCAGCCGCGGCGCACCAGCCAGAACATTGACAGGGTGTAGACCAGCGGCAGAAAAGCAGGCATCAGCTTATCAATCACATCACTCTGTAATTTCACCACTGCATCACCGGCGGTAATTTCCAGCGTGGTTGAAAGCCGGACATACGTTGCCACCAGGGCACCGATCACGGTCATCCCGACAATCGAGGCCGCATGACCGACTTTTTTGGTGTTGGCCTTGATAAGCGGAATGGCGGCAACCCCCATCCGGTAAGCATAGTGTGCCAGGCCGAAACGCAGGCCGAAATGCACGACGTTAAACATCACCAGGAAGACCACAGCACCGAGAATAGAGCCCTGTAATGCGAGACTGGCACCAATCCCGCCGCAGATAGGCAGCAGCGTCAGCCAGAACATGGCATCGCCGATCCCGCCCAGCGGTGCGCCAACGGCAATTTTGGTACTCTGAATACTGTTTACATCCTGTTTGGAACGTTCCATTGCCAGGATGATGCCGATAACAAAGGTCACCAGGAAAGGGTGGGTATTGAAGAATCCCATATGGCCTTTCATGGCGCGTGCCAGGTCACGTTTATTGGTGTGGATTTTTTTCAGTGCGGGCAGCAGTCCGTACAGCCAGCCCGCTGCCTGCATCCGTTCGTAGTTAAAGGAAGCCTGTAACAGCAGGGAGCGCCACGCGACTCTGTTGATATCCTTGCGGGTCAGTTCCGCGCCGGTGCTCTGGTCTTCATACACATCCTGATTACAGTCCGCAGGCAGTAAGGTTTCCGCTTCTGCGGCAGATGAATGATTTTTTTCAGATGCCATCTTCAAATTCCTCGTGTGACGGTTGTGCCGGTTCGCTTTCTGCCGGTTTGCGGACGAAATCGATCATTGCCATCGCCAGTGCGGCAGCGGCGATAGCCAGAACCGGTAACTGAAGCCAGGCGGCGCCGACAAATCCCAGAATGAAATAAGGAATGTAGGCATTTTTCATCATGATTTTCAGCAGAACGGCAAACCCGATGGCCGGCATAATGCCGCCCGCAACACCCAGGCCGTCAATTAAGCGGGCAGGGAGTACATCAATCAGGGTTTTGGCGTGATCCGCGCCGAAATAGATCGGCAGGAAGGCACAGAGAAAATAGAATGTACCGAGCGCCAGCAGTGCGAGGTAGTTGATGCGCTCAATCCCTCTGGTATCCGCATTGGCCGCCATTTTGTCACAGCGGGACATCACACCGGACATCACCGAGAACAGGAAGGTGATCCCCATCTGAACCGCCACGGCAAACGGTACCGCAACACCGACCGCCACTTCCGGTTTGACCCCGGTGGAGATAGCAAAGGCCGTCCCGACAATCGTACCGATAATTACGTTCGGCGGCTGGGCGCCGGCCAGCGGTGCGAGTCCCATCCAGACCAGTTCCAACGTCCCGCCGGTCAGTATCCCGGTATTGAGATCGCCGAGGATCAGGCCGACCACCGGCCCCAGCACCACCGGACGGTGAATGTGCGTGAGCCCGTTAAACAGATCCAATCCGGCAATAAAGGCTACCAGCCCGAGAGCGATAGCTTGTAACAGACTGATTTCCATACATGTATCCTCAGAGCAGTTTGAACAGATCCTGCGCCGGTTCTGTCGGTACACCCTGGATGTAGCAGGCAACACCGGCCTCGTTAAGCCCGCGGAATGCGGCGATATCCGCATCATCCACAGACACTGTTTTGGCAATCTGACGTTTGCCTTCGGTATAGTGAATATTGCCGACGTTAATACGTTCCACCGGAACACCGCCTTTCACCAGGGTCAGAAAATCTGCCGGGGTTTTGCAGACCAGCAGAATTTTCTGCCGGTCCGCAGCTTTATGAATATTGTCGATCACTTTCTGCAGCGGCCAGAAGCGCACGGCAATCCCTTCCGTCAGTACCATTTCCATCAGGTTCTGCTGTAACGGATCTTCCGCGACCTCATCATTGGCGACCAGCACCAGATTGGCACCGGCAAATCCCACCCACTGGACACCAACCTGTCCGTGGATTAACCGTTCATCAATACGACTTAACACAATATTTGGCATGGCTGTTTCTCGCTCTTATCGGCAGGCATCGTGATAGTGACGCAGCACAGTCTGAATGTGCGCGATGATTAAGTCTTCCGGTGCGGCGGAAATCGTTCCGGCACGTACCAGCGGATACTGTAACGGCAGATACTGGCTGATCAGCGGCAGCGGGATCGCGGTTTCTGTCAGATTTTCCAGCAGACGGGCGACTGCCGCACTGATGGTGTCATCCGGCCAGTAATAGCGGATGCGATCAGAGTAACTGTAGCTGCGGGCAAGGCGCCGGGTCAGCTCATCACCGGTGTAATAGCTCTGCCAGTAGCCCGGTTTTTGCAGCATGACATCTTCCAGTACCTGACGCAGCCCGGAGCGTGCCGCCGGGGCAATAAGTTCATCTTCAATACCGGCAAGAGCATACAGGGCTTCACGCAGGGCAAAGGTCAGTCCGGGGCCGACTTTCAGAATCGCAAAGTGGTCATCCACCAGCTGGCTGAGTGCCTGCGGGGTCTGGTAATCGGTGGAATGCGCCTCATACACCAGATGTTCATGATGTGTGACCATCTCACTCAGTGCCCGGGCTTTCTCAGGCCGGTAATCAATGACATTATTGTGATCAAATTCCACGCCCGGCTGCACAACCAGCCCGGTAATGCGCGGCCAGATATCCGTGAGCTGATGGCGCGCAAAGGCGTCCTGATGTGCTGCGATGGTGGCGGATGCAGCCTGTGGTGTGGTGACCGCCAGTTCGTTCAGTTCTTCGTGGGCTCCGCCCGGTACCGGTACTTCTGTACCAATCACATACACCAGATCGCGGATGCCGAAATGTTTTTCACAGGTTTCTTCCGCAATGACCGCCAGGCGGGCGGCACGCTGTGCGACAATCTCATCGGTCAGCGGTACCGGATCACCGGCGCAGGACATACTGCAATCGAGGTGAATTTTTTTGAATCCGGCGGCAACATAGGTGCGGATAAGCTCATCGGCTTTTGCCATGGCCTCTTCAGCGGGTTCATTCTGCCAGCGGTTCGGCCCGAGGTGGTCACCGCCGAGGATCAGCTGTTCGCGGGGAAAGTGATGTTTATCCGCCAGTTTCCACATAAAATCACGGAAGTCTGCCGGTGTCATGCCGGTATAGCCGCCGAACTGATCGACCTGGTTGGAGGTCGCTTCAACCAGTAACGGCGTCTGTTGTTCACGGGCAAAACATACCGCTGCTTTCAGAACATACGGATGGGCGGAACAGACAGCATAAATTCCTGTTTTCTCCCCCTGTTTATGGCGGGCAACGATATCAGTTAAAAGTTTCACTTTCCTCTCCTTACAGCCGGATTTGGTTTGTTTTTGTTTCGATGTCTGAATAGCATACTGCTATAGAGAAAAAAGAAAACAAAATGAAAGCTTCCGGAATCCGGATCTGCATCACAAAAGAAATATAATGAAAGGGTCTGTTCCTGAGTCACCGGATGTTAACCCTTTTTATGGGCTTGCATTCTGTACAAAGAAAAGCGTTAATATACCAAACGAAATGAAACGAAAGATTTTTTAAATGAATGTTAAGGATAAAACCATGAACAGTCCGGACACCGGAACGGATAACCGGGTAATGGGAACGAGCGGGCGGCGTGAGCATATCATTCAGCTTCTGCGTGCCCATGGCAGTGTTCAGGTCAATGAGTTATCGCAGCAGTTCCGTGTTTCCACGGTGACTATCCGCAATGATCTGGCTTTTCTTGAAAAGCAGGGGATTGCGGTACGTGCATACGGCGGCGCACTGATTTGTGAAGGCGTTGCGCCGGTCAGTGAGCCGTCACTGGAAGACAAAAGCACCCGCCACACCACCATTAAGCGTAATATTGCATCGGTGGCAGCCGGACTGATCCGGCCGGGGCAGCGCGTTATTCTGGACTCCGGTACCACAACCTACGAAATAGCCCGTCAGCTGCGCCATCATCAGGACACGATTGTGATGACCAACGGTATGAATGTGGCGAATGCACTGCTGGAAGCGCCCGGGGTGGAACTGCTGATGACCGGCGGACAGCTGCGGCGTCAGTCTCTCTCTTTTTACGGGGATCAGGCGGAGCAGTCATTACAGAATTATCACTTTGATATGTTGTTTCTCGGGGTGGATGCGATTGATCTTGAGCGCGGAATCAGCACGCATAATGAAGATGAGGCACGGCTCAACCGGCGGATGTGTGAAGTGGCCGGGCATATTGTGGTGGTAACAGACTCCAGTAAATTTAACAGCTCCAGCCTGCATAAAATAATTGATACCCAGCGTATTGATACCATTATTACCGATGACGGTATTCCGGAAGCGAGCCTGACCGGGCTGCGCCGGATAGGAACAGAAGTGATTCTGGTGAAAGGGTAATAAAAAAAAAGAGTATAAAATAGTGAGGATACCGAAGAAAGAAAAGAGATAATACGCTATAAGTTTATTATGTTTATTTTTCCGGTATCCGAGTGAATGATAAAAATACTGTTATCCGGCCTGTTATTATTTTATCCGCTAATTTCACCGGCAGTGACAGATGAATGTCAGGAAATATCTTTACGTATTAATACTGATGAATATGACACTGAACGTCATATTTACCGGGTGTCCTCTCCCGGACGTGCTTATTTCTATTCTGCGCCGGACCGCCGCTGTAAAAGTAAAAATAGTTTTCTGGTTAAAGGTGATTCAGTTATCGGTTATCAGACCACCGGTGATTATCTGCTGGGGGGATATATCAACAGCGAAGGTGAGCTGATTGACGGCTGGCTGGAATTATCTCAGCTGACAAAAACGAATCTCAGAATATCCCCGCTTGCGGAAGGAAAAGATGACGTAAACCGTAAACCGGAAAGAAAAACGGATAATCCGCTGTCAGATGAAGATTATCAGCTGACGGTTAATCAGATAGTACTTCGTCCCGGTGAACCCTTTAGTGAACTCAGCCGGAATATCACAGAATATTATGCAAAGGAACCCGGGCTGGTATTTGCAGGTTACAGTAAAACCGGGAAAACAATGGGTGTGGTGATTCCTGAGCCGGATATTTATGTATATGTTACAGAGGGGATTAATAATAGCCGGGATGAAGGGGTTGTCAGTCAGATTGTTATTCTTTCGGATAAGTATAAAACACATCGCGGAATTAAAACCGGTGATTCTGATTTTCTGATGTTTGAACGCTATGGTCTTCATAGCAGCTTTGATGCGGATGAGAACAGCGAATCATTTATTTATCACCACAGCAATATGAGTCTTATTTTTCAAACAGACAAAGAGAAAAAAATAACCCGTATCACCTATCTTCTGACCGCCCCGGGAAAGGAAAACTGCACGGTAAACCCGGTCACCTGGTCTGCCCCGACGCTGACACAACCTGCACAGAAAGTGGTTATTTCCGTTGGCCGGGCCTGGTTTTATTCCCAGCCGGATGAACAATGTAAAACAGATCACTTTATTATCCGCGGGGATCGTGTGCTGCAATATCGCAGACAGGGCGATTTTGCCTATGTGAATTACATGAACAGCAAAAATAAAGTGGCTGAGGGGTGGATAAAATTATCACTGCTGGAAAAGACGGATGAGCAAAGTAATGCCCTTAATTATGAGGATTTCATCTGGTCATCCGATAACGGAGCGGCGGATTTTCTGGGGAAACCACTGAGTGATAATACGGTTTCCGGCTGGCTGGATAAGCAAAGGGAAAAGGTATCGGTACCGCCGGTACATGATTTTTTCCGGGAGTTTGAATTATGGCGTTTTGATGCCGGTGATACGATAATTACGGTAGCCGGGATCAATATGATTATTGAAAAACGTACCGGGGGACAGGATAAATACATTTCGGAGATAACCTTCAAAAATGACCGCTATAAAACCCGGCGGGGCATTGCGGCAGGTGATACCTATCAGGATATGGTTAACGCTTACGGAAATCTCTATCAGGTATCTCCGGACGATAATTGCTACTATTATGACTGGTTCGATCGCCGGCTCGGTTTTTGTTTTGACAGCGACCGGGTCATTAAAGTCATTATGTATAAAAACTATCCGGAATCCGATATCCGCTGATTTATCCTGTGAGGATTGAGTATGAAAAAACGTCTTCTGCTGTTATCCGCACTGATTCTGAGCGGTTGTGTCATGAGTGATCAGGAACTTCGTGAGCGCTACGCGGAGCATTATTCTCAGTCTCCGGCATATGTCGCTGCTTTTAAACAGCGCATAGATACGATGAGTGTCAGTGAGGCTGCGGCACTGGCTGCGGAAAATGACCGGGCACGGATGCGGGGACAGCCGCGCATGAAAATAGATGACACGGTGTATATTGAAAAGGTTGAGGCAAAAGGAAGTGATGTGATTTACCATTATTCCCTGTCAGCGGACTGGCTGAAAAAACCGGCAGAAGCGCGGGAAAATGATCAGAAAACGATGCAAAAAGACCTGATTTACCGGACATGCTCGTTACAGACCGTGCGGCTGGCTCAGGCCAAAGGGCTGGCGGAAATACATCATTATTACGATGATTATCCCGGCCATGTTTTATTTACCCTGAATGCCAATAAAGCCCAATGTGAAAAGAACGGTTTTTAACATCCTGATACCGCCGGGGCAGTATCAGGATTGCAGGTGATTTAAAACGAATAAAGCGTCGCGACAGACTCACCGAGTTTTTTTGCCAGATCAGATGCGGCATAACGTTCTGTCACCACTTCGATATACGCAGCGCAGTCGCCGGTTTCCGCTTCCCGGATTGCGTCATCCAGTTCCGTGCAGGTGGTGACACGGCGGCAATACCAGTTGTCACATCCCAGCGCCTGCGGTAGTTGCGCGTAACGCCATTGCGGCAGGTCGTTATAAACGGCTTCCGGGTCTTTACACAGCAGGCGCTCAATCAGATAGCCGTCATTGTTCAGCACAAAAATCAGCGGTTTCAGACCAAAACGGCCAAACTGGCTGATTTCCTGAGCGGTCAGCTGATGTGAACCCTCCCCGGTGATCAGAATCAGTCTGCGATCAGGTGCGGCAACCGCTGCACCAAAGGCCGCCGGGGTTGCCCAGCCGATAGATCCCCATAACGTTTGGTTATGGAACTGCGCCCCTTCCGGGAGCAGTGCAAAGCCCAGCCCCATAGAAACCGTGCCGGTTTCGGCGATGATAATATCGTCTTTTCTGAACAATTGTTCAAAACGCGGATACAAATACTGCGGGGTAATATTACCGGATGCTTCTGTCACCGGCTTGCCCAGCCCGGCAGCAGGCGGAATACGGCACTCTCTGTGCGGCAGAACGACAGTCAGGGCAGGAAGCAGATCCCGCATATACACATTCTGATACACCGCCGCACCGATGCGGACATGATCCGCCATTATGCTGATTAGCTTTTCCGGTGCGATATCAGCGGTAAAACTGCCGGTGTTAAAGTCTGTCATCACCGCGCCGATACCCAGCACACAGTCACTGTTCTCAACAAATTCCCTGACCTGCGGGTTCATCAGCTGACCGTTGTACATCCCGGTATAATGCGGATCAGATTCACTGATAATCGCTTTATCCATAAACATGGTGGCGTAGGGCAGGCCGGTCTGACGGATCAGGGCCTGTACGTCATCAATCAGTCCGGAACGTGCGGCCAGCATGCCCGGCAGGATGCAGGCCGACGGGCTTTCTGCCAGTTTTGCGCTGATCGCCGCCACGGCTTCTGCCAGCGCGGTGCTGTCACTGACCGGTTGTGCCGGTACGGTAAGGTGCTCCGGTATCTGAACCGGTTGTGTGGCGTAATCAAACGGAAAACCGATATAGACCGGACGACGCTCACGCAGTGCGGCTGCGATCAGACGTTCTGTCTCTGCCACGCAGTTTTCCGGGGTCATAACGGCGTTTGCACAGGAAAGGCGCTGCCCCAGTTCATAAAACAGGCTGAAATCACCGTTGCCTAAAGTATGATGCACCAGGCGGCCGCTGTTTTGCACGCCGCTGGCCGGCATACCGACCAGATGAAAGACCGGCAGATGTTCAGCGTAAGATCCGGCAATACCGTTGATGGCACTCAGCTCCCCGACACCGAATGTGGTGGAAAGCGCCGCCATGCCGTTAACCCGGGCATAACCGTCAGCCGCATAGGCGGCATTCAGTTCATTACAGTTACCCATCCATTGCATAGTCCGGCTTTCACAGACGGCGTCCTCAATCGGGAAAGCAAAATCTCCTGCCACACCAAAGACATGGCGGATACCTAAATCCTGCAGGCGGCTCAGCACATGTTCAGCGACTGTTTTTGTCATGATGATCTCCGGTAATACAGTGGCTGATTTATCAGCCTTGAATGATTAGTAATGTGAATGAGTTTTAGCGGTAATTACCGGGAATAGGAAATGGTTTATACTCATCGGGGCTATAACAAAAGGTAATAGGTGACGGTCATGGATATACGGACATTGCGCTATTTTACGGAAGTGGTGCAGCTTAACGGGTTCAGCCGGGCGGCGGATGCCCTGTTTGTGACACAACCGGCTATCAGCCGCAGTATTCTCCGGCTGGAAGAGGAGCTGGGATTTACCCTGCTGACACGGGAACCGGATGGTGTCCGGCTGACAGACGAGGGCGCGGTTCTGTTTGATCACGCAACCCGTATTCTGGCGCAGTTTAACAGTATGAACAAAGCGTTACAGGATAAATCGGGGCCGCTGACCGGCACTCTGAATGTCGGATTACCGCCGGTTATCGCATCGACCTATTTTGCCGGCATCATTATGGCGTTCAGTACCCGCCATCCGCAGGCGGAACTGAAAATTCTTGAACTCGGAACAGAGCAGATGGCGGAGGCGATGGCAGAAGGCAGTGTGGAAACCGCCGCTGTTATGTTGCCGTTTGATGATACCCGTTTTGATTTACAGCGCTTTGCAACCGATCGCCTGATGCTGCTGGTCAATACCCGGCACCCGCTGGCCACCCGGGAGCAGGTGAGTTTCCGCGAATTAGCGGATGATAAGTTTGTCCTGTTTTCCGAAGATTTCCGTATCAATGAGCTTATCCGTAACGCCTGTGGTATTTACCATTACAAGCCGGTGGTGGCCGGGCGGAGCAATCATCTGGATCTGATTATGGCGATGGTCAGTGCCGGGGTCGGCGTCACGCTGCTGCCGGAGAGTATGTGGCGTATACACCGGACTGACGGGCTGGCGGCGGTCAGTGTGGCGGACCCGGTACTCTCTTATGATCTTGCGCTGGCAAATATGAAAGGGTATCAGAGCCGCAGTTGTCTGGCCTGGAATGCGCTGGCGCGGGAGATGCTGGGGATCACGCCCGGCGTGCCGTCATGACTGAAAAAAGAAAATATACAGAATAAAAACAATGATAATCACCGCGATGATATACGACGGTATGTGTTGTTTTCGTGTCAGAGCGGCGAGAAACCCGGCAATCAGCGGGCGGGAAACCGGCTCCGCAGGTTCGCGGGGTTGTTCTGAGATGTGATTTTCCGGTTGCGGAGGGGGCTGTTTGTCAGGCTGCGGAACGGGCTCCTGCGGCGGTGTTACCGGTGGTGGTGTCTGTGCTGCCTGCTGCTGAGCCCGGAGTTCTGCCTGCTGCCGTTCAAATGCCCGCAGCGCCTGTTGTTCCCGTTCTCTCTGCTGTTTCCGCTGCTGCTGTTGTTCCGCTACTTTCTGAAATGCCCGCAGCCGCTCTTCTTCCTGTTGTTTCAGGCGCATCATTTCCCGGTGTTGTTCTTCCGGTGTCAGCGGGCGTGGTGGTGTTTTTCTGCGTGGCGGAGATGGTGGCGCAGATGGTGGCGGGGAGGGTTCTGCGGAATAGATATCGGACAGCTCCAGGCGGTATTTTTTCATAAATACCCGCGCTTTTGAAAAGGCATTCGCCGCCTCATTCTCATTACCGGCATTTTCGGCAAGAGACATCAGCTTTCTGACTTTTTCGATGGCCTTTTCTCTGTCATTCATCATTTCACATCGCGTATTTATCCGGCAGATAACCCTATCATACGGCGAATTATAGTGAGGGAAAGGATGAAAACGGTGTTGCGGGATATTCAGTAAATAATACCGCTTTACGGACATAGTTTTTTTAAATTGTTTATAAAACAATACGCACAGAAGATAAAACGGATAAAAAAAGCCGTCTTCTGCTGAAGACGGCGTAAATGCATTATTTAGTTATTTATTTACGGGCATCCAGTAACTGCTGCGCGTTTTCTTTGGTAACCTGAGTCCACGGAATTGCGTAACGTTTGCCTTTACCGTCATTCCATTTCAGCTGGTCAGCATACTGAACCCAGATTTGGGATTGTGGTTCGTATTTATCGCCTTTGACCGCTTTCATTGCCAGGTCGATTGAACCCTGCATCTGTGCGTTGGCATCCTGGAGGATAGAGACCATTTCGCCGTCCTGAACAGAGCGGATAGCGTCAGATACACCGTCAACACCGGCGATAGAGAAATCATTTACATTCAGACCGGCCGATTTAATCGCTTCAATTGCACCCAGCGCCATTTCGTCGTTCTGTGCGATCACGCCACCGATTTTACCGCGGTGTTTCTGTAACCAGTTTTCCATCAGCGGCATGGCTTCCGCGCGTGACCAGTTCGCTGTTTTACGCTCCAGCACTTTTATCTTACCCGGGCCGCATTCAGCGATTGCTTTGTCATTACCTTCGCCGCGCTGAATTTCACCGCTGCCGCCTTTCGGCCCTTCGATAATAACCACGTTACCTTCACAGTTCATTTTTGCCAGAACTGCTTTGGCTTCCATATAACCGCCGAGGACGTCATCAGACACTACTTCTGCGGTCATTTTGTCGGTATTCAGGCGGGCGTTGGTGACAATAACCGGGATTTTAGCGTCATTCGCCATGGTGACCACGTCGATATTTGCTTCGTAATCCATCGGGTTGATGATGATAGCATCGGTTTTGGTCTGGATTGCGGTTTCTGCCTGGTTGTTCTGAACCATCGGGTCATAACGGCCATCATAAACTGTGATGATCGCTTCACCGTTTTTCACAGCCGGATGTTCTTTTGCGGATTTTTCCATTAACTGGACAAATTCGGCTTTCATGCCGTACATCAGAACAGCAATTTTCACCGGATTGTCCTGTGCCGCAAATGCCTGTCCGCCCATCATCAGGGCTGTCAGTGCAGCGATTTTGGTCAGTTTTTTCATGGTCATTCCTTCATTGTGTAGGGTATTGTTTTTTGCTGTTGTAATAGTCTTTTACGCGTCATCCTTCAGCCTGTGGCGGTGTTGGCTGCGTTCAGCCTTCCGGGTCACATACTGATGTATGCTCCCCGGAATTATTCACTTGCCGCCTTGCCACAGACTGAATGATATTGCGTAAACGCGTCATACAGAATGTGGCGGTGTTGGCTGCGTTCAGCCTTCCGGGTCACATACTGATGTATGCTCCCCGGAATTCTTCACTTGCCGCCTTGCCACAGACTGAATGATATTGCGTAAACGCGTCATACAGAATGTGGCGGTGTTGGCTGTGTTCAGCCTTCCGGGTTACATACTGATGTATGCTCCCCCGGAATTCTTCACTTGCCGCCTTGCCACAGACTGGATGATATTGCGTAAACGCGTCATGCAGAATGTGGCGGTGTTGGCCTTAAACTGAAGGAATCTGCGCGGTACTGCTATCAGTCACGGCGTTGCTTACGTGACGGATCCAAAAGTACGGCGATAACAATTAATGCGCCTTTGATAATCTGCTGGTAATACGACTGCACGCCCAGCAGGTCGAGACCGTTATTCATCACACCGATAATTAACACACCGAACAGGGTGCCGACTAACGTACCCACGCCACCGGCCATACTGGTGCCGCCGATAACCACCGCGGCAATCGCATCCAGTTCGTAGGCGCTGCCGGCACTGGTCTGTGCTGAGCCGGTACGGGCAGTCAGGATCAGCCCTGCAATACCGGCTAATGCACCACACAGGGTGTAAACCAGCACTTTAATTTTAATCACACTGATCCCGGAGGTTCTGGCGCTCTTCGGGTTGCCGCCGACAGCATACACATAGCGGCCGAAGGTGGTTTTGTTCAGTAATATCCAGGCAAGAATAAAGATAGCCGCCAGGATCACCACCGGTACCGGGATATCAAGGATATAACCGTTACCCAGCCAGCGGAAATCACTGTTGAGCTGGGAAACCGGGTTACCGTCAGTGGTCAGCAGAGTCAGACCGCGTGCCGCAGACAGCATCCCCATGGTGACGATAAACGGCTGAAGATTGAATTTCGCCAGAATCGTCCCGTTGAGCAGGCCACAAATGATACCGATACCGAGCGCGATAATCATCGGGATCATCACGGCATTAGCGGTATCACCGATAGCCAGACCGGTATTGCTGGTGGCAAACCGCGCCGCCACAATGCCGCTCAGTGCCAGCACCGAACCGACAGAGAGGTCAACACCGGCGGTGATGATGACAAACGTCATCCCGATGGCGAGAATACCGTTGATGGAAATCTGACGCAGGATAATCAGCATGTTGTCCTGACTCAGAAAGTAGTTATTCGTCCATTCGCCGCGGGCTACCTGAACCTCACCGACAACGGCCACAATCAGACACAGCACAAAGAACGCCAGAATGATGCCGTATTTGTGCATGTTTTTCTTGTTACGGGCGATAAATGAGACCCCTGGTGCGGGTGCAGTATTTGTTGTATTCATGGTCACTTCTCTTTATTCATGCATACGTTGGCGGGTGAGATCACACCGCAAGTTTCATTAAATCGGTCTGGGTGGCAGTGGCGGCGGTCAGCTCTCCGGCGATCCGTCCGTCACGGAAAACAATAATCCTGTCACTCATACCGATAATTTCCGACAGCTCAGAAGAGACCATCACAATGCCTTTGCCCTGTAAGGCGAACTCAGACATAAACTTATAAATTTCTTTCTTGGCGCCGACATCCACGCCGCGTGTCGGCTCATCGAGCAGCATCACGTCCGGCTCGATCAGCGCCCAGCGTCCCAGAACCACTTTCTGCTGGTTACCGCCGCTGAGGTTACCGGCCAGCTGGTCCGCGTCCGGGGTTTTGACATTGAACAGCGCTATCATGTCATCCGCACGGGCCTGCTCTTTGCGGTTATTAATAAAGCCGCCGGTGCTGATGGCACCAAACGAGGCAATATTGATATTTTCATTGATGGAGCGGCCCAGCATCAGCCCGGTATCTTTGCGGTCTTCGGTGACATACGCGATCCCGGCATTAATGGAATCTTTCGGGGTGTGCTTGTCGAGGAAACGGTCACCAATCTGAATCGTGCCTTTATCGGCGTGTTCGATACCGAAAATCAGATCGAGAAATTCGGAACGGCCGGAACCGACCAGCCCGTAAATTCCCAGAATTTCGCCTTTCTTCAGTGTCAGACTGATATCGTGTACCTGGTTATCGCGGGACAATTCCCGGACTTCCATAATGGTTTCATCTGTCGGCTCATTGAATTTGGCAAATTCATCTTTGATTTCACGGCCGATAATCAGCTCAATCAGTTTTTCGCGGGTGATACCTGTCAGCGGGCCGTCGGTGATAAACGTGCCGTCACGGAAAATGGTGAAGGTATCGGCTATCTGAAAAATCTCGGACAGGCGGTGTGAGACATAGATAATGCCTTTACCTTTTTCCGTCAGGCGGGTGATCACATCGAAAATCTTCTGCGCATCTTCCTCACCGATAGCGGACGTCGGTTCATCCATAATGATGATATCCGCATCCGCGTGGGAGAGGGCTTTGGCGATTTCGACCAGTTGCTGCTCCGCCACACTCAGATTGCGCATTTTTTCTGACGGGGAGATCTCAAAATGCAGATCGGTCAGCAGTTCAGCGGTCTGCCGGTTGAGCTGTTTAAAATCGACAAATCCGAAACGGCGCGGCTCACGCCCCAGCCAGATATTTTCAGCCACCGTCAGGTCAGGAATGGAACTCAGTTCCTGCTGAACAATCGCGATACCGGCATGCAGGGCTTCAAGCGGCTGATGAAATTCACAGCGTTTGCCTTTGACATAGATTTCACCGGCATCCGGACGGATAAAGCCCATCAGGATGCTCAGGAACGTGGATTTACCGGCACCATTCCCGCCGCACAGGGCGTGAATGGAACCTCTCTTCAGTGAAAACTGCGCGTTCTTCAGTGCAACAACCTGACCAAAGGCTTTGCGCACTCCTTCAACCCGCAGTAATTCCTCATTGTCAGCGACAGCTGCTGTCATAATGTGACCTCCGGGTATTCTGATGTCAGTAAAGCAAGGTAGTTCTGATACAGCGATTCGTAGACTGCCGTATTTGCCGGGTCAGGCTGCGTCCGGCTGCTGTCATCCAACTGCACAAAACGGTCACAAAGAGCCGCCAGCTGTGCCTGCGGTGCGCTGTCTGCGGTGAGGGTATCACTCCAGATAGCCTGGATAGCTGCCCCCAGTGCCGCCGCTTCCTGGTTGGTAACGCAGACAACCGGTGCCGCCATGATATCGGCGACAATCTGACGCCATTTCACACTGCGGGCACCGCCCCCGGTCAGGCGGATCTCATCCGTGGAAATGCCCTGCCGGCGGAACAGATCGATACCGAAGCGCAGTCCGTATGTGGCACTTTCCACCACGGCCAGGCTCAGGTTCTGCGGAGTCAGGTTGCTGCCGTCCATGTTGTGAAGGCTGGCGCGGGCATCGGGTAACTGAGGTACGCGCTCACCATTAAAGAACGGCAGCATGATAAGGCCGTCAGCACCCGGTTTACTGCTGTTCAGCGCCTCATTAAAGGCCTGAATATCCATACCTAATAATGATTGAACCGTGGTGGTGGCGGAGGTGACGTTCATGGTGCAGATCAGCGGCAGCCAGCCGTTGCTGGAGGAGCAGAATCCGGCGATCATCGCGGAATCCGCCACTACCGGGTTTTCGGCAAAGGTAAACAGCGTACCGGAGGTGCCGAGGCTCATGGTGGTAATGCCCGGCCGGATATTACCGGTGCCGATGGCGGCCATCATGTTATCACCGCCGCCGGATGCCACGCGGGTATCCGGGGAAATGCCGAGTTTCTCCGCGATCTCCGGACGAACGGTTCCGATGATTTGCTCTGCACGCACCAGCGGCGGCAGCGCCTGCCATAAGCGGCCTTCCGGATCGATAAGAGCAGCTGCTGCCTGATCCCATTCACGGGTACGGATATTGAGCAGCCCGGTCCCGGAGGCATCACCGTACTCGGCACAGGCCTGTCCGGTGAGCCAGAAATTCAGGTAATCGTGCGGCAGCAGCACATAGCGCAGCTGTTGCCACAGTTCAGGATGCTGCTGTTTAAAGCGGATAATTTTTGACACGGTATAGCCGGTCTGCGGCAACACACCCAGGCGCTCAAGCGCGGCCTGTTCGCCGCCCAGTGCATCAATAAACCACTGATTTTCCGCACTGGTCGAGGTATCACACCACAGTTTGGCAGGCGCAAGCACCGTACCGTCATGACTGACCGGCACAAAACCGTGCTGCTGACCGGAAACGGCGAGAGCGCGGATCTCCCGCCCGTCAATTCCGGCGTTCTTTATCGCCTGAGCAAACGCGGTTTCCAGCGCATCAGTCCACCAGACGGCTTCCTGTTCACGGCTTCCGTCTGATTCGCTGATCATCGGGTGAGGGGCTGAGCCCTCACCGAGAATACGCGCGGTCCGGTTATCGGCAATAATGACCTTGGTGCTTTGGGTTCCGCAGTCAATACCGGCATAGAGCGTCATGGTTTACTCCATTTCCAGCACAATTTTCACGTCAGTCGCACGGCCTTCGGCAGCGCGCTCATAAGCTTCGACACTGTCTTTGAACTTGTAGGTTGCGGACAGCAGCGGAGCCACATTCAGTTTGCCGGAACTCAGCAGACGAATGGTGCGCGGATACATATTGGCGTAGCGGAAAATGGTTTTGAAGGTGACTTCTTTCGCCTGTGCCGCCACGATATCCAGCGGTGCCGGATCGATTGGCATACCGACGAGAACCGCAGTACCGCCCGGGGCGATATGATCAGAGATAGAGGCGATAACCGGTTTCGCGCCGCTGCATTCAAACAGAACGTTCACGCCTTCGCCGCCGGTCAGTTCACGGACTTTATCCGCCAGTGCCTGCTGATCTTTGCTGTTGACCGCATGCAGACCCTGATATTTCTCAGCCACTTTCAGTTTTTCATCAAACACATCACAGATGATGACATCTGAACAGCCGCCGGCCAGTGCGCACAGCGCGGTAATGATACCGATAGTCCCGGCACCGATAACCAGACCGATATCGCCCGGTTTGATCCCGGCTTTGGTGGCGGACTGCATACCGATTGCCAGCGGCTCAACCATCGCGCCCTGGGCAAAGGAAACGTTATCAGGCAGTTTGAACGTGAATGCGGCAGGGTGGATCACACTCTCACGCAGGCAGCCGTCGATTGGCGGGGTTGCCCAGAAACGAACAGCAGGATCAAGGTTATAGATACCGGCACGGGATTGCGGGGACTGCAGATCCGGAATACCCGGCTCCATACACACGCGATCGCCGACTTTCAGGTGTTTCACATTTTTACCTGCAGCGGTAATCACACCGGACGCTTCGTGACCCAGCACCATCGGTGCCTCAACCACGAACGGCCCGATACGGCCATGCTGGTAATAATGAACATCGCTGCCGCAGATACCGACGGTGTGGATTTTAATCTCAACATCGTCGTCGCCCAGCACTTCATTACTCTGCCAATCCTGAATGGCGATTTTCCCTGCTTTCTCTAATACTAATGCCTTCATGATCATTTCCTTTCATTAAAATGATATCGATATCATTGCTATGATGCGGATAATAGAGCAATGTTTATTATAATTATGTGATGATGGTTAAACTTTTATTAAATAAAGTCCGAACTACTCATGCAGTATTCAGTAAAGGGTCTTGCCGGTCACATTTTTGCAACCCGGGGCAGGGCTATAATGATAACGATATCATTCAGGAGAGAGGCCGATGAATAAACAGCCGTACATCGCGGAATCACTGACGATTCTGGAACAGGCGCATATCGTTCTGACAGAAACGGAACAGCAGAATATTGAGATTGCTCACTTTAATCTGCCGGATTATCCGCGCTCGGGTCTGCAACTGCTCACTTACTGCAACAGCCCGCTGTACTGCGCCAAGGAGCTGGTTCTGTTTGCTGACCAGACCTGCCCGGAGCACCGCCATCCGCCATATAAAGACCGGCCGGGCAAGCAGGAAACGTTCCGCTGCCGCTGGGGCGAGGTTTATCTGTTTGTTGATGATCCTGCGCTGACACCGAATCAGGATGTGCAGGGTAACCCAATCTGCCGCCCGCCGCAGGGTGATGAGGGATGGTACACCTGTGATCGCTTTATTCTGCTGCGTCCGGGAGAGCAGTACACCATCGCACCGGATACCCGCCACTGGTTTAAAGCGGGGCCGCAGGGCGCGGTTGTCTCGGAGTTCTCCACAGAGAATACCGATGAGTACGATATTTTTACCGACCCGCGGATAAAAAGACTGGATTGTTAAAAAGTTGTTGATAGTGATTTAAGTGACAAAAAGCGTGTTTTTCACGTGACTGAATCGATTTAGATGATATTATAATGGTATAAAATGATACGTTGCTGCTAAGGAGAGAAAATTGGCGGAACCCCGGACACAGAAAGTCACGCTGGAAAATGTGGCTGCTATTGCGAATGTCAGTAAGATCACCGCATCCCGCGCATTTTCGCAGCCGGATAAGGTTCACCCGGAAACTCTCAGACGTATTCTCGATGCGGCTGATAAAATCGGCTATGTGGTGAATGCGGCGGCACGCAGTCTGCGCGCCAAGTCATCCCGCACTATCGGTATTGTCAGCCCGGATATGAGCAACCCGTTTTTCGGCGGGCTGGCAAAACGTATCACGCTGGAAGCGTATAACGCCGGTTATGACACGCTGATGTTTGATTCTTATGAGTCCCGTGAAAATGAAGCGCGTATCATTGATAAGCTGATTGGTTACAATGTGGATGCCATCATTTTATCCGTTGTCTCCGCCGAACGGGTTTACCGCCCGGCTTACATGAAACAACTGGAACTGCTCAATATTCCGGTCATTCTGGTCGACCGCGAGCTGGATGCCAAAGCATGCAGCGGCGTCTATATCGATAACCTCGACTGCGGATTGCAGACAGGACGCTATCTGCTGTCACAGAAAGCAAATAATGTGGTGATTGTCTCCGGCCCGGAAGATTCCAATGTGGCTCAGGATCGCGTGACCGGTATGGTGGCCGGTCTGCACGGCCAGGTCAGCAGCGTTAATGTGCTGCATGCGGACTTCCTGATGGATGAAGCATTTAAAGTCACCGACCATTACCTGAAATACCATTCCGCACCGGACTATTTTGTCGGCTGTAATAACCAGATCTCACTGGGGATTATCAAAGCCTGTATCCGTCACAATCTTATTCCGCAAAAAGATGTCTCGCTGTTCAGCATCGATGAAGTCTCTCATGCTGATATCTACGGATTCAATTTTCCGTGCATTTCCCATGATCTACAGGAAATTGCCTGGCAGGCGATCAATATGGCAGTGCGGCGGGCGACTGATCGCAGCGCCCCGGCGAGCAAGGTGGTTGTGCGCGGTCTCCTCAAATCCTGAATCCGCGTCATCCTCCGGTCTGTGGCTGTGTTGGCCGCGCTCAGAATTCCGGGTCACATACTGATGTATGCTCCCCGGAATTCTTCCCTTGCCGCCTTCCCACAAACCGGATGATTTAGCGGATTCTTTGTTGTGTCATTCTTCCGCCTGTGGCGGCGTTGGCTGCGCTCAGAAAATCTGTTTTTATTTACGCCAGACTTTATGTACACGGCAGATGCCGTACAGAAGAGCGAAAAGCGTAGAGCGCCAGGGATGGCGCGACCCGAGCGAACAGGGATGTGACAGCGCCTTTTCGTTCTGTACGGTATCAGTCGAAGCACTGTGGCAAAATAGGTTTCCCGGAATCCTTCCCTTGCCGCCTTGCCACAAACCGGATGATTCAGCAGATTCCGCGAACAGGGACGTGTCAGCGGCTTTCCGCTTTGCCGGTTATCCCGCCGTCCGGGTCAGAAAGAAGATGGTTTTATTCTTTCCGGAGATGGTGCGATCCGGGCGGACAGGGACGTGTCAGCGTCTTTCCGGTTTTGCCGGTTATCCCGTCGTCCGGGTCAGAAAGAAGATGGTTTAGTTGCTTACAGCTTCACGGATTATTCAATAACGATAACGCCAAATCCAATACCGCGGCACTTTGCAGATCCCAAAACATATCCGGATCGATGCAGACCAGCGGTTTTCCTGCGGCAGCCGCGCTTTGCTGGCATTCGCGCAGATGATGACGGGACTGCGGGGCGAGCAGAGCGGCATCATACTCCGCGGCACATTCGCGGTAATCAAAAACAGACCGGCACTCAATGCTGACATCAATACCCCGTGCCTGTGCTTCATCACGCATTTTTTGCGCCAGCATCTGCGGGGAAATCCCCGTATCACTCATCAGCAGAATTTTTCTCATATCCGTATCCCTGCATTATCCGTTATTTACTGAATCTTCACTGAACTGACAGCCTATAATGCCCCCGCCGCCGGCGGCATCGGAATTGGCCGGGTTATGCCATGGCACTGATCGTTTTGCGGAAACGCAGCAGCGCGGCACCGAAAAATGCTCCGCCGATAATGATCAGATACATAAACTGCGGCCAGACGATCAGGAAATCCGCCCCCCGGTAGAGAATCGCCTGTGCCAGGCTGACAAAGTGTGTCGTCGGCATCGTCTGCATCACGTCCTGCACGAACTGCGGCATACTTTCCCGCGAGGTCATCCCGCCTGACAGCATATTCAGCGGCAGCAGCACCATAATCATCAGCAGCCCGAACTGCGGCATCGAGCGGGCGAGCGTCCCCATAAAGATACCAATAGAGGTGGTGGCAAACAGACTCAGCGCCACTCCGCACATAAACAGCGCAATTGAACCCTCTATCGGCACCTGTAACAGAAAGCGGACAATCAGCAGCAGTGAGCCGAGCGAAGCAAGCAACACCACCAGTCCCATCGACCAGACTTTGGACATCATGATCTCAAACGGTGTCACCGGCATCACCAGCAGATGCTCGATAGTGCCATGTTCCCGCTCGCGGATCAGGGCAGCCCCCGTCAGCACAATCGATAACATTGTGATGTTATTGATAATTGCCATTACCGACCCGAACCACATCTGATTCAGGTTCGGGTTAAAACGGGCGCGGATATCCAGATCTACCGGCAGCACACTGTTTTGCCGGTTTTTAGCCAGAAAGGTATTCACCTCCCCGGTGACAATATTCTGAATATAACTGTTGCCGAGAAACGCCTGGCTCATACGGGTGGCATCAACGTTCAGCTGGATGGCAGGGCGGCGTCCGGCCAGCACATCACGCTGAAAGTCCGGCGGAATATCCATGGTAAAAGTGTAGGTACCGCTGTCCATCAGTCCGTCCATCTGACTGATATCAATATCGGCCGGAGGCAGAAAATAGGGTTCATAAAAGCTGTTGATAATACGTTCGCTGAGCTGTGAGCGATCCTGATCCGCAATCGCAATCGGCGCCAGATGCAGTGAGCCGGACGTTACTGTCGCAGAGGAATAGATGGATACCGTGAAGGCAAACACAATCAGCGCGAGCATCGCTTTATCCCGCATCAGGCTGCGCAGCTCTTTCATCCCGAGATAGATAATATTCTTCAGTGTCCGCATATTACCCCTCCTGCTTTTTCAGGAAAAAGATGCTGCACCCGAGAACTACCGGAATCGTGATCAGCAGCGGAATAAAGGCCTGAT
The DNA here is from genome assembly GCF_051129855.1 of Morganella sp. Je.2.23. Taxonomy (NCBI): domain Bacteria; kingdom Pseudomonadati; phylum Pseudomonadota; class Gammaproteobacteria; order Enterobacterales; family Morganellaceae; genus Morganella; species Morganella sp. Je.2.23. Next base: position 344,570 of record NZ_JBCPSQ010000002.1, read on the forward strand.
ACAGATCGATAAGCCCCAGCCCTTTGGAGAATGTTCCCCGGGTGATGGTCAGGAAATGTGCGGTCGGGTAGATATGTCCTATCCAGTAACCCATACCTTCCAGTGATGAAACCGGGTCAATCATGCCGGAAAATTGCGTGGCCGGGATCAGCGTGATAATCGCGGTGCCGAAAATCGCAGCAATCTGACTCTTCATAAAGCAGGAAATCAGCAGCCCCATACTGGTGGCAATCGTGATATAGCAGAATGCCGCGAGTGTCACGGTCAGCAAACTGCCCTTAAACGGCACACCGAATACCCAGACCGAGAGGGCGCAGAGCAGGAAAAAGTTAAACATCCCCAGCAGGATATAAGGCACCTGTTTGCCGATTAAAAACTCTGTTTTGGTCACCGGGGTGACATAGAGATTAATAATCGATCCCAGCTCTTTCTCCCGCACCACACTCAGGGCGCTGAGCATCGCCGGTATCATCATCAGCAGCAGTGGGATCACCGCCGGAACAATGGCGGGCAGGCTTTTCACATCCGGGTTGTAGCGGTAACGGGTTTCGATATCAATCGCAGAACTCAGCGGGTTGGCCACCGGCTGTTTTGAGGCCATGCGGGTCAGCCAGTTAAGATGCATCGCCTGCACATAACCGCGCACCGTTTCCGCCCGGTTCGGCATGGCACCATCCACCCAGACGCCCAGTTTCGCATCATGGCCTTTGGCGATATCACGGGCAAAATCCGGCGGAATTTCAATAGCAACCGCGATTTCCCCGGCACGCATCCGTCGCTCCATATCCTCATAATTTTGCAGCGGAGGTTGTTCGATAAAGTAACGGGAACCGGAGAGATCCTGTACATAGTTCTGGCTGGTGGTGGTCTGGTCGCGGTCGAGCACGGCGAAACGCAGATTTTCCACATCCATACTGATACCGTAACCCATAATAAACATCAGGATCACGGTACCGAGCAGGGCCAGTGTCAGCCGAACCGGGTCACGGCGCAGTTCCAGCCCTTCGCGCAGGCTGTAACTGAACAGACGGCGCAGGCTGAAACGGCGTTTCAGTGCGGTGGCGGCCGCTTCGCTGCTGTCGGCAGGCAGTTCCGGTGCTTCCGGCGGCGGAGCATCATCCTCAATCCCCGAGGCTTTTTTCAGATAATCAATAAAGACAGCTTCGAGGGTATCAAATTTGCTGGTGGCGACCAGATTTTCCGGGGTATCCGTCACCAGTACTTTCCCCGCATGCATCAGCGACATGCGGTCACAGCGGGCGGCCTCATTCATAAAGTGAGTGGAGATAAAAATAGTCACTGTGGGGAGGTGATCAATATTGCACTATTTAAAAGGGAGCTATGTTAGGCTGAACGCCTTGAATTTACTGCTTTGGCGGGGAGTTATACGATTCTGCACTGATGAACATGAATTGATTTATTTTATGTTTTTTTGCATTCTATTCTGCACTCAAGTGATCATCTTTTAGGAGCGTTTAAGCGATATTTAAAGGACGATTGAACAGGTATCCAATCATCCCACCTTTTGGTGATCTTCTTCCTGGCTTAAATGACCAGTCTCATCGGTATTTTTCTTCTCTTCAATGCGGCGCAAAATCTCTTGGTCTAGTGATTCATCACCAGCCATAGCCAGTTTGATAGCTTGTTTCAGCGTTGGCCTGATATGTAAGTTATCAATACTACTTTCCAATGAATCTGTTTTAGCGATCTGCAAAATCCCCTCAATGCCTTTCCGATGTATCACTTTGAGTAACTCATTGATTTCACGGTCTGAAAGAGATTCATAGACCATGTCCCACGCATTTCTTATAGCTGGACTAGTTTTGTTGTATTTTAATGAATCGATAAATGGTTCTGATTTGGATTGATCTGATCCGAATGCCAGCCAATCAAGGCTGACTTTTTCTGCTTCAGCTATTACCTGTATTGCTTTGAATGAAGGGTCAGTGCCTTTGTTCAAGTAGTTGTTTAAGGTGGAATACGGTAGCCCCCAAGCCGAAGAAACAGCTCTTATGCTCCGACCTTTGATTAGAGTCTGAATTCTATCTACTAGTGTTTCTTTAGGTGTGAAGGACAAAGAAACATCGTCACTATTTTTTCTTTCCATTTTCCTTTCTCTCTAAGATATTGATATATAACTAATTACCCGAATTAGGACTCATTTTGTTTTTAATTAAGAAAAGAAAGGCGTTTTCTTTCTTTACATAGTCCTAATTTGGATCAATACTGTATCTGCACGGATAACCCACGCGGATTATCCGCAGGGGTAATTTTTAAGGGTAAACGAAATATGGATAGAAATGAAGTAAGTCATGCTGACTGGCATCGTATCGATATTGTTGCTGCTCTTCATAAAGAAGGCGTCACGATGCGTGACCTGTCAACGCAGGCTGGTTTAAAACCAGACACGTTAAAGAATGCACTGGCGCGTTCTTATCCAAAAGGTGAGCGCATTATTGCTGATGCGCTTGGCATTCAGCCTCAGGAAATATGGCCAAGCCGTTACCTGAGCAGAGTATTAGGGTGATCGGTATGTTCCTGACTGCTAATGAACTGGTTGGAATCCCGGGATTACCGGGCACGGTTCAGGGGATACGAAATCGTCTGAATAAGTTGTCAGGCGATCACCCTGAATTAATTCGTAAGCGTACCGGCACAAAAGCCTTTGAGTATCACATTGATTGCTTGCCGGAAGCCGCTCAGGACGCGGTGAAACAACGTCATTTTAATGCTGTGCTGGAGCAGAAAAAGACAGAAAAACCGCTGGAAAATCCCGTTGCTGTTACTGCGGTAAGGCCCGGCGAGGAACTCGCTCTGATGCGTCAGTGCCCGGCCCTGCTGGAGCGGGAAGTTTCCGGACTGACAGAAGAACAGAAAGCAGTTGCTGATGCACGGGCGGCTCTGGCTATGGAAGTGCTGTCACTGGTTGCGGCCGGTGATACCCGTACCGGTGCGGTGAACCGGATTTCAGAACAGTCACGTAGTGGTGTGCTGCCGGAGTATCTGCAGCGTTCCGCAGACAATGCTAATGCACGCAAGGGTAAATCCCGCCGTGGTGTCAGCCCCCGCTCTCTGCAGGAATGGGTATCGCTTTATCAGAGCACTAATTCAGGGGAAGAGCGTCTGGCATTGCTGGCTCCCGGTCATCACAAAGAAACACGTCCTGAACAGGTGGCATGGTTTCCGGGGTTTCTGGCGCATTACCGCAATGTGAACGGGCCGTCACTGATTGCCGCTTACCGTTCATTCTCAGATGAATGGGATGAAGAGTATGCCGATCAGCCTGCCATGCTGAGTGCTAAACCTTCTTATGATGCGGTGCGCCGCCTGATGGTGAAACTGCCGAAACGTGAGCGTGCAAAAGGCCGTGTAACCGGTTCGGATGCGCGGGCACTGGAAACCTATCAGAAGCGTGACTGGTCACAGATGCCGGTAAACGGATGTTGGGTCAGTGATGGTAAATCTATGAACCTGAAGGTGGCACACCCTATTCACGGCCGTCCGTTCACTCCCGAACTGACAATGGTGATAGATGGCCGTACCCGCTTTGTTGTGGGCTGGAGTCTGGATTTGGCGGAAAACGTCATTGCTGTTGCATCCGCTTACCGGCACGCCATGCAGCATCACGGTAAGCCATTATTTGTGTATTCGGATAATGGTGGCGGTGAAAAGAACAAAACACTGGATGCGGAAATCACCGGTATTTTTCCGCGTCTCGGTATCCGGCATATGACCGGTATTCCGGGGAACCCGCAGGCACGCGGGATTATTGAACGCCTTAACGGAGTGATCCCTCTGCGTATCGCTCAGGGGTTCGCAACCTTTAACGGCCGTGGAGCCGACCGTGAACATGCGCGGATAACCAGCCGCCGCATCAATTCAGCGGTCAATGCACTGGAGAATAACAAGGAGCTTAACCCGGTGCAGAAAAGCGCACTGGCAAAACTGCCGTCATGGGCGCAACTGCTGGATGCCATCGAAGATGAGATCCACAAATACAACTATACCCATGAACACAGTGAGTTACCGAAGCAGAACGGTCGTCATATGACACCTGCAGCATACCGTCAGGCCGTTCTGGCCGCAGAAGGTGATGAGATTGAGTACCTGACAGAGATTGAGCTGCGGGAAATGTTCATGCCGGAAGTTAAGCGTGTGGCTCAGCGTGGCTGGATTGAGTTCAACAACAACCAGTATTTCGCGGAGGATTTAATCCTGGTCGATGGTGAGGAAGTCCGCGTGGCGTATGACATTCATGATGCCGGTGAAGTCATTATCCGTAAGCAGGACGGGTCATACGTCTGCAAAGCGGTATGGAACGGTAACAAAGTTGCCGCCGTACCGACAACACAGATGGACAAAGCGGTTGAAGACCGCCGCAAACGTCGTATGTCACTGGTTGAAAGTAAAATGCGCGAAATTGAGGCAGAAGCCCGTCCGGTACTCACCGGAAAAACCGTGCCTGATTTCGGCAGTTATATCAGTGAACCGGTGGCCGTTCCGGCAGGAGGCAAACCGACAACATTCTTACAGGTTGAGTATGAACACCTGAATGCCAGACAGGCCGGAAACCAATAACAGGAGAATATGATTATGTCATTAGTGACTGAATTATCTGAATTACTCGCAGCAAAAGGCTGGTCTCAGGCTCAGGCATCACGCGGTGTTGGTGTCAGTACCGCTGTGATTAACCAGTATCTGCAGGGCAAATACAACGGTGATGTGAAAGGCGTTGAGGAAAAAGTCCGTCAGTTTATTCAGCGTGAACATGACCGTGCCAAAGCCCGCAATATCAAGCCTGTCTATGTTGCGACATACATGGCTAAAAAAGGTATGGAAGTCATCAAAATGGCGCATCTGGATGGGGATATCAACGTGATCTACGGTGATGCCGGTATGGGTAAAACCATGATTATGCGCCGGTACGCCACTGAAAACCTGAGTGCTGTTCTGATTGAGGCAGACCCGGGGTATACCGCCCGTGTGGTACTTGAAGAACTGTGCAATAAACTCGGACTGGCTAAGCGCGGAAACATGCACGAACTGAGTGAGGCGATCATCCAGGCACTGCGTGACTCCGGGAAAGTCATTCTGGTCGATGAGGCTGAAAACCTGCCTTATCGTGCCCTTGAGACGTTACGCCGCATTCATGATAAGTCCGGTGTCGGTATCGTTCTGGCGGGTATGCCGCGTCTTATCCTGAACCTGAAAGGTAAGCGCGGGGAGTATAAGCAGCTGTACAGCCGTGTCGGCTTTGCCCTGCGTATGGGGGATGCGTTACCGGAAGAGGATATCCGCCAGATCATTACTGAACTGCTGCCGGAAATTGAGGACGAAGCCGTTTTTTCTGAGTTATTCAAAGTGTGCAAAGGTAATGCCCGGCGGCTGTTTAAGTTGTTGCGTGGTGTCTCACGCGGCAGTCAGATTAACCAGCGTCCTGTTGATGTGGCGATGGTGACCGGGTTCTCTGAAATGCTGATTAATTAGTGAGGCTGATGATGAATATCAAAATTACCCCGTCCAATCAGGGTGTTTTAAAAACACTGATTCAGGTTGAATCTGTTGTAAAAAGCCTGGGTGATCGTGGTGTGACAGTGCTGGGTGTGTCAACCGGCAATGATAAACCCCGTATCAAAATAGCGCGTCATGCGTACTGTGATCAGCTTATCCGTTCCGGTAAAGCCTGTTATCTGCAGTTCGGTAACAGTCGTCACGGTTACTACAAACAAGGCAGCTTTACTCAGGATGGCTGCCGTGTGTTCTGGTCTGAATCAATTTATTAAGGGTGAAGTTATGTCTGTAAAAATTACGATTCTTATCACGGAAAAAAAAGGTGGCGGCATTCGCTTTGAGGCAGAAGCCGCAGGGGAACAGTCAACCGGTAAGGAGTTACGTATTGCTGAAGATTTAAAAGATAAATTAATTCGTTTGCTGAAAGATTCTCAACCATCAACAAAAAAAGGAACACAACATGTCCATTAATCAAAAACAGTTTACTCAGCATGAAGTCCCGGCCGGTTACTGGCGTGATGCCAAACGGGGTTTGACCCCTGTTGATTTACTTAAAGAGATCGACATTCAACGTGATGCGCTTGTGGGGGACCTGGTTGTCCAGGCTATTCAGATTAATGAATTGCTGCGTCAGTTTAAGATTGCTGCGTTCGGGGATATCGAAGCCTTCATTGCATTGTCAGCTGAGCAGTACGGTATCAGTGTTGGTGGTAAAAAAGGCAATGTAACCCTGTTTTGTTTTGACGGCCGTTACAAAATTCAGCGTGCTATTCAGGATAGAATTGCCTTTGATGAGCGTTTACAGGCGGCTAAGGCACTGATTGATGAGTGTTTAAAAGACTGGGTTCAGGGAGCACGACCGGAGATCCACTCCATCATTGACCAGGCATTTGCAGTGGACAAAGAAGGTAACATCAATACCGGTGCTGTACTCTCTCTGCGCCGCCTGAATATTGAGGATGCCCGCTGGATAAAAGCGATGGAGGCCATCGGTGAAGCGGTGCAGGTTGTAGGCAGTCGCCAGTACGTCCGTATTTATGAACGGGTCGGCGACAGTGACCAGTATGTGCCGATTTCTCTTGATATCGCGGGGGTGTGATATGTCATTTAAAAATATCACCACTAATGCCGCACAGGCTGAACGCGACGGCCATTACAAGGAAGCCGGACGGCTTTGGATTGAAGCCTCATTCCTTGCGAAAAAAACGGATAATCAGCAGTGGGCGAAACGTCGGGCTGAGTTTTGTGCCAAAGCAGCAGGAGGCCGTTATGTCCCGGTTGTCTGCGAAGCAGTTTAATGACCGCTACCCGGTGGGGTCTTATTTTATCTATCAGCCGAACCGTATTTTACGCGGCGGGCCGCCAGCCAGAACATTAAGCCGGGCCAAAGATGAAGATAACCGGACTATTGTGGAAATCGATATTGAGCCTTATTACACCGATATTGATTCATTAAACTGCTGAATAACGTAACTAACTAAAAAATAATCACTTTTAAATTCAGGCGTAAACCCGTCAGGTCACCCTTACGCCTGAATCCAGATAATGAGGTATTTATGAACACCGATAAAATCGATTTGGCGTTATTAAAACAGGAAATTACTGACTGGCGCGATGTTGCAAAAGAGGGCTGCAACCTGCTGGTAACACATGCAGATAAGCCGATTAACATTCCGGAAATGGGCCGGACAATACAGTTTGAAACTAAAGCAGAACAGCGGGCTTTCAAACTGGGGGTAATTATTGCTCAGTCGCAATTTTCAACATTACCGTTTGATACCGGGTCTGATGATGAGGGCGCCGAAAATGAGTAACAATTCAACTGACACAATGAAGCAGCCTGAATTTGTGTTCACGGCTCAACCGGTTTGTTTCGTGCGTGCAGTCACTCCGTTAACACCTCAGATTGATATTTCCCGCGTCCGGACAGATGAGTTCTGTATGCCGGTATATGCAGCCATCAGTGATGATGATATCCGGCTGAAGGATGAATACATCGCGGAGTTGCAGGCTCAGGGCGTGGATAAGCTGGCTGACTCTATTCAGGATATCTACGATGCCCTGATGAAATACCATTGTAACAACGACATTCTCATAACTCTGCGTGGTGAAATCAGCCGCTGCCGGTTATTTGCTGAAAAATTGCGATCCCCTTCCGTTCAGTTCTGCGATTGTGACAACTGCACCTGCACTACCAGCACTAATGCTTTGTGTGAATCGGTCATGACCGGGCATACAAACCTGTGTGATAACTGCCGAAACAAGCTGAACGATGGCGGTCTGCGTCAGGGAGAATCATCATGAGCAGGATTAACCAGATTCGCCTGGTTGCCTCTGTCTGCAGGGAAATCGCCGGACAGTGTCCCGGGATCAAGATCAGCCAGAAACAGCTGGCTGCCGTCACCGCTGCTGCTGATTCTATTTGTGCGGCCTTTAATGAACCGGATATGTGTGACAGCTGCAGTGACAAATTGCGCGGGGGCTGCCAGCCGACATGCAATCAGTATCAGGGGAGTAACGGCCATGATTAGCATTCTGTGTTTTGTTGCCGGTGTTATCACCGGCTTTGCCGGAGCCGCATGGTATCAGCGGCACAGTGCTGCGGAAGACCGCCAGCGTCCTGAAAACCAGAAATACGACTGATACGGGAGCAGTGTTATGTCAATCACAAAAGAACAGTGGGCCGGGATTGAGGAGTCATTAAAGTCCCATTACGTGGTCATTAAGTTTCAGTATCAGGGTACTGAGATTGCCGTTACCCGGATCAGTGCAGGTGAAGGAAAAACGGTATTGGCTGTCTGGTTTAACGGGAAAACGCATTGTGCCTGGGGTATCCCCGGCAGTGATCATTTTAATCCGTTATGCGAGCTATTTTGGCATAAGCGCACCAAATCTCTCTATTCACCGAAACGCATTAAGGAACTGCAGAAAGCGTACGGTAAGCGGGCGGCTAAGCGTGTAATTCCCAATATTGAGGCGAAATACACATATTACATGCCGTATTTCAGCAAAGCATCGGTACTGGTTCGCCAGTTCCGGCGCATTGAAGGTCTGACAGTTGATGACCAGCAAAAATGGATGGTGCTATGACAGATAAAAAAGCCATAACACCAGCAGCGGTACGCAAGCGCCGTCAGCGTAAAAATCAGCAGAAAGATGGCCTGTACCGGCATGAAATCGCACTGAACGAAAAGGAAAACGACATGCTGGAATATATCCGCCATCACCGTAATCCCGGACGTGATCCGTATGACCGTAACGAACTCATCGCCCTGTTGTTACTGTGTGATTTTGAGCGCCTGAAGCGTCAGGAAGCCAGACTGGGTAAATGTCCTCATTGCAATGATGAATTACCCGAAGGCTGTAACAGTTTATTTAAAGGTGATTCATCCTGCTGGTTTACCCGTGACTGCCGAAAACTGAACCTAACAAGCGTGACCGGTCACGCAAACATTGAGGATGAATGACATGTTAACGCCTAATGCTAAAAAACTGGTCGGTATTATCAAAGCCGCCCAGCAGTATCTGAAAATGGATGATGAGACTTACCGCAGTGTTCTGGTTCGCCTGACGGGTAAAGACTCAGCCACCAAACTGACGCTGGATGAGCTGGGGACTGTCCGTGATTACTTTCATACGCAGGGTTATCCCCGCCGCAGCCCGAAGAAATACGGCCGTAAGCCGAATGTTCCGGTGTCAAAAAAATCGGTTCTGAACAAAATTGAGGCGCTGCTTGCTGATGCGGGCCGTCCGTGGGAATACGCGGAATCGCTGGCAAAACGTATGTTTAACCGTCAGAAAATCGACTGGCTCGATCATGACGAACTGGTAAAGCTGATGCAGGCCCTGGCGGTTGATCAGAAACGACGGAGAGCAAAAGCATGACAGACCTGGAAAAAGTTGAACATCTGTTGCCGGATACGTTGCGTCAGATTGCTGCCTTAATCGGCTACCCGGCAACACTGAAACTGATTGATGCGTTCGGCGGCACGACGTTCACTTTTGTGAAAGGTCTTCATCCGGCCGGACTGAAACGGCTTGAGCAGTTATCGTGCATCGTCGGCAGGGATGCCGCCGGTGTGCTCAATGCGCATTTCGCTGGGACAGAGGTGTATATCCCCAATGCAGCAGCGGCAATGCGTGAGGTGCGGAATCAGCGGTTTATGCGTGATATCCGTGCATTATCTGAACAAGGGTTATCCACGGTGAAAGCGGTGGCAAAACTGTGCCCTGAGTACGGTTTCAGTGATCGGCATGCGTGGGACTTGTTATCCCGCTATAAAGAATCTGGTATCCTTGGCTCAGAGCAACAGAATTTATTTTGAGGATAATCATGAAAAAATATTTATTAGGGATTGTGCTGGCACTTACCGCAGTGGGAGCGATGGCGGTTGATGGGTACAAAGGTGTGAAGTTTGGCTCATCTTTTGAAAAAATAAAATCAGCTGGTTTATGTTCTTTTGTACCGTATAAACAAAACAGTGTGTCTCATGTATCTTTGTACCAATGCACGGATTTTCGTTTTTCGGGTAAAAATACTATAGCAATGGTGTCATTACTGGATAATAAGTTCAGCAGATTGGTTATCGTTGTAAATAATGGGAGCATTCAATCGCTATATGCCGCTTTATCTGAAAAATATGGAGAACCATCATTCCTTTCTTCTTCGGAGGAAGTACAACAATCAATGGTAACTGGTGAGCCTGTTTATGTTAAATTTGACAATGATACCGTTATCATAAAAGTTGAAAAAGTTAATGGTATTGAAGTCTCAACGCTTATTTACACAGTTCCTGATTTTGAACAAAAAGTTAGCGATATTCAGAAAAACAACATATCTGATGACATCTAACCACTGAACCCCTTCAACACGCCATCATTTCACAAACCTGAAATACTGAACACCTTCCGCATCGGGAGGTGTTTTTATTTCGGGGGAACGATGAATAACACTGTCAGCCAGCACGAACTGGCGCAACTGGAATCTCTGCTGCCGGAGTCCGCCCATCAGCTGATTGGGGTGATCGGTTATGCCGCCACCGCGAAACTGATTACCCACCTCGGCGGTGTCACCTTATCTGCCCGTCAGGGTAAAGCCGTGGCCCGTAATAATGCGGCATTTGAGAAACTGACATCATTGTTAACGGATGAGGAATATAAAAAACTGCTGGCCTGTATGGGCGGCACACCGTTCTATATCCCGCGTTGTGACCGGGTGCTCATAAAATTACGCAATGCCCGCTTTATTGCGGAATTAAAAGAAATGACCCTGCAGGGGAATTCCTGTCGTTCCGCACTAACCGTTCTGTGTCCTAAATACGGTTTTGCTGACCGTTTTGCCTGGCGGTTGCTGAGTGAACATAATGCAGCGTCAGAAACGCAGCAGGACAGTTTATTTGATTGATTATTCCGTTCTGTCTGTGCAACACTGATCTCCCGTTGCGGGTTTTTTAAATGATGTGCTGAACCCCGCCAACTCCCCCGCAAACATCCCCGTTCCTATACTGAAATCCCTTAAAAATTACATTGTTAATTATTCAGTAAGGACATTGCTATGCCTGACACTATCACGCTTACCCTTGAACAAATCCGCGCTCTGGCCGACTTCGCCGCACAGGAAGGTCAGCCGTCCTACACCATCACCACCGGTATTATTCCGGCTTTTGACGACCAGCCTGAATATCAGGGGCTGATAGCGTTCTCCGGTTCAGAAGAACACGGTGTGTTGCAGCTGGATTAACCGGCCATCCTCATGCGGAGGTAATGATGAGTACCGCACCTATTTATTTCGGACAAAAACAACAAGGTAGTCACATGGGTGGTTTTTTCAGTGACATGTATGAGCGTGCCACTTACTGGCTTGCCGGTATCGGTTTTGTTTTCAGCGGTCTGTCGTTGTACGCATGGGGATTTTTAATCGGTGTATTCATTAACTCTGTCTTCTTACTTCTGAATTACCTCCTGAATAAACGGGAGCAGCAGAAGCGCACACGTCTGCTGGAAATGAGCGTACAGCACCTGATTGATCATCCTGCGGATGAAAGCGCGAAAGAAGCTGTCGCCACGCTCGTCAGGGCATCATCCCGTTCCCCGAAGGATTTATAAGATGAGTATCAGACGGGGTTTTCTGACTGCTGCTGTGGTGGCTCTGATTGCCGGAGGTGCCAGCGAGTATGACATTCTTGACCAGTTCCTGAATGAAAAAGAAGGTAATTTCACCACCGCATACCGTGACGGCGGCGGTATCTGGACGGTCTGCCGGGGTGTGACCCGTATTGACGGCCGCGCGGTAAAACCCGGAGAGAAACTGACGCAGGCGCAATGTGACCGGCTGAATGCCGCTGAGCGTGACAAGGCGGTTGCCTGGGTAAAACGTAACGTGAATGTGCCGTTAACCGCTCCCCAGATTGCCGGGATAGCCTCTTTTTGTCCTTACAATATCGGTCCCGGAAAATGCTTTTCATCCACGTTTTATAAAAAACTGAATGCGGGAAATATTGCCGGTGCTTGCAAAGAGATCCCCCGCTGGATTTTCGACGGCGGCAAAGACTGCCGCATCCGTTCCAACAACTGTTACGGGCAGGTGTTGCGTCGTGAGCAGGAAGCTGAACTGTTGTGCTGGGAGCTGAGCAAATGACAATACCGTTACGTTCAGAACTGTTACGTGGTGCCGGGTGGCCGCTCATTATCGGGGCTTTCCTGATTTTTATCGCCGGTTCGGCATCGGCGTATCTGGTGATGAAGAACACCTTTGACCGTGATATTTCACAGCTGAAAGAAAGTCATACCAAAGACCTGAAAGCCGTGTCAGACAGAGCACAGGAAGACACACAGAAGGCATTAAACCGCCTGTCTGAATCTCAGCGGCAAGTTCAGGCGCTGGATAAGACCTATACGGAGAAGTTACGTAATGAGGAAATCATTAATCAGCGGCTGCGTGCTGATCTTGCTTCAGGTAACCGCCGGTTGCAGTTCGCCCGTGCCGACCTTGCAACCTGTCAGCTCACCGCAGGCAACCATCGCACCACCGCCGGAATGGATGATGCAGCCGCCGTCCGACTCTCTGGAGAAGCTGGACTCATTATTCACGATATCCGCACCGGTATCCTTTCCGACAGAACAAAACTGAGCGGGTTACAGGATTATGTGCGTGATGTGGTTCGTGAATGCAGACGGGAGACAGTGCAATGAAACGCTCCCGGCATAATGCCTGTGGTTACACCCTGCTGCTGACAGCCGTGGCTGTTGTGCTGGCTGTGTTTTTTATCTTTCTGATTCTGCCCGGTCTGACCGGTCTGCGTTGTGCAAAGTATGCCGCCGTGACCGGACATCCGGCAGAACAGACCGGTGTCATCTGCCGCCGTACTGATACGGGGGAATTTATTAATACGTTCAATAACAAGGAAATCAGTCATGAAAAAACGCACCCGTAACAGCAGAAAGAGTGACGTTTTAATCAGCGTTAAAGGCCATTTAAACCGCATTGAAACGCAGATGGATTCGCTGAGTGATCAGATGGATGCCATCCGTCAGGATGCGACACAGGGAGCCATGCGCCGTGGCGCAGTTGCCGGTGCCGTATCCGGCGGTATTACCGCCTGTCTGGTGACCACCGCCATGATGCTGCTGCGTGCGAAGATGGGACTGTAACGATGGCGTTTCCGCAGGAGACCCGCGACAAGCTGCGCCGCGCTTATATCTTCAGCCAGATGTCGCTGGAGGTGGCTGCTGCTCAGGCCGGGGTTTCGTTCGTGACTGCCCGGCGCTGGAAGAAAGAGGCGCAGGATAAGAATGACGACTGGGACAAAATGCGCGCGGCTCACATGCTGGCCGGTGGTGGTGTTGAGGATGCCGGACGTGCGGTGCTGATGAGTCTGGTTGTTCAGTGTCAGACGGTTACTGAGCAGATAAACACGAACCCGGATATCGCACCGGGTGCCCGGGTGGATATGCTTGCCAGTCTGGCAGATGCCTTTAACAAAGCGGTATCAGCCAGCAAAAAGATATTGCCGGAAACCGATAAGCTTGCCACGGCTATTGATGTGATCCAGCGGCTGGGGCAGTTCATCAGTGATAAATACCCTCAGCATAACGTGGTGTTTGTTGAGATTCTGGAATCCTTTGCTGGTGTGCTGGAACGGGAATACGGTTAAAAATGTCTAAAAAGGTTTCACTCAAAGAGTTCAAAGCCTCCCTGCAGGAATACATTGCCGGTCTGCGTCAGACCATTGAGGCGGAGTGTCTCGGCTTTGATGCAGACCCGGCAGCGGCTGATGCCCGCCGTCTGCAGGTGAGTGATGCGGATGACGGCTACAGCTTTTTTGTGGAAACCTACTTCCCGCATTATGTCCGCCATCATTCCCGCAGCCAGCTGCATGATTACCTGTTTTCCCGTCTGCCGAAAATTGTCGCCAGTCCGGCCGCTGAAAGTGATGCGATAGCCGCGCCGCGCGGTGAGGCAAAATCCACGCTGGTCAGTCAGCTCTTTGTGCTGTGGTGCATTATCCGGGGGATTAAAAAGTACCCGGTCATCATTATGGACAGTATCGACCAGGCCTATCCGATGCTGGAAGCCATCAAAGCCGAACTGGAATATAACCCGCGTCTGAAGAACGATTATCCGGATATCTGCGGTCAGGGCCGCACCTGGCAGATGGGCACCATCGTCACCCGTAATAATATCAAAGTGACGGTGGCGGGCAGCGGTAAAAAACTGCGTGGTCTGCGTCACGGCCCGTACCGTCCTGATTTGGTGGTGCTCGATGATATCGAGAACGATGAGATGGTGCGTAATCCGGAACAGCGGGACAAGCTGCACACCTGGCTTAAAAAGACCGTGATGCCGCTCGGTGAGGCCGGGGGTAAAACCGATATTGTCTACATCGGGACTATCCTGCATTACGACTCGGTACTCTCCCGCACCCTGAATAACGCCATGTGGCGTACTGTCCGCTTTAAAGCCATTCTGCAGTGGCCGGTCAATATGAAACTGTGGGATGAGTGGGAAACCCTTATCCATAACAGGCAGCCGGATGAGGCTGAACGTTTCTACACGGAAAATGAAGCAGCCATGTCTGAAGGGGCCATTGTGTCATGGGCTGCCCGTCCGCTGTTGGCACTGATGAAAATCCGCGCCCGTGACGGTCACGACACCTTTGATTCTGAGTACCAGAATGACCCGGTCAGCGGTGAGGATGCGATTTTTGCCAACAGTATTATCTTCTGGTCTAACCATCTGGCGGACTGGATTTACTACGGAGCCTGTGACCCCAGCCTCGGCCGACTCAGCAAAGGCCGTGACCCGTCCGCGCTTCTGGTCGGCGGCTTTAACCGGATGACCGGTATTCTGGATGTGGTTGAGGCGGATATCCGCCGCCGTCTGCCAGACAAAATTATTGAGGATGTGATCCGCTATCAGCGTGAATACGGGTGTCTCATCTGGGCGTTTGAGTCCGTCCAGTTTCAGGAGTTCCTGCGCACGGAGCTGGTGAAACGCTCCGCTCAGCAGGGTGTTCCGGTTCCGGCCATTCCGGTTATCCCGCACACCGATAAAGCGCTGCGGATTGAATCCCTGCAGCCGCACATGGTTAACGGGCTGATCCGTCTTCACCCGACACAGCACACCCTGATTGACCAGCTGCGTCATTTCCCGAAAGCCGATCATGATGACGGCCCGGACTGTTTACACATGTTGTGGTCACTTGCCGCCTCACGCGCGGGCAGCACCGACATCCGCAGCCGCTCTGTGCGTGACGGCGGAAAACGCTTTGGTGCAGGTGCCTGGTAAGGATTAAGAAATGCCGAAAATAGTTGATATCCACGGAAACCCGATCGAACGGGAAGTGTTAAAAACCCCGCAGACAGGCAAAATCGCACAGATGCAGCGCATCTATCCGGAGCATCCGTCACGCGGACTGACTATCCGCAAGCTGCCGCGCATTCTGCAGGCGGCCGAACGGGGTGACCTGAGTGCGCAGGCGTGCCTGTTCTCAGACATGACTGAGCGTGACGGTCATATTTTTGCCGAAATGGAAAAGCGCAAGAATGTGCTGCTCACGCTGGACTGGTCAGTTGAACCGCCGAAGAATGCCACCGCACAGGAACGGGATATGACAGCAAAAGTCCAGGAGTGGTTTGATGCCATGCCGGGCATTGAGGATATCATTCTCAATGGTATGGAAGCGGTCGGTCACGGGTTTTCCTGTCAGGAAATTGAGTGGGAACTGATTGAAAAGGTCTGGCTGCCGAAGGCGCTTAACCTGCGTCCGCATTACTGGTTCCGCACACTGCCGGAAAAACGGGACGAGATCCGCCTCAATGATGATCAGTTCGAGGGTTCCCCGTTGTGGCCGTTCGGCTGGCTGGTGCATAAGCATAACGCCCGCAGCGGCTTTATTGCGACCAGCGGCCTGTTCCGTGTGCTGGTGTGGCCGTATCTGTTTAAAAACTTCTCCCTGCGTGACCTTGCGGAGTTCCTTGAGATTTACGGCCTTCCGGCCCGTATCGCCACCTATGCACAGGGCACATCAGATGCGGATATCGACAAGCTGCTGTATCAGCTGGTGAATCTGGGTCATGATGCGGTGGCCGCTATCCCGCAGGGGAATGACATCAAATTTGAATCTGCTGCCGGTGGCGGCCCGGATCCGTTTATGGCGATGATTAACTGGGCGGAGCGTACTCAGTCAAAAATTATCCTGGGCGGCACCCTGACCACACAGGCAGACGGTAAATCCTCCACCAATGCACTGGGTAATGTGCATAACGAAGTCCGCCACGACCTGATGACAGCGGATGCCCGTCAGATTGAGAACATGTTCCGCAGTCTCATTCAGATGGTGCTGGCACTGAACGGTCATGCGGATGTCAACCCGCGCCGGTTACCGCAGTTTGTGTTTGATACCAGTGAGACCGTGGAGCTGGCACCGTTCGCACAGGCCGTATCAACGCTGGTGAATGAAGCCGGAATGACCGGTATTCCGGTGTCATGGGTCAATAAAAAAGCCGGTATCCCGCAGGCAAAAGATGATGAACCGGTATTATCACCCCGTCCTCAGATACCGCTGCTGACCCCGCTGAGTAACGGGTTGTCACGTCACGGACTGGCGGTACTGTCGAAGACCACGGAATCAGCGGATGCTGACCCGGCGCAGATAAAACTGGATAACGCACCTCCGCTGTCTGACCCTGTCAGTGATGCCATGAATCAGTTACTGGCACCGATGGTGACGGCACTGCGGGCCGGACACAGTGCGGATGAGGCGATGAATCTGGTCGCGGCCGGTTATCCGCTGCTGGATGATAATGCGCTCAGGGAGCTGCTGGAGCGGGCAATTTTTGTGTCCGAAGTCTGGGGGCGTATTCATGCCGGGTCGTGAGGCGGTTGATCTGCGCTATGCCATCGGTCTGCCCCCGGCGGAGGCGATAGCCTACCTTGAGAGCAAAGGCTACGCCATCGGATTTAATTACCACGATGTTGAGGCGCAGGCGCATGCAAAGGCGTTTACCGTAGCCGGAGTGCTGAAGCTGGACGTGCTGCAGGATATCCGGCAGGCACTGACAGAAGCGCTTAAGAACGGGGAAACATACCGGGACTTTGAACGCCGGTTAACCCCGTTACTGGAGCAGAAAGGCTGGCTCGGTAAAGGTCTGGTTGCTGACCCGGACACCGGTGAACTGCACGGTAAGCGGCTCACTCCCCGCCGACTGAACACCATCTTTCAGACCAATATGCAGTCCTCCTACATGGCCGGACGCTATAAGCAGCAGATGGAGAACACGGATGACCGCCCTTACTGGGAACGGGTCGGTATCATGGATAATCATATCCGCCCGGCACATGCGGCCCTGAATGGATTTATTGCCCGTTTTGATGATCCGATATGGCAGACCATTTACCCGCCGGACGGTTACCGCTGCCGCTGCCGTGTCCGTGCCCGCAGTGCGGCGGATGTGGAGCGGCTGGGGCTGATGGTACAGTCAACGGATGGTATTCGTGTTGAGGTGGAGCAGGAATACGGCGCACCGGGAAAAACCCGCACGGTGACCGGATTCCGTAACCCGAAAGACGGTCAGATTTATGTGCCTGATCCCGGGTTCGGGTTTAATCCGGGGGAAGTCAGTTATCAGCCAGATCTGGAGCGGTATCATCCGGCAGCGGCCAGCCAGTATGTCACCGGCACCCTGACCGGGCCGGACTTTGCTCAGGGGTATCAGCAGGCCGTCACCACACAGCAGCCGTCACCGCAGCAGCGTTACCCGGTGGCTGCGCGTCCGGATACCGATACGCAGCACACACAGCCGGTGTATACCGATGCACCGACCCTGAAGCAGCTGGCTGAGCAGGATATCACGCAGGAAGATTACCTGTTCGTGCAGAATATTATCGAACAGCCGCAGAAGACCCGCCGTGATGATGACGGCACGGAATATTATGCCTCATTCTACCGCGGGCAGTGGTGGGTGGTGACTGTCCGCGATAACCGGCTGTCAGATGTGAAAGCACAGGCGGTGTTCTGATGTACAGCATCAGAGTGGATACAGCCGCTTTTGAGGCGGCACTGGATAAACTTATCCGGGGACTGGAAAACCGTGAACCGCTGATGCGCCGTATTGCCGGGGTGATGGCGGATGCGGTGGAGGAAAACTTTGCACAGGAAGGTCGTCCGAAATGGATGGGCTGGAGTCCGTCAACAGAGCGCCGCCGTCGCGGGGGCCGCATTCTGCAGCTCTCTGGCAGACTGGCAGGCAGTATTGGTTCTTACAGCGACAATAACAGCGCGGTGGTGGGGACAAATGTGAAGTATGCCCGTATCCATCAGGAAGGCGGCGAAATCAGTATGCCCGCCCGCCGTCAGCAGAACTACTTCCGGCAGGGTAAAAACGGTGCTGTCGGCAACCGGTTTGTCCGTAAATCCCGCAGCAACTACAGTGAAACCCATTCTGTGGGGGCGCATAAGATAAAAATTCCCGCCCGTCCGTTTCTCAGTCTGACAGATACCGATGAACGTGAAATCGGCGCCGTGATTGAGCGTTATCTCACACAGTTAACCGGTGAGGAATAAAAACGCCTGTACGCGCCTCTGTGCGTTTTTAATTATTCACAATGCAATGTCACGGCATGGTGTGATTAAAACGTTTTTAAACGGGGTTTAAATGCGTTACTGTTGACCCCTGATTCTTACCCGCCGTCCTTTTCTTTGTTCCGGCTGCAGCTTATGTGCTGAACCCCGCCAACTCTCTTTCGCATACCGTGCCCGGTACACTGGGCGCATGAAAACACGTATCGCCGCTTTAACCACCGCACTCAGCGGGGACAACACCAACGAAATCCAGCTTTTTCCGGCCGGAACATTCCGTGCGGAAGACGGCCGTCCGTCTGATGTGGCGCACTGGGTGATGAATGCCGCCATTGCGGCGGTGCTGACTGCACAGACAGCGGCACTCAGTACCCCGCTGGTGATTGATTATGAACACCAGACCCTGCGCTCTGTGAAAAACGGACAGCCTGCCCCGGCGGCGGGCTGGTTTAAGCAGCTTGAGTGGCGTGAGGGTGACGGACTGTACGCCACCGGCGTGGAATGGACAGAGAAAGCCGCAGCGGCCATCACAGCCCGTGAATACCGTTTTATCTCCCCCGTATTTTTGTATGACGACCAGGGTCAGGTGACGCAGCTGCTTCACGCGGCACTGACCAACACCCCCGCGCTGGACGGAATGAACGAGGTGCTGATTGCAGCCTCCCGTCATTTTGCCGCGCTCACCACCACACCGGAGGAACACACCGTGGATGAACTCATCAGTGAGCTGCTCAGCAATTTACGCTGGATGCTCAACCTGCCCGCCACCGCAACCGCTGAGGATATCAAAGCGGAACTGCAGAAAGCGATTGACATTATTTCCGGCGGTAAGGGAACGACGGTTGCCGCCGGGCAGAGTCTGACTGACCTGCTGAAAAACCAGACGCAGCAGATTGCTGACCTGTCCTCAAAAGCCTTTGACCCGGCAAAGTATGTCCCGGTTGAAGGGTATCTGGAATTGCAGGCAAAACTGAATGCAGAGCGTCAGCACAGTCAGGAGCATCAGGTTGATGCACTGGTTCAGGCTGCGCTGTCTGACGGCCGTCTGATGCCGGCAATGGAAACCTGGGCGAAAGAGCTGGGCCGCAGCAATTTTGCTGCGTTGTCTCAGCATCTTGAGGCTGCTGTTCCGGTTGCCGCGCTGTCATCCACCCAGACCGGCGGTAAAGCGCCGTCCGGTGCGGCAAAAACGCAGGACGATCTGCAGTCTCCGGGTGGTGAGTTAAATGATGCCGCCCTGGCTGTCTGCAGTCAGTTCGGTATTTCCCCTGAAGAAATGTCTAAACAGCTCGGAGGTCAGTAATGGATCGCAATACCGCTCACCGTCCCGGTGAACTTTTTCCCGTACCGGTTGCGGCCGGTGCCCGTATTTACGGCGGACATGTTGTCTGCGCTGATGCATCCGGTTTTGCCGTACCCGGTGCCACTGGTCTGACAGTGCTGGGTGTGGCTGATGATTTTGCGGATAACCGCGACGGGGAAAAGGGTGCCGTCCTTGTTATGGTCCGCCGTGGTCTGGCTTTTCATCTCGGCAATGACCCTGCCAAGCCGGTCACACAGGCCCATACCGGTAAACTGTGCGACCTGAAAGACAGCACCACCGTCTGTGCGGCTGCGGAAGACAGCACCACACCGGCAGGCCGTGTTCTGGAAGTCACCACTGATGGTGTCTGGGTACTGACTGCTTAACAGGAAAATAACATGATTGTAAATAAAGCAAACCTCGCCCCGCTGTTTACCGGCATCAAGCTCACGTTTAATAACGCGCTGGAGCGTGCTCCGGCAACGTGGGAAAAAATTGCCATGAAAGTGCCGTCCACCGGCAAGTCAGAAGAATACAAATGGTTATCCTCTTTCCCGGCCATGAAAAAATGGGTCGGAGAAAAAGCGGTTAAATCGCTGGCCGCGCATAAATACACCATTGTGAACGATGACTGGGAAGCCACAGTTGAGGTTGACCGCAACGATATCGAAGATGACCAGACCGGTCAGTATGCCATTCAGGCAAAAGCAGCAGGCCTTTCTGCAGGGATGCTGCCGGATGAAATCGTGTACGACCTGGTTAACCTCGGCTTTGAACGCCCCTGCTATGACGGCCAGTATTTTTTTGATACCGACCACCCGGTAGGAAATCTGTCAGTTTCCAACAAAGGGACTAAGCAGCTGTCCATTGACACACTGGCAAAAGCCCGGGCGTCATTTGGTGCGGCCCGCACACAGATGCGTAAAGTGAAAGATGAGGATGGTCGTCCTCTGAAAATCAGACCGAATATCCTGCTGGTTCCGGTTGCACTGGAAGATGTCGCCCGTACCTTAATGACCGCTGACCGCCTTGAGGACGGGAAAGTCAATATCTACAAAGGAACTGCGGAAGTTGTGGTTTCAGAGGAGATCCAGTCTGATACGCAGTGGTTCCTTCTGGATACCTCTAAGCCGGTGATGCCGTTCATTTACCAGGAGCGTAAAGCGCCGGTGCTGGTTGAACAGACCAGCCTGGAGAATGACGATGTGTTTATGCGCAAAAAATTCAAATTTGGTGCGGAAGCGCGTGCTGCGGGTGGTTATGCCTTCTGGCAGCTGGCTTACGGCTCAACCGGGGAGGAAGAATAATGCCGGTCACTATTACCGCCAAAGTTAACGGGTTCCGCCGCTGCGGTATCGCCCATCCGGACACGGCCACCACATACCCTGATGATCGCTTCACCAAAGCACAGTTAGCCGAACTGCGTGCTGAACCAATGCTGGTTGTCTCTTTCGGCGCTGAGCCGGTAACCGGTGCGGACACGGCGGCAGAGGAACAGATTGCCGCCCTGAAAGCGGAAGTTCGTTCCCTGAATACGGCCACTGAACTGCTGAAAGATGATAACCGTAATCTTAACGGCATCGTCGGAG
The DNA here is from genome assembly GCF_051129855.1 of Morganella sp. Je.2.23. Classification (NCBI taxonomy): domain Bacteria; kingdom Pseudomonadati; phylum Pseudomonadota; class Gammaproteobacteria; order Enterobacterales; family Morganellaceae; genus Morganella; species Morganella sp. Je.2.23. The sequence continues at coordinate 366,052 of NZ_JBCPSQ010000002.1, forward strand.
ACCTCACCGGGCAGACTGAACGCCTGACCGCTGAGAATACTGCCCTTCAGGCTGAGCTGGCGGCACTGCGTGAGCAGAAAGACACACCGCCCGCTCAGGTTAAACAGGATGATGCACCGCTTGCTACCGGTAGCAGTAACAGCGGCAAAAAGTCATCCGCTAAATAACAGGTGAACCATGTACGCGACGAAGAAAGACATGATTTTAACGTTCGGTGAACGCGAGTGTATCTCCCTGACTGATACTGAGCACCCCGGTGATATCAGTGATGAGGTGATGGATGCTGCACTGGTGCGCGCCTCGGCTGAAATTGACGGCTATCTCGTCGCGCGTTACCGGACACCGTTTACGGATACCGCCCGTATCCTGACCGGCCGCTGCTGTGATATCGCCCGTTACCATCTGGCAACGGCTCACCGTCTTCTGTCTGAGGAAATCCGGCTGCGTTATGAGGATGCCATACGGTTTTTTGAAAAAGTGGCGGAGGGTCGTATCGGGCTGGGCCGCACTGACGGCGGGGACATTATTCAGTCCTCGCCGCAGATGAAATTCGGCAGCAGCAACCGCCAGTTCGGGCGTAACTCAACAGGCGGAGGTGCATTTTGATCACCCGTATTGAGCAGCATCTGTGTGACCGTCTGCGTCAGGGTATGGGTGACATGGTGCGTGAGGTAGCCAGCTACAGCGGTGAGATGGATGATGACTTAGGTCGTATCGTCCGTGCTTTTCCGGCGGCGTGGGTCACATTCGGCGGCCTGACAAACAGTGAATACATTGCCACCAACCGGCAGAAGGTGAAATGCACCGGCACCTTTGTGGTCATTGTGGGCGATTACAACACCCGTGATGACGAGTCCGCCCGGTTCGGTGGTGTTAACCGTAATGAAATCGGGACGTACCGTCTTATTCATGCCGTACGCAGACTGACCACCGGGCAGGATTTGGGTCTGGAAATCACGCCGTTTATGCCGCTGCGGGTGCGTACCCTCTACAACACTCAGTTGCAGAGCAAAGCACTGTCGGTGTTTGCCTGTGAGTTTGAAACAAAGTGGATTGAATCTGTTCTGGGTAACGGCCTGTGGCCGGAAGTGACCGGGGACACGGATTCACCTGATTACATTTTTAACGAGTACCGGGGAAAAGTGAAAGAGCCTGATCCTGATTTACTCAGTGTCGGTCTGCGCTATAACCCGCCGGGTATCGGCACGATTGATGACCCGGCTGACCTGGTACTGACAAGGAAAAAACCATGACAATCCTCTTTGTCAGAGCACGTCAGGGGATACGTGTGTCGTATGAACACCAGTTCCGCCGTTACATCACGGAAACCCCGGCAGAAGTTCCTGACACCGCGTATTACCGCCGCATGATAGCGTGCGGTGATCTGATTAAAACCGCGCGTCCGCGCCCTGTGAAAGGGAAAAAACATGATCACATTTGACAATATCCCGGACAGCCTGCGTAAGCCGGGTAAATACCTGGAGTTTAACCTGCGCATGGCAACCCGTGCGCTGCCGGGCAATCCGCAGGTGATGCTGATTGTGGCCCCGATGATGAAAGAGGGGCTGGCAGAGCCGCTGACACCGGTGAACGTGTTTGATGATACCGAAGCAGCGGTGGCATTCGGGACCGGGTCACTGGCTCACATCATGGCAAAAGCGGCGATTACCGCCAATAGTTATCTGCAGCTGCAGATTATCGGTGTTGAGGAAAATCCGGCCGGTAAAGCGGCTGCCGGTACACTGACCGTGACCGGGCCTGCCACCAACAGCGGCACCTTTTACCTGACGGTATGCGGTGAACGTCTGGATGTGGCCGTCACCGCCGGTGACAGCGCGGATGATATCTGTCAGGCCATTACAGATACAGTGAATGCACAGACGGCCCTGCCGGTTAAGGCGGCACTGACTACCGGTGAGAATGACAACAAATTCATCACACTGACCGCACGCCAGACCGGTGAGTTCGGTAATGACATCCTGCTGTCAGCCTCCTGTACAGCCAAAGGTATCACGCAGACCCTGACGGCCATGCAGGGCGGCGAAAATAACGCGGATATTCAGCCTGCGCTGGATGCGGTCTTTGCTGCCGGTCACAACATCATTGTGCCGCCGTTCTCTGATAAAGATACGCTGCTGAAGTTGCGCACCCACCTGGAAAAAACCGGGGGGCCGCTGGAGCAGCGCGGCGCTGTCGCGGCTGCCGGATGGACAGGTACGCTCAGTACCGGCACCACACTGGCTGCGGATATCAATGACGGCCGCACCACGATTGCCTGGTATCCGGGGGCAGCAAAACTGCCGTGTCAGCTGGCCGCCGGTTACGGTGCGGTGATTGCCTCTGAGGAAGACCCGGCCAGACCGCTGAATAACCTTGAAATTAAAGGGATGGATGTTGCTCCGGTAAAAGCCTGGGCGGGCCGTAATGAACAGGAAAATGCACTGCATAACGGACTGACACCGCTTGAGGTAGGTCCCGGCAATAAGGTGCAGATTGTCCGTGCCATCACCACCTACACGAAGAATCCGGAGGGCGTGAACGATACGGCGCTGCTGGATTTAACCACTATACGCACGCTGGATTATACCCGTGTGGCGTGCCGTGAGCGTATCTCGCAGCGTTTTCCGCGTGACAAACTCAATGAGCGTACCCGTCAGAAAGTCCGTTCTGAGCTGCTGGATGTGCTGATTAAACTTGAGGAGGAAGAAATCCTTGAGAACGTTGAGGCCAACAAAGAATTGCTGCTTGTTGAGCGCAACGGAAAAGATGCTAACCGCCTCGATGCACAGATTCCGGCGGATGTGGTGAACGGTTTACATATTTTCGCGGGTCGTATTGATCTGTACGTCTGATGAGGTGACACATGTTAGAAGAATATGCAGGCGCGATTGTCCTTGAAATCGACGGCCGTGAAGTTGAAGTCACGGATATGGACGTTCAGGAAGTCACCGGCCGCAAGCTGGTGAAGACCATGAACAAAACCGGCCGTGCCAAAGGCTTTATGCGCGGTATTGCCACGTATGAACTGTCCATTTCAGTGGTGATCCCGCTTAACGGGGATATGGACTGGGGCGCAATTGAAGGCTCCAAACTGACCCAGTACCCGCTGAGCGGCCCCGGTGGCAAACGTATCTCATACCTGGACTGTTTTGTGACGGAAGTCGGTGAGAAATATTCCACTGATAACGAAGCCAAACGCGACCTGAAACTGAACGCATTACGTAAGGTGGTTGAATAATGGAAGAAAAAAACACCAGCGCGGCGGCTCCGGCCGCTGCTGTTCCGGATATGCTGTTGTACGGTGTGAATTTTAACGGCGTGCTGCACTTTGATTATGCCGTCCGCATCCCGGTAATGCGCGATATCTATGATGCGCTGGATGAAACGGAAGAAGTCACCGGTTCAGCCACCGGCGGCAAGTCTGATATCTACTACCGCATGGCACTGCTGAAACGCACTATCACGAAGCTCGGGGATATCCCGGCGGATGACATCACTACTGATTTACTGCTGGATGAACTGCTGGAGGAAGATTACAGCATTCTGGATGCCGCACAGACCGCCGCTAAAAAAAAGCGGAGAGATCTGAAGAACGCCGCAGAACCTTCCGGCAAATAGCCCTTGCTTTGGGCAGATACGGCCTGACCGAAGATGCCCTGCTGTCAATGAGCCGTCCGGAGCTGGATGCCAGGATTGATGCCCTGAACCAGCTTCACGGTGCGAAACCGAAACAGAAAACGGACACGAAACGCACCCGTGTCCGTTCCCGCCGTCAGAAAAATAAGAAACGAGGATAATCATGGCCCGTGAATTTAAGCTGTCACTGCTGCTGTCTGCGCGGGATGAAGCATCCAAATCCATCACCCGTTCCCTGCGTGAGACCGTAAAAGAAACGCAGAAAGCCGAACAGGCACAGGAAAAACTGAACCGCCGTCAGAAGACCACAGCGCAGGATGCCATCAGTCAGGGGCGCGCCCGGACGGAGGACATGAAGCGCCAGTCCCGTGCCTATGAAACCCTCGGTATTCGTTCAGAGCGTGCCATTCAGCGCGAAATCAGCCAGACCATTGCCGCTTATAACCGCCTTGCCCGCAGCGGTATGATGTCTGCTGATGAACAGGCCCGTGCCTTTGACCGTATGCGCCAGCGTGTCGGGCAGCTGCGCGGTGAAATGAAACAGATGAGCAATATGAAAATCGGCAATATTGCGAACGGGTTCGTGACAGCTGCCGGTGGCCTGTATGCCGGAGCCAGAGTTGTCGCAGAACCTGTAAAGCGTCAGATGTCCTATGAAGAACGTCTGGCCCGCATGAGTAATACTGCATACAGTGATCTTGACGATGCAGGACGTCTTGCCGGGCAGAAAAAATTAGATGAGTTGATCCGTAAATCGGTCTCTGATGGTGGTGGCTCTATTGATAATGCAGCGGAGGTATTAAACAAACTACTGTCAGAAGGTATTTTCACAGATCAAGAAATTAGTGGGTTATTACCATTGCTGCAAAAATACGCTACAGCATCAGGTGTTGATGGCCTTGACCTCGCTTCTGTTACATCTGCACTAAAGAAAAACTTTAATTTATCCAAACCGGATGACATTAAAATAGCGCTTGATATGGCTTTAAAAGGTGGTCAGGAAGGTGCTTTTGAACTACCTGATATGGCTAAATGGCTTGCGCAACAACTTTCTGCGGCGAATGCTGCTGGTATGTCCGGTCTGGATGATTTTGCATCCATTGTAGCTGCAAACCAGGCTGTTGTGTCGACTGCAGGTACAAATGATCAGGCTGGTAACAACCTGATGAACTTCTTACTGAAATTAAATAGTCGTGAATTATCCACAGCGGCATCACGAATAAAAGTTGATGGATACGGCATCGATTTATCCGGAACATTAATTAATGCCAGGGAGAAAGGAATTGATCCTATTGATGCTTTTGTTGGATTAACAGATAAAATTTCCGCTAATAACCCCAAATACAAAGCCCTACAGACCAAGCTTGACAACATGGATAAGAATGACCCTGAGCGGGCTCAGACATTATCCGCAATGACAAAAATTGCCGAAGGGTCTGCATTGGGTGAATTAATTGCTGATCAGGGAACACTGATGGCATTAATTGGTTTACGTTCTCAGAGTGAATATAAAAATCAGGTTAAACAAAAAGTTCTTGAGCAAAAAAATAAAGCAGCCGGAGAAGGTGAAGGGGATATTCAGTTTCGCGTTATGTCTGATACTAATGCATTTAAAGCTAATCAGGCGGGGAATACGCATCAGTTTGCAGAATACGACTCCACAAAACCGTTATCCGACGCAGTCGGCTCACTCGCAGAACAGTTCACTGCATTCAGTGCTGAGTTTCCCGGGTTAACAACAGCACTAACAGGAGCCAAAACCGGCATCGAAGCTATGACACAGGCCGCTGTTGCTTTTGCCGCACTTAAATTTCTCTTTGGTGGTGCCGGTGCGGGAAGTACCGGCGGAATTGCAGGGACGGTGGGTACCAGCGGAGCTACCGCAGCCAGTGGCGGATGGTTAAAACCGGGCGCATTTAAGCTGGCGGGGTTAGCCACTGTAGCCACTGAGTTTGCCACGGCCAACACACCGGAAGAAACAGATGAACTGATAAATGGTGAGGCTCGTATGGCCGCACTACGTGCCCGGTATGGTGATAATATGATTGCCAAGGCTAAAGAGCGCTTTCAGCCGTGGTATCAGTTCGGTTCAGGCTATGCTGCTGAGAATGAGGAATGGGTCAGTCAGTACATCCGTGAGCAGGATGAGCAGGCTCAGCTGGCTAATGCAGCACTGTCACAGGTGCGTTTTATGTCAGAGCACGCCGGAATGAAAACCGATGCCCTGCCGAAAGAGTTTGTGCCGGATTACGCCAGACCTGTCAGCGATGATGTGATTGCGGGGCTGATGCTGCCGGTGCGTGAGATTGAAACCCTGCTGAAAAATCAGCAGACCGCCCCGCAGCCGATAGAGGTTCGTTCCGTGGTGGAACTGGACGGCCATGTGATTGCAGAAACCGTGAACAATATTAACGGTAATGATGCCGGACGAACCACCGGAGGCGGATTATGAATACCGCATGGCGCAATGATTTACAGGATGCCTCTTACCGTGGTGTGCGTTTTGATGTGGTTAATGCTCAGGACAGTGTTTCCCGCGATACCTCTGTACATGAATACCCGTTCGTTGATGGCGGTGACGTTATTGATCTGGGCCGTAAGCCGCGTAATTTCCGTTTTAATGCGCTTTTCTGGGGGGATGATTACCGGACTCATCTGGATAATTTTGTTGCGGCACTGGAGGAACCCGGCTACGGGGAGCTTGTTCATCCTGTCTGGGGTTCTGTTGAAAAAGCGAAGTGCATTGAATATCAGGTAAAGCACGAAGCGGAAGGTGTCGACACCTGCACGGTTGAGCTGGTTTTCCTTGAGGGCACCACCGGCACGGTTATCGCGCAGTCCCATCCGGAACAGCTCGGTGACAGTATTTTTGACAAAATCAGTGAACTCACTGAGCGGGCCGCTGATCTGTTTGAACAGGTCATGGCTCCGGTTAACGAAGGTCTGCGTTACCTTGAAAAAGGCAAAGCCGCTTTATCCGGCATGACCAATACCATTACCATCATGCGCGGTGATATCAGTTCTGCCGTCAGTCAGGGTATCAGTTATCTGACTTATCCCCGTGCATTCATCAGTGACATGGTGGCCGTGACGGACATCCGCACCGGCGGCATCGGTGATTTACTCGACCTTAAATACGGTGATGTGGTGAATACCTCATCCGGCCGCTCAGGTTCGTCACCTGTCTCCTCTGCGGTTCCCCGCGTCCAGACTAACGGTTACCTTCCCGATAGTGCGTATGCACCGTCAGTTGCTCAGAACGGTGTCAGCGCCACCACACTGTTGTCTGCGTGGAGTGACTGCGTGGCGGTTGCTGATGAACTGGTCTCGCTGCCGGTGCAGCTGGTTCAGGGGGAGCGTGAGGGGCCGGTGCCGATGCCGGGTAATGCACAGCCTGACGATATCCGTGATCTGACCACCGCCGGTTATATTATTGCATCCGGTACGCTGGCTGCCGTGGTGACACAGGTACTGAGCGATGATGTCCAGCCTGATAATCTGTCGCCGGATGATATCGAAATGCTGGTCACTACCGTGCGGGAATACACACAGAAAGCCATTGATGAAGTCCGTGACCATTATGGTGACCGGACACAGCAGCTGAGTACGGACAGTCATCCTGTGGGGCTGTTGTGGCATAACGTGGTGTCACAACTGAAAAGCATCGCCCTTGATGTGCAGGACCTGGGGTTGCTGGTGATTACCCGCCGCCCGCCGCTGACCCGCCGGACAGTGGCTGCAGCTGCCAATCTGCACTTACTGGCACATTTCTGGTACGGGGATTATTCCCGTGCAGCCGAACTGTACCGGCTGAATCCGCAGATACGTGATCCGAATAACCTGAGCGCGGGAGATGTTATCAATGCCTATGCCAAATGATGACCGGTTAGAAAAAATCACCCTGTTGGTGGGCGGTCATGCTTATTCTGACTGGAAAACCTACCGCATAGACAGTGATTTCCTGAAAGCCGCCGATGCCTGGCAGTTATCCCTCGGTATCACTGACGGCGTATTTAATGTTGATGCGGTTCGTGGTGCGCCGGTGAAAGTCAAAATGGGTGATGATGTGGTGCTGTCCGGCCGCATCGATACCGTCACCCGGGATGTATCGCGCAAAGGTATTACCCTCAGCCTCAGCGGCCGTGATGAGGGAGGGATATTAATCGACTGTGCTGCTCCCGTATTCAGTGCCCGTCAGCTGAACCTGAGTGAGGTTATCAGCAGCGTTGTCCGTCCGCTCGGCATTACCCGCGTCCGGATTCAGGCTGATAACATGATACGCAGTGACCGTATTCAGACCGAACCCGGTGAACGTGCCTGGGATACCGTGATGAAAGCGGCCGGAAGCCGTGGTCTGTGGCCGTGGTTCGCGCCGGACGGTACGCTGATTATCGGCGGGCCTGATTATGATAAGCCCCCGGTGGCTGACCTGATACTGACCCGCAGCGGTGACGGTAACAATCTTATTTCGCTGTCAGAAACCCGTAATATTCAGGGCTGTTTTTCCGAACTGACTCTGCTGGCACAAAGTCACGCCTCGACAACCAAAAATAAAAAGCTGCAGACAAAGCCGGTGGATGTTTCCCGCAGCGCACAGACATTCAGTATCAGCACCGAAAGTGATGAGGATACCGGGGCGGATGACGGCCAGTCAGGCACCCATAATATGCGGGTAAAAATCGGTGATCCGTCTGTTCCGTATTACCGGCCGCAGATTATCACCGCCGGTGATGTGGATAATCCGGCTCAGCTTCAGTACCGTGCAAAAAAAGCAATGGCGGATGCCCGCCTGTCAGGGCTGGATATCACCGCTGAGGTCTTCGGTCACCGTACGGACAAAGGCGAACTCTGGGAGCCGGGGCAGCGGGTCAGAATTAAAAGTGAGCTGCACGGTATTGACGGGATTTTCTTTCTGATGGGCCGTACGTTTACCGGCGGCCGTCCGGGCGGGCCGGTGACACAGCTGCGGTTCAAAGAGGATGGTGTCTGGATACCGGATGTCTACACACAGAAAGCCAAAAATAAAAAAGGGAAAAAGAAAAAAGGCAAAGACCAGATCCGGCCGGTTGCACTGACAGAAGACGGAGGAAAATAACGCATGTGGAACAGAATTAATCAGCGCATTAACAGCGCATTAAACGCCATCAGAATGCCGTTCAGGGCGCGTTTAAACAGCATAGACAGCAGCGGTAAAGTACAGACCATTCAGGCGGAGGGGCTGGCAAAAGAACCGCTGCAGGGACAGGAGTTATTCCAGCAGTACGGCCTGACCTCCAACCCGCCGCCGGGTACAATGGCTGTTGTGATCCCTGTCGGTGGTAAAACGTCACACGGTATTGTGGTGGCAACCGAACACGGCAGCTACCGCCTTGCCGGGCTGAAATCCGGCGAAGTGGCACTGTACACCGATGAGGGGGCTAAAATCGTTCTGAAGCACGGAAAAATCATTGAGACAGACTGCGATGTTTTCCGGGTGAACTGCAAAGAATTTGAAGTAAATGCGGAAAGTAAAGCAGACTTTAACACCCCGGAAGTCACCACCAGTCAGCGGCTCACGGCAATGGAGCAAATCACCGGTAACGGGGGGATGTCAATTAAGGGTGGCACCGGTGCGGACTTTGAGGGTAATATCAGCCAGACATCCGGCAGTTATACTACTGACGGCGATGTGAAAGCCGGTAATATTTCACTGACCGGCCATAAACATACCAATGGCAACAACGGCGGTAATACCGGTAAACCTGTCGGTTAATCCGGCTAAGTGCTGAACCCCGCCAACTCCTTTCTTTTGTCCGTGTTGTCAGAATGACAGCATGGACAGACTCTTAAATCCCCTGACAGGTGACTACACCAACACCCGGACTGATTCTCTCGCTAATGCGGTTTATCTGCGCCTGATGACGCCGCTCGGCAGTTACTGGGCGGATAAAACCCTCGGCTCCCGCCTGCACGAACTGACGCGGGAAAAAGATGTGTCCCGTGTTTACCGCCTTGCCCGCCAGTATGCTGAGCAGGCACTGAAGCCACTGACAGATGACGGCCGCGCTGAGTCCGTTGAGGTCAGTGTACACAGTGACGGACGGCATCACGCTCTGTTGTGGATCACCGTCACGGATGCCGGAAACAATGTCCGTACCTTTAAACACCAGGTAAGGATTGCATAATGTTCATCACACCCGGCTTTGAACAAATCCGCAGTGAGATTCTGCGGGATATCAAAAACCAGCTTCCGGATGCAGATACCGGGTCTGACAGTGATTTTTTTATCCGCGCCTCATCCGTTGCCAGCGTTGCAACAGGGATTTATCAGCATCAGTCATGGATTGTCCGTCAGATTTTCCCGGACACCGCTGACAGCGATTTTCTTGAGCTGCACGCCAGAACCCGCAATCTCATCCGCAAACCGGCAACCACAGCATCCGGCACCGCAGACTTTACCGGCACACCGTACGCTGTTCTGCCGTCCGGACAGGAAATCAGAGGGGAAGCCCTCAGCGTCATCACCACACAGGAGGTGGTGATTGATGAGGACGGCAAGGCTTCAGCTCCGGTCAGTGCCACAACGCCCGGCACTGTTTCAAATATCAGTGTCATTACCCCGGCTGAACTGGTCAGTGCTCCTATGGGGGTTAACAGCCGTGTACTTATTCAGCCGCTGAACGGTGGTACAGACAGGGAAACTGACGCGGCATTACTGGCCCGTCTTCTGGATTTGATCCGGCGTCCCCCTGCTGGCGGTAATAAATATGATTACCGCCGCTGGGCGCTTGAGGTGCCGGGTGTGACCAATGCCTTTGTTTATCCGCTGCGCCGTGGTCTGGGTACGGTTGATGTGGCGATCACATCGGCTGATGGTCTGCCTTCTCAGGAGATTATCGATGCCGCACAGGCGCATATCGATGATGTGCGTCCGGTCACGGCCAAAAACTCACTGGTACTGGCTCCTGAGCAGCGTCGTATCGATTTTGATATTGAGATCCGTATTGCCGGTATTTCGCAGGATGATGCCGTCAGACAGGTGAAAGCAGAAATTCAGGCGGTAATGTCCAGACTTGCCCCCGGCGAAAGTTTTACCCGCAGTGATGCAGAAACCGCTGTATCCCTGATTCCGGGCATCCGTGACCGTTTGTTTATACAACCTGCGGGTAATGTCCCCGCACTGGTTGATGCCGATCATCTGGAATGGCTGCAGCCCGGTACTGTCACCGTGAGGATGATGGCATGAAATCCCTGCTGAAGCTGTTATTGCCGCCGGTCAGTTACGGTACGGATGCACCCGTACTGGATGCAGAACTGCAGGCTGAGGCTGACCAGCTGACAAAGGCACAAAAACAGGCTGAACGGGTACGAAACGGGGTCACCCCGTTTTTTTCGGATGCGTTACTGGCTGACTGGGAACGGGTTCTGGGACTGACAACTGATTACAGTCAGACGTATCAGCAGCGCCTTGAAATGGTGCTGTTTAAGCTGTCAGAAACCGGCGGACTCTCCGTTCCTTACTTCATTCATCTGGCTGAGCGTATGGGGTACAGAATCACCATAGAAGAGCCACAGCCTTTTCAGGCCGGTGTAAACCGTGCCGGTGACCGGCTGATGCACAAAGATGCTTTATGGCTGTGGGTCGTTAATGTTTATGGCTCCAAAGTGCAGCCATACCGTTTTCGTGCTGGTGTTTCCGCTGCCGGTGACCGGCTGACTGTCTATGCGGATTCCGTTCTTGAAAGCCTGTTCCAGGACTTAAAACCCGCACACACCTATTGTTATTTTACTTATCAGGAATCGTGATATGCAGAATTTAATGCCGCCTATCGATACAACTGACCATGCTTTTCATGACGGTGATCCGACTACCGGTCAACTCGGCACTATTGTCACCGCTGCATGGCTTAATGATGTTCAGGGTGCAACCCGCGACATTCAGGCTGAAATTATTGCCGTGCTGACTAAAGCAGGGATACAGCCGAATCCACAAAAACAGAATCAGCTGGCAGAGGCTATCAGCCAGATTATCGGCAGTGGTGGCTATGCAACCAGCGGTGATTTAACGCTGGGCCTGAGTAAAAAGATTGATAAAGCAGATATAGCTCAGCAACTTGGTAACGACACAACAAAAGTTCCGTCACTGCAGCTGGTGACAACAGAACTGGGCAAAAAAGCCAGTGTTGCTGATGCTAACAGCAAACTTGCCAAAGACCAGAACGGCGCAGACATTCCGAATAAACCGAAGTTTATCGAAAACCTTGGTTTAGGAGATGCGGCAAAAAGTGATATCGCGCAGGGCACTGGCACATCAACAACAAGTGTGATGAGTCAGAAAGCAGTGACTGATTTGGCTG
>NZ_JBCPSQ010000003.1:0-365665 GCF_051129855.1 Morganella sp. Je.2.23
GTGAAACGCCGTAGCGCCGATGGTAGTGTGGGGTCTCCCCATGTGAGAGTAGGGAACCGCCAGGTTATTATTAAGTGAAGAAGCCACCCTTTGGGTGGCTTTTTTGCGTTTGGGCGAAAAGAAAAAACATCTTTTTCACCTGAATACGTGTTCTGAACCGGATAGCATGAACCAAATTTTGCTAAGATAGTGGCGGACAGAAGCAAACAGTATCGGGGTCAGCGTTGAAAGAGAAAAAAAACTGGTCCGTCCGGTATGTCGCAGGGCATCCGGCACGACAAATCCGCCCGATGTCAGCAGACATGCTGGGTAACGGATTACCGGTTGGTTTACCATTATCCGCACCGGATAAAACTATCCGGGTTGTGGTCTGGAATATCTACAAACAACAGCGTCCTGACTGGCGTAAAACACTTGATCGTATTCTGCATGACACACAACTGGTCCTGCTTCAGGAAGCACAACCCTCTCCTGAACTGGTCAGCCTGGCGGGCAAACATCAGCTGGTTGCTGATCAGGTTCCCGCGCTGCACTTTCAGCAGCATCCTTCCGGTGTGATGACACTGGCAACCTCTCATCCGATTTATTGTTGTCCGTTACAGCAGAAAGAGCCGTTACTGCGTCTGCCTAAGTCTGCATTAGTAACGGTATATCCGCTTCCTGACGGCCGTCAGCTGATGGTGATTAATGTCCATGCTATTAATTTCAGTTTTGGTGTGGATGTTTACCGGCGGCAGCTGAATACGGTTGGCTCTCAGATCCGCTGCCATATCGGACCGGTTATTCTCGGCGGTGATTTTAATGCCTGGAGCAGACAGCGAATGAATGCCCTGAAGCGTTTTGCCCGTGCCCAGGGACTGAAAGAAGTACTGTTTCCGCATGATATCCGTACCAAAGCATTTGGTCATCCGTTGGATTATCTGTTTTATCGCGGATTTAAACTGGTTTTATCGGATGTTATGCAGACAGATGCTTCAGATCACCATCCTTTGATAGCAGAATTTCAATAATTCGCTTTGTATCAAAAAAATAATATATAAGTATAGATTATATAAGTAAGAATGATTAACTAACTGCTATAGTTAACTCCGTGTTGGTGTTGTGTGTCATTTATTTAATTTTAATGTTAAATAATTAACCGGAGAAACTAAATGCAGCGTATTGTTATTGTTGGCGGCGGTGCCGGCGGCACGATGGTCGCAAATATTCTGACCAGAAAGCTGTTAAATGATATTTATCAGAAGAAAGTGGAAGTTGTCCTGATTTCGGACAGTGAATGGCACTATTATAAACCTGCGTTTATGTATGTTGCTTTTAATCTGTATCTGAAAGAAGAATTACGCAAGTCGCAACGCTCTCTGCTTCGCCCTGAAATTCAGTTTATTCATGACCGTGTTGAGCATTTTGATTTCGCATCCCAGACGTTGCAGGGAAAAAACGGTACCAAATACGGGTATGACTACCTCGTAATCGCAACTGGTTGTCAGCCGCGACCTGACCGGATTTCCGGAATGAAAGAAGCGGCCGATCATTTCTATCAGTACCAACCCGCCCGTCAGCTGGCTGAAAAACTGGCTAAGTTTGAAAAAGGGCGGATTTTTATTACTGTCTCTTTCCCGAATACCCCGAATGTACCTCACCAGTGCGGTATTGCTCCGATGGAAACCACGCTGATGCTGGATGATTATTTCCGCCAGCGCCGTGTCCGTCAGGATATCGAAATCGTTTATACCTATCCGACCGTATCGCAACTTCTGCGTAACTGCCTGTTTATGCAAAAAGATGTTTGTGAAGTACTCCCGTCTGTTTTTCAGGAACGCAATATTCAGGCACAGCGTGGCTTTACGCTGGAGCGGGTTTGCCCTGAGAAAAAGATTGCTTACTCCAAAGAAGGCGAAGAGCAGCCGTTTGATCTGCTGATAGGCACACCGCCGATTTCTGCGGTGGAATCTGTACGTAATACCGGATTATCCGACGGCGACCCGGAAGAGGGTTGGCTGCCGACAGATCCGGAAACGTTGCAGGTGTACGGGCTGAAAAATGTCTATGTCCTCGGGGATACCGTGGATCTGCCGATCAGTAAAGCGGCGGGCAGTTGCCATAATCAGTCAACTGTCGTGGTGGATAATATTATCGGCGAGATGCGTTTCGGCTATACCACGGCTATTTATGACGGACGGGTTCAGGCGGTCGCGCAGATGGGACTGAATGCGGGGATGCCGCTCCAGTATGATTATAAGCATGATGTGTTACCGACACCGGCAACAAAACTGGGCGGCCTGCTGCGTACCGGTTTTAACCGCGGTTTGTACTGGTCAACCGTTCGTGGCCTGGTATAACGGAGGAAACAGCAATGTCTGCAACAGAACAAATGAATGAACACGCTGCTGCACCAAAACCCGAATTATCCGCAGAGACAGCGGAAAAACTGGCGGTATTAATGCAGCTGAACCGCTTTGATAATGTGATCGATCTGCTGTCCCTGGTATCGGATCTGGTTGATATTATCGGTAAAAATGAAGTCAATAAACTGGCCGATAATGCGGAGTCCGGTATTGCACTGCTGTGGGAAAGCGGGCTGGCGCTGAATAAGGCTAAAATGGAAATGATGTACAGTGATGAAAAGTACAATTTCCGTAATACCTATAAGTTACTGAAAGATCAGGATACGCTTAAAGGTATTAATATGGTGCTCAGAACATTACAGATTATGGGCTCCCGCATTCAGCGTATTGACAGTGAACCCTGATAACAGGATATAAAAAAACCGGGTGTTTTATTCACCCGGTTTATTGTTTTCTGAACAGTATGTTATCTGTTTATGCCCGTTTTTTTACACCGGCAAAATAACCCACTGTCAGGATCAGCACCCAGGCAATTCCCACCATCAATGCTACGCGGGTATCCGGGAAGTAACCCAGAAGTGCAATGACAAAGACCATAAAGGCAATGGTCAGAGCGGGTGCGACCGGCCACATCGGTACCGGGAATTTCAGGGTTTTGACCTCTTCCGGTTTCATCTTGCGGCGCATTGCCACCTGAGATAACAGAATCATCAGCCAGACCCATACGGTTGCGAATGTTGCGATAGAAGCGATAATGATGAAGATTTTTTCAGGGATCAGGTAGTTCAGAACCACACCGACCAGCAGAACCGCACTCATCACCAGAACGGTCATCCACGGCACACCATTTTTGGTGAGCTTCATAAAGGATTTCGGCGCCTGACCTTCCTGCGCCATACCGTACATCATCCGGCCTGCGCCGAAGATATCACTGTTAATGGCTGATACCGCTGCGGTGATCACCACCAGGTTCAGAATATTGGCCGCGTAAGAGATATTCAGTTTCTCGAAAATCTGCACAAACGGGCTGCCGTTATGGCCGATCTGGTTCCACGGGAAGATACACATCAGAATAAACAGTGTCAGCACATAGAACAGCAGAATACGCAGCGGTACTGCGTTGATCGCTTTCGGAATAGTTTTTTCCGGATTCTGCGCTTCGCTGGCGGTAATACCGATAACTTCAATACCGCCGAAGGCAAACATCACAATGGCGAGTGAAGCTATGACCCCGCTTATCCCGTTCGGCATAAAGCCGCCGAATTCCCATAAGTTACTGATACCGGTAGGATGTGCGGTTTCCTGGCCGAAGCCGAACAGCATAATTGCGGCGCCGCCGACAATCATGGCGATAATCGCGGTCACTTTGATAATCGAGAGCCAGAACTCCATCTCCCCGAATATCTTCACGTGACATAAATTCAGCGCGCCAATGAAACAGACGATCCCCAGAACCCAGATCCACTGATCGACATCCGGGAACCAGAGTTTCATATAGAAGCCGAAAGCGGTGACGTCCGCAAGACAGACAATCAGCATTTCAAAAACGTAGTTCCAGCCGGTGAGGAAGCCGGCGAGCGGTCCCATATAATGGCTGGCATATTGTGAAAATGAACCCGGGACAGGATGGTGAACGGCCATTTCGCCCAGTGCACGCATCACCATAAAGACTGCCGCACCCCCGATAAGGTAGGCCAGCAGAACAGCAGGACCCGCCTGCTCAATAGAGGCCGCCGAGCCGTAAAACAGGCCGGTGCCTATCGCCGAACCGAGAGCCATAAAGCGGATATGCCGCCCTGTAAGCCCCCGTCGTAGCGCCGTATTATTTTCTTTCATGTATTAATCCTGTCGCTGTCGTGATGAGCAGCGTTTTTACTGATGTGAAACGCGGTCAGAGTCAACCCGGTACTTTAACATAAAGAGTCATGCTGACGGGATAATTATCTGCAATAATACAGTCTTAAACGTAAGGAACAGATGAGTGATGCAATACCCTATTAACGAAATCTTTCAGACATTGCAGGGGGAAGGCGTTTTTACCGGCGTCCCGGCGATTTTTGTCCGCTTACAGCGCTGTCCTGTCGGGTGCAGCTGGTGTGATACCAAACATACCTGGGAGCAGCTGCCGGAAAAAGCCTGCTCAGCGGAAGATATGATGAGTAAAACACAGGAAGATGACCGCTGGGCTTCTCTGGATGCTGACAGCATTATTATGCAGTTTGAGGCGAAAGGTTATACTGCCCGGCATGTGGTGATCACCGGCGGTGAACCGTGTTTATATGACCTGCGGCCTCTGACAGCGGTACTGGAAGCGCGGGGTTACGGGTGCCAGATTGAAACCAGCGGTACACAACCGGTGCAGTGCAGTGAGAACACCTGGGTGACGGTATCCCCGAAAGTGAATATGCGCGGCGGTTATGATGTGCTGACACCTTCTCTGCTGCGGGCTGATGAGGTCAAACACCCGGTCGGGCGGCAGCGGGATATTGATGAACTGGATTTACTGCTGGCAAAACTGCCGGGGGATAAACATCCGGTGGTGGCATTGCAGCCGATCAGTCAGAAACCGGCGGCAACCGCACTCTGTATTGAAACCTGCATCGCGCGAAACTGGCGTTTCTCGATGCAGACTCACAAATATCTCAATATTGCCTGATTATTCACCGCGGTAAACACAACCGGCGGTACAGGTCTCTTTGACCAGCACGGCACTCAGCATCGGCAGCAGCGGTTTGGTCTGCTGCCAGATCCACTCAGCCAGCACTTCGCTGGTCGGATTTTCCAGCCCCGGGATCTCATTGAGATAGTGGTGATCCAAACGGTCATAAATCGGTTTGAACGCCTGTTTTACCTCGGCGAAGTCGATCAGCCAGCCGGTATGTGCATCCACTTCACCACTCAGTTCCAGGCGGACAAGGAATGAATGCCCGTGCAGACGCCCGCATTTATGGCCTTCCGGTACGTGCGGCAGGTGGTGGGCGGCTTCAAACTGGAACTCTTTAAAAATCGTGGTGGTCATAACTCTCTCCGGATAATGACGATATAGCGGATGAAAAGCGTCATTTTACGCAATATTCAGTGAAAATGTTACCAAAAAACAGCAAAGTGACAGATAAATAACAGAACCCCTGTGTTATTCCGGCATCGACAAATCACGCTCTTTTCTCTATGTTGGAACGTCAGAATAATAACGAATACACTCATTTACCGGGTTTACTATGACATCGCCGACCACAACCTGTCCGCTCTCCGCGCCTGACTGGCAGAAACTGCAACCGTTACTTCATACCCTTACCTCCGGACAACTGAACTGGTTATCTGCCTGGTGCCGTGAACGGGCAGAGGAAACTCAGCCTGCAGCGGCACAGGAAGCCGCGGATATTCTGCTGATCGCTGCCTCCCAGACCGGCAATGCCCGGCGCGTTGCGGAATCTCTTCGCGATCAGTTATTCAGTGCGCAGCGGGCGGTACGGCTGGTGAATGCCGGGGATATCTTACTCACCGGGTTCCCCGGATCCCCGCTGGTGGTACTTATCTGTGCGACCACCGGGGACGGGGATGCGCCGGAAGAAGCCCTGCCGCTGTTCCATTTTCTTCATTCCGTTCAGGCACCTTTACTGACAGATACCCGCTATGCGGTACTGGCGCTGGGAAACCGGGCTTATCCGCAGTTTTGTCAGGCCGGAAAGAATTTTGATAACCGTCTCCATGCTCTCGGCGCTCAGCGGCTTCTGCCGCGGGCGGAAGCTGACAGTGATTATCAGACCACCGCAGATAGCTGGATCTCTCAGCTGCTCCCTGAACTGCTGAACCTGACGCAGCCTGCGGATGAGGAAAAACTCCGCCGTTTTGTTCACAATACTGTGGTGCAGATTGATTCACAGCCGCATCAGCGTAACAAACCACAGTCTGCGGTTCTGCGCCGTGTTGTGCGCCTGACCGCTCCGGCGTCGGAAAAGCATGTCTGTCAGGTGGTGCTGGATATCAGCGGCACCGGATTACGCTATCAGACCGGTGATGCGCTGGGAGTGTATCCGGAAAACAGTCCGGAACTGGTCAGTGAGCTGCTGGGACTGCTCTGGTTTGATGGTAATGAACGCGTTACGCTGAAAGGAAAATCGTATTCTCTGCGTGAGGCTCTGCTGACACAGTGTGAACTGACCATCAACAGTGCACCGGTTGTGGCGGCGTATGCCCGTCTCAGTAATGCACCGGAACTGCTGGATATGATTGCGGACCCGCAGCAGCTGACGGCGTATGCGCAGCGCAGACCGGTGGCGGATATGGTCCGTGAGTTTGCGGTACAGACCTCCGCACAGGCCTGGGCCGATTGCCTGTCTCCGCTGATGCCGCGTCTGTACTCCATTTCCTCTTCGCCGCTGGTTTCACCGGATGAGGTGCATCTGACCGCCGGTGTGGTGGAGTACAGCACAGACGGACGCGCCCGTTACGGCGCAGCAACCCGTTATCTGACTCACCAGTTACAGCCCGGGGACACCGTCGCCTGTTTTATTGAGCATAATGACCACTTCCGCCTGCCGGATGATCCTGAAAAACCGGTGATTATGATAGGGCCCGGCACCGGTATTGCGCCGTTCCGTGCTTTTCTTCAGCAACGGGCGGCACAGCAGTCCGGCGGGAAAAACTGGCTGATCACCGGCAATCCGCATGAAAAAAGTGATTTTCTGTATGAGGCGGAACTGACGGATTTTGTGCGTCAGGGCGTACTGACAGAACTGACAACCGCCTGGTCGCGGGATCAGCCGCAGAAGGTTTATGTGCAGGATAAACTCGCAGAAAGGCGGGAAACGGTCTGGCGCTGGCTGGAGCAGGGCGCATATCTGTATGTGTGCGGGGATGCCTTCCGGATGGCAAAGGATGTTGATGCCGTGCTGCCGGATATTATCCGCAGTGAAGGAGCCATGTCAGCAGAAGAAGCGCTGGTTTTTCTGAACGGATTACGGACAGCAAAGCGTTATCAGCGGGATGTTTACTGATCTTCTGTCCGAATAACGGACGGAACAGTAGCATCCGCGCCGATCTTATGGGAAGATTAGCCGATCTTTTCGGGGGCAGTGATGGGCAAACTGACGCTATTACTTTTGGTTATTCTGGGCTGGCTGCAATATTCATTGTGGCTGGGGAAAAACGGTATTCACGACTATGTATTGGTCAGTGAAGATGTTGTTGCATCAGAACAGGCAAATGTGAAGCTCAAAGCCCGTAATGAGCAGTTATTTGCTGAAATCGGCGATCTGAATGACGGGCTTGAAGCCATCGAAGAACGCGGACGCAGTGAATTAGGCATGATCAAGCCCGGCGAAAGCTTTTACCGTGTCCTGTCCGAAAAACGGACTCAGCAGAATGCGCAGTCACAAAGTCGCAGTAACTAATCGCTATGACAATACTTTCTTCCGCAATGACCGGTTCACAACCGGCACCGGACTTATCCGGTATTTCTGATGATGCTCCGGTCACGGCATTGATCCCGGCTGCCGGTATCGGTACCCGGATGCAGTGCGAATGCCCCAAGCAATACCTCATTATTGCCGGAAAAACCATTCTGGAACACACACTCGCTATTCTGCTGGAACACCCGCGTATTACTCAGGTGGTGGTGGCGCTGCATCCGCACGATACAGTGTTCAGTACATTACCGGTGGCGCGCCATCCGCATATCAGAACTGTCACCGGCGGCGGCGAGCGCGCGGATTCTGTTCTGGCGGGTCTCGACTATCTCGCGGATCATACTCCGGAAAACAGCTGGGTACTGGTGCATGATGCTGCACGCCCCTGTTTGCAGTTATCCGATCTGAACCGGCTGCTGGCGGTTATGTCTGACACTCAGACTGATAACCGCGTGCAGGGCGCGATTCTGGCCTCACCGGTACGCGATACCATGAAGCGGGGGGTAACATCTGCCGGATATACCGGTATTGATCATACCGTTGAGCGCACACAGCTCTGGCATGCGCTGACCCCGCAATTTTTCCCGCTTCATCTGCTGCGCACCTGTCTGCAACAGGCGCTGTCTCAGCAGGCGGTGATCACCGATGAAGCCTCCGCACTGGAGTTCTGCGGCTATCAGCCTTTGCTGGTGCCCGGCCGGGCGGACAATATTAAAGTCACACAGCCGGAAGATCTCGCACTTGCCGGGTTCTACCTGTCCAATAACAATAAGGAACAGACAACATGATGAGAATCGGACACGGTTTTGATGTTCATGCCTTCGGTGGTGAAGGCCCGATTGTGATTGCGGGTGTCCGCATTCCTTACGAGCAGGGATTACTGGCGCATTCCGACGGTGATGTCGCCCTGCATGCCGCCACTGATGCATTACTGGGCGCTGCGGCGCTGGGGGATATCGGTAAATTATTCCCGGATACCGATCCTGCCTATAAAGGTGCGGACAGCCGTGTGCTGCTGCGTGAAGCTTTCCGCCGTATTCAGGAAAAAGGGTACCGGCTGGGTAACCTGGATGTCACGATTATCGCCCAGGCACCGAAAATGCTGCCGCATATCCCGCAGATGCGTGTGAATCTGGCGGAAGATTTACAGTGCCATATGGATGATATCAATGTGAAAGCCACGACTACCGAGAAACTCGGTTTCACCGGCCGCAAAGAAGGGATCGCCTGTGAGGCGGTGGCGTTACTTGTGAAGGCTGAAGCATGAGTCTCCCGGTCAGTTACTTTCACGGTAAACCGGCGGCAACCGGTGTGCTGAAAGCGCAGCCGGAAGATTTTCTGGTACAGGAAGATTTGGGTTTTGAACCGGACGGTGATGGCGAACATGTGATGGTCCGCATCCGGAAAACCGGCTGCAATACGCGGTTTGTGGCGGAAGAACTGGCGAAATTCGCCAAAATTGCCGCCCGTGCAGTCAGTTACGCCGGGCTGAAAGATCGCCACGCGGTTACCGAACAGTGGTTCTGCCTGCAGATGCCGGGAAAAGAGACACCGGATTTCACGCAGATGCAGCTTGAAGGCTGTGAAGTTCTGGCGGTTAACCGCCAGAAACGGAAACTGCGGATCGGCGCACTGAAAGGCAACCACTTTACCATTGTGCTGCGCCGGATCAGTGATCGTGCCGCGACAGAACAGCGTCTGCAACAGATTGCACAGTCCGGGGTGCCGAATTATTTCGGTGAGCAGCGTTTCGGGCGCAACGGACAGAACCTGTATTTTGCCCGGCGCTGGGCTGACGGCGAAATCAGTGTGAAAGATCGCAGCAAACGCGGTTTTTATCTCTCAGCGGCCCGCAGTGCGATGTTCAATGCGGTAGCGGATGCCCGTCTGACACAACATCTTCAGGCAACGGTATTGCAGGGGGATGCGGTACAACTCGCCGGTCGCGGCAGCTGGTTTGCGGTTCAGGCGGATGAACTGGCGGATGTACAGAAGCGTCTGGATAACCGTGAACTGCGTATTACCGCACCGTTACCGGGTAAGGGTGATTTGGGAACGCTGGATGCGGCACTGGCGTTTGAAACGGAACAACTGGCACCGTGGCAGTCTCTGTGGCAGCTGGCGGCGAAAGAGGGGGCAGATAATGCCCGTCGTGCGCTGATGCTGTATCCGGAAGATTTCACATCGGAATGGATGGATGATGAAACCGTCCGTTTATCCTTTTTCCTGCCGGCCGGCAGTTTCGCCACCAGTGTTGTCCGCGAAATTATTGAGCTGGAAGCGGATCAGGCGGCGGAATTCAGTGAATAATCAACTGACTGATTAAAATGAAAAGGGCAGAAATAATATTTCTGCCCTTTTTCGTTCTGTTTTTTTGACTGCATTTTTATTCTGTTTTTGCCGCGGCGGCTTTGTCTGTTTCAGTCAGCAACTCAGTCAGGTAAATTTTTGCATCCACCGGGTCGTTGCCCGGCAGTTTCACCTGATACGGTTTACCGCTGACAGAAGATCCTGACGCTACTTTATCCACGAACTGCTCTGCGGTTTTCAGACGTTTTTTCGTTTTACTTAATTTCAGGCGCAGATGCGATTCCGCGTCGGCGGCATTATGCTCACTGCCGTTGCGGATAAAAATCAGCTGTTCCTGCTTCCCGACCGCAGTCAGTAAATTCTCCACCCGTGTCTCTTCCTGAGGAGACAGCGCAAGTGCCTCTGAGACCAGAAGCAGTCCGGCCGTCAGTGCCGTGAACAGGGTTGCTGTGATGCGTTGACAGATAGCCATGCAGAAATCCTTTCAGTTATAAATAATAATAGCAGTATCATGCAGGTGAATATGAAAAAAGCAATCAGACTAAATCTGTTATAACCCTTTTTTATCGCGGCTAACTTGATAAAATAGTTTTCTGTCGTGATAAATGATCTGTGACTGATAAAAAGGATACCGTTGTGCTGCGAATTCTGGTGAGTAATGATGACGGCGTCAGTGCGCCGGGTATCCGGACACTGTCTGAGGCACTGCGGCGTACTTATCATGTGCAGGTGATTGCACCTGACCGCAACCGCAGCGGGGCATCCAATGCGCTGACGCTTGATCGTCCGCTGCGTACGGTGGTGCATGAAAACGGCGATATTGCGCTGGTGGAAGGCACGCCGACCGATTGTGTCTATATTGGTGCTAACCTGCTGATGCGTCCGCGTCCGGAAATTGTGGTTTCCGGGATTAACTGCGGCCCGAATCTCGGGGATGATGTGATTTACTCCGGTACGGTGGCGGCAGCAATGGAAGGGCGCCATCTGGGATTACCCGCGATAGCAGTCTCCCTGAACGGTGACACCCATTATGATACGGCGGCGGAAATCACCTGCCGTCTGCTGACTATGCTGCAACAGGTGCCGCTGCGGGCCGGTAATATTCTGAACGTGAATGTTCCCGATATCCCGCTCAGTGAGATCAAAGGGATGAAAGTCACCCGCTGCGGAACCCGCCGGGCACCGGATGTGGTTTACACACAGACAGACCCGAAAGGAAATCCGCTGTACTGGCTCGGCCCTCCGGGGGAAAAACTGGATACCGGGCCGGATACCGATTTTGCGGCTGTCGATGCCGGTTATGTTTCCGTCACACCACTGCATGTTGATCTGACAGCCTACAGCGTGCAGGAAAAATTAGCAGACTGGTTACAAAAAGCAGGGGTGATACAGGAATGATCCGCCGGGTGGTACAGGATCTGATTACACAGTTACGTCAGGCCGGGATCCGCGATGAACGTCTGTTACAGGCGATGGCGGCTGTCCCGCGGGAGAACTTTGTCGATGAGGCGCTGACACATAAAGCCTGGGACAACACCGCGCTGCCGATAGGCT
The DNA here is from genome assembly GCF_051129855.1 of Morganella sp. Je.2.23. Classification (NCBI taxonomy): domain Bacteria; kingdom Pseudomonadati; phylum Pseudomonadota; class Gammaproteobacteria; order Enterobacterales; family Morganellaceae; genus Morganella; species Morganella sp. Je.2.23. The sequence goes on from NZ_JBCPSQ010000003.1 coordinate 11,618, forward strand.
ACGGGCAGACTATCTCCCAGCCGTTTATGGTGGCGAAAATGACAGAACTGCTGGAACCGGTTCCGCAGGCGCATGTGCTGGAAATCGGCACCGGCTCCGGCTATCAGACGGCGATACTCGCACATCTTGCGGCACATGTTTATTCGGTTGAGCGGGTCAAAGGATTACAGTGGCATGCCAAACGCCGCTTTAAACAACTTGATCTGCACAATATTTCCACCCGTCACGGCGACGGCTGGGAAGGATGGCCATCCCGTGGTCCGTTTGACGGCATTATTGTTACCGCTGCCGCCAGTGATATTCCGCCCGCGCTGCTCGGTCAGCTGGCGGATAACGGGCGGATGGTGATACCGGTGGGAGAACAGCAGCAGATGCTTAAACTTATCCGCCGCCGGGGCAATGATTTTCATACCCAATCGATCGGAACTGTCCGGTTTGTTCCCCTGATCCACGGGGATCTTGGATAAAAATGGCTATTTTAGTAACAAGACTTTTTCATTTCGCTTAGTATCTGTTTTAATAATACAATCCTGCCATGCGGTCTGCGGCCGCGTGGTGAATTTCTGATTGTCAGTTTTCGCACTATTTCCAGTTTCGGGAGAAGGAATATGAACTCAAGAAACCCTATGAAAACAATACGATGGGTTGCTATTGGGTCACTGATGAGCACGGTTCTGGCCGGATGCTCAACGCCGTATCATGCCGCACCAATCAGCAGTGTGGAAGAAAGCAGCAGTGCTCCGGTTATGACAGCAGGTAATGATAACAACAGTACTTCTGTATCCACGCCGATGCCGGTACGTCCTCAGCTCAGTTCTGCCAATAATACACAGCCGGTAAGCCGGAGTGTGCAGCAGCCGCGTGCCGCTGGTGTGCAGACCAGTAACGATGGCCGGATTCAGTACAACCGCAATTATGATGCGATCCCGAAAGGCAGTTACAACGGAAATACCTATACCGTTCAGCGTGGTGATACTTTATTTTACATTGCTTATATCTCCGGGTCTGACTTCCGCGAACTGGCAGCACAAAATAATATTCCTGAGCCGTACAGCCTGAACGAAGGGCAGGTGATTCGGTTAAGCAACGGCGGCAATACCGTTGCACCGGTCAGCAGCGGAACTCAGGTCGCGACAAATAAGAATACTCCGCAAAACAGGGTGGTTGATTCTCAACCAACTAATGCGTATTCTGAATCTTCAGGCGCTAAACCGGCCGGCGGTAAGATGCTCTCATCTCAGGTCACCGCACAGGCAAAAGCGAATAACGGCACTGCTGCTACCACAGCGGCAACAACTGCAGCCGTTACCGCTCCGGCAACAACAACCAGCGCGCCTGTCGCCGTAAATAGTGGTTCCTTTAAATGGGGCTGGCCAGCGGAAGGCAAAGTCATTTCCAACTACACAGGACCTACCAGCGGTAACCGGGGTATTGATATCGGTGGTACACGTGGACAGCCTGTTTTTGCTTCAGCACCGGGTAAAGTGGTGTATACCGGTAATGCGTTACGCGGCTACGGCAATCTGGTCATCATCAAACACAACGATGATTTCCTGACCGCCTATGCACATAACGATTCCATCCTGGTTAAAGATCAGCAGGACGTCGCAGCTGGTCAGAAAATTGCCACGATGGGCAGCAGCGGAACCACATCCGTAAGATTACATTTTGAAATTCGTTACAAGGGAAAATCAGTCAACCCGCTGCAGTACTTACCGCAGCGATAAACGGCAGAACAGCTTGTTCTGCCTGAATTATCGGGGTAGGAGCAAGCTGATGAGCCGTAATCCACTGAATGCTAACGAGTTATACGACGAAGATTTTGCCGCCGAGCAGGCTGAAGATGAAGAGCTGTTTGATGAGAAACAGCTGGCAGAGGAGAGCGAATCTGACGATCCCGGTCCGGACATTGAGTTCGTGCAGAATGTCAGTCAGCGTGTCCTCGACGCCACTCAGCTTTATCTTGGTGAGATAGGCTTTTCACCGCTGCTCAGCGCAGAAGAAGAAGTCTTTTTTGCACGGCGCGCCCTGCGGGGTGATCCCGCAGCGCGCCAGCGTATGATTGAAAGTAACCTCCGCCTGGTGGTTAAAATCTCCCGCCGTTACAGTAACCGCGGGCTGGCACTGCTTGATCTGATTGAAGAGGGTAACCTCGGTCTGATCCGGGCTGTGGAGAAATTTGATCCCGAAAAAGGCTTCCGTTTTTCTACCTATGCCACATGGTGGATCCGTCAGACTATTGAACGGGCTATCATGAATCAGACCCGCACCATCCGTCTCCCTATCCATATTGTCAAAGAGCTTAATGTCTATCTGCGTACCGCCCGTGAACTGGCTCAAAAGCTGGATCATGAGCCGACAGCAGAAGAGATTGCCGAACAACTGGATAAACCGGTGGGTGATGTCAGCCGTATGCTGCGCCTGAATGAGCGTATTACCTCAGTGGATATCCCTGTGGGCGCGGATTCAGACAAAGCACTGCTGGATATCCTCTCTGACGAAAATGATGTCACACCGGAAAACCGTTTGCAGGATAACAACATGCAGCAGAGCATTGTGAAGTGGCTGTATGAGCTGAATCCGAAGCAGCGGGAAGTGCTGGCACGCCGTTTCGGCCTGCTCGGCTATGAGGCCGCGACACTGGAAGATGTGGGGCGTGAGATTGGTTTAACCCGCGAACGCGTGCGGCAGATTCAGGTGGAAGGTTTACGCCGCCTGAAAGATATCCTGCATAATCACGGGCTATGTGAGAATTCACTGTTTAACTGAGTGATCCGTAAAACAACGTTCTCATGCTGTTACAAAAATTATTTATGCAAGAAGGGGGGAATTTATTCCCCCCTTTTTCTTTTGTCCGGCTGTCAGAGCATCTCTTTCAGGCGGTAAAGCCAGTCCAGCGCCTGACGCGGTGTCAGTGAATCCGGATTAATCCCCGCCAGCGCGTCCAGTGCCGGAGCCGGTTCTTCCGGTGCATCCAGCAGATTCATTTGCGGTGTTTCCACATGGCTGGCGGTGGCATTCAGTGACAGAGACTCCAGCTCGCGCAGTTTCTGTTTCGCGCGTTTAATCACATCACGCGGCACACCGGCAAGCAGCGCCACTGCGAGGCCGTAACTTTTGCTGGCAGCACCATCCTGCACGCTGTGCATAAAGGCGATGGTATCACCGTGCTCAACCGCATCCAGATGGATATTGGCCACGCCTTCCAGTTTCTCCGGCAGCGTGGTCAGCTCGAAATAGTGAGTGGCAAACAGTGTCAGTGCTTTGATCCGGTTTGCCAGGCTTTCCGCACAGGCCCAGGCCAGCGATAAACCATCATAGGTGGATGTCCCGCGCCCGATTTCATCCATCAGCACCAGGCTCTGTTCCGTGGCGTTATGCAGGATATTGGCGGTTTCTGTCATTTCCACCATAAAAGTGGAACGGCCGGACGCCAGATCATCAGATGCGCCGACACGGGTGAAAATCCGATCCACCGGGCCGATAACCGCTTTTTCCGCCGGGACAAAGCTGCCGATATACGCGAGCAGCGTGATAAGTGCTGTCTGCCGCATATAGGTACTCTTACCGCCCATATTCGGGCCGGTGATGATCAGCAGGCGGCGCTGTGGTGACATTGCCAGCGGGTTGGCGATAAACGGTTCTGTCAGCACATGTTCGACAACCGGGTGACGGCCGCCGGTGATCTGAATACCGACTTTATCTGTCAGTTGCGGACAGGTGTAATTGAGGGTCTCTGCGCGCTCAGCCAGGTTGGTGAGCACATCCAGTTCCGCCAGGGTATCTGAGCTGCGCTGAAGTGCTTCCAGGTGCGGCAGTAGCAGATCAAACAGCTCCTCATAGAGGGCTTTTTCAATCGCCAGTGCTTTGCTTTTGGAAGTCAGAACCTTATCTTCATACTCTTTTAGTTCCGGAATGATATAGCGTTCGGCGTTTTTCAGCGTCTGGCGGCGTACGTAATGGATCGGTACCAGGTGGCTTTGTCCGCGGCTGACCTGAATATAGTAGCCGTGCACACCATTAAATCCGACTTTCAGTGTATCGATACCGAGTTTTTCGCGTTCGCGGATCTCCAGTTTATCGAGATAATCACTGGCACCGTCAGCCAGTGCGCGCCACTCATCCAGTTCCTCATTGTAGCCGGGAGCGATAACACCACCGTCCCGCACCAGCACCGGCGGCGCTTCAACTACCGCGCGTTCCAGCAGTGACTGTAATTCATCAAACTGACCGATACGCTGTTGCAGTGTCTGAATATAAGGATCAGAGACGGCACTCAGCTGTGCCTGAATATCCGGATACTGAGAAAAAGCGTGACGCATCCGCGCCAGGTCACGCGGACGGGCGGTACGCAGCGCCAGACGCGCCAGCACCCGTTCGAGGTCGCCTATCTGCCGCAGAACCGGTTGCAAATCCGGGCTGATATCCGTCAGCGCGGCAATCGCCTGCTGGCGGTTGGCGAGCACGGCTCTGTCACGCAGCGGGGAGTGCAGCCAGCGTTTGAGCATCCGGCTGCCCATCGGGGTTACACACAGATCCAGTACGGAGGAGAGGGTATTTTCGGTACCGCCGCTGAGGTTCTGGGTGATTTCCAGATTGCGGCGCGTAGCGGCATCCAGAATCACATTTTCCTGAAGATTTTCCAGTGTCACACTGCGGATATGCGGCAGCGAGGTGCGCTGGGTATCTTTGACATATTGCAGCAGGCATCCTGCGGCCTGTAAGGCCAGCGGGGCATTTTCCACACCAAAACCGTGCAGATCGCGGGTACCGAACTGTAATGTCAGCTGCTGACGGGCAGTTTCCAGTTCAAATTCCCACAACGGACGGCGGCGCAGCCCTTTCTGATTCTGAATAATGGCGAAATCCGCCATATCTTCCGGATAGAGCAGTTCAGCCGGGCGGGTACGCTGCAATTCCGCGGCCATCGCGTCTTTATCCTCTAACTGGAGGATACGGAAACGGCCGGATGTGATATCCAGGGTGGCATAACCAAACCCGCGCGCATCCTGCCAGACCGCCGCGAGCAGGTTATCCTGGCGCTCCTGTAACAGGGCTTCATCACTGACGGTTCCCGGTGTGACGATACGGATCACTTTACGCTCAACCGGGCCTTTGCTGGTGGCCGGATCGCCGATTTGCTCACAGATAGCAACAGATTCCCCGAGCTGAACCAGTTTTGCCAGATAACCCTCAACCGCATGATGCGGCACCCCGGCCATCGGGATCGGCTGACCGGCGGTCTGGCCGCGTTTGGTCAGTGAAATATCCAGTAACTGCGCAGCCCGTTTGGCATCATCAAAGAACAGCTCATAGAAGTCACCCATCCGGTAAAACATCAGAATATCCGGGTGCTGTGCTTTGAGCCGGAAATACTGCTGCATCATAGGGGTATGGGATTCGAAGTTTTGGTTGTCAGTCATAGGGATTCTGTTAACACACTGAGAAAGTTACGGTTTATCAACTGCCCGCCCCGGGTACAGTCTTCATTAATGTGCTTAAAATAACACAGATTCTGATGAAAAAGGGGATTCCTTCCCGCACTGCGGTGAATTATTGAAAAGGGTGGAGCAGGATCGCAAAAACCGGAGGTAAGATGAGAATATCACGCAAAAAGCCGCGCAATATACATTTACGCGGCTTCACCATGTTGTGCTGCTCTGCTCCCTGAGCAATCACACTTGGTTTATACAAACAGACCGCCGTTCTGATCGGGAATAACAGATTAAAACCCTGTTTTAAAACTAATCAGAAATCCGGCGTAATAATGAATATCTGATATATTCAGATATCATCCTGTTATATTTTATGGATATTTATTTAGTGATATAATTTTTATTATTCTTCGGTCACACGAATAGAAGTTACGGTATATTTACCATTTGCATCTTCACCACCCTGGTAAACATACAGACGTCCTTCGATGAAGAAGAAGTTAAATGTCTTACGATCATCGATGACATAGTCAAATTCAAATCTGCTGACCAGTCCGAGTGTGGTGGTCGCATAAACTTCCATGGTTTTACCGGCTAAGCTGACCGCACAGATATAAGTGGTTGCAGTAACATCATCATAAGCAGCCTGAATAATATCATAGTAACAACCGAAGTTTTTACTGACGATGCTATCACCCAGTGTACCATTTTCATAAACAGGCTTAACCAGGTAATTGCCTTCTTCATCTTCTGCCAGAAGGTAATTTTTTCTGCCGACATTATAAACTACAGTCTGCGGATAAATATGACCAAGTTCGCCTTTATCAACCATGGTTAATTTAACTTTACGAGCCATTATATTACTCCTTTTATATTAAGCGCACTCTGATGTGGTGCGGTTATAGTTATAAGGAAATGGCGTAACTCCCGCAATATTGAAAGTTAATGATCTTATTATTTAAATTGTCTCACTTAAAATAAGATATGCAGGTTGTCTGTGAAAAATAACGATTCTCATTTTGAGTGATATTTGTTCTTTATAATCTGATGGTTAATTCGCGTTATTGTAACTCAATGGAATAATAACTTGCCGGATATAGCAATTATTACTAATTATCGCACGTAAAGTCCGTAATTTAGTAAAATTAGCCGTTAGAATTCATCACCATTTAATTAAACGAAACCGGCTTATATTATGTTACGCCCGATATTTCATACTCTGATTATTACCGGCTCACTGAGCCTGAGCGCTTTTTCTTATGCGGACGGCCCTTCATTGTCATTAAGTGTCAGCCAGTCCGGCGGCTCAGTACAAAAGGAAGATGGTTCTCTTGATGCTACCCGTCCTTCTGAATCCCAATCCCGTATTCTGCCTATCTGGGGCGATGAAGCCCGTGCCCGCGGTTATGATATTCCGGAGCCGTTTGGTGTCGGTTATAACTATATGAATCTGCGGCAGGATATTGTGGTGGATAAAATCGGCTTTATTATGCCGAAAAACCCGGAGACAGCGGGTGCATTATCAGTCGATGCGGGCCATACCCGGGAAAAAAGTGAAACACATATGCTGAAAGTGGATTCCTGGATTTTTCCGTTTATGAACGTCTATGGTTTATACGGTAAAACCAAAGGTAAATCCCATACTATTCTGAATGGCGGCGCCTTTGATCTCGGGTTTGCAAAATTACCGCTGAAATTCCTGGAAGGACAGCCGTTCGATTTGGATTTCGAAGGTAAAACCTATGGTGCGGGTATGACACTGGCCGGCGGATATAACCAGTTTTTCGGAACGGTCGATCTTAATTATACCAAAACCAATCTGGATATCCTCGATGGCGATATTAAAGCACTGGTGATTTCTCCGCGTGTCGGCTATGAATTTGTCTTCTCACCATTAATTGCCGGGCAGGGAAATACCAAGTTGCAGGTCTGGACAGGGGCAATGTACCAGGATATTACTCAGCGTTTTAAAGGGGATATCAGCGGGCTGAGTTTACCGGGACAATTCCAGGATTTTGTGAATGCGCTGGATGATCCGGGAATGAAATTCGATGTTGAACAGCATCTTGCCCATAAATGGAGCAATCTGGTCGGAGCCCGGTTAGAAGTGACCCGCAATTTTAATATAATTTCAGAAGTGGGCTTTAATAACCGTAACAGCTTCTTTATTTCCGGAGAATTCCGTTTTTAATGATATTTCGTCATTGCGCTGCCGGGCTGGTAATTGCCTGTCTGGCGGCGGTTCACACAGCAAAAGCCGGTTTTTTACCCTCACGGGAGAAAATTGATGATGCACTGTCCGGACTGGGCAGTAATAATCAGTTTGACCGCAGCAAAACGATTGACTGGGGAGTATTACCCGGGCCGTTTTATACCCCTGAACTGGAAGCGGGTATCGGGGTGGCTCTGGTCGGCCTGTATCAGGCAGACCATAATCCGGACAGTAAAATATCCACGTTATCACTCAGCGGGTTTGCCTCCTCAACAGGGGCTTTCGGTCTGAACCTGAATAATTACACCTATCTGGATAATGATAACTGGCGTTTTTACCTCAGCGGCACGCTTAATAATGTACCGACGGATTACTGGGGAAAAGGCTATCAGGCCGGGCGCGTTAAAGATCATTTCGGTGAATATAAGTCACAGCAACTGCGTCTGACGCCGTCACTGCTGCGCCGTGTGGCGGATAATACCTATCTCGGGTTAGGCTGGGATTTCAGCACACTGAATGCCGCGTCTCCGGACAGGCCGTTCAGCCGTTATATGGATGAACATAATTATGACCGGCATGCTGTCAGCTCCGGTGTTAGTGCCACATTCAGTTATGACAGCCGGGATTTTCTGCCGAATGCCCGTCAGGGGCAGGCACTGGATCTGCGTTATACGTATTATGCACCGTCACTCGGCAGTGATACGCGGTTTAATACCACTGAGATTCAGTACAACTATTATTATCCGCTGAATGACAAAACGGTGTTGGCATTTGATAACTATGCGCGGTTTGCATCCGGTGATGTACCGTGGGATCAGTTCTCCCGCCTCGGGAACGGGCGGCAGATGCGCGGCTATTATGACGGCCGTTATCAGGATAATCACGTCTTCGCAACCCAGGTCGAGTACCGTCGTAAGCTGGACTGGCGGCACGGTGTTGTGCTCTGGGCCGGGAGCGGAACGATGAGTGAGAGTGCGCGCCATCTCGGCGGCGGCCACTGGCTGCCTAACGTGGGTGTCGGGTATCGCTTTGAATTCAAACCGCGGATGAATGTGCGGCTCGATTTTGGTGTCGGAAAGCAGAGCAGCGGTTTTTATTTCCAGGTCGGGGAAGCATTCTGATGCGGGTATTTATCACCGTAATTGTCATGATGGTGCTGTTATCCGGCTGTCAGAGCCGGATGAGGGACGTTCCTGTTGTCCGAGCCGATCTTTCGCCGCAGACAACAGGAACCGCTGCGCAGGTATTTCCGGTTGCTGATGGGGTGAGCGCACCCGACGGGCTGCGCCCCTGCTGCGCGTTCGGTTATGATCTGCGGGCAAAGCTGGGGCCGGTTCCGGTGCCGTTTTACACCATCGGTAATGTGCTGACCGCAGAGAGTCTGGAGGAGCATGTCTATAATGACAGCTTCTGGTTTGGTGTGGCGGAAGTTATCGGCCTGAGTAATGAAAACCTTGGGATCGTCTATTCCCGCCGCGGCGGATTTATCGATATTGCACATGTCCGGGATACTGCCGATTACACGTATTATCTGTTTACCCTGATTTATCCGCACCTTGGCGAAGCCCGCATGCTGACACTGTCAGACGAGCTCTCTTCCCGCCGTATTCAGTTCCGTCGTTTTACTCCGCCGCAGGACCCGGCAGAGCGTTATACCCTGAGTGTCTATCTGGCGGCGCGGCTCGCGTTTCGTCTGGCAGCATGGCATGAGATTGCTCAGTGGTACGGTTATCATTCAGTTCCCGGTTTTTCTGAGGAAATCTCTGCATTTACACCTGAAGATCTTTATTCCAACCTGCTGGGCGCACGCCTTGCCATCACGTTGTTGTTGCAGGGGCACGGCGGTTCAGTGGCTGATTTTAACCGGGGAATGGAAGGTATTCTTCCGCAGGCACTGGCACAGCTGGATGCACAGCCCGCTGAGGTGACCCGGCAGATGTTTGACCGTATCGACGGGCTCTGGTGGGATAAACAGCAGCGGGTGCCGGAGAAATTTCTGGTGCTGCGCCGGGATTACAGTGTGAGTGATGACCGGCTGCCGTCGCTGCCGCCGCAGGAAACCGCCACCGGGATGAGGCTGGCACTGCCTCAGCATTATCTGCACTGGTCTCTGGCGGATCTGGCGTCATTTGAACTGTGGCGGACAAATAACCCCGGGAACCTGCCGGTGACCGCACTGCCGTTTACTGAAGCTGATTTTCCGCGGCTGACAGAACATGCGGCAACAGAGGATAAAAAAACAGCGCCGGTATCAGTGCAGCGAAATCAGTAACAGCGGAAGCACACGGCCGGGCAGGGAGTCAGACGGCGTTTCCCCGATGCGGATGGCACCCTGGCGGATATAAAATGCTTCCGCATTGGGGTCCGCATCGACCAGCAGCGCGCTGACACACTGTGTCCGGGCGGAGGTGACTGCCCACTGATACAGTGCGCTGCCTATTCCCTGATGCAGATAATCCGGATGCACAAAGAGCTTGGAAAGCTTTCCGTTCTCTTCCTGACGGTTGATGGTCAGTTGTACCACACCGGCAATTTTGCCGTTAATCCGGGCTGTCATCAGCCGCGAACGGTCAAAATCAGCGGAGGTAATCGTCAGTTCATCGCGGCAGGTCGCCATAAATTTCTCATCATATCCCCAGTGCTGTTTTGAGCGCAGGCACAGGCGGGTCAGATAATCCGCTTCATCACGCTGAGGCGGGGCGAGTAAAAAAACGGGTGCTTCTGTGGTCATAACGATCAAATCCGTGATTTTGCTGAGACGAATAATAATAGCAGATCAAATGTCAGGCTGCGTAAGGCGGCGGTGTGTTATTTCACCGCAGCCGGATATCATTTTGCACCGGGGTTATCAGCGCGGAAAAGCTGAACGGCGGGTTGTGCATCTGCCCGCAGTCACAGTGGCGCGAAAACCGGGATGCCCTGAGCGGCAGCAGATCCTGACGGCCGTAGCAACCGAGTGTCTGTAACTGCCCGGGCCGGTATCGTGCGGCCATCTTCAGATGGTCTGCCGGATCACCGGTAATCAGGTTAAAACCGTACGGCAGCCAGTGCGCCGGTTCAAACGTCCTCCGCAGTGTCAGCCCCCAGCCGGATGCCGTACTGTAAACCGGCGGCCGGAGATCAGGTGCCAGCACATGGCGCAGTGACAGTTCCCGTGCCTTTACCATCTGGTGTAAACGGGTATGCTGCGGCAGACAGGGCAGTTCATTCAGTACCTGTGACAGTGAGCTGTACAGCCGCTCTGCCATCATCGGGCTGTCGAGCAGAATAAAGCGTGGTGAATCATTGACTTCCCTGAGGAACAGGCAGGTGTCCCACAGGAGCAGTTCCGGTGCGGGTAAATCCGTGCCGCAGATTATCATTGCGCTGATTTTCGGGCCGTTTTCGATCAGGCGGACAGGCGGCGGGGTAATTTTCCGCCAGTGGCGGATCAGGGCATCGTTTCCGGTCACCACGACGGTATCCGCGCTGTGCAGCAGTGCGGTGTCATGCTGTTCCGGCCCGGCAAATTCGCAGGTGACAGAGTCCGTACCGGGCTGTCCGCACAGCATATTCAGCCAGTCGCAGTGGTTGCGGGTTCTGATGCGGAGCGCCGTACCGGTGATATAAGCGGCGATGATAAGCTCCGCGGTGGTCAGCGGGTTACCGCCCTCATCAATGATCAGGACCTGTTCTGCCGCATACCGGGATGTGCCGCTGAGGGCATGCTCTGCTGCGGTATCAATAGCACGGGAGTCAGCCAGCCATTGCAGGCGCATCCGGCAGAATGAGTGTGTTGCCGGATCTGCGGAGAATTCCGGTTTCCGGCTCAGTATGGCGGACAGGCGGTCTTTGATGGCAGCAATGCGCCGGGGGATAGCGTCTGTCATCATATCTCATCTCCGCTGAGGTCGTCCCGCGCGGCGATACTGCCGCAGTAAGATATCCAGGGCAATGTACTGCCGCAGGCACAGCCGGTTCCCTGTTCACATATATCTGTCGTCAGCAGGCGCTGGGCAGGCAGCGGTGTAAGCAGCGGGGTATTCAGCTGTAACAGGCCGCTTTTGTCTGCCGCAGCCGGACTGCCGTCCTCACTGATCAGCATAAAGCGGGAAAACTGCGGGATGTGAAAATGCCCTTCCCGGCAGCTGATATAGTGCAGCGGATGCGCCGGTGTGCTGTAGATTTCACGGATGATGACAGACGATGCCTGAAGTATCTCCGGCAGTTTATCTGCAATCATCCGGCAGTGGCTGCGCCGGCTGTGACTGCTCAGTATGCGGATCTCCCCTTTCAGGGTAAAAGGTGCCGGGCTGTTCTGAGCAAACCGGGCCGCATGATGTGCGGCAGCAACGATATATACCGGATCGCTGTGTTGCGCCCATTCCATCAGCACGGCCCAGGCCAGCACGGTATTCGGCTGGCCATCCGCGAAGACGGCGGTGACACACTCTTTCACCGGTGCGAATTGTGTCAGTTCAGGGAACTGCGGGGTGTCGTATGCCTTGTGTCCGGCAGGCTGCGGTGGTGTCAGCAGCAGAAAACGGGCCGGACGCGTGCTGGTGAGTCCGCTGAGGCGGAGGAGGGATGCCATGGCCCGTTCAGCCATATCCGCGTATTTTGTATCCGTGTGCGTGGCCGGGCATCCGTTGCGGAACAGGGCGGCAGGGATCACCGGTGCAGGCTCCGCCTCATCCAGCAGGGCATAAGACGGATTATAACGACGGTGATAATGATCAGTTTGCGCCATCGCTTTCAGATAGCGGGTTTCCGCTGACGGGGTCAGCGGCGCACAGGGCGACGGATTATCCGCGAACTGCTCAATCACACCGGTATCCGCAGAAACCGGCTGCACAATTTCCTTTTGCATCATCTCCCCTGATATTACTGATAAACACTGCGGGGTCAGTATATAAGTATTCTTTATACGATAATTCTTAATTCGGCAAAGAATACATTCAGGACGATAATGCGGGCCGGTCTGTTACCAGTATCCGAGGAACCGCCACCACAGACTGCCGGCGATAATCCAGATAACCAGGTTGACGATGCTCATCACCAGACCGGTTTTCCACCATTCCCCGAGTGTGGTGTACCCCGAACCGAAAATAATCGGCGCGGTACCGGTGCCGTAGTGGGTCAGTGACATCATCAGCGAGGAGGAGAACGCCAGAGTCAGCCCGAGCAGCATCGGCGGTGCGCCGAGTGCCAGTCCGGCGGCATAAAATGCGGCGAACATCGCGGTGATATGCGCGGTGGTACTGGCGAAAAAGTAGTGAGAATAGACATAAAATAACACCAGCAGCAGCATCCCGCCGGTCCAGCTTATCCCCAGGTGGTCAATACCGTTGCCGACCGTCAGGGAAACCCATTTGATCAGCCCGAGCTTGCCGAGAAACGATGCCATCATCACCAGTGCGGCGAACCAGACTACCGTATCCCATGCCCCTTTATTTTTCAGAACATCATCCCAGCTGAGTACACCACTGCACAGCAGGGCGGCAAGGCCGATAAAGGCGGCGGTGGTCGGATTAACGTTATATTCGCTGCCGAACAGCCAGCCGGGCACACCGGCCCACAATGCCAGCAGCAGAATAAAGACCCCGAGTGTGATTTTTTCCGGCAGGGAAACCGGGCCGAGCTCGCGGATACGCTCACGGGCAAATTCAGGCGCATCCGGGGTGGCGGTGATTTCCGGTTTATACAGAAAATAGATCACCAGCGGCATGGTGATCAGCGAGATAAGCGCAGGTAAAAATGCGGCCACGGCCCACATCGACCAGCTCAGTTCCGCCCCTTTTCCGGCTTCCTGCACAATCAGAGTAACAATCAGCGGGTTAGGCGCGGTTGCCGTGATAAACATCGCGGACGTAATGGGGTTGGTATTGTAATTAACCAGGGCCAGATAGCGGCCGATTTTCCCGCTGGTGCCGTCATCCGCTTTCGAGCCGAAACTGTCAGAGATTGAACGCATAATCGGGTGGATAATTCCGCCGCCGCGCGCGGTATTACTGGGGGTAACCGGTGCCAGCACGGTTTCGGCAATCGCCAGCGAATAGGCGATACCCAGCGTTTTTTTGCCGAACAGAGAAATAAAATAATAACCGATACGTGCCCCCAGCCCGGTTTTATTCAGACTGAGAGAAACCATAATAGAGATCCCGATGAGCCAGATAAGCTCATTGGAAAAGCCGCTCAGGGCATCAGCGAGCGCCGCTTTTGCTGAACCGGGATTAGTGACGCCGGTCAGGGCGACAAGTGCAATCGCCACCATGGAAACCGCACCGATAGGCAGTGCTTTGCCGATAATAGCGGCGATGGTGCCGACAAACAGCGCGAGCAGGTGCCACGCGTTAGGATCAACACCGTCAGGTACAGGAACAGCAAACCAGATAATACAGGTAATAAGAATCGCGATTAAGGAAGGAACGGGTTTCAGCGGAGTCAGTTTATTCATAGGTCCGTCCGTGGTAATTGTATTTAACTGCCGGAGGATGACGTATTGATATTGAATAACAGGGTATATTATATAACAACCTGAAAATAACAGTGCTGTTATTTGCTGATAATAATCAATGTTATGTCAGATACCGGTTATTTATTCTGTAACAGAAAATAACCGGTATGAACAGGGAGGAAATGAGGGGGATCACAGAACCGGAATATAATAATCTACACACAGATGTTCAGGCGGATTATCACTCATTGCTTCGGTACGGGTATATTTTTCGATATCCGAACCGGGACGACGGCATAATCCGAGTTGCGGCAATGCGTATAAATACACATTAAACGTGAAATCCCGGTAATCACTGAACAGGCCGTTAAAATGGAATTTCGCATATTTTCCGCTGCCGATCACCGCCGGGGTCAATTCATTTTCCCGTACAATAAACGCCGGATCATCCACACCGATATGATAGCCGATAGCAATACAATCCGGTTGCTCTGACGTCCGGTCATAGTCTGTGCGGACATAGCAGTACGGAAGCTCCGGTGATACCAGGCGGATAAAATCACGCCAGAATGTTGTGCGGATCTCTTCATGCAGATGGCCGATTTCATCCAGCGGAGACTGGTAGTGATAACCTTTTTCCAGTACCGGGATATTATCCAGCATAACAATATCCGGCTGCGGCAGCGGCGGCATTTCCAATTGTACCGGTGGTTGCAGCGTCGTCAGATCCCAGTTTGGACTGCGGCGGTATGCCGTCGGCGTCATATTAAAGACCGCTTTAAAACGGCGGGCAAAAGATTGCTGGGAATCAAACTGATACTTCAGGGCGATATCGCCGATATTCTTTGTGGTCAGCCGTAATTCGGTGGCTGCTTTTGTCAGACGGCGGCGGCGGATATAGCCTGCCAGGGTCATATCGGTGAATCGTTTAAAAATCCGCTGAAAATACCATTTGGTATAGCCGGAACGTTCCGCCACCACATCCAGTTGCAGCGACTTATCCAGGTTATGCTCAATCCACAAAATAATGTCTTTTATCACACTGAGATAGAAGGCATTTTCATCCTGTTCTTTATCGGTGACCGGCGCGGAATCAATAAATTCCGTGACAGTGCTATCATGTTTAAGCATAAGGATTCCCGTTTGTTGGCACCCAAAAAAATACTGTGATACGATTACATACTGATAGTATGTAACAGGGCATTTTTACCATGAACACACTGACCAGGCAACAGGAAAATTCAGCACGGACGCGGCTGGCATTACTGATTTCAGCGCACAGACTTTTTATTGAAAAAGGCTATCAGTCCGTTTCGATTGATGAAATTGCCCGCGATGCGCGGGTCACAAAAGGGGCGTTTTATCACCACTTTAAAAGTAAAAGTGACCTGCTGAAACACTGTTATGAAATGCAATTGCAGAAGATCAGTGAGGCTCTCGGTAATAATGAACCGCTGACGGATAAATGGGAAGAGCTGAAGATGATTGTCCGCAGTTTCATGAATTATCTGGAGCAGCATTACCGGGAATTAATTCCGGTTCAGGAAGTGATGCCGGTGATCGGCTGGTATGAATTTGAGGATATTAACCGGCGTTATATCAGTAACCGGGTGGATAATATTGTGAATCAGCTGATAGCAGAGCAGATAATTAAAAGGTATGACTCTTATCTGTTATGCAGCCTGATCCACGGTTTTATGATGCATATTACCCTGAATATTAAAAGTCTTGCCGAATTCCCCGGTTTTAAAGACGATTTTACTGAGATTTATAATAACTTTCTGCAAACACTGAAAAAACCGTCCTGATATACCATTTTCACAGACACCGGTTTTCGCTGACATCTGTTTTTGCTGACATCAGTTTTCCGCTGATACGGCATCAGCGGCCGGATAAAAACCGGGTAATAGCCGGAACCAGCTCCGGGTGCAGCGGCAGCGCCGGATTATTGTAACTGCTGATGGCGGCTGCGCAGTCCGCAGGTGTTTCTTTCAGAACGTGATTCATTGTCGCGATCTCCGCATACTGATTATCCGGCGCGGTGCGGATAAGACGGCCGCCGTTATCCGGGCTTATCTGGCAATCATGCCCGCCCTGAATAATGACTCCCGGTACGGTGACCTTTGCCAGTTCTTCCGCAGGATCATACTGCATCCACACCATGAAATAGCGCTGTAATTCCGGTGAAAACAAAATATTGAGGGAGGGCGGGATATTCTCCGTGGTTTTCTCCGCTTTCAGCCGGTCAATGACATCGTTGATATAGGTCAGTGCTTCCGGCGGAAATGGCTGGGTACTCATTTGTTTTTTCAGGATAATATCGATGGTATATCCCGCAGGAGAGACCAGGATTATCCCGGCCGGTTTCTGTTCCTGAGCCATCAGGGTGGCAAATAACGCGCCTTCACTGTGACCGAGCAGGTACACCGGAATATCCGGATAACGCTTCTGCAGAAAATCAAACCACGCCTGATAATCCCGCAGATAACCGGTAAAGGTGATATCTGCCGGCGTGACGGTTGCAGCACCGGCACCTGTACCGGTTTTGTCTGTCCGCAGTGTGATATATCCGGCGTCACTCAGGGCATCCCCCAGCATCCGCAGACTATCCGTCCGGCTGGCCGGACTGTTACCGTCACGATCTACCGGACCGGAACCGGCAATAAACAAAATGGCACCTTTTGGTGCGGTATTTTCCGGCAGTGTCAGTGTGCCGTTAAGGCCGTTTATTTCTGCCGGGATATTTTTCCCGGCCGCAGCCGTTTGCAATGAAATAAAAATAATCAGCAGGGCGGTAAAACAATGGCGTAAAACAGCAGTCACAGTAATATCCTGATTAAGTTAGGGTGTGCTTTTAAATGTCATATGAATAATTTTCAGTCCGACCAGACCGAGAATGATACCGGCGGTTTTATCGATCCAGAAGGCACAGCGATTAAATTGCTGACGTACTGCGGGACGAGTCAGAAGATACATAATCAGACTGTCCCAGATTAATACAGCCATCACCATCCAGAGTGCAATACCGGTTTTAAATAGTGCGGAATTATCCTGACTTTCCAGTACAACAGTAAACAGACTTAAATAGAATAATAAATTCTTGGGATTTAACAGGCCGGAGGATAAGCCGACCAGAAATTCTTTGGTGAACGTACTCTGCGGATGCGTATTTTTATCTTCTGCTGCCTGTGCCATCAGAAAACGGTAATCAGATTTTTTTGCCCGTAATGCCTGCCATGCGATAAAGAGCAGGAATACTCCGCCGAACAATTTAATCAGAATCATCAGCGTGACAGATTGTGCAAGGATAGCGCCTGCACCGGCCAGACAAAGTACAATATACAGTGCATTGGCAGTGGCAATACCGGAGACAACACCGAATGCCACCCGTCTGCTGTTACGCAGGGTACTTTTTATAATCAGCAGAAAATCAGGCCCGGGGCTTATCAGAGCGATAAAGTGAGCGAGCGCCACAGCAAAAAAAATCATCATGATGATTATCCGGCACAAAAATGAAGTAATAAAAAAAACATATCACTGAACCGGGTATTGTCATACAGAAATATTGTCAGGGTGCACATAATGCGCGATAACATCACCGGATGCCGAATAGTTAAATATTAATAACGAATTAAAATAATCTGCTTTTTTCTATTCTGCTGGTTGTGACAGTAATAATGCGAATTGGCGATAACAGAAAAGAAACTGCGGAAAAAACACAATAACTCCTGATGATATAAGTCATCATTCTGTTATTTTCCGGCTTTTCCTGATTATTGTATTTTTAGCCGCCGGAATTTGGCAGTAATTTATCCTATGCCGGGTAAATAAGGATTGATAATATCGGGGCTGTGTTCAGAACAATATGATGAGACCGATTATGAAAACCGCAATAAAACTAAGTGTATTAGGTTCTGCCGTATTATTAATGGCGGCCTGTGACAGCCTGGACCCGGACAGTACCAAAAATGAATTCTGGTACAGTAATCCGGCTGACAGCACACTGACATTTAAAGTGGATGACAAAGAATACACCACTGAGCCGGGTACTGCCGGAAAACTGAAATTATCACCGGGTATGCACAGCATTGAAAATGCCGCGGGTGAGAAACAGAACTTTATGGTGTATGACAATAACAGCGGCGGCATTATTAACCCGGATAATCACGTCTATTATATGCTGTCTGAAGTCTACGCGGTCGAAGGGCAGAGTAACCGTTTTAAACCGGCAATGTATGATGTCACCATTAACGGCCATGATATACAGATGCCGGTACGCAGCAGTAATGCCACGGTGATTGACCATAATCTGTTTAATTGCAGTTACCCGGTCGGCACGCCGTTCCCGGCCGAAATTACCACCAGTAACCGTCAGTCTGTCGGTAATATTAAAACCAAGTGTTTTGATAAAGCGGAGCTGGTGGCGTATGTCGAATCCGATTACGGTGAAAAATTACAGCCGCCTGCACCGGGTGATGAGCTGAAAGACTCCGTTAATATGACCTTCGATTACACCATTCCGGAGCCGCAGTTCAAAGATGCTGAAACACAGAAGCAGGCACTGAAATTAACCGGCCTGCTGAAGCAGATTAAAGAGTCTGACGATCCGGATATTCACGATAAGCTGAATAAAGAGATCCATCAGGTCACGATGGATCTGGTTTCTGCCTCTGCCGGGTCCGCGTCATCCAATACGGTGGCGGAGAATGAATACTACAACACATTTATCACACAGACCGGCAATTTCCGCGCCTTTGGTATTCAGCCGAAATAAGCCTTTTTTCTCACCATGGTCCTCTGATGGCGGCATTTGATGCCGCCCTTTTTTATTAATTTATTTAATGAAAAATAACGGCGTGCTTATTTTATCAGCAACAAAAAATTAAAAAATAAAGAGAGGGACATCAAATAAAAAAGGAGTATGATTTCAGGAGAGCCGTATTTTTTATCTGAAAAACGGCCGGTAGTATAAAAAAACAACATCAGCGTTAATCTGATGTAAATAATGGTTTAAAACACACTTTATTACGTAACATCTGTTATGTAATTCTTTATCTGCGACAAAGTAATGGCGGAATTATGTACAGTCCGCCCGGTAAAATAACACATCACTATGTCAATAGCGGTGTATTTTATTGATCATTTTGTTAAAGGCAGATGTCAGTTTTGTTCTGAACTCCCTCACTTTCTGCTTGTTATTTTTTCTGCGGCCGTCAGGCTCAGAAGAAATTAATCAGATTTTTTTAAGTCTCCGGGGGATTAAGTACATCAGCATTATGGAGATAGTATGAAGTCAAAAAGTTTAACGACCTGGATAGTGGCGGCATTATTTATCGGGGTGATTGTCGGCGTTGCGCTGAACAATCTGGCCACACCCGGGTTCAATCAGCAATATTCTGCCGATATCTCAGTGGTGACGGATATTTTCCTGCGACTCATTAAAATGATTATCGCGCCGCTGATCCTCTCCACGCTGGTGGTGGGTATTGCAAAAATGGGGGATGCGCAGACACTCGGGCGGGTTTTCTCCAAAACTCTGTTTTTATTTGTATGTGCTTCTTTTATTTCCATTACGCTCGGGTTGCTGATTGTTAATCTGCTTAAACCGGGTGCCGGTATTAACTTTGTGGCACCGGCGGATACTGTAGTGGACAATATGGCGACCGCCGCGTTTTCGGTGAAAAACTTTATCGCCCATTTGATCCCGACCAGTATCGTTGATGCGATGGCCCGCAATGAAATTTTGCAGATCGTTGTTTTTTCTATTTTTATGGGGGTTGCTCTTTCCGCTATCGGTGAAAAAGGTAAACCGATTCTGACGGTGCTGGAATCGGTGGTCAGCCTGATGCTGAAACTGACCGGTTATGTCATGCTGTTTGCGCCGCTGACCGTTTTTGCCGCCATTTCAGGGATGATTGCCGAGCGCGGGCTGGTGGTACTGCTGGAAGCCGGTATTTTTATGGGCGAGTTCTATCTGACGCTGGCCACATTATGGCTGGTGTTAATCGGCCTGGCGGTTCTGATTACCGGGCGCTGCATTTTACGCCTGACCAAAGGGATCACCGAACCGGCGCTGCTGGCATTTACCACGTCCAGTTCTGAGGCGGCGTTCCCCGGCACACTGAAGCAGCTTGAACAGTTTGGTGTTTCCAATAAAATTGCCAGCTTTGTGCTGCCGATTGGCTACTCCTTTAACCTTGTCGGTTCAATGGCGTACTGCTCTTTTGCGGTTATCTTTATCGCGCAGGCCTGTAATATTGAGATTTCCATGGGCGACCAGATCACCATGCTGCTCATCCTGATGCTGACATCAAAAGGTATGGCCGGTGTGCCGCGCGCCTCACTGGTGGTGATTTCCGCCACACTGACACAGTTTAATATTCCGGAAGCCGGATTAATTCTGCTGATGGGTGTCGATCCGTTCCTCGATATGGGCCGCTCTGCGACCAACGTGATGAGTAACGCGATGGGGGCAGCGATTGTCGGCCGCTGGGAAGGCGAGCATTACGGGGAAGGCTGTCACGGAAAACCGCCGGTAACGGTTGTTGATATGACAGAGCCGGAGCTGCTGAAAAAAGCAGGCTGAAGAATCTGTTTCAGGTATGAAAAAAACACAGGTACGGATTTTTACCTGTGTTTTTTTATATTCACAGTCTGCATCTCATGACCCGCTTAACACTTTTACATTTTCATTGTTCTGTATTTCCGTATTAAGATCTCATTTTTATTAAAATAAATTTTGGTTTTTTATTTTATAAATTTAATTCAATCATCAAATGTAACAGTAATATGTTATTTTCTCATTTTGAAATCGTTAATTTACAGTTTACATCATTGTTTTTAAATGAATTTAATAATGATATTAAAATGGTGTGATACGTGTCTGTTCCTTCATGAAATTCACCAACTTCTTCATTTTAATCATTTGTTTTCGTGTGTAATAAGCCACCATAATCGTGGCAGGTAAATTTATTTTTAAATTGTGCGTCAATACGTTCTTCATTTTTCTGATTTAATACGAGTGAATATAATGACAAATAAAACTTTTGAGTATCAGGAGCCATTCCCGTTATCGGAAGATAAAACGGACTATTATCTGCTGAGCAGGGAGCACGTTTCCACGGCGACATTTGAGGGCCGTGAGATGCTTAAGGTTGAACCTGAAGCGCTGACACTGATTGCCCAGCAGGCCGTGCATGATGCCTCCTATTTCCTCCGTCCGGCACATCAGAAGCAGGTCGCACAGATTTTAAGCGATCCTGAGGCCAGCGAAAACGACAAATATGTCGCGCTGCAACTGCTGCGCAATGCGGAAATCTCAGCCAAAGGTGTTCTGCCGAACTGTCAGGATACCGGCACCGCGACTATCGTGGCGAAAAAAGGTCAGCAGGTGTGGACCGGCGCCAATGATGCGGAATGCTTATCCCGTGGTATTTACAACACATTTCAGCGCGAAAACCTGCGTTATTCACAGAACGCGGCACTGGATATGTACACGGAAGTGAATACCGGTACCAACTTACCGGCACAGATTGATATTCTGGCGACTGAAGGCGCAGAATATCACTTCCTGTTTATCAACAAAGGCGGCGGTTCTGCCAACAAAACCGCGCTGTATCAGGAAACCAAAGCGATTCTGGAACATGATCGTCTGAAAGCATTCCTGATCGACAAAATGAAGTATCTCGGCACCACGGCCTGCCCGCCGTACCATATTGCGTTCTGTATCGGCGGTACTTCACCGGAAATGAACCTGAAAACGGTGAAACTGGCCTCCACCAAATATTATGACAATCTGCCGGATACCGGTAATGAGCTGGGCCGCGCTTTCCGTGACCGTGAGCTTGAGCAGGAACTGCTGGAAGCGACCCGTGAATTCGGCTTTGGTGCACAGTTCGGCGGTAAATATTTCGCCCATGATATCCGTGTGATCCGTCTGCCGCGTCACGGTGGTTCCTGCCCGATTGGTCTGGCTCTGTCCTGTTCGTCTGACCGTAATATTAAAGGGAAGATCACCAAAGACGGGATCTGGCTGGAAAAACTGGAATACAATCCGGCAAGTTACATTCCGGAATCCATGCGCAAAGAGAATGAAAGCGACATGGTCAGCATCGACCTGAACCGGCCGATGGCTGAAATTCTGAAAGAGCTGAGCAAATATCCGGTCTCCACCCGCGTCTCTCTCAGTGGTCCGCTTATCATTGCCCGTGATATCGCGCACATGAAACTGAAAGAGCGTCTGGACAGCGGACAGGGATTACCGCAGTATTTTAAAGATCATATGGTGTACTATGCAGGTCCGGCGAAAAAACCGGAAGAACTGGTCTCCGGCTCTCTCGGCCCGACCACCGGTAACCGGATGGACCCGTATGTGGACTTGTTCCAGTCGCAGGGCGGCAGTATGCTGATGCTGGCAAAAGGCAACCGCAGTCAGGCGGTGACCGATTCCTGTAAAGCACACGGCGGCTTCTATCTGGGCAGCATCGGCGGTTCAGCGGCGATTCTGGCACAGGAATATGTGAAGAGTCTGGCGATTCTGGAATACCCTGAACTGGGTATGGAAGCGGTCTGGAAAATGGAAGTTGAAGGGCTCCCGGCCTTTATCCTGGTGGATGACAAAGGGAATAACTTCTTCGAACAGGTTCAGACGAAAAAATGTGAGAAATGCGTGGCAGGCCAGCCTGCCTGATCCAACACTTTCCCTGAGGAGTTTGCATGAGCGACGAACGTTATCAACAACGGCAACAGAAACTGAAAGAGCATGTCGACGGGCGCGTTGCCGCGGCTCAGAAGACCGGCGGAGTCCTGATGGTCTTCACCGGTAACGGGAAAGGGAAATCCACAGCGGCCTTTGGTACTGCGACCCGCGCCGCCGGGCACGGCATGAAAGTTGGCGTGGTGCAGTTTATCAAAGGCCAGTGGGAATGCGGTGAACGCAATGTGCTGGAAAAACTGGGGGTTGAGTTCCATATTATGGCCACCGGTTTTACCTGGAACACACAGGATAAAGAGGGTGATACCAAAGCGGCACAGGAAGTGTGGCAGTACGGCAAAGCGATGTTACAGGACCCGTCCTATGATCTCGTGGTGCTGGATGAGCTGACTTACATGGTGCGCTATGGTTATATCGACCTGGATGAGATTATCAGTTATCTGAAAAACCGCCCTGAAAATCAGAGCGTGATTATTACCGGCCGGGGATGTCACCGCGATATCACCGATCTGGCAGACACCGTCAGTGAACTGCGTCCGGTCAAGCACGCGTTTGACAGCGGTATTCAGGCGCAGAAAGGTATCGACTGGTAATCAGTTTCATCAATACAGTATTCATTAATACACACTGTTATAAATAATCGCTCCGCTTATACGGGGCGATTTTTTTTGCCGGTACGGCGGTGTTATACCCGTTTTTCAGAATAGACCGCTGGTGCCGGATAAACCGGAATTGCTATTTTTACAAATCGGAGAAATACCCTGTAAAAAAACGGAAACTAATATAATGAAATTAAAGACAATCTCTGCTCTTGCGGTATCTGCTGTTGTTCTGGCCGGTTGCCAGAATATGAATTATGACAGTCTGGCACAGTCAGGCGGCCAGTTATTTCAGGCAGCAACCCTGTCTGATGCGGATATGATAAAGCTGTCTGATGGCGCCTGCAAAGAGATGGATGCGCAAAATCAGGTTGCACCGGCATCCGGAAAATATGCGGTCCGCATGGAAAAAATCGCCAAATCATTAGGTTCTGATGTAAACGGAACCAAAGTGAACTACAAAGTCTATATGACCAATGAACCGAATGCCTGGGCGATGGCCAACGGCTGTGTCCGTGTCTACAGCGGCCTGATGGATATCATGAATGATAATGAAATCGAAGGTGTTCTGGGACATGAATTAGGGCATGTCGGCCTCGGTCATACGAAGAAAGCCATGCAGGTTGCTTATGCGGCCGTGGCGGCAAAAACCGCAGCAGGTTCAGCAGGGGGGATTGCGTCCCAGCTGAGTAATTCTCAGTTTGCTGATATGGGTGTAAAACTGGTTAATGCCCAGTTCTCTCAGCTTCAGGAAACAGAAGCGGATAATTATTCTTATGATCTGCTGAAAAAACGCGGTATTTCCACTGAAGGTCTGGCAACCGGGTTTGAAAAGCTCTCGAAAATGGACAAAGGGCAGAACAGTATGTTTGATTCTCACCCGCCGACCACAGAGCGCGCAGAAAATATCCGTAAGCGGATAGCGGAAGATAAAAAGTAATTAGTACGGTGCAGTGCTGACCGGTAACAGAACGTATGCCCTCTGTATCAGCAGAGGGCATATTTATTAAGACAAAATCAGTTCTTTTTCCCGTGATTTCTCATGGATCCAGTCACTGAATTTCCGCAGGTTGAGTGATCCTTTTTTGTCCTCTTTATAAGTAAGAACAAAGCGGTTGCCGGTACTCATCGGCAGGTCACACGGGATCACCAAATCGCCGTTTTCCAGATCTTTCTGGATAGCAAAGCGCGGCAGCAGCGCCACACCGAGATTCGAACGGATAGCAGAGATCAGCATTGAAAGCAGATCAAAGCGCGGGCCGACCCGGGTTTTCGGGTTGTGAATGCCCGAGAGCTGGAACCAGTCACTCCAGGCGTCGAGGCGGGTGGTCTGATGCAGCAGGGTGAATTCTTCCAGCAGCTGACCGGTGGTGAGTTTGATTGTGTCATCCCGCCACAGCATGCGGCTGCACACCGGTACCAGCTCTTCTTCAAACAGATATTCAAAATCTGGCCACGGATTGCAGAAATCCTCACGCATGATCGCGGCATCGTATTTCAGGCTGGTAAAATCGGCCGGTGTGGTTAATGCACTGATACTTAATGCGATTTCCGGATGTTTTTCACGAAAACTCTGTAAGTTCGGGATCAGCCAGTGTGTGCTGAAGGTTGGTGTCACCGCCAGTTCAAACAGTTGCTGTGATGACTGCCAGGACATAATATCCTGGGTGTCTTTTTCCAGTTTATCCAGGGTGTCATGCACCAGTCCGAGATAATGTTTGCCGGCATCACTGAGGAAAATACGTTTGCGGACGTGATGAAACAGCGACACATTCAGAAATTCTTCCAGCGCGGCAATCTGGCGGAAAACCGCACTCTGAGTCAGTGATAATTCTTCCGCTGCTCTGGTGTAGCTTTCATACTGTGCAACAGCTTCAAAGGTGATCAGTAAATCCGTTTTCGGGATCTTCTTTCGCATAGCGTTTTACTCCCTAAAAATATAATCCATTTTACCGGATGGGGGATGGCGGCAGGGTGAAACCGCTGCCGGCCTGATGCCCCATATGACAATACATGCTGCATGCGGCATCAATGACGGACATGGCTAATGCCGCGCCGCTGCCTTCACCCAGCCGGAGATCCAAATATAAGAAAGGTTTGATACCGAGCTGCTCAAGCGCGATACCCGCGCCTTTCTCGGCAGAAAAGTGGGACGGGATCAGATAGTCCCGGACCGCAGGCGCCAGACGGCAGGCCGCAATTGCGCAGGCGTAAGATAAAAAGCCGTCGAGCACAACAGGAATACCGCAGGCCGCGGCACCCAGAATGACACCGGTCATCCCTGTCAGATCATATCCGCCGACTTTGGCGAGCACATCAATGGCATCTGCCGGGTCAGGATTGTTTACTGCGATAGCCTGCCGGACCACCGCTTCTTTGTGGGAAACGCGATCCAGCGGCAGATTGGCGCCAATCCCGACCGTATCATGCGGATCAAGCGCGCACAGGACACTGATCATGGCAGAGGCCGGTGTGGTATTGGCAATACCCAGTTCCCCGGTGCCGACAACGCGGATCCCGGCGGCAACCCGTTGTTTTACCAGCTCCGCGCTGGCGACCAGCAGATGTTCCGCATCGGCGTAAGACATTGCCGGGCCTTTGGCGATATTGCCGCAGCCGCGTGCCAGTTTCAGGGAAATCATGTTATCGATAGGGTCACAGTCAATGCCGATATCCACCGGCAGTACGCTGGTTCCGTTACTGCGGGCAACGGCACAGACGCCGGTCAGCTGTTTCTGAATGTTACGCGCCTGGATCGCGGTGACTTCCTGCGGGGTGACGGCAACGCCTTCTGCAAATACGCCGTGATCCGCGCACATCACAATAATTTCTTTCTGCAGATTATCCGGATGTTCAATCCCCGGCATACCGGCAAGACGAATCGCGAGCTCCTCAAGCCGTCCGAGACTGCGCGGCGGCTTTGCCAGTCCGTTGATATGCTGCTCTGCCGCCTGCATGGCTGCGTGATCCGGGGATGGGATCGCCCGGATCAGGTCTTTCAGTGTTGTCATTTTTCTTATGCTCACATTCTGTTTTTATAATTAAACAACAGGCGTAAAACAGGATCGCCCGTTAAATACAGCTAATGTCATAAATCCGTCGCGGCATTCCGCCACACTGTAACTGTCCTGTTCACAGGGAAACTGCCACATGGCTTCTGCGGGCAGGCCGAACCAGCGGGTGATGATCAGCCCGAGCACGCCTTTATGGGCGACAATCAGCCGGGTTGCCGGGGTTTCTGACGCCTCCCGGCGCAGTTCGTCCGCTACCGCCTGAACCCTGGCCGCAAACTGCGGAAACGGCTCTCCGCCGGTGGGTGCGGCATGCTGCCAGTCCTTCATCCAGGTGTCCCAGTCAGCCGGGAAACGGGCGGCAATCTCACTGTAATGCTGCATTTCCCACTCTCCGAAGTGCATCTCATTGAGGCGCGGATCACAGTGATAGTGATGATTTTCCGGCGGGCGGATGTATTCCGCTGTCTGTCTTGCCCGCTGTAATTCACTGATCAGTATAGTATCTATCTGAATATCCCGCAGATAAGAGGCCACGGTTGCCGCCTGATGGTGACCGTGTTCCGTCAGCGGTAAATCCGTGCTGCCGTAGAACAGAGCGTCTTTGTTTCCGGCGGTTTCCCCGTGGCGGACCAGGATAAAGCGGCTGATGCTCATCCTGCCTACATCCAGGACAGCGCGAGCAGAAAGATGATTTCCCCGCACTCTTCAGCAGCACCGAGAGTGTCCCCGGTCTGTCCGCCGAGGTGGTGGCGGAAATAACGCCCCAGCCCGTAAATGATAAAGGCAGTGACAATCAGGGCACCGAGGGCTTTCATCCCGCCCGCAACAGTGACAATCACCGCGCCGGTGGCGAGAGTGATGACAAACTGGCGCAGACTGATGCGGCCGATATAAATATTACCCATGCCTTCCCCCTCACGGGCATAGCGCTGGTTGTACATCACCAGCGACATACAGGTGCGGCCTGCGACCGGGGCGCAAATCAGTAATCCGGCGGCGGCAGTCAGCGAAAGGGAAGAGGAGGCGAGGAGTTCATACGCAGCCGTGGATTTTGCCATCAGGGCAAAAATCAGTGCCAGGCAGCCATGCGTACCGATGCGGCTGTCGCGCATGATCTCCAGCATTCTTTCACGTTTGCGGGCGGAAAAAATACCGTCACAGGTATCCGCCAGGCCGTCGAGGTGAAAACCGCCGGTGATCAGGATCAGCGCCAGCACATAGCCCAGTGCGGCAATCAGCGGACTGTGTGCCGCTCCTGCTATCCACACGGTCAGCAGTGCTGCAATCACCCCGGCAATCAGCCCGACGACCGGGAAAAACGGCACGCCGCGCCCGTACTGCTGAAATTCAGTGCCTTCACTCCAGCGCTGCGGCACCGGAATACGGGTGATAAACTGAAGCGTGGCCCACAGATATTTCAGATTCATTTGATCTGAACTCCGATCCCGGAAACCACCAGCCAGACCTGTTCAGCCTGACGGGCGAGTTTTTGGTTAATACGTCCGGCGATATCGACAAAATGGCGTGCCAGCCGGTTTTCCGGTGTGATGCTCATTCCCAGTTCGTTGGTGACGATATACACCGGACATTCGCTCTCTTTGCAGGCGTCAATAATATGGTCGATTTCGCTGTTGATGCCGATCTCCAGTTTGGCATAATCCAGCGTGTCCGGGTCCGCACCGCCTGATGCGTCATACAGCAGATTGGCAATCAGCGTGGTGATACACTCCAGCATCACTCCTTCGCCGGGTTTGCGTTCATAGCGGATCGCATGAGCAATGTTTTTAAAACCCTCCCACGTACGCCAGTGCTGCGGGCGATCGGCTTTATGGCGTGCCACGCGGGCGGCCATTTCATCATCCGTTATTACGGAGGTGGCGATATAGAGTGCACTGTGACAGCGGTTATCCACCAGTTCCTCGGCAAAACGGCTTTTACCGCTGCGGGCGCCGCCGGTAATCAAAATCATGCTGTTTTCTCCTTGTGCGCATACATCAGACGGCAGATTTCATCAATATTGAGGTGTTCTCTCATCTGTTGCGCCAGAATATTAAACTGCTGCTCTTTGTGCAATGCGTAGTCAAATGTGCTTTCAGGCAGCGGTTCCAGCCCTTTCTTGTTCCGCAGCTGATTGAGCAGCGGACGGGTAAAATTATTCCGGTCGAAAATACCGTGCAGATAAGAGCCCATCACACTGCCGTCCGGACTGACCGCGCCGTCAGCATGGTTGCACGGCTCGCGGTTTTTCTCGTGCATTTGTGCGAACGGAATAGCATCCGGGCCGGTTTCGGACACGCCCATGTGGATCTCATAGCCGCTGATCGGTTCACCCTGACAGGCAGACCAGATCCCCGGCAGTGTGCCGCACACGGTACCGGCTGTTTGGGTGGTATTTTTTTCCGGGGAGAAGCGGGTGGTGATATCGAGCAGCCCCAGGCCCGGTAAGTCGGATAACCCGGACTCCACATCGTCATAAATATGTTTGCCGAGGATCTGATAGCCGCCGCAGATCCCTGCAACCGGTGTGCCTTGTTGATGGCGGGCGAGGATGGCTTTATCCATCCCTTTCTGGCGCAGCCACAGCAGGTCACCGAGGGTATTTTTGCTGCCGGGGATTATCAGCAGATCCGGTTCACCGACCAGCAGCGGATCGGATTCATAACGCAGACGGACATCCGGCTGGGCGGCAAGGGCATTGAAATCGGTGAAATTGGCAATGTGCGGCAGCTGAACCACCACAATATCCAGCACTTCTTCGGTTTTGCCGTCATATTTACCGACCTGTAACGCGACGCCGTCCTCATCTTCCAGATCCACATCCAGCCACGGCAGCACGCCGAGTACCGGAACGTGAGTCAGATCTTCGATTTGTTTAATGCCCGGCATCAGCAGAGCAACGTCACCGCGGAATTTATTGATGATCACGCCGATCACCCGCGCGCGTTCGTCATCGGTCAGCAGGGCGAGTGTGCCGTAAATGGAGGCGAACACACCACCGCGATCGATATCCGCCACCAGGATCACCGGTGCGCCGATCATCTCCGCCATGCCCATATTCACAATGTCGCCGTCGCGCAGATTGATTTCCGCCGGGCTGCCCGCGCCTTCCAGCACAATGATGTCGTGCTCGGAAGCCAGGTCATTGTAAACATTGCGGATCATGGTTTTCAGCTGCGGTTTATAAAGGTGATATTCCGCCGCATCCATATTCTGCGCGACTTTTCCCATCAGGATGACCTGAGATTTGCGGTCAGAGGTCGGTTTGAGCAGAACCGGGTTCATGCGCACATCCGGTTCAATACCGGCGGCTTCCGCCTGAAAGATCTGCGCGCGGCCCATCTCTTTGCCGTCACGGGTGATCCCCGAGTTCAGCGCCATATTCTGTGATTTGAACGGCGCACAGCGATGCCCGTCCTGAGAGAAAATCCGGCAGAATCCGGCGACTAATACACTTTTTCCGACATCGGAAGCAGTACCCTGGATCATCAGTGAAAATGTCATGCCATTACCTCGTGTGTTCCGGCGGCGGGGGTTGTCTGCTGCTGCAATTGTGCAAACAGCGCCTGTTCAGTTTTGCACAGCGGCAGTCCGGTTTCGCAGTGAAGTTTGACCAGCCACGGCTGTTCCAGCCCGGCGGCGGTGATCATCTCTTTTTGCAGGAAAACGGATTCCGGTGCACCGTGGCCGCACACTTCTCCGTGCGACATCACGTAAATACCATCACAGACCTGATAAATCAGGTCAATGTCATGGCTGGAAATCACAATGTGTTTACCGGCAGCGGCAATGCGGGCCAGCAGATCGATCATCTGCTGCCGGCCGGCCGGGTCCAGTCCGGCGGTGGGTTCATCGAGCAGCAGATAGTCTGACTGCATCACCAGCGCCCCGGCGATAGCCACGCGCTTTTTCTGCCCGAAGCTCAGGTGCTGTACCGGTTTATCGCGGAAGGCGAGGGCATCAACCAGCCGCAGTGCCTCATCTGTCCGGCGTTTGATCTCATCTTCTTCCACCCCGAGATTGCGCAGGGCGAACGCGATATCACTGTCGACATCGGTGTAGAAAATCTGCATATCCGGGTCCTGAAAGACGGTCACCACATGCTGACGCAGTTCCAGCAATGATTTTTTATCGTATTTCAGCGGATTACCGCGCCAGAGTACCTGACCGTCCTGTGGCTTCAGAATACCGGACAGGTTCATAAACAGAGTGGATTTTCCGCAGCCGTTGGCACCGATAATACCGGTGACCTGAGACGCGCCGAAATCCATAGTCAGGTTTTTCAGGATATTATCGTCCTGATAGCGGAAGGTGAGACCGCTGACGGCTAATTGCGGATGATTATTCACAGGTGGAAATCTCCCTGATAGAGCTTCACATTCAGTGCGACGGACATTTGCTGATAGCGCATCATCACGCGGGAAAACAGCATGGTGACCAGCATCGCCAGTGAGCGGTAACCGGTGCGCAGATTGCGGTAGCCGAAGCGCAGGGATTGTGCGTGATAAATAACGGCGGCCTCTTCCAGAAAAATAAAGATAAAGCGCCAGGTCAGCAGGATCTGTTCGATCAGCACCAGCGGCAGACGGCCGCGTTTCATCAGTTTGATCAGTTGCTCAAACGGCATATTGAGCATAAACCAGAACGTGGCGGCGAGGGCTGCCATGCTGCGCCAGAAAGTCTGATTGGCGGTTGCCAGACCGGCGGGATCAAGACCGGCCCAGTACTGACCAATCTGTACGCCCCACAACATCGTGTCCGGTGTGCGGGAAAAGGAGATAATAATGGCCACCAGACCCACAGCCAGAAAACTGAACGGGATCAGCAGCCATTTCAGATAGCGGAGCGGCGATACCCGCAGTAACCAGCAGGTAAACGCCGCAATACACAACAGTAAAGCCGCCTGGCCCGCCGGCGGCAGGCTCATGGCCAGAACCATCATCACAACCCAGAAAGCGAATTTCGCTACCGGATCGCGCTGGCGCCAGCGGCTTTGATAACTCAGGGCATCAAGACTTTGCATTTTTCCGGCCGCTGCGGTAATAACCGAGCACATAGAAAATCACAGCCGTGCCGAGACAGCCCTGGAGCGTAAACAGCAGGCTCTCGATTTCACCGCTGGCCGGTTCATACAGAGACTCAAACCAGGGTTCATAATCCGGCGCGATAGCCAGGATCTGCTGTTCTGCCTGATCATCTGAACCGCCGTATTCACCGCCGTGGTCAATAAAGAACGGGATGATAAAAATCGCAACAGTCAGAAACAGTAAAATCAGTGTCTTTTTCATGCCCGCACCTCGTTACCCACCAGGTTACGTTTCACCAGCTGATCATAAACCAGTACGGTCAGCAATCCTTCCGCAATGGCAATCGGCACCTGGGTCAGACAGAAGATACCCATGAACTTCAGAATTGCCGCACCCATCCCCATCTGCGGATCCGGGAAAGCAACCCCGAGCTGCACCGAGGTGACAAAATAGGTGGTTAAATCCGCTATCACCGCGACAAGGAAGACGCAGATATCCTTACGCCAGCCCAGTTTAGTGGTGAAACGCCAGACCAGATAACCGACGATCGGTCCGATCACCGCCATCGACATGCCGTTGGCACCGAGGGTGGTCAGTCCGCCGTGTGCCAGCAATAATGCCTGGAACAGCAGCACGATGGAGCCGAGCACGGCCACCACGGATGGCCCGAACAGGATCACCGCCAGTGCCACCCCGGTAGGGTGAGAGCAGCTGCCGGTCACTGACGGGATTTTCAGCGCGGAAAGGACAAAGATAAAGGCACCGCACAGTGCCAGCAGGACTTTCTGGTTGGCATCTTCCTGAACAATCGCTTTAAGGCGGACAATCCCCGCGCCGAGGAACGGCAGGAATATCAGCCACCAGGCAATCGCCCACATCGGCGGTAAAAAGCCCTCCATGATATGCATGGCAAAGGCTTCCTGGGGTGCAATCATCAGCAGAATTGTGACGGCGGCACCGGTTAACGAGAACTTTGTGAGTTTCTGTTGCATAACAACCTCACCGAATTATTTCCGGGTTTTATTAATTAATACCGTTGAGAAATAAGGCAGTGTCTGTTCGTCGTCGATCTCATCCAGGCGCCGCCAGCACTGTTCACTTTCCAGTGTGGCATCGGCCATCAGGATGGCATGATCAAACAAATCATGGCGGCGGAGCAGATCGCGTACCTGTTGTAAACGACCATAGACTTTCATTAACACAATGCATTCATGATGCGTAATCGCATGCTCCAGCTCTTCCGGAGATGCGGTGCACGACATGACGGCAAGGCTCTGGTTTTCCATTGCCAGCGGGACAATTGCCCGTGATGCGATAGCGGCAAAAGAGGTCACGCCCGGAATCACTTCCAGCCATGGCTGATTGCCGATACGCTCAAGCAGGGAAACCCAGGTACTGAACAGCATGGAATCACCCAGGGTGATAAAGCCGACTTTTTTACCGTCAGCCACATCGTCCTGAATCGCTTGCGCGACTTCATCCCAGACTGCTTCTTTCGCTTCCTGCGAGGCTTTCATCAGGAAGTGATAGGTTTTCACCGTGGTTTTACCGGTGATATACGGGGCGACAATGGTATGTGCCAGGCTCGGGGCATCTTTTTTACCGGCCGGTGCATACAGGATATCCAGCTCACCGATAATCCGTGCGCCGCGCACCGTGATAAGGTCACTGGCACCGGGACCGGTGCCGATGGCATAAAGTCTGCCCTGTGGTTTTTCTGTTTGCTGACTCATGTGCGGATATTACTCCCCGTTATCCATTGTCTGCGCCAGGTGTTCGACAAACATCTGACGGATCATATTGTTCTCACCCATACCCTGTAACCACGCGGTTGCCTCAATTCCGGCCTGTTCCAGCTGTGTTTTCCAGGAGTCTTCCTCATCGGAGGCCATATCGTTAATCGCGTGATCACCTGCGACCAGCATCAGCGGCATCAGATGCACTTTGCGGACATTTTCTGCTTTCAGGCTTTTAATAATCAGGTCGATTTCCGGATAGCTTTCCACCGCGCCGACGCGGGCCGGGAAGCCGCTGCCGGTCATCATATGATCCAGGCAGGCATAGGCAGAGAAGGCATGGTGAGTAGCACCGTGACCCATAAAGACCACGCGCTCATCTTCTTTCAGTTCCGGCATCTGGGAGTGCAGGGCATCAATCAGGAGGGAATAATCCTCAAAACTGCTCAGCAGCGGTTTGCCCACGCGCAGATAGCGGAAGAACGGACGGTATTTTTCGACCTGGCTGACGATCTTTTCGTACTCATCCCCGTTAATCACATGCAGTGACTGGATAGCCACATCCTCATAACCCTGCTCATGCAGATGGCGTAATGCCTCTTCCGGGTTACTGATATGCAGGTTATCGCGCTCTTTTAACCTGCGGATAATCATGCCGGAGGTGAAGGCGCGGAAAAAATCACGGCCGGGGAACGCTGCCGCAAGCTGCTTTTCACAGCTTTCGATATTTTTTTCACGGGTTTCCGCGTAACTGGTGCCGAAACTAATCACTAATAACGCTTTTTTCATCTCATAACCTCAGTAAATCAACAGACAGAAAAACGGGATATCAGATACTGCTCTACCCCATAAAGATCCTGCAATTCAGTCACATCGCCGGATACCCGGGTCTGCGGGCGGACCACGACAATGCAGGGAATACCCAGCGCCAGACAAGGGGCTACTTTTTCACTGAATCCGCCCTGTGTGCCGGATTCTTTGGTGATCACCACATCCGCGCCGCAGTAACGGTAAAACGCTTCATTAAATTCCGCTGAAAACGGCCCTTTGAGGGCAAAAATCTGATCGATGGTCATCCCGTAAGATTCACACTGCGCCAGCACATCCTGTGTCGGCAGTACCCGTGCCAGCACGGTTTTTCCCGGCAGGCGGGCAAGATAATCTGCCAGTTGTTTGCTGCCGGTGGTCAGCAGAACCCGCTGACCGAGTGTCATGGCAATCTCACAGGCGCTGTCAATCGATTCCGTTTTATAAATCAGCGGGTTATCAACTGTATCAATATCACTCGGGCGGTTATAGCGCACCAGCGGAATACCCAGTTCGCGCTGCACCTGCAAAATAGTGTCGCTGAGTATTGCCGCATAAGGATGCGAGAGATCCGCCAGCAGGCGGACTCCGTGACGGCGGCAGTAATCCGCCATCTCCTGTGCATCCATACGGCCTTCCCGGATCTCACCCTGCAATCCGGCTGCCTGCTGACGGCCTGCGGCGGTGGCGACAGAGAGCCGGTAGCGGACCCCCTGTGCATCCAGATGCTCACAAAGCAGGCGGGCATCACTCGTCCCGCCGAAAATCAGCAGTCCGCCGTCATTCACAGTTTGTATCCCCGTGGTGTGATCATCAGATCATTACTGATATACGTAGACTGGTTGCCGACAATCACCAGGCTGGTCATATCCACGCGGTCAAATTCCATCTCACCGAAGGTCGTGATCCATTTCTCTTCTTTCTTACGGGCAGCGGCTTTCACCACGCCGATCGGGGTGGTGGCAGCTTTGAACGGAGCCATCAGTTCAAAGGCACGGGCCAGATGACCTTCGCGGCCCAGGCTGCGCGGGTTATAGAAACAGATAACAAAATCGGCTTCGGCGGCCGCTTTGATGCGTTTCTCAATCACTTCCCACGGCGTGAGCAGGTCGCTCAGGCTGATGTGGCAGAAGTCGTGCATCAGCGGGGCACCCAGCAGTGAGGCGGCGGCGATACTGGCGGTAATGCCCGGCACCACACGCACCTGAATATCGAGCTTCTCTTTGGTGACGATTTCGAGGATAAGCCCGGCCATGCCGTAAATCCCGGCGTCACCGCTGCACACCATCGCGACGTTTTTCCCTTCCTGTGCAAGCTCAATGGCCAGATGGCAGCGTTCGACCTCTTTGCGCATGCCGGTTTTGATCACTTCTTTGTCGCCCACCAGAGGTTTCACCAGATGGGTATAGGTTTTATACCCGACGACCACTTCCGCTTCTTTCAGTGCGGTGACGGCTTCTTCGGTCATCATGGCTTCACTGCCGGGGCCAATGCCTATAACGGTTAACATACTGTTTCTGCTCCTAACGTAATGGTGATCCCCCGGGTCTTACAGGTTTGCCCTATCAGACAGCCTTTGCTCATCAGCCAGGCGACCGGCCGGGATACACTCCCGACACCCGTGGTTTTTTTAACAAATTCTGATTCCGGGAACTGTGCCGCCACAGGGGCCAGCTCCTCAGCACTGAATACGGTAAACGGCACCTGATAACGGGCAGCCAGCGCCAGCAGGGCGGGCTCCTGTGCTTTCAGGGTAATACTGCCGATAGCGCGGACGGCTTCCGGCAGCAGGTTGTTCTCAGCCAGTTGTTCAGCAAACAGCTGCTGAACCTCGTCTGCCCCGGTATCTCTGCGGCAGCCCATACCGGCAATAATCCGGCGCGGTATCAGCTTGTAAACCGGCACCGGCAGCATAATTTCTTCGCGGCGGTAACTGACATACACCAGCGCATCCAGTTCCGGCAGAGAACGCAAATCAGCCACCGGGATAAGCCCCGGTAAGGCGTATTTGTCCTGCTCCGCCGCCATATCCGGATGCCACCAGATACCGATGCGCTCTCCGCTGACCATCATCTGGTTCAGGGTTTTGACGGTGTTGCGGAAATCGGAGAAAGTGGCATCCATATCCCGCGCCAGCAAATCAAAACTGGTGACCTGATTTACGTCCGTGGCGGTGGTGATCACCGCCTGTCCGCCGATTCTGCCCGCCAGCCAGGCGGCCAGTTCATTAGCCCCGCCGAGATGGCCGGAGAGCAGGCTGATCACATGCTGTCCTTTCTCATCCATCACGATCACGGCCGGGTCACTCATTTTGTCCTGAATCACCGGTGCCAGTACCCGGACGGTAATACCGGTCGCGCCGATGACAATCAGGGCGTCATTCTCTGCAAATGCCTGCTGTAAGGTCGCGGCAAAGCCGTCGCGGAACGGCTCAAAGCCCTCCGACACCAGTTTTTCGCTGGTGTAACAGGTGACCGGGAGCAACGGGCGGATCTTTTCCGCCAGTGCTTTACCGCCCGGTGTCAGGCAAAACAGCGCAATGCGCTTACCGCGAGGCTTTGCGGTACTCATGGCTGAAGCCTGCGTCATACAGTTTTGAATAGTGATACTCGTCGCCGAGGAACGGCCCGACCAGAATCAGTGCGGTTTTACGGATTTTCGCTTCACGCACGGCAACGGTGATCTCCGCCAGTGTGCTGCGCAGCACCTGACAATCCGGCCAGGTTGCCTTATACACCACCGCAACCGGGGTGGTTTCCGGATAACCGCCTTCGGTCAGTTGTTCCACCACACCTTTGATATCCTGAACTGACAGGAAAATCGCCATTGAGGTCTGGTGAGCGGCAAAGCTGCGCAGACTCTCTTTCGGCGGCATCGGTGTGCGCCCTTCGATACGGGTAATAATCAGGCTCTGCGACACTTCCGGTACGGTGTATTCCACACCCAGTTCCGCAGCGGCACCGAGGAATGAACTGACGCCCGGGATCGCGCTGAAGCCGATATTGTGTTCTGACAGCACTTCACCCTGTTCGCGGATAGAGCCGTAAAGGGAGAGATCGCCGGTTTGCAGGCGTACCACCAGTTTGTGGCTTTTCACACCGTCAACCATCACGGT
The DNA here is from genome assembly GCF_051129855.1 of Morganella sp. Je.2.23. Lineage (NCBI taxonomy): Bacteria > Pseudomonadati > Pseudomonadota > Gammaproteobacteria > Enterobacterales > Morganellaceae > Morganella > Morganella sp. Je.2.23. Next base: position 48,709 of record NZ_JBCPSQ010000003.1, read on the forward strand.
GATGATGTCGTCGAGGGTCATCGCGGCGCTGTCGTAGCTTTCGACGCCGTCTTTGCAATAGTCCAGCAGATCAGTATTGATAAGCGAACCGGCATAAATGACGATGTCAGCCTGTTGTAAAATACGGTAGCCTTTCAGGGTGATAAGACTGATATCCCCCGGACCGGCTCCGACAAACCAGACTTTCTGACGGTCAAACTGTTCAGCCACAACGCGCCTCCTTACGGCAGGAAATAAGATAGGTAGGATTATTCGGTTTAAAATAATAACTGTGTCCCAGCGCGGTCATATTTCCGGCCTGTAATTCACAGCAGTCCAGTTCGCTCACCGCACACTGTTTCAGGTGTGCGATGGCTTGTATCAGGTTATCCAGCAGGATAAAGGTCATCACCAGGGTGCCGTCGCTGTGCAGATGATCAAGAGACCAGTCGATAATCTCCGTGAGATTGCCGCCGGTGCCGCCGACAAACACGGCATCTGCTTTTTCAGCCAGTTCCACCGGCGCATACGCGTCAATCACGCGGATTTGCGGGCAGCGGAAGTGATGGCAGTTCTCTTTGATAAGTGCGATGGCTTCCGGTTTTTTCTCGATAGCAATAATTTCAAGCGCCGGATGGCTGAGTGCCGCTTCAATCGAAACACTGCCGGTGCCCGCACCCACATCAATCAGGCGCTGTGCACCCTGTAAATCCAGCCGTGACAGGGCGAGTGCTCTCACCGGCTCTTTGGTCATCGGGATCTGCTGCCCGCGTAAAAACAGTTCGTCTTTCATCAGGCTACGCTGCCCCGCTTATCAATTAGCACCACATTCATGTTGTAATCACCGGTGACCTCTTCTGCATTGAGAATGGTGATCCGCTCATTCCGGCCGGAAAGATTTTCCCCGATAATCATCCGCCGGGTCTGGCCGCGCAGCAGGATTTCAGCGGCGATTTCTTTCGGGCCGATCTTACTGTCGGTCACCATGCCGATACGCTCATGCGCCAGCAGCCAGTCAAAATCGGGGCTGCGGTTGTGGCTGCTGGTGAGATAAATATCATTCATATCCATTCCGGCACGGGAACACAGGTATTGTACCGAGCTGATACCCGGTACTATCTGCACCTGTTCCGGTGCAAAGGTTTCGCTGATGCGTTTGCCGATGCCGAAAAACATCGGGTCACCGGAGGCCAGTATGACAATGCGGCGATCAAGACGCTCTGCTATCCAGCTCATCAGGCCGCTGATATCCGCATCGATGACACGGGTTTCTGTTGTCAGCCCGGCAAATTCATCCAGATGGCGCTGACCGCCGATTAAAATGTCTGCACCGGAAATCACATCCGCTGCCCGCCGGGTCAGATACGCTTCTGAGCCGGGGCCCACGCCTGTCACATAAATCATCGGAATCCCTCCGTTATGGCGCTCAGCGGACGGTTGGTCCCCAGCACCTGATTATCAAACGAGAACAGAATGGCATCGCAGTGCGGCGGCTCATCGGAGAAACGCAGCATCTGATTAATCCGGTCACAGATTTTTTCTGCGATCCGCGGGTAGACCGCCTGCCAGCCCTGCGCATTGATCAGTTCAATTGCGGCTTCGGTGGTGGTGCAGCCGTCCACTTCCTGTAATAAAGAGAGCGGGGCGCCAATCAGCGCGAGATTAGCAATCAGGGTTTCCATCCGCGCATCCGCAATATGGCTGTGGGTGTGGAAAATCCCTGCGGCAATTTTGACCAGCTTGCCGAAATGCCCGAGGATCACCACCTGCTCAAACTTCAGCCGCGTGGCCTCCTGCAACATATAACCGACAAAGTTACTCATGGTGACGACATAGGCGCCGTCCAGCCCGAGCTGTTCGCTGACAAACCGTTCGCCGTGGTTACCCGGCACCAGAAAAACGCGGGTCATACCCTGCGCGCGTTTCATTTCCAGCTCAATGGACAGGGAGCGCTTCCAGCTCTCTTCTGACATCGGCGTGACAATACCGCTGGTGCCGATAACAGAAATACCGCCGAGAATACCGAGGCGGCCGTTATAGGTTTTTTTCGCCCGCTCTTCCCCTTCCGGTGCGAAGATGGTGACATCCGCGCCCCGGTTCGGGCCGATAGCTTCACGCACCGCCGCTTCAATGGTCTGACGCGGGGTTTTGTTGATGGCGGCATCACCGATTGGCAGTCCGACACCGACTTTGGTCACCCGGCCGACACCTTCGCCGCCGTCAAGGGTGATCACACCGCTGTCATTGAGCGCAACATGGGCGAAAATCAGCATGCCGTGTGTGGCATCAATATCGTCGCCGCCATCTTTGCGGATAGCGGCAGTGGCGGATTGTCCGCAAATCAGCGGATCTTCCACATTCAGGTTCAGCGTCACGCCGGACGGTGTGACAATCGAAACCTGCTGAATCACTTCCTGACGCAACACCATCAGCGCCGCCACTTTGGCGGCGGCAGTGGCACAGGAGCCGGTGGTATACCCTTTTCTCAGTGCCTTGCCTTTGTGCCAGACGACGCCGGTGCCATTATCGTCAGGGGCTGTGGTGTTTTCCTGCGTCATGATTACGCCTCCGGCATCCGGTAGAGGATGGCGTTGATAATTGCGGCGGCCACGTTACTGCCGCCTTTGCGGCCGAGTGCGGCGATACACGGCAGAGAACTCTCCGCCAGGGCATCTTTGGATTCTGCCGCACCGACAAAACCGACCGGCACACCGACAACAGCAACCGGTTTTTCAGTATGTTCCAGTACGCGGAACAGGGCTGTCGGCGCATTCCCGAAAACAAAAATTTTCTCACCCGGTTCCTGCATAGCGATATCCACTGCCGCCATGGAGCGGGTCATCTGCTGCTCTTTGGCGGCGGCGACCACACGCGGGTCGCTGACGTAGCAGCGGCACTCTGAGCCGTATTTCGCCAGACGGGTTTTGTTAATCCCGGACAGTGCCATCGTGGTATCGGTATAAATGGTGCAGCCGCGCATAATGCCGTCACGGAGGGTTTCAATCACACCATCAGAAAAGTGCAGAATATCCAGCCAGTCAAAATCGGCAGTGGTATGGATAGCGCGTTTGATAATCGCCGCATGGTCATCACTGACAAAACTGTATTCCGGCCGTGTTTCGCGGATAATGTCATCGATGATCAGAAAACTGTTTTTTTCGATTTCCTGCGGCTGTTGTATGTAACTCATAATTTTCCCTTACAAAATCCACTGTGCCAGAAGATGAATGACGGCAAATAACGCCAGTGCGGCTGAAGAGGCAACCCACATCAGCCGGATGGTTTTGAGAATATCGTCTGCATTGATGTCACGGGTGTCATCGCCGATCCACGGCTTATCGACCAACTGCCCGAAATAGGTATTCGGCCCGCCCAGGCGCACACCCAGTGCCCCGGCGACCGTCGCTTCGGACCAGCCGCTGTTCGGACTGCGGTGATTCGCGTGATCACGTAACCCGGTGCGGTAAGCGTCCCGGTAACGGTATTTCAGAACAAAGGCGGCGAAAGTGAATAAAATCCAGCTCAGACGCGCCGGAATATAGTTGGCGACATCATCCGCACGGGCGGAAAACATGCCGATATCGCCGTACTTTTCATTTTTATAGCCGACCATGGAATCCAGGGTATTTACGGCCTTATAGGCCATCGCCAGCGGAGCGCCGCCCAGTAATAAGAAGAACAGCGGGGCGATGACACCGTCGGTGGTATTTTCCGCCACCGTTTCGGTCACTGCGCGGGTGATCTGCGGTGGTGTCAGTTCCCGCGTATCGCGCCCGACTATCCATGATAATTTTTCACGACTCTCTGCAAGGTCATCCGCTTTCAGCGCGTCATACACCCGCATTGCCGCATCCTGAAGACAGCGGGTGGCAAGCGCGGTATACGTCATCCAGACAGTCACGAGCCAGCCGAGACTGGTTTCCAGATAAAACGCCAGCGCCAGCACACCGTAACTTACCGCCCAGGTGCCGCCGGCGATCACTATCCACAATACGGCTCCGCCCCGGCGCAGTGCCGCGCCACTCTGACAGCGGCGGCGGATCATACCTTCGGTTTTACGGATGGCGTTGCCAATCCAGCGGATCGGGTGCGGCCAGTGCTCCGGGTCACCGAGGCGCCAGTCGAGCAGGAATGCGATCAGCCAGCTGAGCAGTGTCATAACACGCTCCGCGCCAGAGCAAACCAGTGATCCAATAACCCCGGGCGCTGGGCGAAATGCACATGCAGATACCCGGCAAAGGTATTACCGGCCTGATAACCGCCGTGCCAGCGTTTGAGGATTTCGCCGTCGCGCTCTTTGACAAATTCAAAAGCAGGCGGCAGATCAGTGACAAAATCAGAATAATGGAACTCATGGCCGCGCAGGCGTTCACCGGTACGGACCAGTGTGGTGTCTGTCAGGGCAGTGCCTTCGCAGTAACCAAAGCGTTTCAGGCGGTTACCCATGGTGCTGTGCCCGGCGATGATACAGGTCATCGGGAAGGTATTGCCGCTGCTGTCTGTCAGTGTTTCACCGAGGTACATCAGTCCGCCGCACTCCGCATAAACAGGAATACCGCGCTGATGTGCCGCCAGCAGTGCTTTTCGCATGGCGGTGTTAGATGAAAGTTTTTCAGCATAGACTTCCGGATAACCGCCGCCGATATAAATCATATGGCAGGGATCAGGCAGGGCGCTGTCATTCAGCGGGCTGAATGTGACAATTTCCGCGCCGCTCTGACGCAGTAAATCGAGATTATCGGGATAATAGAAGTTAAAGGCGGCATCATCCGCCACCGCGACGGTCAGCCCGCGTCCGGCATCCGGAGTGGCCAGCGGCAGTGGCGTGCTCTCTGCCGGTGCCTGCCAGTGTGTCAGGGAAAGCAGCTTATCCACATCAACGGTTTTTTCTATCTGATCGGCCAGACGCTGCCAGCGTTCTGTTTGTTGTGCCTGCTCCTGCGGCGGGATCAGTCCCAGATGACGGGAAGGAAGTTCAATATCGTTCATTACCGGCACGTAACCGATTACCGGCACATGGCAGTAGTGTTCAATGGCGTGTTTCAGGAGCTGAAAATGGCTGTCACTGTTAACGCGGTTAATCAGTACCCCGGCGATATTCAGTGACGGATCAAAATGCTGAAATCCCATCACCGTGGCAGCAATAGAAGTGGAAACCGCTTTGCCGTCGACCAGCATAATGACCGGGCAGTCCAGCTGTTTTGCCATCGCTGCGGTGCTGCAATAGTGCGGGTCGGTGCCGAAGCCGTCATACAGTCCCATCACGCCTTCAATCACACCGGCGTCTTTGTCCTGCATATAATGGCGGAATTGCGGGGTCAGAACAGACTCCGGCAGCATAAAGGCATCCAGGTTACGGGAAGGCACGCCGGTGACGGCGGTATGCCAGCTGCTGTCGAGGTAATCCGGGCCGACTTTGCAGGGCTGGACCCGCAGTCCGCGTGCACTCAGTGCCCGCATGATCCCGAGGGTGATCGTGGTTTTTCCGCAACCGCTGCTGGTGCCCGCGATCACGAAAACCTGTTTTTGTGCCTTATTCATACGCTACCTTTGACACGGTGTTGTTGCCAAAAAAACGTCCTGAGACCAGGAAAGCAAAAAAGGTTAATCAGATTAACCCGGTTAACTGTCTTTTTATTTTCATGATCATAAGCAGTACAAAATATTGCCGAACTACAACATGAAAATGTTATGATCATTTAATTAACATTGCCGATTTTTGATATAGTAATTTTCTTTCGGCTATTTATATTTGTTTTTAATAAAACATAAAATGCTGTTTTTATATATCTGCTTATTACAGTTTGTGAGTTTCTTCACATAAATACTTGATTTGTGATCAAGATAAATAAAAAGCAACTATTTTATTTTTATAAACATATGCAAATATGTTAATTAAATGATCTTGTTTTTATTATTTGTTAATGATAATTTCTGATATAGCGATTATCTTGTTACGTATAATAACCTGTTTTTATGAGGTAAATGTAAAAAGTTAATCATTTCAGTCTGTTGGAAGTGATTGTTATACTTGATTTTTTTTCATGAACTCTTCCGTTGCGTGAACGTATTATTGGGATGTCAGTCATATATTTTTTTCTGTAATTATTTAATAATGCAAAATATTAAACAGAATTGTTTTTATTACGTATTTATCGTGAATAGATCAAAGAATAAAGTTCGCGGGTAATTAATACTGCTGTACAACGACAAAACATCATTAATAAATAGTGCTTTTTATCGTCACCAGGTATTGTGCATAACTAATAAAATGATGTGATTTTTTCATATTGATTAATCTGATTGATAAGGCAATAAAATGAGCAAAGGTAAAGTATGGCTGGTCGGAGCCGGACCCGGAGATGCATCATTAATTACCGTAAAGGGACTTCACTGTATACGTCATGCCGAAGTGCTGGTGCATGATCGTCTTGTCAATCCTGAGTTGATCGCCTGTGCCCCGGCTGACTGCAGAATTATAAATGTCGGTAAAACACCGAATCACCATCCGGTGCCGCAGGAAGAAATCAATGCCATCCTGGTAAAATATGCCGCAGAAGGTAAAAATGTGGTGCGCCTGAAAGGCGGCGACCCGTATGTGTTCGGGCGCGGCGGCGAAGAAGCCGAATCCCTGGCGGAGAACGGCCTCGATTTTGAAGTTATCCCCGGCATCAGTTCTTCTATCGGCGGACTGGCATATGCAGGCATTCCGGTCACTCACCGCGATCACGCATCAAGCTTCCATGTGGTTACCGGACATATGTGTCAGGGGAATGAGCCGCAGAACTGGAATGCACTGGCTGCCCTTAACGGCACACTGGTTATCCTGATGGGAATGACCCGTCTGGCTGAAATCAGTCAGTTGCTGATCGACGGCGGAAAATCACCGGATACGCCGGCAGCCGTGGTGATGTATGCCAGCCAGCAGCGTCAGCAGGTGGTCACTGCCACCCTCGCCACATTACCGGAAGAAGCGGCGCGCCATAAATTACATCCGCCGGCGCTGATTGTTGTCGGCAATGTGGTGAATCTGCACCAGATTCTGGCATTTGCCGCCACACAAATTGATATTACGCAGGAAGCGCCATTAGAAGCTGCGTCATAGTATTATCCTTAAAATAATAAGCATCCGGCTGTATGCAGATGATTCTGTGTGCAGCCCTTACATTTGGAGGAGGCTATGAGCGAACACGGTGGTAATGTGGTAGAGGTGGCTGAGCTCCTCGGGATCTCACCCGCATCTATCTTCGATTTCAGTGCCAATATTAATCCGCTGGGGCCGCCCGAGAGGGTTAAAGCCATCATCCGCGACAATCTGTCTGTTATTGAACGCTACCCGGATATTGAATACCGCTATCTGCATGCCGCACTGGCCCGTGGCGCGGGATGTGAACTCGGGCAGGTCATTGCCGGTAACGGAGAGACGGAACTGATTTACTCACTGGTGCGTCATCTCAATCCGCACTGTGCCTTATTATTAACCCCCGGATTTGCCGAATACCGCAGAGCACTGGAACAACAGGGCTGCGATATCATTGAACACGCCCTGACAGAAGAAAATGATTTTCAGCCGGATGAATCCCTGCTGGCGGATATTGAAGCCCGCCGCCCGGACTGCGTCTTTATTGCCACGCCGAATAACCCGACCGGCCTGATGCCGGATACCGCGCTGCTGCACAAACTGGTATCACTGTGCGAATCCCGCCATATTCATCTGATTGTTGATGAAGCCTTTATTGATTTTATGCCGGAAGGATCACCGCTGACAGCACGTCTGCCGGAAACCCGCTACCTTTATCTGTTGCGGTCACTGACCAAATTCTTTGCGATCCCGGGTCTGCGTCTCGGCTATCTGCTGTGCGGTGACAGCCATATCATCAGCAATCTGAAAGCCTGGCGTGAGCCGTGGACGATCAACGGCCTGGCGGCGCTGGTGGGTGAGGTGCTGCTGGATGATGAAAACTATATCCGCAAAACTCAGGACTTTATTGCCGCACAGCGGGAATATCTGTGCAATGAACTGCGGCAGTTCCCGCTGCTGAAAATCCGGCAGCCGGTGGCAAACTATATCTTTATCCGCTGTCTTAACGGTGTGGAACTTCAGTCTGCCCTGCTCAAATATAAGCTGCTGATCCGCCGCTGTCAGAATTACCCGGGACTGGATGGCTCTTACTACCGGATCGCTGTCCGCAGTCAGGCGGAAAACCGCCATCTTATCGGTGCATTAAAACAGGTATTTCAACATGGCTGAGGCACATTGTCCGGCATCCTGCGGAGAGCTGTTGCAGGGATGGATCCTCGGGGGCGAAAAACTGGTTTCCTGTCCCATCAACTGGTACAGCTATGTTTCTGTGGAAGAGGGCGTCCCGCTGGGACTGGAACGGCCCCGTATGCGGCAGATGCTCGAACGGGTGCTGAAACATCTGGATATCGTGCCGGAAGCCACCGGTATGCTGCGGATCGAATATGAATCCACCATCCCTGTCGGCAAAGGGCTGGCCAGCAGTACGGCGGATATTGCGGCCACCGCTCAGGCGACCGCGCGTTTTTACGGCCATGAATTATCACCGGAAACCCTTGCGGAACTGTGCGTGGCGGTTGAACCGACAGACAGCACGCTGTTTTCTTCCCTGACGCTGTTTGACCACCAGACCGCTCAGACTCAGATATCACTCGGCTGGGCGCCGGATCTGAAACTGCTGCTGCTGGAAAGCCCGGATGTGGTGCTGACCGAGGATTTCCACAAACGTGACCGCCGGGCCACCCTGCTGGCACGGGAACCTCTGCTTGCTCTGGCCTGGAAACAGCTTACCGCTGCCTGTGAGCAGCATGATCCGCAGCGCCTGGGCGAAGCGGCCACTCTGAGCGCCATCGCCAGCCAGGATCTGCTGCCCAAACCCGGTTTCAGCGAACTGCATGCCCTCGCAGATAAAGGGAAGATCTACGGCCTGAATGTCGCACACAGCGGCAGCGTGGCCGGGCTTATCTATGATGACACTCTGCACGACAAAGATTTTATTTATGACTGGATACAGCGGCATCAGCTGGACCGGTTTTATCCGCAGGTGCATGAGGTGAGCATGACACCGGGCGGTGTCCGCTAATACTCATCATCCTTCAGCCTGTGGCTGTGTTGGCTTCGTTCAGCTGACCGGGTCACATACTGGTGTATGCTCCCCGGTCATCTTCACTTTGCCGCCTTGCCACAGACCGAATGATTTTGAGTATTCCTATCTGCGTCATTCTTCAATCCGCAGCCGTGTTGGCTGCACTCAATAAACCGGGTCACATACTGATGTATGCTCCCCGGTTTCTTTCATTCGCCGCCTTGCTGCAAATTGAATAATTTAGCAGATGACCTGCGTGCTGATTTTTCTTCAATCCGCAGCCGTGTTGGCTGCACTCAATAAACCGGGTCACATACTGATGTATGCTCCCCGGTTTCTTTCGTTTGCCGCCTTGCTGCAAATTGAATAATTTAGCAGATGACTCCTGAGTCACTTTTTATTTAACGTCCTGACACCTGCGAAATGATATTGAATATCCTGAATTTTCATCATGTCAAAGTAAAAGGCAGATAAGCGGCAAAGAAACGAAAAGCATGCGCGTCACGGATGACGCGCCTGAGCGCACAGGGAAGTGTTTACAGCGACTTTTCGTTTTGCCGGTTATCAGCCCCGGCCCCGGTGCTGAGTATTTTCCTCTCTTTATTAATAGCAAACGTCCGTACTGTAAAAGGCAAAGAAACGAAAAGCATGCGCGTCACGGATGACGCGCCTGAGCGCACAGGGAAGTGTTTACAGCGACTTTTTGTTTTGCCGGTTATCAACCCCGGCCCCGGTGCTGAGTATTTTCCTCCTTTATTTACCGCGCGGCACCACAAAGTACGCGCCGCTTTGCTGCGTCCCGGCAACGGGCAGGATATGATTCAGACAACTGATTCTGACGCTGTCTGCAAAGGAGACACTATGCTGCGTTATCCGCTGTTTTGTGATTTACAGGGAAAGACCTGCCTGGTTGTGGGGGGAGGGGAAGTCGCCGCCCATAAATGCCGCACGCTGTTACAGGCCGGGGCGCATGTCACCGTCATTGCGCCCGGTTTCCACGGTGATTTCACCGCACTGGCGGAAAATCCTCACCTGACCCTGACAGAAGCCGCCTTTGATACGGCACTGTGGCCGCAGGCGTGCTGGCTGGTGTTTGCTGCCACCGACTCGCCGGAAATCAATCAGCAGGTGCTGGAACAGGCCAATGCCCGCCACTGCTTCTGCAACGTCACTGACGCGCCGGAAAGCGCCTCATTTATCTCTCCGGCCACTATCGATGTGCCGCCGGTTCAGATTGCGCTGACCTGCGGGGGAAACCCTGTTTATACACAGTTCCTGAAACACCGTGTTATGCAGGCCATTCCGGCGGATGCACCGGTGAAACTCCGCGCCGCCGCACGGCTGCGTGAACAGGTGAAAGCCACCCCGGCCTCCCGGGATGCCAAACGGCTGTTCTGGCAGAAATTCTTTACCGATACTGCCCTGGAACAACTCCTGCCGCTGGAAGATGATGAACTGCTGACAGATTATCTCAATTATCTGCTGGCGCAGTTTACCGAAGAGCACGGAACCCGCTGAAAAAATAAAATCCCGGCACCGTAATAGCGGTTCCGGGGTAATTATGTGAGCTGAATGGCTTATTTCAGTGTCATAATAACAAAAGTAAATCAGCAGAATTATCATATTAATAATAAAGTATTTACTTTTTTGCATCATTTATTTTTTTTATTTATCTGTGGCATCTTGTTACATACTTAAATAAGATGCGCGTCACACTATTTCGTCATTATTTATCAAAATATATTCATATGGAATATACTATAAAATATAGTTTAAACATTAAAAATTAATTGCTATTTATGTTGACTTTAATAATATAACGATGATCACAAAATCAGGATTGATTTATTTATCATTAGGTTTAAATAATTGTTAATTAAAGTTTTTGTTTGTTGTTTTTAATGGTATTTAATTGATTTTAAAGGGAATTTAAGTGTGATCTGTATCTTGTTTTATCCTCCGCTTAAAACCATTCCGTTTTTGCAAGATATCCTTACTTTATATCAATTGTTTTTAAACCCCCTGAATTGCACATTATCATCAGTGGAAAGTTAAGGAATTAAATAGGGATGAATACCAGATTTGTACTTAGATACTTTCTTAATTAATACCAAGCGGATTTAACCGGTTTTGTTTTAACTTTAATTCCGAATATTCAGTTTATTTAGAGGTATATCATGCAGAAGCCTACCATTGTTATGGGTGTAATTGGTGCCGATTGCCATGCCGTCGGTAACAAAGTTTTAGATCGCGTGTTTTCTCAGCACAATTTTAATGTGATTAACCTGGGTGTCATGGTCAGCCAGGATGAATATATCGATGCTGCCATTGAAACCGGTGCGCAGGCAATCATTGTTTCTTCTATTTACGGTCACGGTGAAGTGGACTGTTTAGGTATGCGTGATCGCTGCATCGAACGTGGTCTGGGTGACATTCTTCTGTATGTCGGCGGCAACCTGGTTATCGGTAAACAGGAACCGGCTGAAATCGAGAAAAAATTCTGTGACATGGGCTTTAACCGTGTGTTCTTCCCGAACACAGACCTGGAATATGTCTGCGATGTCATGAAAAAAGACATTGAAAAAAGCCCGGCACGTAAAGAAGGAATGACCGCGTAATGATCAACGTCTCGATAGATATCGGTTCAACCTGGACAAAAGGTGCCGTGTTCGACGTGGGAAGTGATGATCATATTGAATTAAAAAATTATGCCCTGACCCCCACGACGATAGAGCATCTGGCAGACGGATTTTTCACTGTACTGAATAAAATCCTCAATGTGTCCGATGCACGTCCTTTACTGGAAGCCGGGAAAGTTAACATTAACTATTCCTCTTCCGCCAAAGGCGGGTTAGCGGTAGCGGCACTGGGTCTGGTTCCGACGATTACCCTTGAGTCAGCAAAAGTTACTGCTCACTCAGCGGGCGCAAAAGTGTCTCAGCACTTTGCGTACAAGCTCAACCGGACTGACATCCGCAAACTCGAACAGACACCCCCGGATATTTTCCTGTTCACCGGCGGGACGGATGGCGGAGATGTCGGATACGGATTACAAAACGCGAAAATGCTGGCGGAATCCGATCTGAACTGCTCCATCATTTATGCGGGTAACCGTGATATTCAGGACGATATTGCTGAGATCCTCGGCCATAAAGAACTGACTGTCGTTGATAACATTTTACCAAGTCTGGATAGTCCGAACCCGTTTGATGCGCGTAAAGCTATCTGTGACATCTTTCTGAAGAAGATTGTGAAGGGCAAGGGACTGGACGTCATTGTTGAACAGACCGGCGAAGAGCCGCGTCCGACACCATTCTCTGTCTTTGAGTTAGTACAGCAAATCCGTGACAACGTTCCCGGCTGGGAAGAGTTTGTGCTGATGGATATGGGTGGCGCAACGACGGATATTTATTCGTCCTGCAACAACAGCTTACTGCCGGATACCATTTTACACGGAATTCCGGAGCCGAAAGTGAAGCGGACTGTGGAAGGTGACCTTGGCATGCGTGTTTCGGCGGTGATCGCCGGTGAGGCAGGCCGTGAATTAGCCGAAGCGCAGTTTGTGAATCATCCGGAGCAGCTGGATGCCTTTTACCGCTACACCCGTTACGTCAATGAGCACCCTGATTACCTGCCGCAGACAGACGAAGAACGTGTTTACGACCATCTGTTAGCCGGGATTTGTGTCGCACTGGGGACTGAACGCCATGCGGGCACAAAACAGCAGGTGACCACCTGTGCAGGTACAGTGGATTTGCAGATTGGCCGTGATTTATCACGGGTCAGAAAAATCATCGGTACCGGCGGCTGGTTGTCGCGGACTGCTGATTTTAACATCAAACAGTATATGCGGTACCGCAAATTCGATAACAAAGGCCGTCAGATTCTGCTGCCGGATGAATTTGAGTACTACCGGGATTCACAAGGGTTACTTCCTCTGTTAGCCAACGTCGCCTGCCGGTATCCGAAAGCAGCAGCTCAGACCGGCGTGCAGATTTTGACCAGATAGCAAGATTATTGGAGCCATTAAATGGAACTGAAGAATAAAAAAATTGCAATCGACGACTTTATGGCCGAGCGCAAAGACGTATTAAAGACCTGGGTGACAGGGAAAGACGTGGAAAACTTTGAAGATGGCGTCAAATATCAGGCGACTATCTCTGAAGATAAAAACTTTGCCAAAAAATTATTCGAAGCTGACCGCGATGGCATCACATTAAGCCAGCCGCGTGCAGGTGTTGCGTTAATCGAAGAGCACATTGAGCTGCTGAAAAAACTGCAGAAAGAGTGTGACCTGCTGCCGACCACTATCGATGCGTATACCCGTCTGAACCGTTATGAAGAAGCGGCTGTCGGTATCCAGAAATCTGTTGAGGCCGGTACCTCTAAACTGAACGGTCTGCCGGTTGTTAACCACGGTGTTGCAGCCTGCCGCCACATCACTGAATCTCTGGATAAACCACTGCAGATCCGTCACGGGACTCCGGATGCACGTCTGCTGTGTGAAATCTCCATGGCGAGTGGTTTCACCAGTTACGAAGGCGGTGGTATCTCTTATAACATCCCTTACGCAAAACGCGTCACCCTGGAAAAATCCATCCGTGACTGGCAGTACTGCGACCGCGTTATCGGTTTATATGAAGAAAACGGTATCCGTATCAACCGCGAACCATTCGGTCCGTTAACCGGTACGCTGATCCCGCCATTTATCTCCCACACTGTGGCTATTATCGAAGGTCTGGTGGCGCTGGAGCAGGGCGTTAAATCCATCACCGTCGGTTACGGTCAGGTCGGTAACTTAGTGCAGGATATCGCGGCAATCCGCTCCCTGCGTGAACTGTCTCATGAATACTTCCGTGCTTACGGCTACGAAGATTATGAACTGAGTACTGTATTCCACCAGTGGATGGGTGGTTTCCCTGAAGATGAATCCCGTGCGGCAGCAGTGATTTCCTGGGGTGCGGCGGTTGCCGGTATGTCCGGTGCAACCAAAGTCATCACCAAATCTCCGCATGAAGCATTCGGTATCCCGACCGCTGAAGCAAACTGCCAGGGTCTGCGTGCCTCTAACCAGATGCTGAACATGGTCCGTGACCAGAAATTCCCGCCGTGCAAAGACGTGGATCTGGAAGTGGAACTGATTAAACGCGAAGTCCGCGCAGTAATGAAGAAAGTCCTTGAACTGGGTAACGGCGATATTGCGGTCGGTACTGTCCGCGCATTCGAAGCTGGTGTTCTGGATATTCCGTTCGCACCTGCGATGTGTAACTCCGGAAAAATGCTGCCTATCCGTGACAACAACGGCGCAATCCGTGTGTTCGATGCAGGCGCGGTTCCGCTGCCGGATGATGTTCTGTCCATGCACCATGATTTCGTTGCCGAGCGTGCCCGCGAAGAGGGTCGTGAAGCTTCATTCCAGATGATTATTGATGATATTAACGCAGTATCTCACAGTAAATTAGTAGGAAGACCATAATGAAAATTAAACAGGCATTGTTCACAGCGGGTAACTCATCTTTCTATTTTGACGACCAGCAGGCTATCAAAGACGGCGCAGGTCACGACGGTTTCGTTTACACCGGTAAGCCGGTCACTCCGGGCTTTACCGCAGTGCGTCAGGCAGGTGAGTGTGTGTCAGTCCAGTTAATCCTGGAAAACGGTTCTGTGGCGATGGGTGACTGTGCCGCGGTTCAGTACTCCGGTGCAGGTGGCCGTGACCCGTTATTCCTGGCGGAAAACTTCATTCCGTTCCTGGAAAAACACATCAAACCGCTGCTGGAAGGCCGTGATGTCAGTGAGTTCCGCAACAACGCTAAGTTCTTCGATGAACTGAAAGTGGAAGGCAAACAACTGCATACCGCTATCCGTTATGGTCTGTCCCAGGCTCTGCTCGACGCCACCGCGCTGGCAAGCAACCGTCTGAAAGCAGAAGTCGTGTGTGACGAATGGCATCTGCCGGTTGTGGCTGATCCAATCCCTCTGTTTGGTCAGAGTGGTGATGATCGCTACAACGCTGTGGACAAAATGATCCTCAAACACGTTGACGTTCTGCCGCACGGCCTTATCAACAACGTGGATGAAAAACTGGGCCGTCAGGGTGAAAAACTGCGCGCTTATGTTGAGTGGCTGGCCAAGCGTATCGTTGAGTTACGCACTGAAGACACTTACAAACCATCACTGCATATCGACGTTTACGGCACTATCGGTTTAATTTTCGACAAAGATCCGATTCGCTGCGCAGAATATATCGCAAGTCTGCAGGAGCAGGCCGGTGATCTGGAACTGTACATCGAAGGTCCGGTTGATGCGGGTAACAAACCAGACCAGATCCGCCTGATGAAAGGCATTATGGATCACCTGAAAAAACTGGGCTCCAAAGTGAAAATCGTTGCTGACGAATGGTGTAACACCTGTCAGGACATCATCGACTTCACCGATGCCGGCTGCTGCGACATGGTTCAGATCAAAACTCCTGACCTGGGTTCTGTTCACAACATCGCTGACGCGGTGCTGTACTGCCAGAAACACGGTATGGAAGCATACCAGGGCGGTACCTGTAACGAAACCGACGTCAGTGCGCGTACCTGTGTGCATATCGCGATTGCAACACGTCCGATGCGTATGCTGATCAAGCCGGGCATGGGCTTTGATGAAGGCATGAACATCGTTCATAACGAAATGAACCGCACACTGGCTGTACTGAAAGCGAAAGCATAAGGAAGCATTATGTCCAGGACATTTAAAATCCTGTCCCCTACTGCCATCCTGGGGTACGGATTTCCGGAAGAGAGTTTTATGAAGGCGATGGAAGAATCGCCGGATCTTATCGCTGTCGACGCCGGGTCTTCTGACCCGGGTCCTCACTACCTCGGTTCCGGTAAAGCCTTTACCGACCGTGCCGGGGTAAAACGCGACCTGCGCTATATGCTGAAAGCGGGTGTGAAAAACAATATTCCGGTTGTCATCGGTACTGCCGGTGGTTCAGGTGCACAGCCTCATCTGGAATGGTGCCGTGAAATCATTCTGGAACTGGCAAAGGAAGAAGGTCTGTCATTCAAGATGGCCCTGATCCCTGCGGATGTTGAGAAGAAAACGGTTCACGAAGCGCTGGATGCAGGCAAAATCACGCCGCTGGCTTTCGTGCCTGAACTGACGCATGAAGTGATCGACGAAAGTACCTATATCGTTGCTCAGATGGGTGTCGAGCCGTTCCAGGAAGCACTGGCCGCCGGTGCTCAGGTGGTACTGGCCGGTCGTGCTTATGACCCTTGCTGCTTCGCGGCTCTGCCGATTATGAAAGGGTTTGACGAAGGTCTGGCACTGCACTGCGGTAAGATTCTGGAGTGTGCTGCAATCGCAGCCACCCCGGGTTCCGGTTCCGACTGTGCGATGGGGATTATCGACGAAACCGGTTTCACCCTGAAAGCATTCAACCCGATCCGTAAATTTACGGACACCTCAGCAGCGGCTCACACCCTGTATGAGAAATCCAACCCGTATGTATTACCGGGACCGGGCGGCGTGCTGGATCTGAAAGAGTGTAAGTTTGAAGATCTGGGTAACGGACAGGTTCGTGTAACCGGTTCACGCCATGTATCAACACCGTATACCGTTAAACTGGAAGCAGCACGTCCGGTCGGTTACCGCACCATCACTATCGCCGGTACGCATGACCCTATCATGATCGCCGGTATGGATAAGATTCTGGTGGAAGTGCGTAAAAGTGTTGAGAAAAACCTCAGCATCGACCCTGATACCGTGAAAATGAATTTCCATCTGTACGGTAAAAACGGTGTGATGGGTGACGCAGAACCTGAAACTGTCACCAAGAGTTATGAGCTGGGTATTTTACTGGATGTTGTTGCTCCGACTCAGGAGCAGGCGGACAGTATCTGTTCCCTGGCACGTTCCACTATGCTGCACTACGGGTACGATGGCCGTATCGCCACCGCGGGCAACTTAGCCTTCCCGTTCTCTCCGTCGGATATCCGTGCCGGTAAAGTGTATGAGTTCTCCATCTATCATCTGATGGAATACACCCCGGATATTAAATTCCAGTTCCGTATGGAGAATGTAACACCTGAAGGAGTGGCGAAATGAAAAAGTCAATTTTAGAATTAGCCAAAGTTGTGCGTTCTAAAAACTCCGGTCCGTATGAAATTGTGATGGATATTTTATTCAAGGATAAAGAAACTTATACCGCGGTAAAAAATTCAAAACAATTTAATAAAGACTTAGTTGCCGGTCTGTATTGTGTGAAACCTGACTTTATCGATAATATTGTCTGGTTTGACCCGGCGAATGCTGTGAAAATTGTAATGCCGAGACATATTGTTTCTGGTGCTGTCGGAGATACCGATGTTTATGGTGCCCAGCAACACGCGCCTTTATTAAAAATGGAATTTGATATTTAACAATATCAGTCATTCAATATCTCATTAGTACGACAACTCGATGTGGCGTACGGGGCTTTCCTGTACTCCGCATCGATTTCAGAAACAGAAATCGTCATTTTTCTCAGTGTGTTGTATAAATTTATTTAATATTTAAAGCCACGGAAGGCTGGGTAAAAATAACTGAAATAAAATTTCAGAGGATATTAAGTAAGTTGAGAATAAATGCGACCCAACACAGAATGGAATTATTATGAAATCGAAGAGTTTAACCACTTGGATAGTCATTGGCCTTATTATCGGTGTGATTGTCGGCTTCAGCTTTAACGAAATGGCATCCGCTGAATTTAATAAGGTCTATGCAAAAGATATCTCTATTATTACTGATATCTTCTTACGACTGATTAAAATGATTATCGCTCCATTGATTATATCAACACTGGTTGTTGGTATTGCGAAAATGGGTGATGCGAAAACGTTAGGTCGTGTTTTCTCTAAAACACTGTTCTTATTTATCTGCGCATCTTTTATCTCAATCCTGTTAGGTCTGGTTATTGTTAACCTGTTCCAGCCGGGCGCAGGTATTAACTTCGTTGCTGATACTGCTGCTGCGGTTGAAGGTATAGTGGAACCTGTTCCTTTCTCCTTCAAAACCTTTATTGCTCATGCGATTCCGACCAGTATCGTTGATGCAATGGCGCGTAACGAAATTTTGCAAATCGTTGTATTCTCAATCTTTATGGGTATCAGCCTCTCCGCTATCGGTGATAAAGGCCTGCCGATTGTGAATGTGCTGGAATCCCTCGTCAGCCTGATGCTGAAATTAACCGGCTACGTCATGCTGTTTGCTCCGCTGACTGTATTTGCCGCTATCTCCGGTATGATCGCCGAGCGTGGTCTGGGTGTACTGGTCAGTGCCGGTATCTTCATGGGTGAATTCTACTTCACACTGGCGATGCTGTGGGTGATTCTGATTGGTCTGGCTGCTCTGGTTGTCGGTCGTTGTATCTTCCGTCTGACCAAAGGTATCACTGAACCTGCACTGCTGGCATTCACCACATCAAGTTCTGAAGCGGCATTCCCGGGTACCCTGGAAAAACTGGAAGAGTTCGGTGTTTCCAACAAGATCGCCAGCTTCGTACTGCCAATCGGTTATTCCTTTAACCTTGTCGGTTCAATGGCTTACTGTTCTTTCGCAGTTATCTTTATCGCTCAGGCATGTAACATCACCCTGTCTATGGGTGAGCAGGTTACCATGCTGCTGATTCTGATGCTGACATCCAAAGGGATGGCCGGTGTACCGCGTGCATCTCTGGTGGTTATCGCGGCGACGCTGAACCAGTTCAACATTCCGGAAGCGGGTCTGATTCTGCTGATGGGTGTGGATCCGTTCCTCGACATGGGTCGTTCAGCCACTAACGTGATGAGTAACGCTATCGGTGCTGCAATGGTCGGCCGCTGGGAAGGTGAGCACTACGGTGAAGGCTGCCGCGGAAAACCAAAGTCAGTTATTGAACCTCCGGTGTCACAGGCAACATCAGCCTGACCGGGCGTTCAGAATAAACAAGACAGGCGCGGTACAGGGGATACCGGTACCGCGCAACAATAAAAATCAGTTTTTATGTGTCATGTAATATGTATTAAGCGCAAAATGTCCTCAGTCATTTTGCGCTTTTTTTTGTACGGGGATTATTGCGGTACAGCGGAAACACTCACCGTACCGTCCGTCACCTTAACGGCAAAACGGGCAACGGAATACGCGGCATCTTCGGCGCACAGTCCGTCAGTCAGCCGGAAGCGCTGTTTTTTCAGCGGGCTGACAATCCACAGTTCACCGTCATGTTCCGCAATTAATCCGCGCGACAACACGCTGGCCTGCGCAAAGGGATCGATATTACTCAGGGCGAAAATACAGTCGTCCGGATAAGGACGAAACAGCGCTACCTGAGCATCACCAACCAGTGCACACACGCCGGTTCCGGGAGTGATATCACTGACCTGACAAACGGTTATCCATTGACTCATGATTATTCCTCTCCGATCAGTGTGACAGCAATCCGCTCTTCCGGTCTGGCCGGACGATGTTGTAAGCGCTCACTTACCATCTGAACATCCGGGTCCGGCAGCGGGCTGTTAACAAAGTGGCTGAAGCGTTTGCGGGCATGCGGGTTGTTCACTGTTTCCTGCCATTCGCAGATGACTTTTTCACGCAGCTGCGCCAGTTCCTGCTCCAGCTGTGCATTCAGCCCGAGTTTGTCGCTGACAATCACATCGCGCAGATAATCAATCCCGCCGTCGAGGTTTTCCAGCCAGGTGGATGTCCGGCTGAGTTTATCGGCGGTGCGGATGTAAAACATCATAAAGCGGTCGATGTAGCTTATCAGCGTCTCTTTATCGAGATCGGCCATCAGCAGATCACCGTGGCGCGGTTTCATCCCGCCGTTTCCGCAGACATACAGGTTCCAGCCTTTGTCGGTGGCGATAATCCCGATATCTTTTCCCTGTGCTTCCGAACATTCGCGGGTACAACCCGAAATGCCGAACTTCATTTTATGCGGGGTGCGGATACCTTTATAACGGTGCTCCAGCTCAACGCCCAGCGCGGTGCTGTCACCGACCCCGAACCGGCACCATGCTGTACCGACACAGGTTTTCGCCATCCGCAGAGCCTTGGCATAGGCGTGCCCGGTTTCAAATCCGGCGGCGATCAGTTTTTCCCAGATAGCCGGCAGATCCTGCTTTTGCGCTCCGAACATCGCAATGCGCTGTGAGCCGGTAATCTTGGTATACAGATGATATTCCTGCGCAATCTGACCGATGGTCAGCAGGCCTTCCGGGGTGATTTCACCGCCCGGTGAGCGCGGGATCACGGAATAGGTGCCGTCTTTCTGCATATTGGCGAGGAAGTTATCGTTGGTATCCTGTAATGACACCAGATCGTCCCGCAGAATATAATCATTCCGGCAGGAGGCGAGGAGGGAACCGATAGTCGGTTTGCACACTTCACAGCCGTAACCCTGGCCGTAGCGGGCCAGCAATTCATCAAACGTACTGATTTTTTCCACACGGATCAGGTGATACAGCTCCTGGCGTGAATACGCAAAATGCTCACAGAGGTGATGATTCACCTCAATACCCAGATTGGTCAGTTCGGCATTCAGTACCTGTGTGATCAGCGGAACACATCCGCCGCAGCCGGTTCCGGCTTTGGTTTCCGCTTTGATATCCGCCACCGTCTGGCAGCCGTTATGAATGGCCTGAATAATGTCCCCTTTGGTGACATCAAAACAGGAGCAGATTTGCGCGCTGTCCGGCAGGGACTCCACGCCGATTGCCGGTTTACTGCCGGCGTGGGCAGGCAGGATCAGAACATCCGGGTTTTCCGGCAGTTCGATGCGGTTCAGTGCCAGTTGCAGCAGATTACCGTAATCTTCAGTATCCCCGACCAGCACCGCACCCAGCAGATATTTATTATCATCACTGACGATCAGCCGTTTATAAATCTCATTGGTTTCATCAAGGTAAATATAACTGTGGCAGCCGTTATCTGTCGCATGTGTATTGCCGATGCCGCCGACATCCACACCCAGCAGTTTCAGTTTTGCACTCATATCCGCGCCGGTAAACTGATTATCCTGCCCCAGCAGATGATCCGCCGCCACCTGCGCCATTTTGTAGCCCGGCGCCACCAGTCCGTAAGTCCTGCCGTGCCATGACGCACATTCCCCGATAGCATACACATCCGGGTCGGATGTCTGACACTGATCGTTGATCACCAGGCCGCCGCGCTCCGCGACAGCCAGTCCGCACTGGCGGGCAAGGCGGTCACGCGGGCGTATCCCGGTGGAGAAAACGACAAAATCGGTTTCCAGCGATGAGCCGTCGGCAAAATGCAGCACTTTGCGGCTCTCTCCGTTATCGGATGCGGTGATTTCCGTGGTGTTTTTGCCGGTATGTACCCTCACACCCATCCGCTCAATTTTCTGCTTCAGCTGTTCGCCGCCGAGCGCATCGAGCTGTTCTGCCATTAAGACCGGTGAAAACTCAATAACATGGGTTTCAATACCCAGATTTTTCAGGGCCCCGGCGGCTTCCAGCCCCAGCAGACCACCACCGATCACCACACCTTTACGGCTGCGGCGGGCACAGGCTTCAATCGCATTGAGATCTTCAATTGTCCGGTAAACAAAACAGTCGCGGGTATCACTGCCTTTGATCGGCGGAACCCACGGATAAGAGCCGGTCGCAATCACCAGCTTGTCATAATGTACGGTACGGCCGGTGTTGGTGTGCAGCACCTTTTCCTGCCGGTTAACGGTGATCACCCGCTCATTGGTTAAAACTGTAATATTGTGTTTTTCATGAAAACCGGGTTTGACCAGCGATAATTCTTCTGCCGTATGATGAGAAAAATAGGAGGAAAGATGCACGCGGTCATAAGCGACACGCGGCTCTTCGCAGAATACGGTGATATCGAACTGTCCGGCGCCCGCTTTATCGGTAAGCTCTTCGGTAAAGCGATGGCCGACCATGCCGTTACCGATGATTGCTAACTTGACGTTGCTCATTTCAGCCTCAGATTTTGTGTGGATTAAGGCTAAAAATACGGCGATCCGGGTTTTTCTCATTGATGTATATCAAATGCAGCTTAATCAATTCAGCTTGTATAAAACAAAGGTTTGATTATTTTTTGTCAATACCTCTCTGGTGGTAGGTAAAAGGGCGGGATATGCCGCAGACCGGCTGCGGCATATCAGAGACAGAGGAAAAATTACTGAACGGCAGCAGCGGTCAGCGCTTTACGTTTTTTGATACTGATAATCAAAATACCGGAAGCGAAAGCCCCGCAGAACGCAAACAGCGCCATCAGACCAAAGACAATTTTATAACCGGTCATACCCGGATAACTATCCAGAATATGGCCATACAGGCTGAAACAGAACATCGCAGGGGCGTAGCCGATGAAACTGCCGAGAGCCATCGCGGCACCGGTATTGGATTCTTTGATATTGGCTTCACCGATAGGCGCAAAGAAAATAGCGCGCTGGGTAAAGACGATTGTACCGAAACCTAATGTGCAGACCATGCCCAGATAAACCGGCATGCTTTCATGCGGCAGAAAAATAAAGGTTACCAGCACAATGACGCTGAGGATAAAGGTGTAAAACAGGTATCTGGTCGGTGACTGTAAAATCTTATCTGCAATAAGCCCGCCGATAGGTCCGCCGACCATTTTAAGGCAATATTGGTTAATAACACCGTAGATCCCCACCAATGCAATCGGCAGCGCATAAATATTACTGAGGAACGGAATGAAAAAGGTTAATCCGCAGTAAACCGCATAAACAAAGAAAATACTCAGCGCGATCAGCCAGACAGTACGGTCTTTTAATACACTGCCGACACCGGCTTTTTCAGTAGTCTCTTTTTTATCTGTCTTTTCGGTCACAACAGATTTGTCATCTTTCAGGAACAGCAGAATAATGCCGCCGATAATAATGGCCATTCCGGAATAAAATAAAATCCCCATTTTAAATCCGAGATAGCCGCTGCCGAACCAGGCAAATACCGCGAGTGCAGAGAATGCGACGACAGTATCGACCACACCACGGCCGGTTTCAAAAAAACCGAAAATACGGCCCTGCTGTGAGCTGTTACCGAGCAGGCTGACAGACTTTAATAATACCGGCCAGTTGAGCATATCGCAGGTGACACCGAATAACGCCCAGACAAATAAAATACCCCAGTAGCCCGGCATCGTTGATAAATAAACACCCAGTAACCCGGTGGCAATTAATGAAAATGACATTGTCAGGCGGCGCGGCAATTTATCAGAAAAATAAATAGACAGAAAGAAGCCGATAGTGGTGACAATTGAGTTTACCGACATCGCATTACCAATCTGACCGTTTGTCAGATGAAAGTATTCCTGCATCGGAACATAAAATGCATCTTTCAGTGACGGTAATTTATAGATAGTACCGCCGCATAAAACCAATAAGCTGAAAATAGCCCATCTTTTTTTGTCAAGCATAGTGCCTCCCGCCTGAGAAAGAAATATTCTCAGTCAGTATGAAATGTTATTTTAAAATGCTGTGTTTGTGTCAGATGCGTTTATTTACTGATGATCCTGGCTGCCTCTGTTTTTAATTCATTAATTATTTTCCGGACATGGTGGATTTGATTAACAGCATCCTTTTTTTCACCGGCAAGACGTTCTGCTATTTCAGTTTCCGGTAATGGTGTTTCACTCATCTGACGCCACGGAATCCACGGGTCATTGCCCTCATTTTTAAAACGGAACGCCGGTGCGTAATAATCCACCTCCTCTTCAAGACCGTAAGAAATAACCTGTGGTTTATCCTCACCCAGACAAATCAGGGCGCGGAGCATGTCTTTAAACGGCAGATTGCCTTCTCCGGAACGGCAGGCTGTATGGCCGAAACCGTCACCTTCTTCCAGAATAACCGCATCTTTAATATGTACCTGGGTAATGTATTCCTGCATATCTGCCAGGGCATCCATCGGTAATTCGCAGGCATTGATCATGTTGCCGAAATCGAATAACAGTGTCAGTTCAGGAAAATCAGCGTCTTTGATCAGACTGACCAGTTCATGGCCTTTTAAATCTTCATGTTGTTCCAGAACAAATGTCAGTCCGCTGTGCTGATAATGTTCTTTTAAATACCGGATATCGGCGGCAATCAGGCGCAATACATCAGACAGCGCCCCTTCATAACGCGGATAAAACCGGACAGAGCTTGCGCCGGTTTTTAATGCGATTCTGATGGCTTCATCGAGAGTTTTATTATCAGACGCACTGGTTTCAATATTAATATCGAGATGATAACGTTTTGCTTTCTCTGCAAATACCGCAAGCTGATCATCGGTCATAGTTGAAAGTGATTGGGTTTCACCATCCAGCACATGTATTTTGACGCCCGGCAAATGATGTTCGTTTGCGATATCAAGTAAATCACCCGGTAATATTTTTTCAAAACGCATATTCAGATGATAAGCGTAAGCATGCAGATATAACGGTAACGTATCTGCACGTTCAATTATCCGGCGGGCGTCATCAGTATTCATAATTCAGATTCCTGTGTCTAAAGCTCAACAAAAAAATAAACAGATTCAAACCGCCAGTATTCAATGTCGATCTGAACAATGTTATGTGCTTCATCACAACGGTATTTTTCCACCCGGATACCCGGGGAGTTTGCGGTACAGCCGATAGCTTTACTGGCTGCTTCCGGCATGCGTACCGGCTTAAAGGCCAGCCGGGCTGTCGTTGTGATGATGTTATATTCGTTTTCCCAGATGGCCGCAAAAGAGTGGTTATCCAGTTTCTCCGCAAAATCCGGGGCAACGGACGGATTGATGTACGTCTGGTGCCAGAAGACTTTGTGTCCGTCCAGTGCGCCCCATCCGCTGATACAGCAAACCGGTTCTCCGGCTGTCTGCCCCAGTGCCGCAGCAATATCTGCCGGTGCGCCGGTGAGCAGCTGTTTATCGGTGTATTCCCACGACGGCAGACGGCCCTGCGCTTTGGCTGCCTGGTTGAAACTCGCCGGAGATTTCGGGTTGTAATTAAATTTCGGCAGTGCCGCGAACCAGCCACTGCGGTTTTTACGGAAAATTTTTCCGTCACCTTCCAGACTGAGCAGTGCCTGACGCAGTGACATCCGGTTGACACCGAGTTGCTCTGTCAGCGGACGTTCGGCAGGCAGTTTATCGCCGGGGGCGATAGCACCATTGCTCAGCAGGGTATCGAGTTGTTCTCTGGCAAGATCAGCAGCAGTTTGTGTGTTTTTCATTCGTTGCTCTATTTTTGGTTTAAACCAAATTGGTTTCTAAGTTACGTGAGTGTCATCTTCCGTTCAAGTGAGCCGTACGGGGATAATGTCAATTTGAGAGTTACCTCACACAATGAAATACAGAAATAAAAAATCAGAGCCGGTTTTAACAAGTGAATATTTTTACCGTTCCGTTTCTTATTTTCCGGAAAATGACGTAATGAGAATACCTTATTTTTCGTGAATTTATCTTTTTTGTCACAATAGCGCCATGGTCAGACCGTACTATTTCATGTCTGTGTTTTCCCGGTGTTAAAAATTAACAATTTTGCCAATTAGTGATCTGATTCAACATTTAATCGTGGTTGCCGATTTTTGTTATCCCCTTTTTCAGAGTGTGACTAGGATTGAATCAATTCTTATGAGGAGAGTGACGAGGTAAGCACGATGGAAAAGGAACGTATCATCCAGGAATTTGTTCCCGGCAAACAGGTCACGCTGGCGCATCTGATTGCGCATCCGAGCAGTGATCTGGCGAAAAAAATCGGGGTTCCCGGTGCTGAAGCCATCGGCATTATGACACTGACCCCGGGTGAAACCGCGATGATTGCGGGTGATCTTGCCACAAAGGCCGCCAGTGTGGAAATCGGTTTTCTTGACCGTTTTACCGGTGCGCTCGTGATTTACGGCTCTGTCGGCGCAGTGGAAGAAGCACTGATCCAGACAGTGCGCGGATTAAGCCAGCTCCTCAGTTATGCCATTTGTGATATCACCCGCAGTTAGCCGGGTGCAGTTAAGGATGCCGTCTGAATGAAACGAATTGTGTTTGTGGGTGATGTGGGTGCAGGAAAAACGACATTATTCAATGCGTTGCAGGGTGATTTTGACCTTGCCCGGAAAACACAGGCGATTGAATTCAATGATGAGGGCAGTGTTGATACACCGGGTGAATATTTCAGCCATCCCCGTCTCTACCACGCGCTGATTAATACGCTGGCAGATTGTGATGTGCTGGTTTATGTCCACGCGGCAAATAACCCGGAGTGCCGGATCCCTGCCGGATTACTTGATATTTATCCCCGTATGCGCCGCTTTGCGGTTATCAGCAAAGCAGATGCACCGGATGCGGATGTACCGGCAATACGCGAGCTGCTCTCCACCCGGGGATTTGAGGAACCGATGCTTGCCATCAACAGCCTTAATCCTGATGACGTCCTGAAAGTGAAACAGTTTTTGGCCACTGCCGACAGCCAATAAGAGGAATATCCGATGAAGAAATTAATAACGGCCAATGACATCCGGGAAGCACACGCAGCGGGCAAAACCCGTCTGGATGTGGTGCTGAAAGAGAGCATTGTCACGCCGGAAGCCCATGTTGTGGCTGAACAATTGGGCTTTGTGATTGGTGAGGTTGATACTGCGCAGAACAGCGCACCGGCTGCCGCACCGGTGGCAGCAACCGCCGGAACAGAACCCAATATTTCATCCGCAGAGCGTCAGAAAATCCGCGAATGCATTATCGCGCAGCTGCCTGACGGCAATGTTACCGAAACCCTGATTGCACAGCTGGTCGATAAAGTGGTGCAGGAGCGTATCGCGCAGATCAAGGCGAAAGTGGCAGCATTCAAACCGGCGGAAGAGAACACCGATACTCCGAATACCCAGAGCTACCGCAGTGTCACCGGCAAAGGCGGCATTAAAGTGGTCGACAGCAGTTCGGTTAAATTCGGTAATTTCGATGGTGCGGGTCCGCACCGTGTCGGGATTGCGGATCTGATCACCGCGCAGGACAACAGCAGCATGGCTGCCGGGTTTATGCAGTGGGAAAACGCATTCTTCCCGTGGACACTGAACTACGACGAAGTGGATCTGGTTCTGGAAGGCGAGCTGCATGTGCGCCATCAGGGCGAAACCATGATCGCGAAAGCCGGTGATGTGATGTTTATCCCGAAAGGCTCCGCGATTGAGTTCGGCACACCATCGACTGTCCGCTTCCTGTATGTGGCCTGGCCGGCTAACTGGCAGGATTGCTGAGGGGTATCGCCATGACCTTTATCACTGAAGACTGGCTGCGGGATAACTTTACGCTGAGCGACGGCAGTGAAATTCATCTGCCTGCTGACAGCCGGATGACACCATCCGCCCGCGAGCTGATCGAAAGCCGCCGTTTACAGGTGAAATTTCAGGATAAACAAGGTCGTCTGTTTGTGGAAACCCCGGATGAATCCGGTAAAACCGAAACGGCTGTCCCTGACCTGAAAGCGGTACACGGGTTAACCAGTAAGGATAAAGCGGATGTCGCGGCCTGCGAATTATGCCATCAGCCGGTGGCGAAAAAGCCGGACACGCTGACACACCTTAACGGCCACACGATGGTGGCGAAAAATGATCCGCGTCTGGCGTTCCGTGCCGCGCTGGATGCCACTATCGCCGAAGCCGTCTGGTTACAGACTGAATTTGCACAGACGCCGCTGAAAGGCTGGCTGGCGGATATCCGCTCTGTGCTCGGCAATATTATGCGTGCAGATGCGCTCAATGAGCCGCTCGCTGAGCAGAGTATTGCTGACCTGAACGCGGATGAGCTGCACAAGCTGTCTCATAATCCGCTGAAATACCTGGGTCATGACCATATCGTTCCGGATGTGAGTCACGGCCGTGATGCGGCGGCGCTGAATCTGCTGCGGACCAAAGTCCGTGAAACGGAAATCAGTGCGGCGCGTATTTATATCGATTGTTATTTTCAGGTCATCCGCCCTGACATTATGCAGGCGCTTAACCGCCTCTCCAGCGCGGTATATGTCCTGATGGTGATGGTCGTCCGCGAAGGCGGCATGATGACCACACCGGCACTGAAACAGGCTCTGATGAAAGGGGGAACACATGCTCATTGAACGATGCCGTCAGCAGGCACAACTTAACCCGCCGCGGGTGGTTCTGCCGGATGCGCTGGATGAGCGCGTGATCCACGCCGCCCGTTATCTGAAACAAAATGGCCTGGCGGAGCCCGTTCTGCTGGCGAACCCGTTTGCGCTGCGTGATTTCTCGCTGCGTACCGGTGTCATTATGGACGGCCTGACCACCATTGATCCGGACAGTGCGGATGAGTGGCGGGCAGAGTTTGCGGATGCCATCACTGCGCGTCTCGGCGAAAAAGCCCCGGAAGATGCGGATGAGGCGATGCGTCAGCCGCTGTGGTTTGGTGCCGCGATGGTTGCCGCCGGAAAAGCGGATTTGTGTGTGGCGGGGAATATCTCGTCAACCGCCGCTGTTCTGCGTGCCGGGCTGAAAGTCATCGGCCTGAAGCCGGGCGTGAAAACATTATCATCAATTTTCATCATGTTGCCGCCGGGAACGGAAGGCAATGTGCTGGGTTTCGCTGATTGCAGTGTCGTACCTCAACCCACTTCTGCACAGCTGGCGGATATTGCGCTGAGCAGTGCGGAAACCTTCACGGCAATCACCGGTGAAACCGCGCGCGTGGCGATGTTGTCTTTTTCAACAGCAGGCAGCGCGAAACATCCTAATGTGGCGATGGTGCAGCAGGCAGTGGAAATCATTCATGCACGCGCCCCGCAGTTACAGGCGGATGGTGAACTGCAGTTCGACGCGGCATTTGTGCCAAGTGTCGCTGCGCAAAAAGCCCCGAACAGTGAGTTAAAGGGGCGGGCAAATGTCATGGTCTTTCCGTCACTGGAAGCCGGCAATATCGGTTACAAGATTGCCCAGCGTCTCGGCGGTTACCGGGCACTCGGCCCGCTGATTCAGGGATTAAATGCACCGGTGCATGATTTGTCACGCGGCTGTAATGCCCGCGACATTATTGAACTGGTGCTGGTAGCACAAACACAGTTAGCTCAGGCCGGACAACCTGTCCGCCGCACTGAAGCAGAAAGCGTTATTTAAACCGGTCCCTGATGGGATCTCAATGAGAGGAAAATATCATGGAAGCATTAGGACTGATCGAAACTAAGGGTCTGGTTGCATTAATCGAAGCATCCGATGCGATGGTCAAAGCAGCACGCGTTAAATTAGTCGGTGTTAAACAAATCGGCGGTGGTCTGGTAACAGCCATGGTGCGCGGCGATGTTGCAGCATGTAAAGCAGCAACTGACGCAGGTGCGGCAGCGGCTCAGCGTATCGGTGAACTGGTCTCTGTACACGTTATTCCTCGTCCGCATGGCGATCTGGAAGAAGTGTTTCCTATCAAAATGTCCGGCGATAAATCAATCGATTAATCGTTGTTAGCGTGGCGTGCTTCTGACGCCACGCGATTTTAATCTCCCCGGTTTTTTTGCTGTCACACAGACGGCAGGGGATTTTTTTACCTGAAATCCGTAGCCGGCTGTATTCAGGCTGCTGAAATATAAAGAGAGGTGAACATGAAACTGGCTGTCGTTATCGGACAAATCGTGTGCACCGTGCGTCATCCCGGACTGGAATCCGACAAGTTATTGCTGGTGGAAATGATTGACCGCCAGGGGCGTCCAAACGGTGAGGTGGCCGTCGCAACCGACAGTATCGGTGCGGGTAATGGTGAATGGGTGCTGATCGTCAGCGGAAGTTCGGCGCGGCGTGCTCAGAGCAAAGAAGCGTCACCGGTCGATCTCAGCATCATCGGCATTGTGGATGAGGCCGTTATGGAAAGTCAGGTGATTTTTCATAAATAAATCGCCGCAACGAGTCACAGAAAGAGGCGTGGGTGAATATGGATCAGAAAGAAATTGAGAATGTGGTAAAAGCGGTTCTGGCCAGCATGAGTGCAGGCACACAACCGGCGGCTGCATCAGCGGCACCACAGCAGGCGGCAGCCTCACAGAATAACGGCTTCGGGGTATTCGAATCCCTGGACGATGCCGTCCTTGCCGCCAAAGAAGCACAGAAATCATTAAAAACGGTTGAAATGCGTAATCTCTGCATCGGCGCAATCCGCCGTGCGGCAACCGAACATGCCCGCGAGCTGGCGGTTCTGGCTGTTGAAGAAACCGGCATGGGCCGTGTGGAAGATAAACTCGCGAAGAACTTAGCACAGGCAAACGGCACCCCGGGTGTTGAGTGTCTGCGTCCTGAAGTGTTAACCGGCGACCACGGTTTAACCTTAATCGAAAATGCGGCATGGGGTGTTATTGCCTCTGTCACACCATCCACTAACCCGGCGGCGACGGCAATCAACAATGCCATCAGTATGATCGCAGGGGGTAACAGTGTGATTTTCGCGCCGCATCCGGCAGCGAAAAAAGTCTCACAGCGCACTATCACAATTCTGAACGAAGCCATTGTTGCCGCAGGCGG
The DNA here is from genome assembly GCF_051129855.1 of Morganella sp. Je.2.23. Taxonomy (NCBI): domain Bacteria; kingdom Pseudomonadati; phylum Pseudomonadota; class Gammaproteobacteria; order Enterobacterales; family Morganellaceae; genus Morganella; species Morganella sp. Je.2.23. The sequence goes on from NZ_JBCPSQ010000003.1 coordinate 79,273, forward strand.
CCCGAACAACCTGCTGGTGACTGTTGCCAAACCGGATATCGAAACCGCACAGCGTTTATTCAAATATCCGGGGATCGGTCTGCTGGTCGTGACCGGGGGTGATGCGGTGGTGGAATCTGCCCGCAAACACACCAACAAACGTCTGATCGCGGCCGGTGCCGGTAACCCGCCGGTCGTGGTGGATGAAACTGCCGATATCGAACGTGCGGCGAAAGCCATTGTTCACGGTGCATCATTCGATAACAACATCATTTGTGCGGATGAAAAAGTGCTGATCGCGGTTGACTGCATCGCAGACAAACTGATCACCGAAATGCAGCGCAATCATGCGGTATTACTGACCCGTGAACAGAGCGAGAAGCTGATCCCGGTACTGCTGAAGAATGTCGATGAAACCGGCCACGGCACTGTCAGCCGTGACTGGGTCGGCCGTGACGCAGCGAAAATTGCCGCAGCTATCGGTATGACTGTCCCGGCAGATACCCGTCTTCTGATCGCAGAAACTGACTGCAAACATCCGTTTGCTGTCACGGAGCTGATGATGCCGGTTCTGCCGATCATCCGCGTGAAAGATGTGGATCAGGCGATTGATCTGGCGGTGAAACTGGAGGGCGGCTGCCATCATACCGCAGCAATGCACTCCAACAACATCAGCAACCTGAACCGCATGGCGAATGCCATCGACACCAGTATTTTCGTGAAAAACGGACCGTGTATTGCCGGTCTGGGACTGGGCGGCGAAGGCTGGACAACCATGACTATCACCACACCAACCGGTGAAGGTGTGACCTGTGCGCGGACCTTTGTCCGTCTGCGCCGCTGCACCATGGTGGATTCATTCCGCATCGTGTAAGCCGCTGCGGTGGAGCCTGCGGGCTTCACCGCCTTTTTCCCGGTTAGTGTGAGTCGCTCACGTTAACCCTGACGTTAGTTTTAAACCGGAGGAACCGATGGTTCAACGCAATCAGGAATGGCTGGCATCGCGCTTACAGCAGGCAGCGGAAATCTGTAATCAGCCGCAGGCGGGTGATCACAAAGATGCGCCGTTGTGGCTGGGTATCGATCTCGGCACCTGTGATGTGGTGTCCATGGTGGTCAATGCGGATGGTCAGCCGGTCGCGGTGTGCCTGGACTGGGCAGATGTGGTACGCGACGGTGTGGTCTGGGATTTCTTCGGTGCAGTAAAAATTGTGAATAAACATCTGGATACGCTGGAAAAACAGTTCGGTTTCCGGTTTGAGGTGGCGACAACGTCGTTCCCGCCGGGTACCGATCCGCGTATCTCAGTGAATGTGCTGGAATCCGCCGGTCTGGTGGTCGCCAAAGTGCTGGATGAGCCGTCTGCGGTCGCTGACATGATGGGGCTGGATAAGGCTGCCGTTGTGGATATCGGCGGCGGCACCACCGGGATTGCGATTGTGCAGAAAGGTGAAGTGACCCGTTCCGGTGATGAAGCCACCGGTGGTCATCATATTTCCCTGACCCTGGCGGGTAATCAGCGCATTGAGCTGGAAGATGCCGAGCAGATGAAGCGCGAACGCGGTGAAAGCATCTGGCCGGTTATTCGTCCGGTCTACGAAAAAATGACGGATATCGTCGACGATCATATCCGCGGTGAGGATGTGACTGAATTGTGGCTGGCGGGCGGCTCCTGTATGCAGCCCGGCGTACAGTCGCTGTTTCAGGCGCGTTTCCCGCATCTTACCGTGGTACTGCCACAGCATTCTATTTTTATGACACCGCTGGCGATTGCCGTCTGTGGTGTATCTCAGGGAGAAAACCGTCATGCCGGATAATCGTTTACCCGCGGCTGAGGTTCAGTCCGCTATCTATCAGGCGCTTGATTTGGTGAATGCCCGTCAGGTGCGTGAATTTTCTGTCCCGCCGTCCACACTTATCGGTCCGGGTGCCGTCGGCCGCAGCGGGGATGTTCTCGCAGAGCGCGGAATTAAGCACGTTTTTATTATGGTGGACGGCATGTTGTTACAGACCGGTCTGACCGATGTGCTGGAGCGCAATCTGAGCCGCAGCGGCATTGCTTATGAAATCTGGCCGTGCCCGCCGGGCGAGCCGATGGATAAAGATGTGTTCCGTACCGTTGAGCATCTGCTGAGTGTGCAGTGTGACGGTATTATCGCTCTCGGCGGCGGTTCTGTGCTGGATGCGGCGAAAGCCGTGGCGGTACTGGCAGCCAATCCGGATCTGCCGCTGGCGGATATGATGCCGGGTGCGGCGCTGAATCCGCGTCTGCCGTTTATCGCGATCCCGACCACCGCCGGTACCGGTTCGGAAGCAACCAACGTTTCCGTGATTATCACGGCGGAAAACCATATCAAACTGGTGCTGGCACACAGCCAGTTACTGCCTGATCTCGCCATTATTGATGCCTGTCTGACACTCGGCGTGCCGCCGCATGTGACTGCAATGACCGGTATCGATGCCTTAACACATGCTATCGAAGCGTATGTGGCGAGCAACGTCACGCCGCTGACACAGGCGCTGGCACTGCGGGCGATCACCATGATCAGCCACGCACTGCCGATCGCTGTCGGTCAGGGGCATGACATCAAAGCCCGTGAGGACATGATGCTGGCTTCCTATATGGCCGGGATGGCGTTCTCCAATGCCGGTCTGGGGCTGTGCCATGCCATGGCGCATCAGATTGGCGCGGCATACAACATTCCGCACGGCAAGGCGAATGCCGTCATGCTGCCGCAGGTAATGCGTTTTAACCGCCTGGTCTGTAAACAGGCGTACAGCGAAATTGGTCATGCGCTGACTCAGCGTCCGATGACCGACACGGAGGCCATCGAAGCCGTGGAACAACTGATCAGTGACGTGGAACTTGCGCAGACGCTGCCATCCCTGGGCGGAAAACGTGAGGATTTCGATGGTTTTGCCAAAGCGGCATTGCAGGATATCTGCATCAAAACCAATCCGCGCGCGGTCACAGCGGCTCAGATAACGGCGATTTACGAGTCAGCCTGAGTCAATCAATAAGAACAGCCTGCGCGACAGGCACGGAAGGAGAAGGGTATGGGCATTAATGAAATCATCATGTACATCATGATGAGTTTTATGCTGATAGCAGCCGTGGATCGTATCTTCAGCCAGTTCGGTGGCTCAGAGACAATTCTCGGTAAAATCGGCTTGGGTAAAGTCGGGAAAGGCATTGCCGGTTCCGGTGAACAGTTCGAAGAAGGCTTTATGGCAATGGGTGCGCTGGGTCTGGCAATGGTCGGTATGACTGCGCTGGCACCGGTTATCGCGATGCTGCTCGGGCCGGTGATTATTCCTGTCTATGAAATGCTGGGTGCGAACCCGTCTGTATTTGCGGGCAGTATTCTGGCTATCGATATGGGCGGCTTCTTCCTCGCGAAAGAGCTGGCAGGCGGTGATGTGGCAGCATGGTTATATTCCGGTGTGCTGCTGGCGTCCATGATGGGTGCAACCATGGTGTTCTCCATTCCTGTCGCACTGGGCATTATCGAGAAGAAAGATCGCCGCTTCCTGGCACTCGGTGTGCTGGCGGGTATCGTGACCATTCCGGTCGGCTGTATTGCCGGTGGTCTGGTGGCGAAATTCTCCGGTGTGGAAATTGACGGTCAGGTGGTGGATTTCAGTATGACCATGCTGCTGGTCAATATGATCCCGGTGATCATCGTGGCGGCGCTGGTGTGCCTCGGTCTGAAATTCATTCCTGAGAAAATGATCAACGGTTTCCAGATCTTCGCAAAAATCCTTGTCGGTATCATCACTATCGGTCTGGCAGCAGCAGTGGCGAAGTTCACTGTGGGCTGGAACCTGATCCCGGGCCTTGATCCGATTTTTATGACAGAAGGTGATGTGCCGGGCCAGGTGATGCGCGCCATCGAAGTTATCGGTTCTATTTCTGCGGTGCTGTTAGGGGCTTACCCGATGGTGCTGCTGCTGACCCGCTGGTTTGAAAAATCCTTTATGAAGATCGGCAGCCTGCTGAAAATCAACAACATGGCGGCAGGCGGTATGATCGCGACTCTCGCGAACAACATCCCGATGTTCGGCATGATGAAGAAAATGGATACCCGCGGCAAAATCATCAACTGTGCATTCTCCGTATCCGCAGCCTTTGCGCTGGGTGACCACCTGGGCTTCGTCGCCGCCAACATGGCTCCGATGATCTTCCCGATGATTGCCGGGAAAATTATCGGCGGTATCACTGCGATTTTCGTTGCCATCATGATGATGCCGAAAAATATTGAGCAGGAAGATGCGGCTGCAGCGGCTGAAGAAGCGGCTGAAACTGTCGCGGAGGAGAAATAAGCATGAAAACCCTCGAACTCTTAAGTGTCGGTATTGACGTGGGCACCACCACCACACAGGTGATTTTCTCCCGTCTCGTTCTGGTAAACCGCGCGGCGGTGTCACAGGTGCCGCGTTATGAGTTTGTGGATCGCAACATTATCTGGCAGAGCCCGGTTCTGTTCACGCCGGTGGATAAAGACGGCCACCTGCGTGAGGAAGAACTGCTGGCGCTGGTGCTGGATCAGTACGCCGCCGCCGGGATGGACCCGGCGACGATTGACTCCGGTGCCATCATCATTACCGGTGAAACCGCCAAAACCCGCAATGCACGTCCGGCAGTGGTCGCGTTATCCCAGAAACTCGGGGATTTCGTGGTCGCCACCGCCGGGCCGCATCTGGAATCGGTGATTGCCGGTTTCGGTTCCGGAGCCCAGACACTCTCTGAGCAGAAGATGGCGCGGGTACTGAACATTGATATCGGCGGCGGCACAGCAAACTACGTGTTGTTCGAAGCCGGTCATGTGGTCAGTTCCGCCTGTCTGAACGTCGGCGGCCGTCTGTTTGAAACGGACAGCAGCGGACGCGTCACTTATGTGCACGCGCCGGGCCGTCTGATCGCCCGTGACTGCTTTGGTGAGCAGACTGATCCGATGTCTCTGACGCCGGTACAGCTGAATACCATTGCCGATCGCATGAGTGAGCTGCTGTATGAAGTGATCAGCGGCAATCTCTCCCCGCTGGGACGTGAGCTGCTGATGACAGACGGTCTGCCTGCGGAAAGCAGTTATTACGCGGTCACACTCTCCGGCGGTGTCGGTGAGTGTTACAGCAATCCGGAAAGCGGCAACGATTTCCGTTTCGGCGATATCGGACCGCTGCTGGCACAGGCTATTCACCGTAATGCGGATTTCAGTGCGTTACCGATGCAGACCCCGGCACAGACTGTCCGTGCCACGGTGATCGGCGCCGGTGCGCATACGTTATCCCTGTCCGGCAGCACCATCTGGCTGGACAGCATCACACTGCCTGTCCGCAATATTCCGGTGGTACATCCGGCACTGGGCCGCGCGGATGATGAAGATCTGGTGAATACCTGGAGCCGCGCCCTGACGCAGATGGATCTTAATCCGCAGCAGGATCTGTACGCGCTGGCCTTGCCGGAATCACTGCCGACCAATTATGCCTCGGTACAGTATTGTATCGGCGCCCTGGAACGCTTTACCAAAACATACCCGAATACCATGCCGCTGCTGGTGATTGCGGGACAGGATTTCGGTAAGGCACTGGGCATGCTGCTGCGTCCGCTGATGAACGGCCGCGAACTGGCTGTTATCGACGAAGTTATCACGCACACAGGCGATTATATCGACATCGGCTCGCCGTTATTCAGCGGCTCTGTCGTCCCTGTTACTGTTAAATCACTCGCATTTCCTTCCTGAGGGAACGTAATATGAAATTAAAAACCACGCTGTTTGGTCAGACCTACCAGTTCCGGGACGTGAAAGACGTTCTCGCGAAAGCTAACGAACTCCGTTCCGGGGACATCCTGGCGGGTGTCGCGGCAAGTAACGCCCAGGAACGTGTGGCAGCAAAACAAGTGCTGTCCGAACTGACAATTGCGGATGTCCGCAACAACCCTGTCGTTCCGTATGAAGAAGACTGCGTAACCCGTCTGATCCAGGATGATATCAACGAAACCGAATACAACCGGGTCAAAAACTGGACTATCGGTGAGCTGCGTGAGCATGTCCTGAGCGACACCACCTCTCTTGATAACATCAATCTGCTGCGCAAAGGCCTGACCTCAGAAGTCATCGCCGGTGTGGCAAAAATCTGCTCCAACGCAGACCTGATTTACGGCGCGAAGAAAATTCCTGTCGTGAAACGTGCGAATAACACCATGGGTCTGCCGGGCCACTTCAGCGGCCGCTTACAGCCGAACGATACCCGTGATGAAGTGCAGAGTATCGTGGCACAGATTTATGAAGGCCTCTCTTACGGCTGCGGTGATGCGGTTATCGGTGTTAACCCGGTAACAGACGATGTGGATAACCTCAGCCGCGTGCTGGATGCTATCTACGGCATCATTGATAAATATGATATCCCGACTCAGGGGTGTGTGCTGGCACACGTCACCACACAGATGGAAGCTATCAAACGCGGTGCGCCGGGCGGCCTGATTTTCCAGAGCATCTGCGGCAGTGAAAAAGGTCTGCGTGAGTTCGGTGTTGAGCTGGAAATGCTGGATGAAGCCCGTCACGTCGGTGCGCAGTATAACCGTATCGCCGGTCCTAACTGCCTGTACTTTGAAACAGGACAAGGCTCCGCACTGTCAGCGGGCGCTCACTACGGCGCTGACCAGGTGACCATGGAAGCCCGTAACTACGGTCTGGCGCGTCACTATGATCCGTTCATGGTGAACACCGTTGTCGGCTTTATCGGACCGGAATATCTCTATAACGACCGCCAGATCATCCGTGCCGGTCTTGAAGATCACTTTATGGGCAAACTGAGCGGAATCTCCATGGGTTGTGACTGCTGTTACACCAACCATGCGGATGCGGATCAGAACCTCAACGAAAACCTGATGATCCTGCTGGCCTCTGCGGGCTGTAACTTCATCATCGGTATGCCGCTGGGTGATGACATCATGCTCAACTACCAGACCACTGCGTTCCATGACATCGCCACTGTCCGTCAGTTACTCGGCCTGCGCCCTGCGCCGGAATTCGAAGCCTGGCTGGAAAAAATGGGTCTGATGGAAAACGGGCGTCTTACCAATCGTGCCGGCGATCCGTCACTGTTCTTCTGATTTTCGGGGTAAATCACCATGGATCAAAAACAAATTAATGACATCGTACGCAGCGTGATGGCTCAGATGGGACACACGGGCGAAAACGTACAGGCGGTTGCCGCGGCAACGCAGGCTGTGCTGAATCAGGGTAGTACGTCTGCTGAATCCGTTGAGTGGGATCTCGGTTCACCGGAAGCAAAACAGTGGATCGGCGTGCAGAATCCGCACCGTGCGGAAGTGTTACAGGAACTGCGTAACAGCACCGGTTCCCGTGTCTGCTCCGGCCGTGCCGGTGTGCGTCCGCGTACCCAGAGCCTGCTGCGCTTCCTGGCTGACCACTCGCGCTCCAAAGATACCGTTCTGAAAGAAGTCCCGGCGGAATGGGTGAAAAAACAGAACCTGCTGGAATTACAGTCTGAAATCACAGACAAAAACCAGTATCTGACCCGTCCGGATATGGGCCGTATTCTGAACAAAGAATCCATCGAACTGCTGAAAACCAAGTGTGTGCAGGCGCCGGATGTGCAGGTCATTATCTCTGATGGTCTGTCCACCGATGCGATTACTGCAAACTACGACGAAATTCTGCCGCCGCTGATGAAAGGTCTGGAGCAGTCCGGTCTGAAAGTGGGCACGCCGTTCTTTGTCCGTTACGGCCGCGTGAAAATTGAAGACCAGGCCGGTGAAGTGCTCGGCGCGAAAGTGGTTATCCTGCTGGTGGGCGAACGTCCGGGGCTGGGTCAGTCTGAAAGCCTCTCCTGCTACGCGGTGTACTCACCGACAGTGGCGGGCACGGTGGAAGCAGACCGTACCTGTATCTCGAACATTCACCGCGCGGGTACACCACCGGTGGAAGCTGCCGCAGTTATCGTCGATTTAGCCAAACGCATGCTGGAGCAGAAAGCATCCGGTATCAACATGAACCGTTAACGGGGAACTGAATATGCCTGCATTAGATCTTATCCGGCCGAACGTGACAGCGATGCGTCTTATCGCCAATGCGCACGAAGATTTCTGCCGTGAACTGAAATTACCGAAACACATCCGCAGCCTGGGCCTTATTACTGTTGACTCTGATGATGTTGCGTATATCGCCGCTGACGAAGCGACCAAACAAGCCCTGGTGGAAGTGGTTTACGGACGTTCCCTGTATGCAGGGGCGTCAAACTCACCGTCACCGACCGCCGGTGAAGTGATGATTATCCTCGGTGGTCCTAACCCGGCAGAAGTGCGTGCGGGTCTGGATTCCATGATGGCAACGATTGAGTCAGGCCCTGCTTTTCAGTGGGCGAATGACAAAGAAGATACGGCATTCCTGGCGCATCTGATCTCCCGTACCGGTTCTTACCTGTCTGACGGCGACAAAATCAGACACGGTGATCCGATTGCCTATCTGGTGGCACCGCCGCTGGAAGCGACCTTCGGGATCGATGCCGCACTGAAAGCGGCTGACGTGCAGCTGGCAACCTATGTGCCGCCTCCGTCAGAAACCAACTACTCAGCCGCCTTCCTGACCGGCAGCCAGGCAGCATGTAAAGCCGCCTGTGATGCATTCAGTGAAGCCGTTCTGGATATCGCGCGCAACCCGATTCAGCGCGCCTGAGTCCGGGGATACCCGACGTCATTCAGGACGCAGCCAACGAACCTGCGGTCTGAATGAATAAGGGTATAGTCAGTTCAGTCATTAACACAGGAGATAGGCCATGATCGATTCACTGGGATTACTGGAAGTATACGGCCTGGTGTCCGGCATTGATGCGGCGGATGCGATGCTGAAGTCGGCCAATGTCCGCATCCTTAACTATGAAATGGTGATCCCGGGGATGGTGACGCTTGTTGTTGAGGGCGATCTGGCGGCGTGCCGTGCGGCGGTGGATGCGGGGATTGCTGCGGCAACCCGCACCGGTAAAGTGATTGGCCATAAGGTCATCGGTCGTCCGGATGGTGATACCGAATGGCTGGTCACCGGTTTCAGCGGTGTGCCGGTTAAGGTAAAACCGCAGTCTCCGGCACCGGTACCGGCGTCTGAACCGGCTCCGGCTCCGGCCGCGGCGGCAGTGTCTGCTGCCGCCCCGGATGCGGATGCCATGATGACGTTTGCCGCTGAAGCCAAACACCGCCACGGCGTGACCGCCGGAGAAGCGGCCATGCATTTCAGCTGCCTGATAGAGGACAGCCGTGATGTGCTGGAGAACCTGTTTAAGCAGGGCAAACTGCGCAAACGCGGCAGCCGCTACCGGGTAAAACAGGAGGGAAACCGCGATGAGTAATCTGATGCCGGGTCTGCATGAGTGCGGGCCCGAAATCATTCGTCAGCGTGTGCAGGATGCAGGGGTTGTCGGCGCAGGCGGGGCGGGTTTCCCGACCCACGTCAAGCTGGCGGCTGAGGCTGAAATTTATCTCGTCAATGCGGCTGAATGTGAGCCGCTTTTGCAGGTGGATCAGCAGCTGGCCGTTTGTGAGGCGGATGCGATGATCCGCGGTTTGCTCTATGCGATGCGTGCCACCGGGGCGAAAGAGGGCATTATTGCCATCAAAGGCAAGCATCAGGCTGCCATTGATATCCTGAATGCCCGCGTGCCGGATTCTGTCCGTCTGCATATCCTGCCGGATGTTTATCCGGCCGGTGATGAAGTGATCACTATCTGGCTGGCGACCGGCCGCCGTGTGCCGCCTGCGGCACTGCCGCTGTCTGTCGGTGTGGTGGTCAGCAATGTGCAGACCCTGATCAATGTGGCGTATGCCGTTGAACAGGAGCAGGCCGTGACACACCGCGTCTTAACAGTGAACGGTGCGGTTCATCATCCTGTTACCGTTTCCGTCCCGGTCGGTACCACACTGCGTGAAGTACTGGCACTGGCTGGCGGAGCCACCATCAGCAACCCGGCGTATATCAACGGCGGGCCGATGATGGGCAAATTACAGACATCCCTTGATGATGCTGTGACCAAAACCACCGGCGGCTTATTAGTCCTGCCGGATGACCATATTTTAATTCAGCGCCGGACCCGTTCGGAGCGCACGGTGATCAACCAGGCGCGCACCGTATGTGAACAGTGCGGAATGTGTACCGAGCTCTGCCCGCGTCATATGATCGGCCACGAACTGCCGCCGCATCTGATTGTCCGCGCGGTTGGTTATGAACAAATTTCCGCGCCGTCAGCTGTCGTTGCGGCACTGACCTGTTCAGAATGTGCGATTTGCGAAGCCTGGTCCTGCCCGGTGGAAATCTCGCCGATGCGCCTCAATCAGATGCTGAAAGTGAAGCTGCGCGAAGAAGGTATCCGCTACGAAGGTGAACTGCGCCCGGAAGATCCGATGGCTCAGCACCGCATGCTGCCGGTCAAACGCCTGGTCCGTCGTCTGGAACTGACAGAATTCATGCACAAAGCGCCGATGGCCGATGAGATCTATGCGCCGCAACAGGTGATTATTCCGCTGCGCCAGCATATCGGTGCCCCGGCGGTGCCGGTTGTCAGTGAGGGGGATAAAGTCACGGCAGGCATGCTGATCGCCGCTATCCCGGAAAAAGCACTGGGTGCGCCGGTTCACGCCAGTATCAGTGGTGTGGTTCGTCATATTGACAGCACGGCTGTCACGATAGAGAAGGAATAACTATGCACAGTGCAATTGCGATGGTGGAACTGTCCAGCATCGCCAAAGGGATGGAAGTCACCGATTTTATGCTCAAAAGTGCGGAAGTCACGTTGCTGATGGGCAAAACCGTGTGTCCCGGCAAATATGTGGTGATGGTCGGCGGTGATGTTGCTGCCGCACAGCAGGCAATGCAGTGTGGTGTTGAAAAAGGCGGCGCACAGGTGGTGGATGAGTTTCTGCTCAGTAATATCCACCCGGACGTACTGCCCGCTATCGGCGGCGTGACGGATGTGAATGCCCGCGAAGCCGTCGGGGTCGTGGAAACCTTTAGTGTCGCGACCTGTATTGAGGCGGCGGATTTTGCTGTTAAAGCCGCCGGCGTCACGTTAATACGACTTCATATGGCGTATGGTATCGGGGGTAAATGTTACTTTGTGATGAGCGGCGATGTCGCAGACGTCGAAACTGCCAAAAAAGCCGCATCACAAGTCGCCGCAGATAAAGGTGCGCTGGTTTACAGCATGGTCGTACCGAATCCTCATCCCGATTTCTGGCAGCAATTGGTCGCTGGTTAACATTTATGGCGGCCGTTCATTTTGGGGAAAAAATAATGATGAAAAAAATCACACCAGATTTACATCACCTTAATGATGAAGTGCCGCATGACCGCGATCTCAGACCTATCGTGATCGAGCAGAATTTTACACAACGTTATACCCATGATGCCTATGATCAGGCCTGTGCTATTACGGCCTGGCAGCAGCTTTATGATCAGCTGACGCCGGGACGGTTTGAAGGTGAACTGACCGAAACCCTGTTTGACGGGCTTCAGGTGTTCCACGAATACACCAATCTGTCCCTGCGCCAGTCCTGTATGGTCTGGCCGAATGCGTTCTGGTTCGGTATTCCCGGGGAGCAGCAGAATACCGGTTATATCGGCAATCAGATGCTGTGCCGCCAGAAAATCGCGGTGCGTCCGGGCGGGAAAGAGTTTGAGCTGAGCACGCCGGATGACTATCACATCCAGGGGCTGGTGATCTCTCACGATATCCTGAAAAAACACTCTGTCGTGCTGCAAAACCCGGAGCGGCTGATGAATCTGCTCAGCGAAAATCCGGCTGTGGGCGTGAACCCCTTCAAAAAAGAGGCGATCTGGCAGTATATCCGCCATGCTCTCTGGCACTCCAAAATTGAGCAGGAGCGCAACCGCACCGTCAGCCGTGTCCTGAGCCACAACCTGCTGACCGCATTTCTCGGGTTACTGGAAGATGCCAGCACCGTGGCGGATGAGCACTACACCAACCGTGTGAACTACCTGAAACTGGTGTCCAAGGCCCGCGAATATCTGTTTGAGAATGCCACCGAACCGGTGACTGTTCTCGAGCTGTGTAACGAGCTGTATGTCAGCCGCCGCACGCTGCAAAACGCTTTCCAGCAGGTACTCGGTATCGGTCCGAATGCGTATCTGAAAACGATCCGCCTCAATGCTGTGCGCCGTGAACTGGTCAGCCCGTACTCAAAACAGACTACCGTCAAAGACGCGGCAATGCAGTGGGGATTCTGGCATCTCGGGCAGTTCGCTACCGATTACCAGCGCCTGTTTAATGAAAAACCATCGGAGACGCTGAGCCGCCGTCTGATGTAGTTTTGTCCCGCTTTCCGCTTTCTGACCTGCATCGTGCTGAGTTTTCCGGCAGGTCAGGGAGGCTGCACCTGAGTTATCATTGTAAAATCCTGTCACCGATCTCATTTTCAGCATCTTGCTGTGAATATTCTCAATAAGAAGAATTTAAATATCCAATTAGTTCTATATTTATTAATTGGATATTTATAATTCTACTGAGCAATGGAGCATTCAGGTATGAAAAACCGCAACAAAATTCTGCTGTCCGCGTTGATATCTCTCTTTATGACCCCGGCTTTTGCACTTCCTTCCGTGACAGTTCTGGCCACCGGCGGCACGATTGCCGGCGGCGGGGAATCATCTGTTTCGTCCGGCTATCAGGCCGGAAAAGTGGGAATCGATGCGCTGATTGATGCCGTACCGGAAGTCAAAGCACTGGCCGATATCAGTGGTGAGCAGATTGTGAATATCGGCTCACAGGATATGAATGACAAGGTGTGGCTGACGCTGGCAAAGGAAATTAACCGGACCTGTGATAAAACCGACGGATTCGTGATCACACACGGCACTGATACGCTGGAGGAAACTGCGTACTTTCTTGATCTGACGGTATCGTGCCGCAAACCGGTTGTGCTGGTGGGGGCAATGCGTCCGTCCACCGCGCTCGGCGCGGATGGCCCGCTGAATCTCTATAATGCCGTGGTGCTGGCGACAGATAAACAGGCGGCGGATCGCGGTGTGCTGATGGTGATGAATGACAAGGTGATCAGCGGGCGTGATGTGGTCAAAATGAACACGACGGAAGTGCAGGCATTTGAAGCGGTGAATGCCGGTGATACCGGATTTATTCATAACGGCAAAGTGACCTATTATCAGGCCGCGCAACCACGTCAGGCCGGTGCGGTGTTTGATGTCAGTAAACTCAGCGAACTGCCGGAAGTCGGTATTGTTTATAATTATGCCAATGCGTCAGATGCGCCGGTAAAAGCCCTGCGGGAAGAGGGAAATGCCGGGATTGTCAGCGCCGGTGTGGGCAACGGTAATATGTATAAAGGTATTTTTGATGCGTTAGCCGCGGCAGCCAAAGACGGTGTGGTGGTTGTCCGCGCCAGCCGGGTGCCAACGGGCTATACCACCCGTAACGCAGAAGTGGATGATGACGCATACGGCTTTGTGGCTTCCGGCAGGCTGAATCCGCAAAAAGCCAGGGTGTTACTGCAACTGGCGCTGACACAAACCACTGATCCGCAGAAAATTCAGTCACTCTTCGAAAAATATTAATTACGCGTTTTTTCAGACCGCAACCCTCCGTATTCAGAGGGTTGCGTTTTTTTATTACCGGATCTGTTTTTATGTCGTTATTGTTATGTTATAACATATCAATTGATGGATTTAAGGAGATAGTTGTCATTAATGATAATTAACAAATGAAACAAAAAAGACACAGCAACCCACAGGAATTTAAAGAAAAAAGGGGCTGAATCTGTCCGTATTCACAAAGCGGGAAAAAGAACTGTTCTCATATTTACCCATTGAATTCGTTCAGTATATTGTCTGGTTCTGAGTCAGGGTGACTCTGTCTTCACGGCATGTATCACAACAAAATAATAAAAGAGAAAGGTATGAAATCAGTTAAGTTTGTATTGGCACCGTTATCCGCCATGGTGCTGTTATCGTTCTGTGCACAGGCCGGAACACAGGGAAATAATGACGACACGATTATTGTCCGATCCTCCACGATTGAATCCACCACCGTAAATGAGCTGGCCGACTACGGGAATAAATTACAGGTTATTACCCGTGAGGAAATCCAGCGTTCAGGGCCGTCATCCGATTTAAACCAGGTATTACAGCAGTATGTGCCGGGGTTATATGTCTCTCTGGGACAGGGGGCTTACGGTTACGGAAAATATTCTTTTATGGGCGGCCGCCCGGATGACACCTTAATTCTGATTGACGGCGTCCGTCTGAATAACCGCCTGTTCGGCGGGATCTATCTTGATACCCTGCCGCTGATTGCGATTGACCGCATCGAAGTGTTACAGGGGGCACAAAGTCTCTCTTTTGGTACTCAGGCGATCAGCGGTGTAATTAATATTGTTACCAAAAAACCGACCTCAGAGGTGCTGTCCGGTGAATTCAGTGTCGGCGCGGATACGGATAAAGGCCGTTACGGTGAAGGGTATATCGAGAAAGCGTTTGATAACGATATCGGTAAAACCGGTCTGATGGCGTGGGTGACCCGCAGTAAATCAGACGGTTATCAGCCGTACCGCGACAGTGATTACAACGGCACGATTGGTCAGAAAAAACGTGGCTATGACGTAACCTCTGTGGGTGTTCAGGTCACACAAACTATTGCGGATACTGCGCAGTTACAGGGATTCTACCAGTATACGCAGGCGGATCTGGATATGGTGTCCCCGAACCATCACCGGCAGGCGATGAATAAACGAGATCACCATCTGGCGACGGTTTCCTTCGAGCACTTCCTGACACAGGACACCAGTTACTCAATCCGAGCGCATCTTAATGACTGGAATACCCGTTATGACCGCAGCCGTTATCTGGCTGACGGCTCTGTGGATATCCAGAATGACGATTCTTACTGGGGATTCCGTGACTACGGTATTCAGGCGCAGGTCAAATCTTACCTGTTCGGGGATAATGAGTTTGTCCTCGGTACAGATAACCAGTGGTACAAAGGTAAAGATGAAGTCATGAAGATCGAAACAGATACCGCAAAAGCGAACGCTGTTTATCTTCAGGTACGTCCGGATGTACCGGTGTTACCGGAACTGAAACCAAGTCTTGGCGTGCGTTATGAGCGCTTTGAGGGTGGTCAGGATGCAACGGTCTGGATGGCGAGCACTAAATATGAAGTGAATGAAAAACTCAGTTTACGCGGCCAGGTGGGAACGGCATTTAAACTGCCGAACGCAGAGCAGTTGTTTGTGAATGATGAAAGCAAGCAAACCATTGGTGATGCCAATCTGAAAGCGGAAACCAGTAAAAATATCGAAGCCGGATTTGATTATCTGACGCAGTGGGAAAACGGCGGAGCCTGGCAGTTCGGCGCAACAGCGTATGCCCGTGAAATCAATGATCTGATCACCACAGTGAAAGTCGGTAAATATGACAAATGGGTGAACGGTGACGGTGAAATCCGCACCAAAGGCGTGGTGCTCTCTACAAAACTGAACTTTGATGAATCCTGGTATGTCTCCGGGGATATCACCCGCAACTGGCTGGATACCAAAAATGGCGCGACACTCAACGACATCCCTGAGTTTTTTACCCGCGGCCGTGTCGGTTATGACGCCCCGGCGAAACAGTGGGGCGCGGAACTGGCTGCCCGTTATGTGGGGGAACTGAAATCCGGCAATGATACCTACGGCCACTACACCGTATTTGATGCCAGCGCCTGGCTGTATGTTGATCATGCGCAGCAGCATAAATTGACGCTGCTGGTGGAAAACCTCTTTGACCGCGACTATCCGGCGGGGCTGACCAGCAACGGCCTGGAAAAAGTGGATAACCTCGGTCGTCCGTTAACCGCTGAACTGCGTTACACCTACCGTTTCTGAGGACACTGAGCTATGGGAAAGAATGTCACACTGTATCTGAATACGTTGCAGAATGACGCGTGCTTACCGACCGGTTTCTGGCTGTCGCTCAGTGAGAGAGGCTTTCCCGGTGATACCGCCTGCTGTGCAGACAGCGGGGCGGTATTACATCAGCTGGGAGAAACAGTCACACAAGATACCCGTTGTGTCCTGCTGATGGTGCTGACCGACCCGGCGCAATCCGGTGAAAAACTGATGTCCCTGACGTCGGAACTGGTTCAGGCTATTGCGGAGCATTACCCGCAGTTACGGGTATTCCGGAGTTTGTGTGTACTTACCGGGGCGGATGCGGCAGCGGATGCCAAACAGGCCGGTGATGTGATGACGGAACTGGAAAAACAGTCAAACAGCCGTGAGCCGAAAGCAGAATCGAATCCGAACTGGGAAAAAACGCCGCCGTACCGCTATCACCTGTTCTTCTGTATGGGGCCGCGCTGTGTCTGCCGCGGGGCTAAATCGCTGCTGACGCAACTGCGCCATCAGCTGGCGGCACGCAACCTGTTTGAAAATGAGAATGGCGTATTGCTGACCCGATCGCACTGCCAGTATCCCTGCAATCAGGGGCCGCTGGTCACGGTCTATCCGGATAATTTATGGTATCGCCTGACCACGCCGGAAGAAATCCATCTGTTTGTGTCTGAACAGATAGAACAGGGAAGAGTGGTGCCGTCATTGCTGGCGGAGCACAAATAAGATGGGGATTGCCCGCTATGCGCTCAGTGCGGTGCTTCTGCTGCTGTCAGCGGGGGCGTCAGCGGGAAACCGTTGTGAGCCGCAGTGGGATCAGTCTGCACCGCCGCAGCATATCATTGCCATGAATCAGCATGCTGCCGATATGCTGCTGGCGCTGGACGCCGGGCCGCAGATGCTGGGTGTCAGTTATATTGATGATTCAGCGGAGGCGGTAACTTCCGGCCGTTACCACGGCATTCCGGTTTTTTCGGCCAAATACCCCGCGACGGAGAAACTGATCGCCTCCGGGGCGGATTTTGTCGTTGCCGGGTTTTCCTCTGCCTTTATGGCCTCAATGGGCGGACAAAACGATCTGCAACGTGCGGGGATCGGCAGCTATCTGATGGCATTTGCCTGTGAACGTCAGGCATACAGCGGATTTGACAGTATTAAAACGGATTTGTACCGGCTGGGAAAAATCCTCGGGCGGGAAAAAGAGGCGGATGCTGCGGTGGCCCGCATCGATACCACACTGGCACAGGTAAAAGCCCTGCCGCCGCTCTCCCGTAAACCCACTATCTTTTACCTCGACAGCCAGAGCGACACCCTGATGTCACAGGGGAAAAAAGGGTTTATGACCGAAATTATCACGCTGGCGGGAGGCGAAAATACCTTTATAAACATGCCGATGGCCGGTATTCACGTCTCCCCGGAAACCCTGCTGGATAAACAGCCGGACTATATCATCCTCGCAGATGCTGTCTGGTCACCGGCAGAAAAGAAAAAAGCCTGGCTGGCAAATCATCCGGCGCTGTCTCACCTGGAGGCCGTTAAAAACGGGCGTTACATTGTCATCCCGTTCAGCGGCGTTTATCCCAATGTGAAAAGCCCGGATGTGCTGCTGACGATCGCGGAAGCCGTCAGAAAATAGTCCGGACACAACAGCGTGTTATTCCCCGTCTGTCTCCAGGTTACGGATAAAACGGTACTCCTTTGATTCCGGCTTCAGACGGTACAGTGCCGCCGGACGACCGCGTTCAGCCCGTTTTTCACCGGTATCAATCAGCAAATCAGCCTGTTCAAGACGGCGGCGGAATGATTTTTTCTGGATCGGCTGACCAATCAGAATTTCATGAACATGCTGCAATTCCGGAAGGGTAAAGGTGTCCGGCAGCGCAAATCCCGGTACGACAGAATAGAGGGATTTCTGGCGCAGCCGCGCTCTGGCCTGACGGATAAGTAACTGGTGATCAAACGCCAGCGTCATATTTTCCGCTTCATCCAGCGGTATCCATCTGACGGAATTAACCGTATTAATCTGTTTTTCACACGCCTGCATGGCAATCAGCGCGGTATAGCAGACCGTAACTGACCAGCCGCGTTTGTCCCGCTGATCATTGCCGACTGTACATAACTGCTCAATGTACGGCGGCGTTACGCCGGTTTTTTCCCGCAGCTTCCGCAGTACGGTATCTTCCAGCGTTTTGTCCTGTGTCTCATCAACAAATCCGCCGGGCAGTCCCCATTTGCCTTTTTCCGGATGTTCCGCGCGTTCGGCCAGCAGCACGTGCAGCGTTTCATTGTGATAGGTAAAAAGCACAGCATCAACAGTCACCAGAGGCGACAAAAAATCACGGCGCTGATAACCGGCGAGATAAGTTTGTTCATCCATTTGTGTCACATCCTGAAACCGGGGTAAGTGATTCTATTGTAAGGAGAGAAATCCGGATTGCAAATTAAATGTCATTCAGACACTAATTCGGCTTGACATTAATAGTGTCAATAAGTCACTATATTGTTATTGTCATAACGACACTAATGAGGTGATACTATGTTTAATTTAAAATTCTTTAAAGCTGACCCGTCCACATTTGTTATCCGTTCTGTGAACGGTAATGTCAAACGTCAGGGGCAGGGGCTGAGTTTCTGGTACAACAGCGCGACCACATCGATCGCAGCATTGCCGTTAACGGCGCAGGAAACCCCGTTTATTTTTAATTTTCAGACCGCGGACTTTCAGAACCTCCGCGTTCAGGGACAACTCTCCTTTCAGGTCAGTGCACCGGAAAAAACGGCCGGGGTGCTTAATTTTGTGCTGAACCGGGACGGAAAAACTTACGCGACTGACGATCCGATGAAACTGAATGACCGGATTGTCCGTGCGGCACAAACCATTATCCAGGCGGAGATCCAATCCACGCCGCTGCGCCGTGCATTATTGCTCAGTCAGTCGCTGGTGGCGCTGGTACAGTCACGTCTGGCGCAGCAGGCAGCGGTTGAGGCGCTGGGGGTCACTATCCTGGATTTCTCTGTCACCGCCATTACCCCGACACCGGAAACGGCCCGCGCACTCGAAGCGGAAGCCAGGGAATCCCTGCTGAAAGAAGCGGATGATGCGATTTATGCACGGCGCAAATCCTCGGTTGAGCAGGAGCGTACGATCAAAGAGGCAGAGCTGGAGACGGATCTCTCTGTGCAGAAAAAAGAGCAGCAGATAGAGGAATCCCGGCTGGAAAATGAACGCACACTGCTGCGCGAGCAGGCAGCAATGTCGCAGGAACGGCTGGCGTCGGAGATTGGCGAGGAGCAGCAGCGTCAGACACTGGTTGCGCTCAGTGCGGATAACCAGCGCGTTCAGTCCGATGCGGATGCATACGCGATTGAAACCAAAATGAAAGCGTACCGCGAACTGCCGGTGGAAAATCTCAAAGCCCTTGCCCTGAGCCGGATGGCGCCGGAGCAGCTGATGGCGATGGCCTTTGAATCACTGGCACAGAATGCCGGAAAAATTGGTGAGCTGAATATCGCGCCGGATATGTTCAGTCAGATGATGAAAAAAGGAAGTAAAGCATGAGCCGCCGGGAGGAAGTACGGTTTGTCCTGGTCACACAGAAAACCCGGCTGCAGGAGCTGATCGCCCGTTTCAATACCTGGCCGCAGGCGAAGTTTTATCTGGAGCATAACGGTATCTCTGTCAGTGATTACCTGGCGGAACACGATCGCTACCAGGCGCAGCTGACAGAGGCGAAACGGATCCTGCTTCAGGCGGGACAGGTGCAGGTTCCGGATCGCACGCTGCTGCCGGGCTATCAGTTTTCTGACCGTGATATTGTGGTGATTATCGGCCGGGACGGGCTGGTGGCAAATACCCTGAAATACCTGAACGGCCAGCCGGTGATCGCGGTTAATCCCGACCCTGCGCGCTGGGACGGTATATTGCTGCCTTTTGAACTGCCGCAGCTGGAGTCGGTGGTGAAACGGACACTGAACCGGGATATGCCGTCGAAAGTTCTGAGTTTTGCACAGGCGGTCACCAATGACGGTCAGCAGATGCTGGCGGTCAATGACCTGTTTATCGGGCCGAAAAGTCACACATCGGCCCGTTATATTCTCAGTCACGGCGGGCAGTCGGAAGCCCAGTCTTCCTCCGGTGTGATTATCTCGACGGGGCTGGGTTCCACGGGCTGGCTGCAATCCGTTCTGGCCGGTGCGCTGGGGGTAACCGGCGGCAGTTCACATCCGCTGCGTGCCGGTATCGGCTGGGATGAAAAGCGGTTGCAGTACAGTGTGCGGGAACCGTTCCCGGGACGGACATCCGGAACATCGCTGATTTTCGGGGCGGTTGATAATTCGGTGACATTACAGCTTGAATCGCAGATGCCGGAAAATGGTGTTATTTTTTCTGACGGGATCGAATCTGATTTTCTGCATTTTAATGCCGGATGCATTGTCACGGTCAGTATTGCGGATATTCAGGGGCGGCTGATGTATGAATAAGAGATATAAAACGGCGCATGAAAAAAGGGACACAACGCGTGTCCCGTTTGCCTGAAAGTGAGGCGACACTTAAGCGTGTTTTATTTTGCCTGCCCATGACGAGATTATGGAAACAGACTGGTCAACGATACCACCGATAGTTTTGCCGAATTTCTCACCACGGCCTGCGCTCTGCTCATTTTTTCTGTAGTAACCAACGATGCTGCCCACGCCGCGGCCGATTAATGCACCCGCATCAGAGTAAATACCGGCGCCGGAAACCATATCAATCTCAACCAGACTTAATTCTTTCATCATATATCCTTATTTTATTTTCCGTTTAATGGTTTTGTCATACAGCAGATATAACAATATTGCTGATAACAGCACTGTTTTAACTCCGGGGAAAAAAAACACAAGGTGCAAAAAGTGCTGATTCCGATTTACGTTATATACATCGGTTTTTGATTATCTGCTGATGGTTTTCAGCGCGAATTCACTGGCCGGAGACGTTATTTGATTGGTATTTATCAACTATTGATTATTATCAGATTTGAATCTGTTCCCGGAAACAGAACAGACAATATATAAAAATGAGCGATTCAGCCTTTTTACCGGCAAATACAGGGAGTGCTTTCGCGCTCCCTGTGATGATAATAATTAACGGATATTCAGTTTGTTCTGTCAGACGGATTAAATTGCCCAGCCGCCTGCATAGAATGCGACTAACACGATGGCGATAATCACGGTGCCGGTGTTGAGTTTGCGCCACTCTTTTGCCACCAGACGACCAATCACCAGGGTGACGTAGCCCAGCATAATACCGGTAACGATATTACAGGTCAGAACGATAAAGACCGCACACACCAGTCCGGACATCGCGTCGACGGAGTCATCGAAATCCAGTTTTGCCACATTACTCAGCATCAGCAAACCGACATACATCAGTGCCGGAGCAGTTGCATACCCGGGGATCAGGTATGAGAGCGGCGAGAAGAACAGGATCAGCAGGAACAGCACGCCGACGGTCACGGCTGTCAGCCCGGTTTTGCCGCCTGCGGCTGTCCCCGCAGCGGATTCGATATATACCGCCGCCGGAGAGGCACCTACCGCACCGGAGATAATGGAACTGACGGAGTCCACGGTCAGGGCTTTGCCGCCGTTGATAATCTGATTATCTTTATCCAGCAGATTTGCCTGCCCGGCCACTGCGCGGATGGTCCCGGTGGCATCAAACACCGCTGTCATCACCAGCGCCAGTACGCTTGGCAGAACGGCCGTTTGCAGGGCGCCCATAATATCCATGCTGAATATCAGGGATTTTCCGTCCTCACCGCTCAGTGACGGCATGGCGATCAGCCCCTGATACGTGACATTCGGATCAACAATCAGGCCGATAACCGAAATCCCGATAATCACCAGCAGTATCCCGCCCGGCACGCGCATTTTTTCCAGGCTGACAATCACCGCCAGCCCGATCAGCGACATCGCCACCGGGAAGGAGGTAAACGCCCCCATTGCCACCGGCAGACCTTCCAGCGGATTTTTGATCACAAGGCCGACGCCGTTGGCGGCGATCAGCAGTAAAAACAGGCCGATACCAATCCCGGTACCGTGGGCTATCCCCATCGGCAGGTTTTTCAGTATCCAGTTTCGCACCCCGGTAACGGAAATCAGGGTAAAAATGACCCCCATCAGGAAGACGGCGCCGAGCGCAACCGGAATACTGATTTGCTGCCCGAGCACCAGGCTGAATGCGGTAAAGGCGGTGAGTGAAATCGCACAGCCGATAGCCATCGGCAGGTTTGCCCACAGCCCCATCATCAGAGAACCGATACTGGCGACGAGACAGGTGGCGACAAAAATAGCGCCCGGCGGGAATCCGGCCTTACCGAGCATAGAGGGGACGACGATGACAGAATAGACCATGGCGAGGAAGGTGGTGACGCCCGCCAGAATCTCCCGTTTGACGCTGCTGCCGCGGGCGGAGATTTTAAAGTACGCATCAAGTGCGCCTTTCGCTGCCGCCCCGGTGTTATCCGGTGTTGTATTATCAGACATAATTGCAGACCCCGAGAATGAAATGAAAGTGTGTTTTAATTACAGCATTGGTGTGCGTCAGGTCCGTTCATAGACCAGACGTCCGTCGATGTAAGTCCGGTAAATGGTGCGGTCATCACCAAGCGCAATCATCACAAACAATTTCTCCGCCAGCGTGCGTGAGTTGTCATAACGCAACTGCTGGAGCGGGGTCGCGGTCGGTTCAAGTACCACAAAATCCGCTTCTTTGCCGGCGGCAAAGTTACCGATACAGTTATCCAGCCCTAATGAATGTGCCCCGCCGAGTGTGGCGAGATAAAAGGCTTCAAAGGCGGTTAAACAGGTTTTTTGTAACTGCATCACCTTGTAGGCTTCACTCAGTGTCTGCAGCATGTTGAAGGTCGTCCCGGCACCGACATCCGTACCAATCCCGACTTTCACTTTTTTCGCCAGCGCTTTTTTCAGATTAAACAGGCCGCTGCCGAGATAGAGGTTTGATGTCGGACAAAATGCCACTGCCGAGCCGGTATCGTGCAGGCAGTCCCACTCTTCTTCCTCAAGGTGGATACAGTGCGCAAACACACTGCGTTCACCGGTCAGACCGTAGTGGTGATAGACATCCAGGTAGTTTTTGCTGTCCGGATAGAGTTCTTTTACCCACTCAATTTCTGCTTTATTTTCATTAAGATGAGTGTGAATCCACGTGTCCGGATACTCTTCGCGCAGCCGCTGACATACCGCCAGCTGTTCCGGGCTGGAGGTCGGCGCAAAACGCGGGGTGATGGCGTAGAGCAGGCGCCCGTTCTTGTGCCAGCGTTCAATCAGCGCCTTACACTCTTCGTAACTGCTTTCCGGTGTGTCGGTGAGATAGTCCGGCGCGTTTCTGTCCATCATCACTTTACCGGTGATAAGGCGCATATTGAGCTGGCTTGCCGCATCAAACAGGGCGTTGACCGATTCCGGGTGAACAGTACTGAAGACCAGCGCAGTCGTGGTGCCGTTGCGCAGCAGTTGTTTGATAAAAAACGCCGACATTTCACGGGCGTAATCAATATCCTGATACAGTTTTTCGGTCGGGAACACGTGGCGGTTGAGCCATTCCAGCAACTGCTCGCCGTGAGCGCCGATCATCTCACTCTGCGGATAGTGAACGTGGGTATCAATAAAGCCCGGCACCACCAGTTTCCCGGTGTAGTCGCGGACACGGACAGTTTCCGGGATCAGATGTTTTCCCTCTTCCCACTCTCCGAACCACTCTATTTTTCCGTGCCGGATTAGCATTAGTCCGTCGTCGATCAGGCGGACTGCACCGGGCAGATCGTCCATCGAGGTCACTACGCGGGTGATATCCAGAAACTTCCCGCGTACCGCTTTGACGGTATGTTCAGACGACATAGCTGACTCCTCTGCTTACAAAAAGCCCTCACCGGAACCGGTGAGGGCAGGTTGGTTTAATTACATTTTGCCCAGGCCGCGCAGGATTTTTTCCGGTGTGAAGTGCCATTCACGCAGCCAGACACCACAGGCATCATGAATGGCCGTGGCGATGGCCGGTGCAGCGCCGTTAACCGCGATTTCCGAGATGGATTTCGCGCCGTACGGGCCGACCTGATCATCACTCGGCACCAGGAACGCGCGGAAATCACGCGGAATATCGCCGATCTTCGGTGCGCCGTAGGTTTTCAGATCGCGGGTCAGCGGCACACCTTTGGCGTCGTAGCGGATCTCTTCCGACATACTGTGGCCGATAGCACGCATGGAGGCACCGTAAATCTGACCCAGGGCCAGATCCGGGTTCACCGGCGTACCGCAGTCGAGCAGGGCGTAGAATTTATCCAGGCGTATCTCACCGGTACGGGTGTTCACCGCCACCTCGGCAAAGTTTGCCCCGTACGGGAAGGCAAAGTCCGGGGTGATATAGCTGGCGTTTGCCACCAGCACACCAAACCCGGTACCGCCTTCGGCAGCGTGCGCCAGATCCCCGAAGCTGATTTCACCTTTCTTACCGCGCACCACACCCGGTGCCGCAAGGGTGACATCCTCCGCCGGCTCACCGATTTGTGCCGCACCGTAGAACAGGATTTTCTTGCGCAGATTCTCTGCCGCCATTTTTGCCGCATTACCGGAGAAGCAGGTACCGGAGGAGGCATACGCCCCTTTATCAAACAGCGCATGGTCAGTATCCCCGGAGATAACATGAATATCATCCGGGCAGCAGCACAGCACTTCGGCGGTCAGTTTTTTGACCACGGTATCCAGACCGGTCCCGATATCCGCACCACCGGAGTGGACGATAAAGGTGCCGTCAGATTCCAGTTTGACCATACAGTTTGCCTGGTCGATATCCGGAATCCCGGATTTCTGCATGATAATCGCCACGCCGCGTCCGGTTTTCCAGTCGCCGTCCTGTTTGCGCGGGGAATCCCAGTCGATAAGCTCACGGCCTTTTTTCAGGATCGGGCCGAGGGCGCAGCTTGCGGCGGTCGGTACGGATGTCGGCATTTTACCTTCGCCGATAGCGCCGAGGATCTTCAGTTCCTGGCCTTCATGCACGCGGTTGGTTTCAATCAGATCCAGCAGATCGATATTCAGCTCTTTCGCCAGTTCGGCCAGGATCATGGTCAGGGCGAAGTTACCTTTCGGTGCCCCGTAACCCTGATATGCGCCGGTCGGACAGATGTTGGAATAGTAAGTCGTCACCTGAAAATCGACGTTATCACACGGATAGAGCGGCAGTGACAGCGCCGGGCCGTTACTCGGCACAGTAAGTGAGTGGTTACCGTAAGGGCCGGTATTCGCCAGGAATTCCATGTTGATGGCGGTGATTTTCCCGTCTTTTTTCGCGCCCAGTTTGATTTTCACTTTCGCCACATGGCGGCTGGTGTTCGCGATAAACTCTTCTTCACGGGTGTAGCGGAATGACACCGGACGGCCGGTAACATACGTCGCCCACGCACAGACCTCTTCCAGCAGGATATCCTGCTTGGAGCCGAAGCCGCCGCCGACACGCTCTTTGATCACATGTACTTTGTTCTGTTTCAGGCCGAGAATACGCGCCACCTGGCGGCGTAAGTGCCATGGCACCTGAGTGGAGGCGTGGATCACCAGACGGTCACCGTTCATGTAGGTGTAGCAGATATGCGGTTCGGTCGGGCACTGCTGAACCTGGCGGGATTCATAGGTGCGCTCGATAACGGTGTCCGCTTCCGCAAAGCCTTTATCCAGATCCCCGATATGGCCGTGAACTCCGGCAGCAATGTTTTTGCACGGTTTTGCGCCGATCGGGAAGTTAATCTGCAAATGTTCGCCGCGATCTGCCGCGTTCTTATTCTGCTCTGCCAGGTCAGCCGGTGCGCCGTTAACATAAATTACCGGCTCATCGTGCACCAGCGGTGCGCCATCGGCTTTGGCTTCATCGATAGACAGTACCGGCTTCAGCACATCATAGCTGACTTCAATTAAGGATAATGCTTTCAGTGCGATAGCTTCGTTTTCTGCCACAACGGCAGCGACACGGTCACCGACGTGACGGAGTTTTTTACCGAACATCCGGCGGTCAAGCGGAGACGGTTCCGGTGCACTCTGCCCGCCCGGGGTGTAATACACATCCGGACAGTTTTTGTGGGTTATCACATGCACCACACCCGGCAGCGCTTCGGCTTTGCTGACATCGAGATGAGTGATCAGTGCGTGCGCGTGCGGGCTGCGCAGCATTTTGATGACACAGGTATTGGCCGGAATGCGATCTTCCACATAGCACGGTTTTGCCTGCACCATCACGGCAGCATCAGTTTTCGGTGTGACTTTCCCGACAACGGTCAGGTCATCACGGAACGCCGGGGCGTTATCGGCTTTGTAGTGCGGATCTTTGCGGCGTTTCACCAGCAGATCAATAACTTCATAGAATTGCTGATAACCGGCGTCACGGCTGAACAGACCGGAAAGCGCATCATCAATCTGATCGCGATCCGGTTCCGGGATGCGTTTAATCAGGTCAGTCAGGATCAGGGCGGCCGCCGGGTCGTTATAACCGGACTGGATCACCCCCACATCGACCATGGCCTGCTGAACATCACTCAGTTCATTCCATTTGCCGAGTGATTCGGCGGTTTCAATCACTGCGCCTTCCAGTTGTGCGGCGATCAGCAGCGAGGCGTTAACAATACGGCCGTTGAATAAAATGGCGTCGGAGCCTGCGAAGCCGTAGCCGTCATCACTGTTACGCACAGAGTGCATACCCAGGCTGAACAGAATAGTGCGGACATTTTCGCCCGGAATGCAGTCAAGCGAATGCGGGGTGCCGTTAAGTATAAAATGGACGTTCATTTCGTTATTCCTCCCCCATTTGCCGGCAGTCTGTCAGCAGGTCTGAAACTAAAATTCCGGTGATATAGCGTTTGTATTCTTCACTGCCCAGCAAATCCGCTTTCGGCTTCACCGCCTGACTGACGGCTTTTTCCAGCGCTTCCCCGCTGAGGTTTTTTGCCTCGATCTGTTGCAGGCGGCTGATACCGCAGCCAACACCATCAACCGCAATCCGCTGCTCATTATTGCCGGTCAGAGCTACCGCGGCGGTGACGACAGACCAGCCGTCCGCTGTTTCGCGGACCGTGCGGGTGGCGCAGCGGCGGAACGGGTCCTGTAAAATCAGATGGGTGATCAGGCGGTCTTCCGGGGCGGCAAGATAGCTTTCCAGCGAAATGACATCATTGCTGGCCAGCTGAACCTGTGCATCCAGCACCAGCAGCACCGGCAGCAGAGCATGTTCGCGCTGACAGGCGGCGATCTCCCCGCCGATGGTGGCCTGATTGCGGATGTGGCGTGAATAAACAAAACCGAGCGCATCATACAGCGCACGCGGGATAAGCGGACTTTCACGCAGCGCTTCCAGCGTGACAACCGCACCGATACGCAGAATGCCGTCCTGCCACTCAATGGATTGCAGCGGCAGCAGTGACAGTGAGATAGCGACAGTGCGGTCAGTTTTGGTCGGTACCGCATTCAGTTTACTGCCGCCCGCAAACCAGACGGCGCTTTCCTGAAAGCGTTGTTTCAGCTCAGTTGCCTGCGCTAAGGTGGCAGGGCGGAAAAATTGTTCGATCATGGGTTACCCCTACATTGCTCTTCAGACCTGCGGCACTGCCGCAGGTCATGGTTTTTTTATTACAGTGCGTCCATCCGGGCCCACATTTTTTTCGCGGCTTTGCGTGCTTCTGCAAAGAGCGGTCCGGTATCAAACGGGAACTGACGGTTTTCATACACCATCACACCATCGACCATCACGCTGTTGACACTGTTGGAGCCTAAACCGAAGGCCAGGTGGCCCGGCAGGTTATCCCCGGTGAACGGTGTCGGCGGTGTGTAATCACAAATGGTCAGGTCAGCCTGATAACCGGCTTCCACGCGGCCGAACTGTTTGCCGAAGTTGCGTGCCAGCAGGCGGTTACCGTTCCACAGGAAACGGGTAAAGCTGTCCGGCCACATCGGACCGCCCGCATCGCGGTGTTTGAAGAAAGCAAACTTCATTTCTTCTAACATATCGGAGCCGATACCATCCGTGCCGAGCACCACGTTGTTGTAGTCACCCAGGCGGTGGTTGTAGCCGACGTGGTTGTTCATATTGGAGCGGGCGTTGTGAACCAGGAAGCCATCTTTTTTATTCAGCAGCTCAATATCTGCGGAAGAAAGATACAGGCCGTGGGCGATCAGGGTTTTTTCATCAATCAGATCAAATTCACCGAGGCGGATCAGCAAATCCTTACCGTATTTGTCATGGCTGAAAGAGACGTCATAACTGTCTTCCGCCGCATGGATGTGCAGGCCGCGGCCGGTTTTCTTAATCGCTTCGCGCAGCATTTTCAGACCTTCATCTGCCACGGTAAACGGTGCGTGTGCCCCGATATGGGCTTCCACCAGATAGCGGGATTTACCACTTTTGCGCTCGCTGTCGATAAGCTCCGCAAAGGCGATATTTTCCTCAACCCCGGCTTCCAGCTCTTTCAGGCCGCCGTTGCGGTCGGTGGTTTCGTAGCAGGTCATGCCGCGCAAACCGGCTTTCAGGAAGCCGTCACGCAGGGTTTTCAGGGAACCGGCGATATAGTTTGGTGAGGCGTGGTGATCAATCACCGAGGTACAGCCGCTCTTAATTGCTTCGAGGGAACAGATAAGGCCGCTGTAATAGAGGGATTCTTCATCCAGTGCGCGGTCGAGCCGCCACCACAGATTTTTCAGGGTGGAGATAAAATCCGGGCTTGGTGCGATATTCGCCATGATGCCGCGTGATAAACCGGAATAGAAGTGGTTGTGGGAGCAGACAATTCCCGGCATCACCAGTTTGCCGTTCATCTCTTTGACTTCCGCGCCCGGGTAACGGGAATGAAGCCCGTTACCCACAGCCGCAATTTTGTCACCTTCAATGGCGATATCGGTCCCTTCGCGGATTTGCGCCGGTTCGAACTCAGTGATGGTGGCGTTTTTCAGAATCAGCATAATTATTTCTCCACCCGGCCTAACAGATAACGATAGTGTTTATGAACATGGCTCATGATGCGGCACATCTCTTCCAGTTCCTGCGGAGCCCGGCTGAATTCCCCGTCAGCATCCAGCTGCAGTTTGCTGACTTTGCCGTCCAGGCGGACCGTAAAGGTGCTGCCGTCAGCCAGGAAGCCCGGGTTGGTGCTGTTTTCGAAGTCTTCCGGCAGGCTGAAGATAGTGACTTTGTCTTTGTACGGCTTGCCCTGCCACGGACAGAACTGGGCACAGTTACCGCACTCGTTACACATCGCATCCAGGTGCAGGGTCTGATAACGGTTACGGAAGCCCGGAATCGCCACGGAAATATTGGCGCGGTTCGGGCACACATCCACACATTTCGCACAGATGTAGTTACATTCCAGGCAGCGCTCTGCTTCCTGTTTCACGAACGCTTCGCGGTCGTCGCTGTCCACCATCTGCACGGCGATAGCGCCTTTGCGGTCAGTGATATCCTGCGGGTCGACATTGAGCCAGTATTTATCACTGTAGTGAGAGAGGATATTTTCGCGCTCCAGAATGGCATCCGTTGCACGGCCCGCATCACCGATAGCTGCCACGATAGAAGACGGGCCGCTCTGTACGTCACCAATCAGGAACACATTGGCTCGGGTGGTTTCGCCGCTGTTGCGGTATACCGCAGGCCAGCCGTCGTCGCCCATCGGTACACCGATTTGTGACAGCACTTCGCAGTCCTGCTGTTCGCCGATAGCGGTGATCACGCTGTCGATTTTCAGGGTGACAGTCTCTTCTGTCGCCACCGGACGGCGGCGGCCTGACTCATCCGGCTCACCCAGCTTCATGGTGCGGACCAGCAGGGTGCCGTCAGCATTGAACTGCTCCGGATTGTGCAGGAACATGAATTTCACATCATCTTCCACCGCTTCCTCATACTCTTCCGGCCAGGCAGGCATTTCTGCCTGAGAGCGGCGGTAGATAACGGTCACATCTTCCACACCGGCAATCCGTTTGGCGGCGCGGGCGCAGTCCATCGCGGTGTTACCGGCACCGATAACGGCAACATGTTTGCCCATTTTCAGCGGTGCGTTGTTGTTGTAATCATGCAGGAACGGCAGGGATTTATAGACGTTACGGTTATCCCCGGCGAGTTTCACGCCGCTGTTTTTATCTGTCCCGATCCCGACCAGCACATAGGTGAAACCCTGCTCCATCAGCTTATCGACGGTCAGACGCGGGTCACAGCCGTATTCAAATTTCACGCCGTGGTCGGCGACAAACTGAATATCGTGCTCAATGGTTTCACGCGGGATACGGAAGTGCGGGATGATATTCGCCACCACACCACCGGCATTGGCTTCTTTCTCAAACACCGTCACCGGATGACCGGCACGGGCGAGGAAATACCCGGCCGCCAGACCCGCAGGACCGGCACCAATCACCGCCACCGGATTCTTATCACCGGAACCGGCCGGTTTGTGCCAGCGGGCTTTGTACTCTTTCCAGCCTTTTTCCACCGCCACTTTTTTCAGTTCGCGGATATTCAGGGCGCTTTCGTAATCCAGACGGGTACAGTTGTACTGGCACTGGTGATCACAGATATGACCGGTGATAGCCGGCAGAGCGTTGCGCTGGTAAATCAGTTCC
Organism: Morganella sp. Je.2.23; assembly: GCF_051129855.1. Taxonomy (NCBI): domain Bacteria; kingdom Pseudomonadati; phylum Pseudomonadota; class Gammaproteobacteria; order Enterobacterales; family Morganellaceae; genus Morganella; species Morganella sp. Je.2.23. Next base: position 109,802 of record NZ_JBCPSQ010000003.1, read on the forward strand.
AGCGCATCCGCATAGCGTCCTTCGCCCAGCAGGCGGATATACTCAGGGATATCCTGTTTGATGGCACAGGCGGTCACACACGGTGCGACATAGCAGTCGGTCAGCGGCAGCGGGCCGCCCGCATCGATTTCCTGATCTGATTTCCAGTGTTTCTGGGTATATTCCATACTGACGGCGCGTTCTGCCAGCGCATTCAGTTTGCCCACATCAATCTGCGTCATACCCCACGCATCAGATTCATCCAGCTCGCGCAGACATTCCGTCTGACGCATATAACCGCCCGGTTTCAGCAGGTCAGTTGCCATGGTGATAGGACGGATACCGGATTCAAAAATATCGCGGATATTAAATTTGCTGGCGCCGCCGGAATAAGAAACCGGCAGTTTGCCGTCAAAATGGCGGGAAAGCAGTGCGGCAACGTTGATGGAAAGCGGGAACAGAGCACGGCCTGACATATACATCTCACCGCCCGGTAAGCGCCCTTTATTATTGATCGTGCCGAGGGTGTTGGTCAGTTTCACCCCGAAGCCACGGTTTACTTCCTTCGCCAGATCCAGCAGGCGCTGTAACATCTCGAGGGCGCGATCCAGTTTCAGGTCATGAGAGAACGACTCCTCACTCAGCCCGATATAATCAAAACCGCAGGTGTCGAGGATTTCACGGACACGCGCGAAGCCGAGCAGTGTCGGGTTCAGCTTCACATAGGTGTTGATGCGTTTCTCTTCCAGCATGTAGCGGCAGATAGCCTCGATTTCATCCGGCGGACAGCCGTGCATGGTGGATAGGGTCACGCCTTTGGATAAATCACCCGGTACACGGTCAGTCATAGCCAGAAGATCGGCTTTGCGATCCTCCAGACCCAGCTCTTTCAGGAAGCCCGGACGGGAAATAAAGGCTTTCATTTCCTCCCGGTATTTCGCGAAGACCGGTAACTGAGAGGAATCCATCATCGCGTGGATATACTGCTGCATACGCGGCTGTTTAATCCCTTCCAGGTTATAACCGACACTCATATTAAAGATGAAGGATTTGGCCTCGCCTTTGGTGCGCGGGTCAAAAATGGCTTCTAACAAATGAAGGGCAAACCAGGCTTTGAGGTATTCGTCGTGGGCTTTCGGCAGGGTAAATTCGGTGGACCATTCGGTGTTGAAACATTCGTCCTGAGCATCGATACACGGCTTTTCGAGCTCCAGTTCATCGAGGATCTGAACCGTTTTCACCTCGATAAAACGGCCGCCGGTCAGCCAGGAAACCACAATATTCTGAGCAAGCTGAGTATGGGGACCGGCCGCAGGGCCGATCGGCGTCTCGCAGGTTTCACCGAAGACGGACATCAGAGGATGCTGATGCTCTCTGCGGTAAAACTGCCGTTCATTGATACCAAAAATGGAACGGCTCGCCTTATATTCTTCAAAGATCCGGTTCAGAAGTTCGCCGAACGGGACGGGACGCATTATATCTCCCATAAAACTCTCCTTGCTGCAATATGAGGGGGCATGCCGGTGGAGCGGGACATGCAACTGTATGCACTCACAGTTGCAACAATTACGCCAGGATTGTTTGCAGCCGCCGATTTCGCGTTCAGAGAAATAAAAAAATGTGAGATAAATCTAATCTTAGCAGCAAAGTGTGAAACAGCTCGCACAGCGCTAAATGAGAATATGAATCAATAAAAAATATCTTTATTACCATGGGATTAACATGTGAATAAGATTCTCAAAAAAAGAAAAAACGTATCACATTGATAATGGAAAAGTGATGTTAACAATTAATGTTATTAATGGGATGGATGTAATAGTGTACATCCGGATTACCCGCGATAATGCTGATAAACCTCCGGCGTATCGATATCGGTAATCACCGCATCACTCTGCATATTCAGGAAACGGTGCGGACCGGCCAGCAGCCGTTTTTTCATGGTATTACCCGCCGGATGTGACAGTGCCTCGAGCAGACATGCGCGGGAGAGCAGCACGGGATGGCCCGGAACTTGCTTGTAACAGGGAAGGAGTGCGGCATCACCGCGCTGTGCCCACAGCGTCTGCCAGATTTCCGGGGTGAGAAACGGCACATCACCGTGGGTGAGAAAACAGTATTCGCTGGTCACCGCCTGTGCGGCCAGACGCTGTGAGGAGAGCAGTCCGGTTTCATATTCCGGATTATAGAGAATATGAATGCGTTTTACGGACTGATAACGCGCGGCCAGTTCCGCGCCGCGAAAGCCGGTCACCAGGATGACCCTGTGACAAAAATGCAGCGCATTAGCCAGACTGGTGTCCAGCAGAGTGGCACCGCCGCGGTCCCACGGCAGCATCATTTTCCATTCACCCATCCGTGAGGAGAGCCCGGCCGCCGTCATGATGCAGTCTGTTTCCTGCGGGCAATACGGCTTACGGATCGATAAATAGGATAAAGCGGTATCGGCTGAGGTCAGGTGAGACGGCATAATGGATATACACTCCGCTGATAAACATAGAAAGTGACTGATATTCAAAGGATTCGGTAATGACGATGACAACGGCTCTCAATACACAGATCCCTGTCCGAAGTTGCGCCACTATACCTGAACCGCTGCGCCGGTTATGTGATACACATCCGGGCGGCCATGCAATGGTGATCAGTATCGTCGGTGCGGGCGGCAAAACCAGCTGCCTGTTCTGGCTGGCACGGGCTTTTTCCCGGTTAGGAAAAAAGGTGATGATCACCACCACCACGCATATGTTTCTGCCCCGGGAGGGGTTTCCGGTCATTCTCGCCTGTCATCCGGTCCGCCTGCCGGATACGGTGACAAATCGCGGCTCATTTGCCTGTTATACCGGCTGGAACCCGCAGAATAATAAGGTCAGCGGTTTCTCCTCTGCGGACATTAATGCCCTGGCGGAGCAGAATGCCGTTGATGTTATTTTAGCCGAAGCTGACGGAGCTCGCGGTTTTGGCATAAAAGCGCCGGCTGAGCATGAACCTTGCATACCTGATTACAGTGATTGTGTTATTGCTGTGACAGACGGCCGGCTTCTGGGGACGCCTGTCGGGCCTGATAATGTACACCGGTGGTCACATTTCTCTGCCGTTACCGGCTTAAACAGCGGTGATACGCTGGATTTGGGGGCGATAAGCCGCCTGATCCGGCACCCGCAGGGGATGTGGAAATCAGCACCGCCGGATGCATTACGGATCTGGCTGATAAACCGTTTTTCTCAAAATGAGAATTTTTCGCCGGACATACTGGCAGACTGGCTCCGCGGCACACCGCTGAACGCAGTATGGTTCGGTGCCGTCAGGGAAGATCCCGCAATTACACACATATTGCAGCGACAATAATATCAATGATAAATGCAGGGATATCCATTGAGGTCTGTTTATGAAAATTTTTACCGAAGCAGCGAAGTTGGTTGAGAAAAATTGCCCGTTTGCCATGGCGGAAATTATTGAATGTTCAGGCAGCACCCCCCGTCACAGCGCACAAATGCTGGTGCTGGGGGACGGAAAAACTATCGGTACCATCGGCGGTGGTATGGTGGAGCGCAAAGTGATCGAAGAGGCGGTGGAAGCGCTGCACGAGGGGCGCTCCCGCATGTTTCACGGCCGGATGGCCCGCAACGGGCAGCATGCGGTCGGCTCCGACTGCGGCGGTGCGATGTCGGTATATATTGCGGTACACGGTGTGCGTCCGCGTCTGATCCTGCTCGGCGGCGGTCACGTCAACCGCGCCATTGCGCAGCTGGCGGCTTTCCTGAATATTGATATTCATGTGGCGGATGTGTATGCCGGGAGTCTGGAGCCGGATCTGTTCCCGCCGTCAACCCGCCTGTGGCACGTGCCGTCATTTACCGATGCGGTGAATCAGCTCGATCCGCAGCCGGAAGATTATGTGATTATCGCCACTAACAGCCAGGATCTGGAATCCCTCAACTGCCTTATCGAAAAACCGGTAAAATACCTCGGGTTGCTCGGCAGCCGCCGCAAAGTACAGACTTTCACTAAACAATTAAGCGAATCGGGGGTATCTGAAGCGCAGCTTTCACGGCTTCATGCTCCGATCGGTTATGATATCGGCGCGGAAACGCCGCATGAAATCGCGATCAGTATTCTGGCCGAACTGCTGCAGGTGATGAATGACGCACCGGGCGGGGCAATGAAACAGAGCCCGGCGGAGATCCGCAGAGTCAAACGGGTGGTGATCCGCGGCGCGGGTGACCTGGCAACCGGCGTGGCTCTGCGTCTCTATCACAGCGGGTTTGATGTGGTGATGCTGGATGTCTGCAAACCGACCGTGATCCGCTGTACGGTCTCTTTCGCCCAGGCACTCTATGACGGCGAAAGCTGCGTGGAAGGTGTTTGTGCCCGCTATGCTCATGATATTGATGAAGTAAACCGCTATCTGAAAGAGGGTGTGATCCCGGTGCTGGCAGATGAGCGCGGTGAACTGTTACCGGCGCTGCATCCGGATGTGGTGGTGGATGCGATTATCGCCAAACGCAACGTTGCCGGTACACACCGCAAAATGGCACCCTGTACGATAGCGCTCGGGCCGGGCTTTGAGGCCGGTGTGGACTGTGATGCGGTCATTGAAACCCAGCGTGGCCATCATCTCGGCCGGGTGATCACCCACGGCTGCGCGGCACCGAATACCGGCATTCCCGGCAATATCAACGGTAAAACCACTGAACGGGTGTTACGCGCGCCGCACAGCGGCATGATGACCCGTCATGTGAATATCGGTGATCTGGTACACGAGGGGGATGTGATTGCCCGCATCGGCGACACGGAAATTCTTTCACCAATGGACGGCATGGTACGCGGCCTGCTTAATGAGGGGCTGTGTGTGCCGGAAGGTTTTAAAATCGCCGATGTCGACCCGCGCGGGGCGCTGGCTGATTTCCGCTCTGTTTCTGATAAAGCCCGCGCTATCGGCGGCGGCGTGCTGGAAGCCATCATGACCCGGCTGAACAAAATGGACAGCGCACCAACGTGCTGATAACGGACTTTCCGGGTACGGCAGCGTACCCGGATGATTCAGGCACGGAACAGCATCCCGGCCACTTCCCGGATCAGTTGTAAATTGAGCACAACCAGCACCACAGTGGCAACGGTCCCGAGTACGATCGTCAGCCGTGAGTTAACAAACACCCCCATGATTTTTTTGCTCGAGGTCAGCAGCAGCAGCGGGATCATCGAGAACGGCAGGGCGATACTCAGAAACACCTGAGTATAAATCAGCAGTTTTTCCACCACATCTTCGCGATCACCCCACAGATAAATACAGATAATCACCGGAATAACCGCCAGGCCGCGGGTGATCACGCGGCGCAGCCACATCGGCAGGCGCAGATGAATAAAACCCTCCATCACAATCTGGCCGGTCAGTGTGCCGGTGATTGTGGCATTCTGCCCGGAGGCCAGCAGCGCCACGGCAAACAGTGTCGCTAAGGTGGAACTGGCAATCACACCGACGATATCCGGGTTTTTCAGTGCATCATACAATTGGGTGAACCGCCCCAGATCCGACGGGTCATTACCGAAAAACAGCGCCGCTCCCAGTACCAGCAGCAGGCAGTTGATAATAAATGAAAACCCGAGCTGAATATTGGAATCGATGGTGGCAAAGCGGATCGCCTCGCGCAGTCCGGTTTCGCTGCGGCGATCATACTGACGGGTCTGCACAATCGAGGAGTGCAGATAAAGGTTATGCGGCATCACGGTGGCGCCGACAATTCCCAGCCCGATCAGCAGAGCGGAATCCTGCCCGGCCAGTGTGGCGGTAAAGATTTTTTCAGACGGGATAAACCCGCGCATCATATCGCGCAGATTCGGATCAGACAGCGCCACTTCATAGGCGAAAATCACGAAAATCGTTAAAATCAGGACAAACACGAACGCTTCAATTTTGCGGAAACCGAGCTTCATCAGCACCAGCAGCAAAAACACATCCAGCACCGTCAGCAGCACACCGGCCATCAGCGGAATATCAAACAGCAGATTCAGCGCCACCGCACTGCCGATCACCTCTGCGATTTCAGTGGCCATAATTGCCAGTTCAGTGGTTATCCAAAGCAGGGCAGCCGTTTTCGGCCCGACCCGTGAGCGGGTGGCCTGAGCCAGATCCTGCCCGGTCACGATCCCGAGTTTCGCACACATCGCCTGTAACAGCATCGCAATCAGGCTGGACAGCAAAATCACCGACAGCAGCAGATAGCTGTACAGCGCCCCGCCCTGAATCGAGGTGATCCAGTTACCCGGGTCCATATAGCCCACCGCCACCAGCGCACCCGGGCCGGAAAACGCAAACAGCTTGCGCAGAAAACCGGCTTTTGCCCCGGCGACAGGGACGGTATTATTAATTTCAGCCAGACTGAGTTGCGGTGTATTCAGCATGATAAATCCGTCCGTGATCGTAATGAGAACTATTATCACTATATCCCTTATCGTGATGCGGGATTATCACATTTGTGCGATCGCCGTCCGGTCAGATTTAGGATGATACCGGGTACGGCGCCTGCCGTAATGCGCTACCCTCTCCGCGCAGGCTCTGTCCAAAAGGAAGAAACATGAAAATCGGCAAGTACACGGTTTATGCCCCGTTTCTGGCGGATGATAAACCCAGTGAGGCGGAAATCTGGGGAGCATCGGTCTGGTTATGGATGTTGTCTCCGCGGCACAGTAAAACACCGCTGCGTGCCCTGGGAAAGCTGCTGCTGCCGCTTATCAAACAAAAACAGTACGTTCTGGTACTTGAAAACAACCAGCCCTGTTTTTTCCTCAGCTGGGGGGCACTGAGCGCAGAAACGGAACAGCGTTATCTGTCCGGATGTGATGAGTCTGAGTTGTATCAGCAACTGCGCAGCGGTAACCGTATCTGGTTATTTGACTGGATAGCACCTTCTGATGAGGATAATGAGATGGCGGAGCTTATTATGAGCACGATTTTTCCGGATCAGTGTTTTCGCATGCTGCGCCTGAATGAAAGTGAAAAAAGTATCCGAATCATCGAATTCAAAGGCCATAAACTCAGCGAAAAACAGGCAGATGAATGGCGTGCCGCGCATCCGGTTATGTATCCGCAGAAAGCGCAGCAGAATCAACAGGAGCAGCAATGAAGAAAATCGGTCTGGCCGTTATTATTGTATTATCCGCAGGATGTGCGGATGAAAATATTTATCCTGCCTATACGCCGGATTCCCTGAAAATGCATGCACAGGCCGCGATTAACCGTGATTTTCAGATCGGGGATATTGCTGATCTCACTATCAGCAATATAAAAGAAAATCCGCCGTCCGTAACCGGTAAGCGGAATATCGTTTTTTCGGTATCGTCTGCCGCAACAAACCGGGTTTATCACTGTATCCGTTCTGATTATTCCGTCCGCCGCTTCGGCACCCGCGATCTGAATCCGGAATCTCCGGGGCATATGGTCTGTGAGCTTCAGAAAAAATCCTGAGTTTCCCGCCGGAAACCGCCCGCAGGGTGTTATCCGTCAGTGAAGGGTGAAAAAAATCAGGGAAATTCCGAGCAGCATTAATAAGACGCCGATAATTTTGTCCGCCAGAAGCTGGCGGCTGAGGATCTTATTACGGATAACCGGATTGGAGAAAAACAGCGCAATTAAGCTGAACCACAACCAGTGAGCAAAAGAAATAAAGGCACCGTAGCCGAAATTCATCATCAATGTGTTATCACTGCTGATCACCTGGGTGTATACCGAGACCACAAATAGCATGGTTTTCGGGTTCAGGGCATTAACAAAAAAGCCGTTGCGGAATGCCCCGAACGCCGACAGGGCGGAATTATCCGTGCTGTTCACGGAAATCCGGGTTTTATTGGTAAATGATTTAAACCCGAGCCAGATAAGATAAATAATCCCCAGCGATTTAATCACGGTAAATAACGCCGGTGACTGCATAATTAACAGCGTCACGCCAAATACCGTATAAATCACATGTAACTGCACACCAAAGGCAATACCGAGTGCTGAAAACAGGCCGGTTCTTGTGCCGTACAAATAACTGTTACGGGTGACGGCAGCAAAGTCCGGTCCCGGACTGATCACCGCCAGAGTGGTGATCACCGCGACTGCAATAATTTCATTCATTGTGAATATCCCTGATAAAAACTGACCGAAATAATGAGCATTATTTTTCTCATTATTGTTTCTGTATCTTTATTATCAGTCGTTTGTGAAAGGGATAAAAACGATATATCCTGTCATAAATACGTCAGTTTTTCTCACAGATAACGAGAATGAAATTACCGCCACTTTCCGCATTACGCTTTTTTGATGCCGCCGCCCGGAGCGGCAGTTTTGTCCGCGCCGCAGAAGAATTGCATGTCACTCACGGTGCTGTGAGCAGACAAATCCGTCTGCTGGAAGAGGAACTGGGAATTTCATTGTTTGAACGGCGCAACCGCGCCGTATTCCTGACGCCGGCGGGACAGACGCTGTTTCAGACTACCGGGCGGATCTTCAGCCAGCTTGCGCAGACCGTGGAAAAAATACAGCATCAGCAGCGCGATAATGTCATCACGCTTTCCTGTGAGCCGACGATCGCCATGCGCTGGCTGATCCCGCGCCTCAGTCATTTCTATCAGCGTTATCCGGCGATTACCGTCCGGCTGGTTACTGCCGGGGGTGCGATTGATTTTCAGAAAACCGGTGCGGATATCGCACTGCGGCGCAATGATTTCAAATGGCGGCCGGATATTCATGCGGTGAAATTGTGCCGGGAATTTATCGGCCGGGTACAGCGGCCGGGCACCGGAGCCGGTGATGCTCTGCTGATACCGGCGACACGGCCGGATGTCTGGCAGACCTGGCAGCACTTATCCGGGGACGATTCTCACCGGCTGCGGACCGTCTCCTATGAACATTTTTATATGTGTATTCAGGCGGCGCTGGCGGGACAGGGGATCACCGTGGCTTCATTTCTGATGGCGGCGGATGAATTACTGTCAGGGCAACTGGCAGCGCCGGGCGGATTTATGACGGACAACACATCGTATTATCTGTTATTTCCGTCAGCGCCGGAAAAAGAGAGTCCGGAATGGATTTTCACATCGTGGCTGCGGACGCAAATTAATGAAAGTCTGGCCGGATTATCATTACCTGTCAGCGGATAACCGGTAAATGCCTGATACCACCCGTAATCAAACACACATATTTTACCTGTGTCAGACTCATCAGCTGATATTTTGATGTATGCTGTGAGATATGATGGAAAAATTATCTGAATTATATCATTTTATTACCGCGAGCTCCGTTTTATCGGCGGCGATTCTGGTGGTTATTCTGCTGGTCACCTGGTTTCTCGGGCGGCTCATATTTCTGCGCGTGGCAAAACGTCTGCTGTCATTATTTACCAACCTGACTGACGACAGCATGATCCACAGTATTGCCAAGAAGAGCGCATCTGTTGTGTCTGTCACGCTGGTGCTGTATCTCAATAAAATGCTGCCGACGTTCTCAGCAGAAATGAATATTCTGTTTAATACGGTGTGTACTGCATTTCTGATTATTAATCTGGCTTCACTGGTCAATGACGGGCTGGATATCTTTATTCTGCGTCATACCGGACGCTCATCGTACCGGAACAGCTCAATAAAAGGGTATATTGAAATTGCTAAAATCGGGGTGTGGATTGTTTCCTTTATCCTGATTATTGCCTTAATGACCTCGCAGTCACCGCTGATTATTATTTCCGGTTTCGGTGCTGTTGCTGCGGTGCTGATGTTTGTTTTTCAGCACACCTTATTATCCTTTGTGGCCAATATTCTGGTATCCAATGGTAAGGTGCTGAAACTGTATGACTGGATAGAATTACCCGGCAGTAATATCAGCGGTGAAGTGATTGATATTGCACTGCATACCATTACTGTCCGTAACTGGGATAATACAATTTCACGTATCCCGACAAAAGATTTCCTGACTGAAAAATACACCAACTGGCAGCCGATGTTTTCTTCCGGCGGCCGCCGGATTAAACGCAGTTTTTATATTGATCAGTCCTCGGTGTCGTTTGCGGATGAAACCTTATTAGCGGAACTGCGGAATCAGGAAGCCTTTCGTCAGTCTCTGGATGACATTCTGTCGGAAAATACCGGTTACGATGACGTGAAAGAGTGGATGGCCGCAAAAGGTGTCACCAATTTACAGTTATTCCGTAAATATCTTCTCAGCTGGATAAAAATGCGCGGCGATGTGCGGACAGATATGTATCTGGTGATCAGAACAATGTCACCGACACCGGAGGGATTACCGGTTGAAATATACTGTTTTACCCGCTCCACAACCTGGGTTGATTATGAGGAAACCCAGTCGCAGATATTTGAATATGTGAATGCGTCGGCAAAATATTTCCGGCTGGATATTTACCAGCAACCATCCGGTCATGACCTGGCGAATCTGCGCTACCGGGCCGGACGGTGATGCGTCCCGCCCGCAGATAACGGGCAAAAACGAAAAGTCGCTGTAAATACATCCCTGTACGCTCAGGCGCGTCATTCATGACGCGCATGCTTTTCGTTTTCTTTTCCCGTTATCGCGGACTCTGTCCTGAGTGGGTTAACTGCACCTCAAACCCCGGAATCAGGCTCTCCGGGCCGTGCAGAAAGGCCAGTTTGCGGGTCGTCAGCCCGTCAATGCCTGTTTTATTCAGCAGTTCCGGTGCAGCATCAATAACAGATTCTCTGTTCAGCAGTGCCATGACTATCTCTTCTGATTTCAGATTGACACTCTATTAATGATAGGGAATTAACACAGGATCTGAAAAATGAATAAACCCGCGGTTATCGCGCTGGTGATTACACTGCTGGACGCGATGGGAACTGGCCTGTTGCCGGCAATCTGCATGCTGATCAGAAAACCGGCACCGGTGGCAGCCACCTGCTGACCGGTGCTATACAGGCAGCGCTGTTGTGCGGTATGGTGGACAGCATTCGTGCTTATCACCTGCCAAGATAAGCCTCAGACACAGAGGAACCGTTATGAAATCACGCGCAGCAGTCGCCTTCGGGCCGGGTTTACCCCTTGAAATTGTTGAAATTGATGTGGCACCACCGAAGAAAGGTGAAGTGCTGGTGAAAATCAGTCACACCGGGGTATGCCATACCGATGCCTATACGCTCTCCGGTGATGATCCGGAAGGCTTGTTCCCGGTGGTACTCGGCCATGAAGGTGCCGGGGTGGTGGTCGGGGTCGGCGAGGGCGTAACCAGTGTGAAACCGGGCGACCATGTGATCCCGCTGTACACCGCCGAATGCGGTGAGTGTGATTTCTGTACCTCCGGCAAAACCAACCTCTGTGTCGCAGTCCGCGAAACCCAGGGTAAAGGCGTGATGCCGGACGGCACCAGCCGTTTCTCCTATAATGGTCAGCCGCTCTATCACTATATGGGCTGCTCAACATTCAGCGAATATACCGTTGTCGCGGAAGTCTCACTGGCGAAAATCAATCCGCAGGCCAATGCGGAGCAGGTTTGTCTGCTCGGCTGCGGCGTGACCACCGGGATCGGCGCGGTGCACAATACCGCGAAGGTACAGGAAGGGGATTCCGTGGCGGTATTCGGCCTCGGCGGTATCGGGCTGGCGGTGGTGCAGGGAGCGCGTCAGGCAAAAGCCGGTCGTATCTTTGCTATCGATACCAATCCGTCCAAATTTGAACTGGCAAAACAGTTCGGTGCCACAGACTGCATCAACCCGAATGATTATGACAAACCTATTCAGCAGGTACTGGTCGAAATGACCAAATGGGGTGTTGATCATACCTTTGAGTGTATCGGCAATGTCAATGTGATGCGGTCGGCGCTGGAAAGTGCGCACCGCGGCTGGGGACAGTCGGTGATTATCGGGGTGGCGGGAGCCGGAAAAGAGATTTCAACGCGGCCGTTCCAGCTGGTCACCGGACGGGTCTGGAAAGGTACGGCGTTCGGCGGTGTGAAAGGCCGTACTCAGTTGCCGGGAATGGTGGAAGATGCCATGAGCGGTAAAATCGAGCTGGCACCGTTTGTCACGCACACCATGGAACTGGATAAAATCAACGAGGCGTTTGATTTGATGCACGATGGTAAATCCATCCGCACAGTTATTCATTACTGATAACGTATTCAGGGAGATAATATGGAACGGATTGAACACCACGCTTGTTTCGGCGGCAGCCAGGAAGTCTGGCGTCATCACTCTGCGGTAACCGGCACACCGATGACGTTTTCCGTGTTTTTGCCGCCGCAGGTAAAAACAGAAAAATGTCCGGTGCTGTACTGGCTGTCCGGGCTGACCTGCGACGAGCAAAATTTTATCACCAAAGCCGGTGCGCAGCGTTATGCGGCAGAGCACGGTCTGGTGATTGTCGCGCCGGATACCAGTCCGCGCGGCAGTCAGGTGGCGGATGATAAAGAGTATGATCTCGGGCAGGGCGCCGGGTTTTATGTCAATGCCACACAGGAACCGTGGCAGGAACATTATCAGATGTATGATTACATTCTGGATGAGCTGCATACCCTGGTGACAGGGCATTTCGGCACGTCGGAAAAACGCAGTATCTGCGGGCACTCGATGGGCGGACACGGCGCACTGGTACTGGCGCTGCGTAATCCGGAGGCGTTCCTCAGTGTGTCAGCGTTTGCGCCGATTGTGTCACCGTCACAGGTGCCATGGGGGGAAAAAGCGTTCTCCGCCTATCTGGGGCAGGATAAAGCGGCGTGGGAACAGTATGATGCGGTCAGACTGATCGAATCCGGTCACCGCGTCGCAGATATGCTGGTTGATCAGGGGCTTGCGGATACGTTCTTCAGTAAGCAGCTGAAAACCGGGTTACTGAAATCTGCCTGCGAAACACATGGTATTCCGCACACTATCCGTGTGCATGCCGGTTATGATCACAGCTATTACTTTATTGCGAGTTTTATCGCGGATCATATCGCCTGGCATGCGGCACGCCTCAACGCATAAACCCGGTCAGCCGGGTTTTTTCTGCGACAGGTATTTTATCGGTACATGCGGCGTCAGCCAGACGCCGTTATCCGCCAGATAGAACGGATAACCGGTTTTATGCATCTCTCCGGCGGCAATGGTGAGCACCACTGGTTTGCCGTGGCGGGCGCCGACCGTCAGCGCGGTATCTTCATCCGCACTGAGGTGGACATAATGCCGTGATCCGGCAATCAGCCCCAATTCACAAATATCACGGATAAACCGGATAGCGGTGCCGTGATAAAGTGTGTCCGGCGGTGTCTGCGGCGGATAATCTATCGCCACCTGCCCGGCGGAGTGTCCCTGTGCCGCGCGGATATACATACCATCGGATGAGATCGTAAACCGTTTTTTATCATTGGTCTGCACGACCTCATCCAGTGTTCCGCGATCAAACGGCGTGCCGTGAACAGCGGCCTGACGCAGCAGTGCGGCAATATCTGTCCAGCCCTCACCGTCGAGGCTGATCCCGATGGATTCCGGTTTGTGCCTCAGGACATAGCTCAGAAATTTACTGATTTTATCGTATTGATTCATCGTGTTTATTTTACAGTTTTTGCCGGTGATCCGGCGGTGATATTATGGATGAATTATACGCGCCTGCTGCGGTAAAAGGGAGAAAGGACTGCGATAACCCTGCGCTGTATCAGATACTGACGGCGGAATAACCGCCGTCAGTCTGTTTTTAAATAGTACTGAGTTCGCGGTTACGGGTTTCCGCACCGAGGAAGAGCACCGCGAGAATGGCAATCACTACCGCGGCACTGAAGATCAGGAAAATCGTGCTGACAGCAAACTGATACTGAATCAGGTAACCGGCCAGCAGCGGCCCGAGAATCCCGCCTATCCGTCCGATGGCTGTGGCAGTTCCCGCACCGGTGGCGCGGACACTGTCCGGATACTGCTCCGGGGTGTAGGCGTAGAGCGCGCCCCAGGCTCCGAGGTTAAAGAATGAGAGCAGCATGCCGGAGACAACCAGCGCCGTGGCGGTTTCCGCGCAACTGAAGCCGTACGCACTGATTGCGGTACCGGCGAGATAGGTCACCAGCACAAATTTCCGGCCGTAACGTTCAATCAGCCAGGCGGCACTGAAATAGCCGGGTAACTGGGCGAGTGTCATGATCAGCACATACTGGAAGCTTTTTATCAGACTGAAACCCTTGAGGATCGCCACGCCGGGCAGCCAGAGAAAAATGCCGTAATAGGAAAACACCACACAGAACCACAGGATCCACAGCATCAGTGTGGCGCGGCGGTATTGCGGCGACCAGATCAGCGCCATTGACTGCGCCACCGTAAGTTTCGGGCGCTCCTGAGCGGTATAGCGGGATACCGGTTCCGGCAGTTTTGCCCGCAGCCAGAGCGCATACAGAGCAGGCAGGGCGCTGAGCAGCATCGCCGTGCGCCAGCCGTAATCCGGGATAACATAATAGGCAATCAGTGCCGCAATCAGCCAGCCCACAGCCCAGAAGCTTTCCAGCAGCACAACCACGCGGCCGCGCTCGTGAGGCGCAACACTCTCACTGACCAGCGTGGACGCCACCGGCAGTTCTCCGCCCAGCCCCATGCCGATAAAAAAGCGCAGCACCAGAACCACCGCCAGTGAACCGGCAACAGCTGTCAGACCGGAGCCGAGACTGAACAGCAGCAGGGTGAGAATAAACACCGGTTTACGGCCTTTTCTGTCCGCCATAATACCGAAAACAAAGGCTCCCACAGCCATTCCGGCGGCATTGAGACTGCCGATCCAGCCGAGCTGCGAGGCACTCAGCCCCCAGTCTGCCTGTAAGGCCGCCAGCAGAAATGCCAGCAGTCCGACATCCATGGCATCAAATGTCCAGCCCATCCCGGCTATCCATAACAGCTTGTTACGTGAGGTGGCTGACGCCGCCGTGTGTGTCCGGAGTGTCGTCATGATTGCGACCTTTTTTATCCGTCAGAAGAAGTGTGTTTAGTATACTAAACAATAAAAGCGCAAATGTTAATCATAAAATACCGTTTTAAAGAGACGGCAACATATAAAAAGAACGGAAACCGGCGGACAGCGCTGTTTTTAAGGTTATTCCGTTATCTTCATCAGGGGGGCTGTTCTATTATGAAGTGTTATAGTGCACACAGCCGTCTGCCGGTCTGCGATACCGGAATTGTGATGATAATAATCAGGGAGTTAAGCAATGGGATTAACCTTTGGCATTAAAAGTACCCTGCTGATCGCCGGTATGGCGGTAACAGCCGGTGCGGCGGGTAAACAGAATGTGATTGTTCAGGATGTAAAACTTAACAAAGCAACGATTTTCCTGCGCGGGGCAGAGCTGAGTAACAGCGCAACACTCAATCTGCCTGCCGGTGACAGTGATATCATCCTGACAAATGTGGCCGGAAACATTAATCCGGGCAGCTTATCCGTTATGCTTGATAATGATGATGTCATTATTCAGTCAATCAATCTGCGCAGCGAAATTGAAAAACCAGTGTATTCAGATGACATCAATGCCATGAAAGCGCAGATTGAGGAACAGGATCTGGCTATTCAGAAGCTGAATATGCAGACTGAAATCAATAACGAGCAGCTTGGCCTGTTGCGTGACCAGAATTTCTTCGGTACCGGCGGTGCGCCGCTGACACAGGAACAATCGGTACAGAAGCTGGATTTTATCCGCAGTCAGATGGCAAAAATCTATGCGGAACAGCTGGAATACACCCGGCAAATCAATGAAAAAACCGAAGCACTGACCCTGCTGAAAGCACAGTATGAAGAGAAGATCACACAGTTTAAGGAACGCCGCACTCAGCTGGTGCTGAATGTATCAGCGAAAAAAGCGGTAACCGCGGCACTGGATATTGACTATATCACGCCGGATGCGGCCTGGGCGCCGTCCTATGATATCCGCAGCACCGGTATGGATAAGCCGGTGACGCTGACCTATAAAGCGGATGTGATCCAGAATACCGGTATTGACTGGGATCAGGTGGATCTGGTGCTGTCATCCGCTGACCCGGTGCAGAGCATCGCGCCGCCGCAGCTTTATCCGTGGTATTTATCGATGATGAAAGACTACGGTGTGCTGGCCGAAATGGCGGCTGCCCCGGCACCGGCGATGATGGCCGATGCGGAATACAGCCGTAACCGTATGGCGAAAAAAGCCCCCGCCGGCGGGATCTCGTCGTTTGTTACCGCAGAGAGCAACGGTATCAGTCTGACCTATACTATCGATAAGCCGTATTCCCTGCCGTCCGTTGCGGAATCCCGTTCACTGACTATCAAGCAGACGGATCTGGACGGAAAATACCGCTATATCACACGGCCGAAGATAGATGAACATGTGTATTTACAGGCGGTTGTGGAAAATGCACCGGCGCTGAATCTGCTCAGCGGTAAGGCGAATATCTATTTTGATAACCGCTATATCGGGCAGACATATATTGATTCCGGCCTGATCACCGATGAGCTGGAAGTACCGTTCGGTATGAATAAAGATGTTCAGGTCAGCCGTAAGGTGGACAATAAGATGACAAAACAGCCGGGTATCCTGGGCTCTGCGGTTGAACAGACCGAAGGATATGTGATCACGCTGTCATCCTTTGCCAAAGCGCCGCTGGTGGTAACGGTTTTTGACCAGATCCCGGTCAGTCAGGATACCAATATCCTGGTGAAAGATGTCTCAACGGGCGAGGGTAAAGTGAATAAACAGACCGGTGAAGTGGAATGGAAAGCGGAACTGAAGCCGCAGCAGACAACAGAACTGCCGCTGAATTACACGCTGAAATACCCGAAAGATAAACCCGTTAACGGTTTATAATTTTCGCAGGTAACAAAGCAAACGGCCGGAGTTCCCGGCCGTTTTTCACAGAAAAAAAGAAAGAATAGAAAGATTAGTCGCCGATAACGGTACCGGTTTTGCCCTCAATACCCTCTTTGGCTTTATCCAGCAATGTAATCAGTGCCTGACGGCCTTTTTTACTGCGGCTGAAAGAGAGCGCGGCTTCCACTTTCGGTAACATCGAACCCGGCGCAAAATGTTTCTCATCGATATAGCGCTGCGCGTCCGCAGAGGTCAGTTTATCCAGCCACTGCTCGTTTGGTTTGCCGAAATTGATGGCGATTTTCTCTACTGCGGTCAGGATAATCAGCATATCCGCATCGATCATCTCTGCCAGTTTGGCACTCGCCCAGTCTTTGTCGATAACCGCGTTGGCACCGTGCAGTTTGTTGCCGTCGCGGATCACCGGAATCCCGCCGCCGCCGACAGTGATCACCAGCTGATCGGCATCCAGCATCGCTTTAACTGTTTCTTTTTCAATAATATCAACCGGTTTCGGTGATGACACCACACGGCGGTAACCACGGCCCGCATCCTCGCGCATTTCAAACCCTTTCAGGGTCAGTGCATCCGCTTCTTCTTTGGTATAGAACGCGCCGATAGGTTTGGTCGGGTTTTTGAATGACGGGTCGGCGGCATCGACTTCCACCTGCGTCACAATCGTGGCGACCGGCTTATTGATCCCCCGGTTCAGCAGCTCTTCACGCAGCGCATTCTGTAAATCATAACCGATATATCCCTGGCTCAGGGCCACACAGACTGACATCGGCAGAACCGGTGATTTGGCTTCTGTTTTGCTCGCCGCCTCAAAGGCGCCGGTTATCATCCCGACCTGCGGGCCGTTGCCGTGTGTGACCACAACGCGGTATCCCTGAGCAATCAGGTCGGCGATCACGACAGAGGTGGTTCTGACAGCAACCATCTGTCCCGGAAGATCATTTCCCAGTGCGTTGCCGCCCAGTGCTAATACGATTGTTTTTTTCATCCTTTTTTACCCGTAATAAATGAGTTGAAACGATAATCGGAAAAATTAATAACACCGGTGCGGTGTTTTAAACGGACGGCGTTTCAGGAAACGGCCGCGGCCGGGTTCAGCCGTAAATTCACCGTCACGGTAAACAATATCACCGCGTGACAATGTGCAGCGGACAGCACCCTGTACGGTCATACCCTCGTACGGGCTGTAATCTGCGTTATCGTGCAGATCCGCGTGGCGGATCGTGGTTTCCTGCGCCGGGTCGATAATGGTGATATCACCGTCAGCGCCCGGGCGGATCACCCCTTTTTCCGGCCAGATACCAAACAGTTTTGCCGGCATCGCACTGGTCAGGGAAACAAAGTGTTCCGGCGAAATCCGCCCCTGCATCACGCCCGCAGAAAACAGCAGCAACATGCGGTTTTCAACGCCCGGCAGGCCGTTCGGACAACGGGTGAAATCCCCGCAGGACAGCGCCAGACGCTGCTGATACGGGAACGTGCAGTGGTCGGTGGCGACCACATCAATATCGCCGTCATCAATACCCAGCCAAAGCGCATCCGCTTCCCGGCGGTTACGCAGCGGCGGGCTGAGAATAAATTTCAGGCCGTCATCACGCTCATAACAGCGCTCATCAAGGAACAGATACTGCGGACAGGTTTCTATCCAGACCGGCTGATGACGGGCTTTCGCCATCTTCAGGTAATCAAGACCTGATCCGTTGGAAAGGTGAACAATATAGAGCGGCGCATTGCCGCAGATCCGGGCCAGGTTGATCATCCGGCCGATGGCTTCCGTTTCGCATTCCGCCGGACGGCTCAGGGCGTGGAAAATCGGCGAGGTCTGACCTTTTTTCACAAATTCCGCCTTGCGCTGCGCAATCACCGCGTCATTTTCCGGATGCACGGTGGTCAGTGCCCCGGAACGGTTAAGCTGTTGCAGAGCGCGTAAGATATCCGGATCATCCAGTTTGTACTGATAGGTCAGATAGAGTTTAAAACTGCTGATCCCGTCCGCCACCATCAGCGGGATTTCCTTTAAAATATCGTCATTGATATGCTGGATGACGCCGTGAAAACTGTAGTCGATAACGGCACGTCCTTTGGCGTAGCGGTGATAATTCTCAAGCTGGTGGTGCAGTGAACAACCCGCCGGACCAAATCCCATATGATCGATAATGGTGGTGGTACCGCCGCAGGCTGCCGCACGCGTGCCGGTGTAAAAATCATCACAGCTGCGGGCAAGGCCGACATCAATATTAAAGTGGGTATGAACATCAATACCGCCGGGAAAAACATAACATCCCTGTGCATCAATAACCCGGTCATTTGTCTCCGGTACAATATCCGGTGCAACCTGTGAGATCAGGCCGTTTTCAATCAGAACATCCTGCCGGTATTGTCCGTCCGCATTGACAACGGTGCCGTTGATAATAACTGTGCGCATAGGGGGTGCTCCTGAAAAAGGTACTCCTGAAAAAGCCCCGCACATCTGTACGGGGCCGGTAAGACATGATTATTTTTTCAGTTCAGCCATGTAGCTTAACGGAATGGCCGCATACATTGCCGCACAGGTCACCAGGTGATCTTTCCATGTTTTTTCGTTTGGTGCGTGTGCTTCAGGCTCTTTACCCGGACCAAAACCGATGACCGGAATGCCGTGACGACCCATGATAGAAACACCGTTGGTGGAGAAAGTCCACTTATCAACAACCGGCTCTTTATTGAACAGGCCGCGGTAAGCGCGATCCAGCGTCTTCACGGTGAAGTGATCTTCTTCCACTTTCCAGGTCGGGAAGTAGCACTCTGTCGGATAGACCAGACCGGTCCAGGAAGCACGCTCATAGGTGTACATAGACACGACGCCTTTCGCGGCTTTGACTGCCGGTAATGCGCGGATTTCGTCCAGTGCGCCTTCCCAGGTTTCGCCCCAGGTCAGACGGCGGTCGATAGAAACCGCACAGCTGTCAGCAACGGCACAGCGGCTTGGTGAGGTGTAGAAAATTTCAGAAACAGTCAGTGTGCCCTGGCCGAGGAAATCGTCGTGTGCCAGACGTTTTGACAGCTCCTGCAATTCGCCCAGAATCGGCCCCATTTTGAAGATAGCGTTATCGCCGCGCTCCGGTGCGGAGCCGTGGCAGCTGATCCCCGGAACATCAATGCGGATTTCCATACGGCCGCGCTGGCCGCGGTAAATCTGGCAGTCTGTCGGTTCGGTACTGACCACGAATTCCGGTCTGATTTTGTCCTGCTCGATAATGTACTGCCAGCACAGGCCGTCACAGTCTTCTTCCTGAACGGTCCCGGTCACCAGCAGGGTGTACTGATCTTCCAGACCTAAATCTTTGATAATTTTACCGGCATAGACCATTGATGCCATGCCGCCTTCCTGGTCAGACGTACCGCGTCCGCCGATGATTTCATCGTTTTCCATACCTTCGTACGGGTCGAATTCCCAGTTTTTGATGTTACCGATACCCACGGTATCGATATGCGCATCCATCGCGATCAGGTGCGGGCCGTGACCGATATAACCCAGAATGTTCCCCATCGGGTCGATATCCACTTTATCAAAGCCGACTTTTTCCATCTCTTCTTTGATGCGGTGAATCACGCGTTTTTCATCACAGCTTTCGCTGGGAATTGCCACCATATCGCGCAGAAAGCGGGTCATGTCTTTTTTATAGTGTTCAGCTTTTTTGACAATTTCATCGAACGGGATTTGCTTAGCCATGTTTCAATACTCCAATTAGTTAATATTTCTGCGCCGGGTTTTTACCTTCCCAGACAACTTCACGGTAATGTTTGGTATCTGTGTCACCTTCGGTATTGATCACGAGGATGACGGAATCACTGTTCAGGCCGAGTTTCGCCATCAGTTCCGTACGTTCCGGATGATAGTTAACCGCCGCCAGCACGCCGAGACCGACGGCACCGGATTCACCGGAAATCACACGGTGGTCTTTGCCGTACGGGTTACCGAGGACACGCATGCCAAGGGCGGCCACCGCATCTTCACAGGAGATAAACTGTGTCGCGCAGTTACGCATCAGATCCCAGCCGATAGGGTTCGGCTCGCCGCAGGCCAGACCGGCCATGATGGTGGCCATATCACCGCCGACATTGACGATTTCGCCTTTCAGGCTGGAGCGGTAGAGACAGTCAGCCAGCTCCGGCTCGACGATAATGGAGTGCAGATCTTTTGCCCCGAACTCATCGACCAGATAGCCCAGCACACCGCCGGCCATCGCACCCACACCGGCCTGTAACAGCACGTGGGTCGGACGCTGAATCTTCATCTCTTTCATCTGGGCAACGGCTTCGGCAGCCAGTGTGGTATAACCCTGCATAATCCAGGTCGGAATTTTGGTGTAGCCTTCACAGGCGGTATCCTGAACCACGAGCCAGCCGTGTTTTTTGGCATTTTCCATGGTGAGACGGACGGTATCGTCGTAGTTCATGTCTGTGACGATACACTCCGCCCCGAGGCCGGTAATGTGATCCACACGTTCCTGTGCTGAGCCTTTCGGCATATACACCACCGCTTTCTGACCGAGTGCGCGTGCCGCCCAGGCCACACCACGGCCGTGGTTGCCGTCAGTGGTGGTGGCGAACGTCATTTTTTCAGTCAGGGTGTTTTTGAGTTTCTCGAAAGAGAAATCATCAATATCCATGTTGTACTTTTCGCACAACAGATGGGCGATGGCATAAGAGCCGCCCAGAATTTTGAATGCATTCAGATCAAAACGCTGTGATTCATCTTTCACCAGGATATTGCGCACGCCGAACAGAGCGGCGAGATCGGTCATGTCATACAGCGGCGTCGGATGGTAACCCGTAATTTTCTCATGAAACTTCAGCGCTTTATGTGCTTCTTCACGGGAAAAAAGCGGGGAGTGTTTACCGTTGAAATAACGGTTATCTGAAATATCTAACTTCAGTGAGAAGACAGACATAGAGCCTCACCTCATATCATCGGGAAAATAACCCGGCCGGTGACGGCCGGGCTCCGGATTTATAAAATACGTTTACGTGCGTTTTTCAGCAGCTGCTCAAGAACCAGGGCCGGCTGCGGGAATTTGCGGGCCAGAATCATGGCGGAGATGATATACGGCTTCCAGCTGGCTTCTTTGTAAGTGGCGATACGGTATTTTTCGAATACGGCTTCTTCCACTTCGCCTTCCTTACAGGAAACGCCGGTGATATCCGCAGGCAGACAGTGCATGTACAGCGCTTCGCCGCCTTTGGTCAGCTTCATCATCTCTTCAGTGCAGTGCCAGTCTTTGTGGTTGGCGTTCTGCGCCAGGCAGCGCTGCTCAAGGGCTTTCAGGCCGTCATGGTCATTGGCGCGCAGCAGTTCGGTACGGGTTTCCATGACTTTGTAAGGCGCCCAGGATTTCGGATACACGATATCCGCATCTTTGAACGCTTCTTCCATGGAGGTGACTTGTTTAAAGCTGCCGCCGGACTGTCTGGCGTTATTTTTTGCCACATCGATAACGTCAGGGATCAGGTCATAACCTTCCGGATGCGCCAGGGTGACATCCATACCGTAACGGGTCATCAGACCGATGATACCCTGCGGTACAGACAGCGGTTTGCCGTAGCTTGGTGAATACGCCCAGGTCATGGCGATTTTTTTGCCTTTCAGGTTTTCCAGTGAACCGAAGTGCTCACGTAACCAGGCCAGGTCAGCCATAGACTGTGTCGGGTGGTCGATATCACACTGGAGGTTAACCAGTGCAGGACGCTGCGGCAGTACGCCTTCTTCAAAACCTTCATCCAGTGCCGCGCCCACTTCACGCATATAGGCGTTACCGGCGCCGAGGTACATATCATCACGGATACCGATAGCATCCGCGCAGAATGAAATCATGTTGGCCGTTTCACGTACGGTTTCACCGTGGGCAATCTGTGACTTACCTTCGTCGAGGTCCTGCTGGGCCAGGCCGAGCATATTCAGTGCAGAGGCATAAGAGAAACGGGTACGGGTGGAGTTGTCACGGAAAACAGAGATGCCGAGGCCATTTGTGAATACGTTGGTTGCGATGTTATCGGCACGCAGCCCTTTCAGTGCGGCTGCAATATCAAGCACCATCGTCAGTTCATCCTGACTCTGTTCCCAGGTAAGTAAAAAATCCTTCTGATGAAGATTCGATTTCAGTCTGGCGATATCTTTCAATAATTCATTAACGTTTTTCATCTTTAAATCCTATGTGAAATGGCCGGTGACAATTGAATATGCAGTGAGAAGAAGGCATTTCTGCATGTGTACTGTGACTATTAACAATAAGCATGCCAAATCAGCCGGAATGATCTGCCGGGGGGGAAACGCAGGGCGGAATCGGGAGGGTGATCACACTTATCAGGGCGTAATGACCTGTTTATGTGTGACAAATACGAATAAATCTTATTTTCATCAGCGGCGAAAAGTCACCGGAGTCAGACCGGTGAGAGAGCTGAACCACCGGAACCGGGGCCAGAATGATAAACAGCCCGGCGGATTTATCATATTGATAAAATAGAGTGACGGAGATTCCAGTTTCATTATCAAATCTGAAGAAAAGTGTGATTTTTGTACATACGTTGGAGTTTCGGTGATAAAAATCTGGCAGTCTCGTGCTATCAGCGGGGGGTAATTCAGCCTGCTGATAAATAACTATAATAAAATCATTAAATTGTCGCGTTATGTACTTTCTTTTAGTTATGTCGTTTTAAGAGCATAGGAAGTCGTAAGCATGATTACTGAAAAATCACTATCTGTGCTGATGCAGATACAGCCGACGATTGTTCACTTCAGCAAGATGCTCGCCAGTGTGTTACAGCTTGATGTTGAAATCGTTGATGACAAACTGACAAGGATTGCCGGAACGGGGCTGTTTAACCAGCACCTCGGACATCGTCTGACCAATAATTCCCAGCTGCTCCGCTATGTGCTGGACACCAAAAAAGAAAAGATCGTCACGCACTCCTGTTTTGATCCGCTCTGTATGAATTGTGCGGATAAAGATAACTGCAAGGAGAAAGCGTTTATCGGTACACCGATCATTTTTCAGGATCGCTGTATCGGGGTGATCAGCCTAGTGGCCGTCACATCCGAACAGCAGGAGCGTATCCGGGATAACATCCATGACTTCTCGGATTATGTGCAGCATATTTCCAATATTTTTGTTGCCAAACTGCTGGATGAGCAGGAAGGACGTAATGCCTCGCAGAAGGTATTACTGAGCCTGATAGAGTTTATGGATCAGGGCGTTCTGATCCTGGATGAGGCAAATCACCTGAAATTTGCCAATCCGCATGCTCTGAAAATCCTCAGTGTCCCGTACGAGAAGATTTCCGGCAAAACCATTGCCATCCGCCCGCTGACCTATTTCAAAAGTCTGAACCGCGGGCATTTGCAGCATATTGTCTCCTGGGAAGGGGAGAGCAATATTATTATCGGGCAGCTTCATGTGGTTAACGGCTGTCAGATGTTCCTGATGGCGTTCCATCAGTCTCATGCGGCGATTGATATGAATGAAGTGCGCCGCGATGAAAACGGATTGATGATTGAACATCTGGTCGGGGAATCCGAGCCTATCCGTCAGCTGAAACACCTGATTTCCCGTGTGGCGCCCAGTCCGTCGAGTATTCTGGTTACCGGCGAAAGCGGTACCGGAAAAGAAGTGGTGGCACGGGCGATTCACAAACTGAGTAACCGCAGTGAAAAACCGTTTATCGCCATCAACTGTGCGGCGATACCGGAGCAGTTACTGGAAAGTGAATTATTCGGCTATGTGAAAGGCGCCTTTACCGGCGCATCCGCCAACGGAAAACAGGGTCTGATCCAGGCAGCGGATAAAGGCACGCTGTTCCTTGATGAAATCGGCGATATGCCACTGATTGTTCAGGCAAAATTATTACGTGCGATAGAATCACGTGAAGTGCAGCCGATTGGCTCAAGCCGGACAATTCCGGTGGATATCCGGATTGTTTCCGCGACCAACCAGAATCTGGAGCAGTTTGTCAGCGAAGGCAAATTCCGCGAGGATCTCTATTACCGCCTCAATGTTATCCCGATTGCCCTGCCGCCGCTGCGTGAGCGTTACGGCGACGTGGAACTGCTGGTGCACCATTTCCTCAATGTGCATACCAAGCGCCTCGGCCTGGTGTATCCGGGGATTTCGGATGAAGTGATGGCGGTCATTAATGCATGGCCGTGGCCGGGTAACCTGCGTGAACTGAGTAACCTGATGGAATATCTGGTTAACGTGGTGCCGCCGGGAGAAGTGATTGATATTTCGCTGCTTCCGCCGAACTTCGCCAGACATGCGGGGCAGGTGATAAGCGGGACGGCCGCACCGGTTCAGAATACCGGGGATATCCACCGCAGTGAAATTACCATTCCGGTCAGAAGCGTACCTGCGGCAGCAGCGGATGAGGATCCGGCACTGCACGGGGAAACCATGCTGGAAGAGATGGAAAAACAGATGATCCGCGAGGCACTGCAACGCTATGACAATAAACGTCAGGCGGCAGAAGAACTGGGGATCGGTATCGCCACGCTGTACCGGAAGATTAAAAAGTACGAGTTATCCGCCGGGTAGCAGTAAGCGGAAGAAAAAATGTGTGCCAAAGCCGCACGGAAGTTACCGTGCGGCTTTTTTGTATCAGATAACGGTCATGATCTGCGCTTCCGGCAGACGGGATTTCGGCAGTGCGGCGTTAAAGTCATCCTCTTTGCGGTAACCGAGCGACACAACAGCCACCGGTGCCAGCCCTTTGGCAGACAAACCAAATTCGGTATCCAGGGTATCAAAATCCATCCCTTCCATCGGAACGGCATCCACACCCAGTGCGGACGCACCCAGCAGCAATGTCCCCATGTTCAGGAAAACCTGTTTTGCCGCCCAGTGCGGCAGATCACCGAGTGTCTCTTTATGGAGATTAACAAAGAAAGTCCGGCCGCCGTTATTCATTGCTTTGTGCTCCGGCGTGGCGTAACGGCCGTCTTTGTCTTCCTGCTCCAGCACGCTGTTCATGTAGGCTTCATCAACGTCTGTTTTGGCGCACAGCAGCACAACGTGAGAGGCATCAGTGATTTTTGCGGTATTAAATTCAAAACCCGGGCGGGTGGATGCCGCGATCCGGTTTTTTCCTTCCTCACTGGCCGCAATAATAAAATGCCACGGCTGGATATTGACGCTGGACGGGCTGTAGCGCAGCAATGTTTTGATACTGTTCATCACCTCATCACTGATTTTTTTCGCCGGATCGAATGATTTGGTGGAATAACGCTGCATTACAGCCTGAGTGATGGTCATGATGACGTCCTTATAAGGTAATTTACATTAATTGGCGCAATGATAAACTACGATATGTTTTTAACAAGTACGTACATTTTTGGTATATAGGTACAAAATGGATACTGTCAGAAAGACACGTTATGAATCGTATGCCTATGAAGCCTGTCCGGTTGAGGCAACACTGGAAATGATGGGCGGAAAGGGCAAGGGAATGATCCTTTACCATCTGATAAGCGGCACCAAACGCTTTAACGAGCTGAAACGGCTCCTGATATTTATTACCCCGCGTATGCTGACAAAACAGTTACGGGAGCTTGAGATGGCGGGGCTTGTCCACCGTAAGGTCTATGCGGAGGTGCCGCCGAAAGTGGAATACAGCCTGACAGACGCCGGGCAGTCGCTGGTGCCGATATTACTGATGCTGAAAAGCTGGGGGGAAGAGCATGCTCTGCCGGTACTTTTACAGCAGCAGACACCGCAACCCTGACGCCGGGCGCGGTATCTGTTTTCTGCGGTTTACTGATTCCGCTGGAGTTTATCTGCCGCATCGGCAACCATCTGATAACCGGTGCAGCGGCACAGGTTACCGGCCAGGCCGTGGCGGATCTGACGGATGGTCAGGGTCTGCCCTTTGTGTTTTTCCAGCAGGGCGGTGGTCATCATAATCAGACCCGGGGTGCAGAACCCGCACTGTACTGCGCCGCCGTCCGCATATGCCTGCTGTACCGCAGACGGTTTCCCGTGTTTCATCTCACCTTCGGCGGTACGGATCTGTTTACCATCTGCCCAGACCGCCAGATAGAGGCAGGTATCCACCGCGATACCGTCGATAAGCACCGTACAGGCACCGCATTCACCGACAGAACAGCCGTGTTTGACACTGATAAGCCCCTGTTCACGCAGGACGTCCGATAACCGGGCCGCCGGTGATACCGTCAGCTCCCGTAACTGCCCGTTCAGCGTACAGCTGATGGTTTTCCATTCTTTGATATTCATGCGATTTTTTCTCCCGTACGTTCAGCCGCGGCGCGGATCACCCGTTCGCTCAGGACACGGATCAGGTGTAAACGGAACTCTTTTTCTGCCCGCCACGAAGTACGCGGGGCGACATCCTGTTCAATGGCCTGACTGACAGCTTTCAGGGTGTCTGCGGTGACCGGTTTCCCGATCGCGGCCGCTTCCGCGTGTTCACAGCGGACCGGTGTCGGTGCCGCAACGCCGAAAGCAAGGCGCAGTTCCTCAAAACGTCCTTCTTTGATATCACACAGCGCCGCGCAGTTAATGGTGGCGATATCCATCGCGCCGCGCATGGCATATTTGTAAGCGGCAGAGCCCTTATTGCGGTAACTCTCCGGTGAAAAATGGAACGCAATCAGCAGTTCACCCGGTTCAAAGGCCACTTTTCCCGGCCCGGTATGGAAACCGCGCAGCGGTCTGCGGCGGATGCCGTCCGGGGTTGCGATTTCCAGTTCCGCCTGATAAATCAGTGACGGGCAGGCGGAGTCACCGCTGGTGGCACCGTTACAGATATTACCGCCGTAAGTGGCAACGTTGCGGATCTGCGGTCCGGCAATCGTGGCTGCGGCTTCACTCAGCGCCGGCAGACACTGATTGATCACCGGGCTGTCAATCAGTTCGGAGAAGGTGGTCGCGGAACCGATGCGGATATGTCCCGCCTCATCGCAGCTGATCCCGCGCAGTTCCGGTAAATCATGGATATCAACAATATGACGGAAGCGTTCATTGAGGTGATGAAGTTGGATCAGCACATCCGTTCCGCCCGCCAGCAGTCTGGCCTGCGGATTGTCCGTCAGCAGTGAGACTGCGTGTGCGATACTCTCCGCGCGGTGATACGTTTCAAAATCATACATGGCAGTTACCCCCTGATAAGCCCGGCATTGACAAATTCCCGGTACAGCCGTTTTGGTGTCAGCGGGATAGTATTGACAGAAATCCCCGTCGCCATGCGCAGGGCATTACGGATAGCGGCCGCCGGTGAAATAATCGGCGGTTCGCCCAGGGATTTATGGCCGTAGGCGGACTGCGGCTCGTAGGTTTCGACAAACCCGCACTCCAGATCCGGCAGGTCAACCATGGTCGGCATCTTGTAGTCGAGCAGATTCGGGTTATGGACAACCCCGGATTTTTCGTTGATCAGCATCTCTTCAAACAACGCCCAGCCAATCCCCATTCCCATCCCGCCGTGAACCTGGCCTTCTGCCAGCTGCGGATTCAGAATACGGCCGGAGTCGTGCATATTAATGATCCGGTTAATGGTTATCTGACACATCGGAATATCCACGGTGATATCCACAAAGGTACAGCCGAACGCCGGCGGGTTGGTCTGTGTTTTGTGAGAGGATTCTGCAGAGAGCTGACCGCCGATCTCCTGATGATAAAAACTGTGCATGGCCACTTCCGCGACGGTGGTGACAACCACATCCGGCTGTGCCTCAAGCACCACATTGCCGTCCAGAATCGTCATATTAAAGGCGGCCTGATGTGTCATCAGCGAGGCGTGATCGAGAATTTTCTGCCGCAGTGACAGCGCCGCTTCTTTCAGTGCCGGTGCGGTGACATAACTCTGCCGTGACGCGAAGGCGCCGGGATCAAACGGGGTGATATCGGTATCCTGGGTGGAGATCATCTGAATGGTACAGACCGGCACACCGAGGGTTTCCGCCACCATCTGTGAGAACACGGTATCCGAGCCCTGACCGATCTCCGTTGCGCCGACCTGCACATTGATATTGCCGTCCTGGTTCATCAGCAGACGGGCACTGGCGATTTCCACGCCGACCGGATAGGTATTGGACGAATAACTGAAGCAGGCCACGCCGACACCCCGGCGGATATCCCCGCGTGTTGCCAGTGCTTCTGCTTTACGTTCATCCCAGCCGAACAATTCTTTACCGCGCTCCAGGCACTCAATCAGCCCTGCACTGTAAATGGTTTTTTTATTAACCGGATTACAGTCTCCTGACCGTGCCGCATTGCGCAGACGGATATCCACCGGGTCGATATTCAGCTGTGCGGCGGCATCATCCATCAGGCATTCAAGAGCA
The DNA here is from genome assembly GCF_051129855.1 of Morganella sp. Je.2.23. NCBI lineage: Bacteria > Pseudomonadati > Pseudomonadota > Gammaproteobacteria > Enterobacterales > Morganellaceae > Morganella > Morganella sp. Je.2.23. The sequence continues at coordinate 138,911 of NZ_JBCPSQ010000003.1, forward strand.
AACGTGACCTGCGGGGCACCGTAGCCGCGCATTGCCCCCGCTGACGGGTAGTTGGTATAGACGGTGGCGGCGGAATAGCCGTAATCACAGCGCGGATAAAGATACGGGATCTTATTACCGCCGGCGGCGGCAATTGAGTGTCCGTGAGAGGCATAGCCGCCGGTATTGGACAGCACATCAAGATTATAGCCGTTCAGGGTGCCGTCGGCGCTCAGTCCCATTTCCGCATCGATATGAAAGGCGTGACGGGTGCGGGAGGCAAAGAAACACTCTTCGCGGCTCAGTTCCACTTTCACCGGAATACCGCCGAGTTTCAGGGTCAGCCAGGCTGCCATCGGCTCTTCCAGCACATCCTGTTTATTGCCGAATCCCCCGCCGATATAAGGCTTAATCACCCTGATGTGCGACCACGGTATATCCAGCGCCTGGCCTGTCACACGACGGACAATGTGCGGGATTTGTGTGCTCGACACCACGGAAATCTTATTATCCGCTTCCTGCCAGGCATAACAGGTGACGCCTTCCATATGGCAGTGCTGGACAACCGGGGTATCAAAATGGCCGCGGAACTGAAACGGCGACTGACTGACTGTCGCTCTGGCACTTTCCGCATTGATGGCTGTGCGTTTCAGCAGGTTACCGCTGCTGTGGATTGGCGGGGCACCGTCGGCCAGCGCCGCTGCCGGTGAGGTGATAACCGGCAGTTCGTCATAAGTGACGCTGACAAGCGCCGCCGCTTTTTCGGCGGTCAGTTCATCGCGGGCAACCACAATCGCCACACCATCACCGTGATGGCGCACATGGCGGTTCAGCAGCAGGCGGTCTGCCACATCCCGTTTCGACGGTTCCAGGGACCAGGCGTGACCGGCGGTGGCGAACGGGATCTGCGGTACGTCATCACAGGTAAATACCGCGACCACGCCCGGCATGGCCAGCGCCCGGGAGGTATCAACGGAGGTCACTGTCCCGTGAGCAATAGTGCTGCGGACATATTTGGCGTAGTGCATACCCGGCATCGGCAGATCATCCGTGTAGCGCGCCCGCCCTGATGTTTTGCTCAGGGCATCAACGCGCAGGTACGGTGTACCCAGCACGCGTTTTCCGACTGCTTCAGACATTATTATTTCTCCGGTTTCAGGAAAAAGTAAGCATGTACAAAAACAAGCAATAAATACGCCAGCAAAGAGAAAAACAGTAAGTTATCGGGGGATTTGTGACTGAGGTAAAAAAAATAAGAGGAGCAGGCAGGGAACAGCGGATTTTCCTGCCGGTCTTTCTCTCATATTGAGAGAAATATATATCTGAATTGATAATTTCGGGAGGACTGAGAAGCAGAATGATAATTTACAGTTTGATAGTGTTACTAATCATATTATGTGTAATAAACCTGATAAATTCTGTCACTTTTTAATTATGAGGAGATAATAGATTGCTAAGAAAATAATGATAGTAATCAGCCTGAAAAAGGAACTGAATCCCGCTCGCATAATTGAAAAAAAGAGAATCCATAACAGGATAATTCATTTATACTTCTGCAAATCATCTCGGATAACAGCCGGTTATCTGTTTATTCTGTAAGTGTCATTTTATTTTCGTATTTACAGAATGGTTGTCTGCGGCTGTTAATCGATTTTATCCGTGAATAAGATATAATGCCGCTTCCGGTACAATTATGCCCCTATTCTTTTTCTGACATACGGATACCGGTTGATACTTATTTTTAAGAATTGTTACAGGCTGTCCGGTAAATGTCCGGGACGGTTTTGTACAGTAAACTGACTAATTTATGTTCTCGGCCTGTGATAAACAGACAGGCAGAACAGAATAATAACGACGCCAAATCGTTGACGCTGACAAGCGCGGAAATTCAGATTGTGCGGCTGCAGTAAGGTGTTCGGATAACAAAAAACGAATAGTTCAGACTCGCCCGCGACGTAGTGTATGTTACATAAGCCTGAGTTGTGACACGTCAGAGTTTATTTTCCCAGGCTCTGGCTATACAATTGGTGCCTATTTTTGCACAACGCAGCAGTGGCCAAATTATTTCTCTAAGGTGAAACTATGTTATCCAAGACAGCACTGAACAAAATGGCGGGGATACTCCTGTTAGGAGGCGTTGTAACCCTGTCCGGCTGTTCATTAATGACACCCCCTGCGCCGAAGCCTGCGGCACAACCGGTTCAGCCGGTAATGCAGGAGCCGGTGAGAACAACAGCACCTTTGCCAAAACCTGAATTACAGCAACCTTCCGGACAGATTTCGCCTGAGCTGAGTATGTGTGTCAAAGAACTCGATTCGCTCAAAACTATCTCTCCGAAAGATTACAGTCAGATGGTCGCCGGTTTCAGTGAAATCAGCCAGATCAACAGGCTGTATCGTCAGCTCGAAAGAACCGCCAGCCCGGATACGCTTAAATTACTGAAAATGTCGATTGAAGCGAAAACCAAAGTGATGTGCGCGCAGGTTCGTTATTATTCTGTTCTGTCTATTGAGAATACCCTGGAGAAGGTTAACGGGTTATGAGACTGAACATTAGGTTGTGTATTACTGTCGCGTTATTTGCGGCAGTGCAACCGGCAACTGCATCTGAATTTAATCAGGTTATCGAAGATTTTGACCGTTATATTCAGACTGAAAAAGAATCAGGCAATTTTCCGGTATCAGTAAAGCAACCTAACAGGCAACCCGAAAGACGGGTTACACCGGCAGTAAAAAAGGCAGGGAAAGCCACTCAGTCACAGCGTAAGCGCGAACATAGTACCGTCCGCACAGAAAAACGCACGGTTTCATCCGTGCAGGAACGCAGCACAACGACCCCGGTATCCGTACCGGCACAATGCGAAACCATTGTGGTCAGGGAACCGGTTGTTGTGACAAATCCTGTTCCGGTCGGATATCCGCAGTGGTCACCGGCTTATCTGATTCGCGACAGCCAGAAATGGAGCGGGAAACACCGGGGGTTTGTGTTCTCACCTGTTCCCGGCCGTATGACCTCCTCACTGACACTCACACCGGAAGTCCTGTTTGCCGTCCTGGGTGAACCTTTCCGTTCAATGACGTATTTCTCTGATTTACCGCTGACGGTTGCCCGTGTGCTGGAACCGCAAACCTGGTTTATCCCGTCGGACCCGCAGAAAAAACTGCGTATCACCCGCCTGAAACTACAGGATGTGAAACGCGAGCTGGCGTCATTGAACGAAAAGTACCGGAACGTTCAGCGTGATTATGAACAGGCCCTCGCCGATATTGCGAAAAAAGAGACTGAACTGAAAAGTCTGACTCTGGCAAACAATGAATTACAGGCTGCGGCACAAGGGAATAACGCCAGCCTTACCGCAGAGCTGGAAAAAAACCGGAAAACCATTGATTCACTCAATCAGCAGATAAGTGAAAACCTGGCGCGTCATGGTCAGGCGGAAAGTCAGGTGACGGTTCTGACATCAGAAAAAGCAGATCTGGAAAAACAGATCGCGGCACTGAATCAGGAAAAAGTGCAGTCAGATAAAAATCTCGCACTGCTGGCAGACAAAAATGCTGATATGGCAAACGTTATGCGCAAGCTGGCTGATCTGGAAAAACAGCTGACACAGCGGGATGCGGAAAAACAGCAGCTGAATGACAAGATTCTCGCACTGAGCGGCGAAAACAGTAAACAGAGTGATGCGCTGAAAAAAGATCTGATCACACTGACATCAGAAAAAGCGGATCTGGAAAAACAGATCGCGGCACTGAATAAAGAAAAAGCGCTGTCAGATAAAAACCGTGCACTGCTGGAAGATAAAAATGCCGATATGGCAAAAGTGGCGCAGAAGCTGACTGAGCTGGAAAAACAATTGAAAGATCAGGATGCGGAAAAACAGCTGCTGACAGCAAAACTGCAATCCCGGGAAACGGAAAACAGCAAACAGTCGGCGGATCTGAAAAAACAGATCACGACGCTGACAACGGATAAATCTGCGCTTGAAAAACAGATTGCACAGCTGGATTCAGAGAAAAGCCAGGCAGAGAAGAACCTCGCACTGCTCGCGGGTAAAAATACCGATCTTGCAAAAATTACGCAACAGCTGACGGCTACAGAAGATAAGCTGAAACAAAGCGATGCGGAGAAAAATGCGCTGGCTGCACAACTGGCTGCGCAGGGTAACGACAGTACAAAACAGGGTGCGGAACTGAAAAAAGTTCTCGATGGCCTGACGGCAGAAAAAGCCGCACTGGAAAAACAGATCACAGCACTGACGGCAGATAAAAGCTCAGCTTCAGCTAAAAATACAGAACTGCTGAATGTAAAAACAGCAGAAATGCAGAAGGCCGCAGCACAGATTGCTGATCTTGAAAAGCAGCTGAAAAAAACTGAGGCAGAAAAACAGCTGGCCGCGCTTGAGTTATTGCAAAAAACGACCTATAACCAGCAACTGAATACACAACTGCAAAAAAATCTGACGGCACTGACCGCAGATAAAGTGGCACTGACCGGACAAATCTCCCGGCTGACAGAAGCGCAGGCACAGGCTGAGAAAAATATTGCACAGCTGAGCAATAAAAATGCGGATATGGCCAAAATGGTTCAGCAGCTTAATGCGCTGGAACAGCAACTGAAACAGCGTGATGCAGAAAAACAGAAACTGGCAGATCAGCTGGCAAGTCAGAATAAAGACGCTGCAGCACAGAGCGATAAGCTGAAAAAAGAACTCAGCACGCTGGCTGCTGATAAAACAGCGCTGGAAAAACAGATCTCACAGCTGGACGCCAAAAACAGCGGTAATGCAAAATTAACTGCTCAGTTGCAGACACTGGAAAAAGAATTACAGCAGCGTGAAGCGGATAAGCTTAAGCTGACGGCACAGTTACAGAGCAGTGAGGCGGATAATATCCGTCAGCGGGATAATCTGAAAAAAGAAGTGTCCGTACTGACGGTGGATAAAGCGACGCTTGAACAAAAAATTGCGCAGCTGACGGCGGATAAACAATTGTTGTCGTCAAAAGTATCCGGTTCAGATAAAGAGAATAGTGCTGTTCAGGATGATAACGCCGGGCTGAATAAAAAATTAGCCGCAGAACAGCAGCGGACCGCTCAGCTGGATAAAGCGTTAAAAGAAAAAACGCAGCAGATTGAAGCTATGGCGAAATCAGATGCGGAATTAACCAGGCTGAATGCTCAGCTTGATAGTCAGAAAAAATTGCTGGCAGATAAAGATGCTGAACTCACCAAAGCCACTGCGAAGCTGAAGGAAAATGCGGAGCTCTCAGCGAAATATACAGCATTACAGAAAGAAATAGATAAGCAGAAAGCGGTTGTCAGTACACAGCGGGCTGAAAATACTAATCTGAATACGCAGATTGCAAAAGCAGAAGAAAAGAATAAAGCGGTGGTCGCTTATACTAATCAGCAGGTTGGTGAACTGAATAAACGGAAAAATCAGGAATTGGTTGCCCGGCTGGAGCGGCAGAATTACGCTAAAATGACACCGAACGTGTATTACCGCATCACCAAACAGGGACAAAAATATAAAGCCCTGAAAGATAAAACTATCACGTTTGCAATGCATGAAGAGTTAACTAACGGTAAAGTGACGGTTTCGCATCCTGTAAACGCACCTGCGGTTATCCCGTTCAGTGAATTACCGGGTGATCTGGCAAAATTCGTTGCTCTTGTGGGAGCCGGCGGCTCTGTGGACGTTTATATTAAACCGGAAGGGGGCTATGGTGTTGAAGGTATTCCGGGACAGGTCCCGCCGAATTCAATGTCTATTATCAAACTGAATGTGCTGAAAATAGAATAATCCGGTCACTATGTAAATACTGAAAGCATCCTGCAACGGATGCTTTTTTTATAGAGAATGATTGCAGAAAAGGAAACAATACAGGAAATAACAGCGAAGGTATCATTGTTGCTGATCAGTAACGTCAGCATAAATGTACTCAGAAGAGAAGGGGATAAACAGAGAGAGTAATTTCAGGCAGGGTATGACATCTTTTTACTTACCACGAGGGCAGAATACGTTGCATCCTATTTGTAACAAAATATTAAAATGAGTACATTGGCATTAAATTCTGTTAATTAAGTTTTATATCTTTATTGCAGCCTTTCATGGCCCATTACATCCGGCTTTCCGGAATATGTGACTACCAGTATGTGTTATTAATATTTGAGCAAGACCCTGGTGGATCATCACTATATTACAAATTGTCACTAATGGTAACAAAATTGCAAACCGGAATATGGTAACAATGAAACTCTGTATTAACAGTGAAGCATCAGAAGCAGTTAAGTAAGCAAAAAAAGGTAAAATCATCGGTATTTTTATTAACTACAAAAATGAAATATATAAGACATTATAAAACCGGAAATACTCAGACTGAATCTGAATAGTTTTTATAAAAATCATATTCCTGAACCAGCTGCGGTAATGATTTAATGCGCAGTTTGGTATACATATTAGAACGATGTACTTCAACAGTACGCGGAGACAGTGACAATTTCTGAGCCGCTTCTTTGCTGGTATTTCCTTCCAGAATCATATCCATGACTTCTTTTTCACGGGCGGATAACTTACTGAATTTATCCTTAAGGCGCTGATAGGTATGGTATTTATTGAGACTTTTTTCATACTGATGAAACGCATCGTGAATTGCATTAACTAACAACTCAGAGTTAATTGGTTTTTTGAAAAATTCCAGAATACCGGCTTTAAATGCCCGGCGGCAGGTTTCAAAAGACGGATAGGCCGTGATGACAATGACCGGGATAATACTTCTCAGACGTTTAAGTTCATCAATAAGATAGAATGCTTCAGCAGATGATTCTCCGACCTCCAGAATAATACATTCACGGGCATGTTCTTTTGGTGTATTGATGTAATACTTCAGAAAAGTTTGCTCAGATGAATAAGATTTTACTTCGCAATTCATATCGTCAAGCATAAAATTGATATTGTTGCTTGGCAAATCCGCACAATTGATTAAATGGATAACAGCATCCATAAGTTACTCCTTAATTAAAATAGAAAACAGAAATAAAGTGATATTAATGGATAAAAATAAGGGAATAATTACTTAAGCTTATCTACAAAAATTTTGAGTATTGTAGATAAAATAACGTCGATAAAATGTTTAAATGGATAAGTAAATTTCATTGCTTAATCGGTGTGTTTTGGAGCAGCAAAGCCACAGCAATGTAGTGGTTTTTTTTGTTTTATCTTTATAAAATAAAGGGTTAGGTTTGTTTTTGTATCGTTTCATTTAGGGTTTAACAGGACTTTTTATGAAATAAACATTTACATTTGCCCTTGGGGTTAAAGACGTAATATGTTATAAGTGTCAGTTCATGTTTTTCTTTTTTTTCTTACTACAGAACAAACACTTATTTTCTACTGACAATAATATGGCATCACTGAAAGATGTTGCCCGGATGGCATCAGTCTCACTGATGACTGTTTCAAGGGCGATAAATAATCCTGATTTACTGAAGCCTGAGACGTTGAAACAGGTTCAGCATGCTATTGATGTTCTGAATTATGTGCCGGATTTATCAGCCCGTAAAATCAGAGGTAAAAATACAAATTTGTCATGCGTGGGTGTATTAGCAATCGGTACAGCCTCAGCACCATTTTCTGTCGAAATACTGCTTGCTATTGAACAGTGTGCAGAAAAATACGGCTGGGACAGTTTTGTTGTTAATATCCCGTCCGGAGATGAACTGACCCGCGCAGCCCGTCAAATTCTTTCCCGCCGTCCCGACGGTATTATTATCACCGGTGCACAACTCTGTGAGATAAACATCCCTGAGTTACTCCGCGATAAAAAACTGGTATTAACAAATTGCTTTGACCCCGGTAACCGCGTATTACCGGCCTATATTCCGGATGATTACCATGGCCAGTATGATGCGACTGAATATCTTATTCAGCGGGGTTACCGCCGTCCGCTTTGTCTCTGGCCGCCTGCAGAATGCCTTTCATCCGGTTTGCGCCGGGATGCGGTTCAGCATGCGTGGCTGAATGCGGGGTTGTCAGTAAGTCAGTTGATCCAGCACAACATGGCATTATCCGATATCCATTACCGGGATGTTGTAACACTGATAGATCATTACACGGAAGGTAACTCTCCGTTATTTGACTGCATTATCTGCGGTAATGACCAGATAGCCTTTGTGGCGTATCAGGTGTTATTAACCCGCGGTATTTCTATTCCGGAACAGGCCGGTGTCCTCGGCTTTGAAAATATGGCCGGCACAGGTGAATTTTTTTATCCCCCGCTGACAACTATCCGCTCTCCGTATCACCTGCTGGGTGAAACGGCGGCACTGCATCTTATTGAAGAACGGGAACCATCCGGGATGACTTATGTCCCCTGCCGGATACTCAGCAGAGATTCTCTCTGACACTCCGGTGTCTCCGTTATCCTTTCTCTTTTTTACCTGCATTTGCCTGTTCCCGTTTGGTTAATTTTTTTAATTAACCCAAAGGGGGCTGCCGGAGAAAATCAGTGCACTGCTATTTTTGCAATTACGGATTTATCTGTTGCTTTGAGCGCAACATTAAGTATTAATTCCGTCCGGGCTAAACACAAAACTTTTAATTGCATACTTTAATGTTGTTTCTTTGTTTTTGACTCTAAAAGAGGTAGTTATTATTACTTATCTCTTAATGTTAACGTTAAAATAATCAATTAAAAAAAGGAAACGACATTTTTCAGAGACAAAGCTACCGCACGAAAAATTTTTCAATCTCCGGAGGTAAATGTCTGATGTGTTACTCTGTTTGTCATTAAAATGAACATTAAATGATTATTTATCTTTTATCATCAATACATTATGAATGACTCTGATTTTAAGGGTATAAAAAATCAGGGGATCTATCTAGCTATAACTACTCAAAGTTAACGTTAACATCAAATATTAGGAATTATACCCAAAAACGGACTGTTAATAATACTTATTATGTTAACGTTACCAGTTTGAAAATCAAGCGAAATTGATATTTCATAGTTATAACTGCGTGGTAAATGTATCGGTCCCGGTGAATATAATATGACGTGTCCGGAGTCAAACTGAGGCAGGTAATAAATTGAGCAGGCTCATGGGATTTTTAAGGCAGGGGGGTATGATAACCATAACATAATGATAAACAGGACTGGCTGAACCATGTTTTTACGATCCGGCGCAATGCTGGCGATTTTTTCTTATTTTCTCTGGGGGATCACTCCGCTTTTTTACCGCCTGCTGCCCGGTGCGCAGCCCGCAGAGTTGTTATCCCAGCGTGTTCTCTGGTCAATTCCGCTGCTATTGTTTGTTCGTGTCTTTTTAAAAAACCGTACCCGGATAAAAGCGGTATGGGAGGATAAGCGTTCATTGCTTCTCTGTTTGCTCAGTACCAGTGTGATGGCGATATCCTGGTGCACGTTTACCTACTCAATGACACATGATTTGGTGCTGGAAGCCAGTATGGGGTATTTCATTACGCCGCTGTGTTCTATTTTACTGGGCGTGACTTTCCTGCATGAACGACTGAAACCGGCAGAAAAAACGGCACTGATTTTTGTCTGCGCCGGTGTCGGTTATCAGCTTTATCAGTATGGCAGCCTGCCGAAACTGGCACTGATAATGGGGTCCGCTTTTGCGCTTTACGGGTTTATCCGCAAATTTATCCGCTATGATCTGACGACCTCACTGCTGATTGAAAGCCTCTGGCTGCTGCCGGTGGCGATTGCACTGTATTTCTGGCCGGCAGGCAGCGGAACGGGCACGTTCAGCACAGCGGATACCTTTACCCGCATCTGCTTTATTCTGACAGCGCCTGTCACACTGCTGCCGCTGTTGTTCTTCACGGCGGCGGTGCGTTCCACCACACTGACGACGATTGGCCTGGCGCAGTATCTGGAGCCGACCATTCAGTTCCTGCTGGCGGTATTCCTCTTTAATGAGCATTTTGATTCCGTGAAAGGTGTCAGCTTCTCATTAATCTGGCTGGGATTACTGTTTTGTATTCTGTCGCTTATCCGCCATCACCGGAAAAATACGGCTAAAGCCGCTCTGGGGATACGATCCCGCCGATCACTGTGATGGCCGGTTATCTGCTTATTTCGTGACTAAGGCAAACGATTGCGTATATAATGGCGCGCAATTTTCCGGTATTCATGAACAGGTGACAGTGATGACAACATTAGGTACGGCATTACGCCCGGGTGCAACAAAGGTGATGTTGCTGGGTGCAGGTGAACTGGGTAAAGAAGTGGCGATTGAGTGTCAGCGCCTCGGTATTGAGGTGATCGCGGTGGATCGTTACGACAATGCACCGGCGATGCATATCGCGCACCGCCGCTATGTGATCAATATGCTGGATGGCGCGGAACTGGAAGCGGTTATCCGGAAAGAACAGCCTGATCATATTGTGCCGGAAATAGAAGCCATTGCGACAGACACGCTGTACCGGCTTGAGCAGGAAGGTTTTCATGTTGTGCCCTGCGCCAATGCGGTAAAACTGACGATGAACCGTGAAGGTATCCGCCGCCTGGCCGCAGAAGAACTGGGGCTGATGACATCAGAATACCGTTTTGCCGATGATGAGGCGTCTTTTATCCGCGCCGCCGGTGAAATCGGATTTCCCTGTATTATCAAACCGGTGATGAGTTCATCGGGTAAAGGGCAGAGCATCATCCGTGATGAAAGTACACTGCATGATGCCTGGCTTGCATCCCAGGAGGCAGGGCGTGCCGGGAAAGGGCGGGTTATTGTCGAGCGGATGATTGATTTTGATTATGAAATTACCCTGCTGACTGTCCGTGCGGCAGATGGTGTGCATTTCTGTGCGCCGGTCGGTCATCGTCAGGAGCGCGGGGATTACCGTGAATCCTGGCAGCCGCAGGCCATGCCGGAGACGGTTCTGGCGCGGGCGCAACAGGTGGCGGCGACTATCGTTAACGGTCTGGGCGGCTATGGTTTGTTTGGTGTCGAACTGTTTGTCCGCGGCGAGGATATCATTTTCAATGAAGTGTCTCCGCGTCCCCACGATACCGGACTGGTCACGCTGATTTCACAGAATATTTCTGAATTTGCCCTGCATGTGCGGGCGTTTCTCGGGTTACCGGCCGGAGAGATAGTTCAGTACCGTCCGGCAGCCTCAGCGGTCATTCTGCCGTCACTGAGCAGTGATGATGTCCGTTACAGCGGGCTGGAACAGGCTCTGACAGGGACCGTGCAACTGCGTCTGTTTGCCAAACCGGAGATTGACGGCCACCGGCGCATGGGCGTGGCGCTGGCACTGGCACCGACCGTACAGGAAGCGGTGGCGGCGGCAAAACAGGCAGCGGCGTCGGTGGTCGTCACCGGCTGACCGGGGTAATATCGGTGATGGCCTTCCCGTATATATCCCGTATATAAAGAGGAAGGCATCACAGACCGTGGTCAGGCAGAGGAATAACCGATGAAATGCAGAATACCGGGAATCGTATTTGTGATGTTGCTGCCGCTGACCGCGTTTGCCGGTACGGATGTGCAGGCAGAAAAAGCCCGCGGCTGGGTGCGGGCACATGCGGAAAACCCTGACGATGCAGATAATTGTTTCAGGCCGGAAAATCCGTATCAGCTCTGTCTGTATCAGGATAAGAAGAGCTACGGCTTTCATTTTAAGGATGTCTCGCTTCAGGAGCCTTATGAGCCGTATTTTTTCGATAACGGGCCGGATTATGCGTCAGAAGGGCGATACAGGATAAAGATCGGCGATAAAATCGGCTTCGCGGACAGCGCAACCGGGAAACTGGTGATTCCGGCGATTTATGACTGTGCGCATCCTTATAAGAATGGTGTGGCAGAGGTCGGTGTGCGCTGTGTGACAAAAGGGGACGGCGAACACTCCTGGTGGACCGGCGGCCGCTGGTTCCGTATCGATACCAATGGCCTGATCACCGGATTTGACCGGACGCCCCTCCCGTTATGACGGACTGCCGTAACGGCGGCGTGCGAGAATACGCAGCCGCCGGCTGTGCAGAATATAGGTCACCAGCAGAATAAAGGCGATCACACTCCAGACAATGATTTCACCGTAACGCGCACCGAAGTCTGCAATCTGCGCTTTTCCCGGATTATCTTTCTGATAATAAACACCAATCGGGCCATTTTCGCACTGCGTCTGACATAACAGATGATCCGGTGAGGTAAATGTCACGATTTTATTATCCGCCGTCACGAATTTCACCACCGGCCAGCCAACCAGCTGCTGCCCTGAACGGGTATCGCGCACTTCTGTTTTCAGGTAACCGGTTATCTGCCCGTCCGCATAGACATCGTTCTGTTGTGTCTGCCATGTCTGATAAATGATAAAGCCGGCCAGAAAAAGCACACTGAACGTCAGCAGGCGGAGAACACGCTGAAACAGCATATTACGTTGTGTCTGCTTATCGGCATAAGCACGGAGATTGCCGGAAGGTGTGCCGGATTTTTTAGTCATATCGGTTACGGTCTTCTGTCGGTTTCTGGTCATAAATTACGGAGAAAAACGGATAAAATCACAGTTTCATAAAAAATTAACAAAAAGCATGAAAAAATTTAAAAAACATAACGTTAACCCGATCACAAATTTTACCGCTCCGGGGGACGGATAAAACCGCCCGGCGGCAAAAAGTGACCGCTTAATCGGCTATATAACCGCTTACGGGATAATCCCCGTTTCCCGCCTTGATTTTCCTATCATAAAACACACTTGCAGGAAGTTTCTATTTTATTCGGGCTGAAACACTTTTTCCGTACGGATACGGATCATTTTGATTATCACAGTCACATTTAAGGTGCGTTATGAACTCTAATCGCTTATTTAAGCACATACCCTGGTTTATCCTGGGGATTATAGGTGCTTTCTGTCTCGGCGTTGTGGCTTTACGCCGCGGCGAGCATGTCAGTGCATTATGGATCATTGTTGCATCGATATCAGTCTATCTGGTGGCGTACCGCTACTACAGTCTGTATATCGCAACAAAGGTTATGAAACTGGACCCGACCCGGTCAACACCGGCGGTCATCAATAATGATGGTCTGAACTATGTTCCGACTAACCGTAACGTTCTGTTCGGTCACCACTTTGCCGCGATCGCCGGTGCGGGTCCGTTAGTCGGGCCGGTACTTGCCGCACAGATGGGGTATCTGCCGGGCACACTCTGGCTGCTGGCCGGTGTGGTACTGGCTGGGGCGGTACAGGACTTTATGGTGCTGTTTATCTCCTCGCGCCGTAACGGTGCATCTCTGGGTGAGATTGTTAAAGAAGAGATGGGAACCGTGCCGGGCACTATCGCGCTCTTCGGCTGTTTCCTGATTATGATCATCATCCTCGCCGTGCTGGCCCTGATTGTGGTGAAAGCACTGGCAGAAAGTCCGTGGGGTGTGTTCACCGTCGTATCGACCGTACCGATTGCCCTGTTTATGGGGATCTACATGCGCTATCTCCGGCCGGGACGGGTTGGTGAAGTGTCTGTCATCGGTATTGTGCTGCTGGTTGCCGCTATCTGGTTCGGTGGCGTGATTGCCGCAGACCCGTACTGGGGCCCTGCGCTGACCTTTAAAGATACCACGATCACGTATGCGCTGATCGGCTATGCGTTTGTTTCCGCACTGCTGCCGGTGTGGCTGATTCTGGCACCGCGTGACTACCTGGCGACCTTCCTGAAAATCGGGGTTATCGTCGGTCTGGCAGTGGGTATCGTTATCCTTAACCCTGACCTGAAAATGCCGGCAATGACACAGTTCGTTGACGGAACCGGTCCGGTCTGGAAAGGTGCTCTGTTCCCGTTCCTGTTTATTACCATTGCCTGTGGTGCGGTTTCCGGCTTCCATGCCCTGATTGCATCCGGTACCACACCGAAACTGCTGGCCTGTGAAACCGATGCCCGCTATATCGGTTACGGCGCCATGCTGATGGAATCCTTTGTGGCGGTGATGGCGCTGGTTGCAGCATCCATTATCGAACCGGGTCTCTATTTCGCGATGAACACCCCGCCTGCCGCGCTGGGTATCACCATGCCGGATCTGCATAACCTCGGCACCGCTGATGCACCGATGATCATGGCGCAGCTGAAAGATGTGACCGCGCAGGCTGCGGCAACAGTCAGTTCCTGGGGCTTTGTTATCTCGCCGGAAGAGATTTTACAGACCGCCAAAGATATCGGTGAGCCGTCTGTCCTCAACCGTGCGGGTGGTGCACCGACACTGGCGGTCGGTATCGCGCATGTGTTCCACAAAATCATTCCTGCGGCGGATATGGGCTTCTGGTATCACTTCGGTATCCTGTTTGAAGCACTGTTTATCCTGACTGCACTGGATGCGGGTACCCGTTCCGGACGCTTTATGCTCCAGGATCTGCTGGGTAACTTCGTTCCGTTCCTGAAGAAAACCGACTCCTTCATTGCCGGTGTGATCGGTACTGCCGGTTGTGTGGGTCTGTGGGGTTATCTGCTGTATCAGGGCGTGGTTGATCCGCTGGGCGGCGTTAAGAGCCTGTGGCCGCTGTTCGGTATCTCCAACCAGATGCTGGCCGCTGTTGCACTGGTTCTGTCCACCGTTGTCCTGATTAAGATGAAGCGCAGCAAATATATCTGGGTAACCACTATCCCTGCGGTATGGCTGCTGATTTGTACCACCTGGGCGCTGGGCCTGAAACTGTTCAGTGACAACCCGCAACTGGAAGGTTTCTTCTGGCTGGCAAGCGAGTACAAACGCCGCATCGCGGAAGGCGGGGCATTAACCCCTGAACAGGTTGCCAATATGCAGCACATCGTGGTGAATAACTACACCAACGCAGGGCTGAGTATTATCTTCCTGGTCGTTGTGTACAGCATCATCTTCTACGGTATCCGTACCGCGATGAAAGCAAGCAAAAATCCGGAACGTACTGACAGCGAAACACCGTATATTCCTGTTCCGGAAGAGGGAATTAAAGTCTCCTCCTCACACTGATAACAGCATGCAGTAACGCTGAAATCTCATCCCCCGTATGATGTCAGTCACATTGTGCGGGGGATATTTTTTATTATCCGTGTTATTTGTTACTCTGACAGCCTTTGTTCCGCTGTCTGTCTGTAAGAAGGACCCGATTATGCAACCTATCTCCGTGACCATTCTGACCGGTTTTCTGGGAGCCGGAAAAACCACACTGCTGCGCCATATTCTCCATGAGGAGCACGGGCAGAAAATTGCCGTGATTGAAAATGAATTCGGTGAGGTGCCGATTGATGATGAAATTATCGGTGATCGCGCCACGCAGATAAAAACCCTGAGTAACGGGTGTATCTGCTGCAGCCGCTCAAGTGAGCTGGAAGATGCATTACTCGACCTGTGTGAAAACCTGGACAGCGGTAAAATCGATTTTGACCGTCTGGTGATTGAATGCACCGGGATGGCCGACCCCGGTCCGATCACACAAACCTTTTTCTCCAATGAGAAACTGTGTGAGCGTTATGTGCTGGACGGCATTATCACGCTGGTGGATGCGGTGCATGCACAGCAGCAGCTGGATCAGTTTACTATCGCCCAGGCGCAGATCGGCTACGCAGATCGCATTCTGCTGACCAAAACAGACGTTGAGCCGGATAATGAGGCGCTGCTGGCCCGTTTGCAGCGGATTAACGCCAAAGCCCCGGTATATAAAGTGGTTAACGGTGAAATCGACATGAACCTGCTGTTTAATGTCGGCGGTTTTATGCTGGATGATAATGTGGAAATCAGCAAACCGCTGTTCCGCTTTGCGCCGAAACAGCAAAATGATATTCAGTCGCTGGTGATCACCATGGATAAACCGGTGGAAATCAGTGCGATTTCCCGCGCCATGGAAACCCTGTTACTCAGCTATGCCGATAATATGCTGCGTTACAAAGGGTTACTCTGGATTAAAGATGAGCCGCGCCGTTTATTGTTCCAGGGGGTTCAGCGCCTGTACAGTGCGGATTTTGACCGCGAATGGCGTGAGGATGATGTAAAACAGAGTGTGCTGATTTTTATCGGTATGCAGCTGCCGGAGCAGGAAATCCGCAATGCGTTTGCCACTCTGACAGCGTGATAACAGTGCTGAAAGCATGAAAAAACCGGCCGGTGCGGCCGGTAAAGGAAAGGGGGCTTCCTTAAAAAGCCAAACCCGGAAAAATCAGGCTGATTTTGCCTTGTTTGCCATGATTTCAATAATCTGCACATCGGTGTGCTGCATAGAGAGGCTGGCCAGCGCACAGAGGTTAGCGATGGATTGATCCACCCCGTTGCAGACGATGCCGTCATTACCGCCGACACACTGCTGATTCATCGCCATCAGCACGGCTTTATAGGCTGCGCTGACGCCGCTGGAGACTTTCATCGCGCAGCTGTTGGATGCACCGTCACAGATAATCCCGCTGATATCACCAATCATGCTGCTGATAGCCATCGCCACCGGCTCGTATCTGCCTTCAAATAACCATGCAATACCGGCTGCGGAACCCATGGAGGCCGTGGTGGCCGCACACAGCGCGGAAAGCGGCGGGAACTGGCTGTGAATATAAATCGCCATCAGGTGGGACAATGTCAGGGCCCGGATAAGCTGTTCCTCATCCGCCTGTAAATATTCCGCCACCACCACCACCGGCTGGGTTGCGGCGATCCCCTGGTTACCGGAACCGGAGTTACTCATCGCAGGCAGTTGTGCGCCGCCCATACGGGCATCCGAGGCCGAAGAGGTACGGATCATAATGTCGGACAGCAGGTCTTTTGACAGCAGTCCGCGCTCACGCTGTTTCTCCAGCGAGCGGCCGATTTGTAACCCGTACGGGTTAGACATCCCTTCGCGGGCCAGTGCGTCATTCAGATCAGCAGCCTGCCGCATAAAATTGATCATCGAAACCGGTGCCTGAGTGGCGAAATCATAAATATCACGGGTGCAGGCACCGGCAAACGGATCATCACTGCCGCCCTGATGCGTGATGGCATCATCCCGGTAAATAATGGTGCCGTTGTGACTGATTTCTGTCACATGGGTATGATCACCGCAGATAGTGACTGTCGCCTGTTCGTCACCGCTGTATACCGTGGCTTCGGAGTACAGGACGTGGCTGCACGGTTCTTTGATTTCCACCGATACCGCACCGGAGGCGAGAAAGGCTTTTCCGGCCGCGATATCGTCTGCGGTCACACCACACAGCACATTCAGACCGGCATCCGGTTGTCCGCCGATAGCCCCGAGTGCTGCCGCGACCGGCAAGCCGGTCATCCCTGTTCCCGGAACGGTGACACCAAGACCATTTTTCATCAGGTTCGGAGAAACAAAGCAGCGGATCTGTTCCGGTGCACCGCGCAGGCATGCGGCTGCTTTTGCGGCAGCCAGCGCCAGTGAAATCGGTTCGGTGCAGCCTGTCGCCGGTTTGACTGACTGACGCAATACTGCGACAAAATTATTCCATTGATCAGGGGTGTGATGTGTTGCCATTTTTCAGCCTTAAATACGCGAATCCGTTATGTGGCTCAGTGTACCGAAAGGGCAGCAGAAAAATCCTTTCACAATTCAGGGGTATTTTCAGAATCCGGAGAAAAACTTTCTCCGGGGAATAAAAAATAGGGCGGATAAGGGGGAATGAAGCAAGAAATCGTCCGGAGGTGAAAAGAGATAAAAATACTTATCTAACTATTTGATTTAAATATATTATTGAATGTGATTTGTATGCATTATGTTATGCATAAATAAAAAAGTGTGATGTGAACCCGTGATATCAGTCACGAAAAACTGCGTATCCGGCTATTTATCAGCATATAATCCCGTATTTATTCTTTAATCTGATGTATTTTGGTGTAACAAGCTGGTGATTGAGGTGGTTCCCGCTGCACAATTGCAGCGGGGATTCTGACTGATTTATCAGCCTTCAATATCCAGCCGTTTTGACTGCCATTTTTTCGAGCGCCAGCGCCATGTATTCACAAGCCCGCGCAGCCACTCATCACACAGAAAACCAATCCAGATACCGAGTATTCCCATCTCCAGTTTGATGCCGAGCACATAGCCGACCGGCAGCGCGACACACCACATAAAGAACAGGGCGGTACAGAGCGGGAAACGGGCGTCACCGGCGGCACGCAGGGCGTTTACCATCACAATATTCAGCGTGCGTCCCGGCTCTAAAAAGACCGACAGCAGGAACAGCGGCAGCAGCAGTTTAATCACCGCCTGATCATCACTCAGCCCGTAAGCGAGGTGATCACGGAACAGCCAGAACAGAAAGACAATCGGAATGGTACTGAAGAAGCCGGTTTTCAGGCTTTTCATGCCGCGCTGATAGGCATCCTCAAAGCGTTTTGCCCCGACCAGATGCCCGACCAGGATTTCATTCCCGATGCTGATGGTTATCCCGAACAGCATAATAAACAGTGATAACTGGAAGTAGATGGTCTGCGCTGCCAGCGCGGTTTCACCCATCAGCCCGATAAAGGCGATGGCAACCATATAATGCAGCATCCAGACCAGGTTCTCCCCGGCAGACGGCAGACCGACATGCAGGATCTGCCTCAGCATATTTTTAGACCAGTGAAACAGCATGCGCGGCACGAATTTGATCCGCAGGCCGTAAAAGAGCAGACCGCACAACAGCGCCACGGCAATCAGGCGTCCGGCCACGGTGGACCAGGCGACACCGACCAGCCCGTACTGCGGCAGACCGAACAGGCCGTACAGCACAATACAGTTACCGACAACAGTCACCACGTTGGCGACCAGCGTGACATACATTGCCGGTTTGGCTCTGCCGTACACCCGCAGACAGGCCGCCAGAATGATGGTTACCGCCTCCGGAATTAAACAAATCCCCAGAATATGCAGATAGTTAAAGGCATCTTCCATCAGATGTTCCGGCGTATTCATCAATTCCAGAATTTTATAACCGAAAATAATGGTAAATCCGGCGGACAATAATCCGAGCAACAGGTTGAACGTGATGGAGATATGGATTGCCTGACTGGCCTTATCCCGTCTTCCCGCCCCGATATACTGGGCGATGACCACGCTGCACCCGACACTGATAAAGTTAAAAATAGTGATAAACAGGTCAAATGCCTGGTTACCGACCGCCATCGCCGCCAGATATTTTGACGACACATGGCTGACCATCCAGGTATTAATCAGGAAGGTGGAAAAGTGTAATAACAGGTCGATAAAAATCGGCCAGCTTAAGGAAAAGAGCCCGCGCTCTGTCACATCAGACTGATGCATGACGACCTTCTGTAAAGAGTGTGATTTTTGTTCCGGGACGGATACAGGGAGCCGGATTCTACCAGGATAATATTACTGAGAATAGCGAAAGGTGAAAAATAAAACATTTTTTTCATAACTAATTAAGAAATCAATGTTTCCTTTCATAAATAAGTATGATTTCCTTATCAGACTAATCAATGATGACAGAGAGAATTCCGTGAAAAAAATACGAGCCGCCGTCGTTGGTTACGGCAATATCGGACAATATGCGATTGAGGCGCTGGAAGCTGCCGCTGATTTTGACATTGCAGGGATTGTACGACGCAATCCGTCTGCTGCTGATGCACACTCTGTGTATCCGGTGGTGGCGGATATCCGTGAACTGAGCAATGTGGATGTGGCACTGTTGTGCTCACCGACCCGCGCTATCCGTGCGGTTGCCTCAGAGATCCTCGCACTGGGGATTAACACCGTGGACAGTTTTGACGTTCACAGTGACATTGTCGCGCTGAAAACACATCTTGACCCGATTGCCCGTGCCGGGGAGTGTACTGCTATTATCTCGGCAGGCTGGGATCCGGGGTCCGACTCCATTATCCGCACGCTGATGCAGGCGATGGCACCGAAAGGGCTGACTTATACCAACTTCGGGCCGGGAATGAGCATGGGCCACAGTGTCGCCGCCAAAGCGATCCCCGGTGTAAAAGATGCGCTTTCCATGACCATCCCGCTGGGCACCGGTGTCCATCGCCGCATGGTTTATGTTGAGATTGAGCAGGGGCATGATATTGAGACCGTGACTGCCGCGCTGAAAGCCGACAGCTATTTTGCCTCCGATGAGACACATGTCCGTCAGGTGGACAGCGTGGATGCCCTGAAAGATGTGGGGCACGGTGTCTCCATGACACACAAAGGGGTCTCCGGTAAAACGCATAACCAGCTGTTTGAATACAGCATGCGTATCAATAATCCGGCACTGACCTCCCAGTTTATGGTGTCTGCGGCACGTGCCGCCTGCCGTCAGCAGCCGGGGGCATACAGCGTGATTGAGATCCCGCCGGTGAATTTCCTGGCCGGTGATGTGAACAGCTGGATCAGTAAACTGGTGTAGTGATATTTCAGTCACAAAACAGCGCTGAAAAAAGTGGTGAAAACCACTTTTTTATTATCTGAAAAACGAATAATTAAATTAACTGTTATATCCGCAATGTTATTGTCACAACTATTTTTTATAAATATAAAAAACACAGGGGAACCTGATGCTTTCAGGTGTTATTCCTGTTTTTATTAGTACAGGATACAGATAATAAATGAGAGAGTAATTAATTACCACGGCAATTGATTAGCAATGCTTAATTTATATTGATTTTTATATGAAATCATCATGATTATTTAATATATACAAATACAATAATTGAGATGTTGATCATAGACAAAAGAACTATTCAATGTAATTTTGTGCATTACTTATCCACCCAGAGGGCTTTGTGTATGAATTTCTTATCCATCCCAAGTCATCTTGCCGGTGTCTGCCTCGTGCAGGCATGGTTCAATATTGATCATCGCATTTCAAACTTCTTCCCTGAGTAATTCTCCGTCCGCGTATTACCACAAAAATTAATTAAAAACACGCTGATATAACGTGGCTGTATTTCTGCATTTTCTTTTCATGAAAATGCAGCGGATAAATATATCCGGCAGCCCGAAACCGGAGAGTAAAATAATGAAACGTATTCCTGAGCCGTTCCGTATTAAAATGGTCGAAAATATCCGGATGACAACCCGTAATGAGCGGGAAGTTGCCCTGAAGGAAGCCGGATATAACCCGTTTTTATTACCGGGTGATGTGGTCTTTATTGACCTGCTGACCGATTCCGGTACCGGTGCGATGAGTGACCGCCAGTGGGCCGGGCTGATGATGGGGGATGAGGCGTATGCCGGTTCCCGTAACTACTATCATCTCTGTGATCAGGTGAAAAAACTGATTGGCTATCCGTTTACTATCCCGACACACCAGGGCCGCGGTGCCGAGCAAATTCTGTTTCCGTCACTGATCGCCCGCCGCCGCAAATCCGGGGCGGATAAGCCGGTCTTTATCTCCAACTTCCACTTTGATACCACGGCTGCCCATGTGGAGTTAAACGGCGCGAAAGCGATTAACGTGGTCACACCAAAAGCCTTTGATACAACAACCTATTATGACTGGAAAGGGGATTTCGATTTAGATCTGCTCAATGCGGCGATTGCAGAACACGGTGCAAAAAATGTGGCAGCGATTGTCACCACCGTGACCTGTAACAGTTCCGGCGGTCAGCCGATTTCACTGGCAAACATGAAAGCCGTGTATGAGATCGCCAAAAAGTACGATATCCCGGTGGTGATTGACTCAGCCCGCTTCTGTGAAAACGCCTGGTTTATTAAGCAGCGCGAAAAAGGGTATGCGGATAAGTCAGTGAAAGAGATCGTCAAAGAGATGTATAAATACGGCGATATGCTGACAATGTCGGCGAAAAAGGATTCACTGGTCAATATCGGCGGTCTGTGCTGTTTCCGTGATGACGAAGATCTGTTTAACGAAGTGCGCACCCGCTGTGTGCCGATGGAAGGCTTTGTCACTTACGGCGGTCTTGCCGGGCGTGATATGGAAGCACTGGCTATCGGACTGGAAGAGGGGATGGATGAGGATTACCTCCGCTACCGTATCACACAGGTGGAATATCTGGGTGAACGCCTGCGCGAAGCCGGTATTCCGATTCAGTATCCGGTCGGCGGCCATGCTGTCTTTGTCGACGCGAAGAAAATGCTGCCGCATATCCCGGGGGATCAGTTCCCGGCACATGCGCTGAATAACGAGCTGTTCCTGGAGTCCGGTATCCGCGGGGTGGAAATCGGTTCGCTGCTGCTGGGACGTGACCCGGAAACCGGTATTCAGAAGCCGTCACCGATGGAATTGCTGCGCCTGACGATCCCGCGCCGTGTCTATACCAATGACCATATGGATTATATCGCGGATGCCTTTATCCGGCTGAAAGAAAAAGCCGCGGATATCAAAGGGCTGACATTTACCTATGAACCGCCGGTTCTGCGTCACTTTGTCGCCCGCCTGAAACCTGTCATGTAACCCTGTCGTCTTACAGGAGGATGCCCTGCATCCTCCTGATTTCAAACATAACGATAATATTAAGCCACCAGAGGTACTCTTATGGCTACTGTTCCTGCGTCCTCTGTTTCGCCGTCAGTATTCGGCGGAGCAATGATTATCGGCGGAACTATCATTGGTGCGGGGATGTTTTCCCTGCCGGTGGTAATGTCCGGTGCATGGTTTTTCTGGTCGATTGCAGCACTGGTATTCACCTGGTTTTGTATGCTGCACTCAGGATTAATGATTTTGGAAGCCAACCTGAATTACCGGATTGGCTCCAGTTTTGATACGATCACCCGCGATCTGCTGGGAAATGGCTGGAATATTATTAACGGCCTGACTATTGCGTTCGTATTGTATATTCTGACCTATGCCTATATTTCCGCCAGCGGTTCGGTACTGAGTCACACCTTCGCGCAGGCGGGGATTGCACTTCCGGCACGGATGGGCGGATTTCTGTTTGCCCTTGCCGTCGCGTTTATTGTCTGGCTGAGTACCAAAGCCGTCAGCCGGATGACGACGATTGTGCTCGGTGCCAAAATCCTGACATTCTTTATGACATTCGGCGGTCTGCTGTGGAATGTCAAACCGGCGGTCTTACTGAATGTGGCGCAGCCGGACGCCTCTTATCTGCCTTATGTCCTGTTTACCCTGCCGTTTTGTCTGGCCTCGTTCGGGTTCCACGGTAATGTGCCGAGCCTGATGAAATATTACGGCAAAGAGCCCGGCAAAATCCGCCGCTGTCTGACGATCGGTACACTGATGGCGCTGGTGCTCTATATTATCTGGATGCTCGGTACGATGGGGAATATTCCGCGTCCGGACTTTATTCCGATTGCGGAAAAGGGCGGTAATATTGATGTGCTGGTTCAGGCGCTGAGTGGTGTGCTGCACAGCCGCGGTCTGGAACTGCTGCTGATAGTGTTCTCTAACTTTGCGGTGGCCAGTTCATTCCTTGGTGTGACGCTGGGGTTGTTTGATTATCTGGCGGACTTATTCAAATTTGATGACAGTAAAACCGGCCGTCTGAAAACAGCAGTGGTGACATTCTCCCCGCCGATGCTGGGCGGATTGCTGTATCCGGACGGCTTTATTTATGCCATCGGCTTTGCCGGTCTGGCGGCGACGGTCTGGGCCGCGATTGTCCCGGCACTGCTGGCCCGCGCATCCCGCAAACGCTTCGGCAGCCCGCAGTTCCGGGTCTGGGGTGGGGAGCCCATGATCTGGCTGATCCTGAGCTTCGGGGTACTGAACGCAGTGGTACATATTCTGTCAAGCTTCAGCCTGTTACCGGTCTACCGGTAAACCTCACTTTAAGCGGCAGGGTTATCAAGTTTAATAACCCTGTCCGCTGACTCAATCGTTGATTCACGATGAGCGATAATAATCCGGGTGATCGGCAACTGACTGATCGCCTGGTTGACATAAGATTCACTCTCTTTATCCAGCGCACTGGTCGCCTCATCCATAAACAGGATACGCGGTCTGCGGTACAGCGCCCGGGCAATAAATACCCGCTGTTTCTGCCCGCCGGAAAGCTCTTCACCCAGTTCACCGATCAGCGTTTCATATCCCATCGGCATCGATGTAATCACGTCGTGAATATAGCTGGCCTGTGCACAGGCGATCATCAACTCCTCGTCGGGATTTTCGGTGAATCCGCAGATGTTCTCGCGGATCGAGCCGGAAAACAGTTTGTCATCCTGCATCACGCAGGCGATCATTTTGTGGTAGTTATTGACGCCGAGCTGGCGGATATCGATGTTATCAATAAACACTTTGCCGTCAGAGGGTTCAAACAGACCGCACAGCACTTTCATCAGCGTGGTTTTCCCCGAACCGGACGGCCCGGTGATCGCCACACTTTCACCGGGCGCGACCGACAGATTAATATCACGGAAAATCGGTGCGGACTGGCTGTCATAGCTGTACGCCAGACTGCGGGTTTCCAGCCCGGCGGCCTGCATCTGCGGCTCGTACGGTACATCCGGCTTCTTATTTTCCTGCTCATTCAGGGCGATATCGGAAATACGTTCGTTATGCAGACTCATGATCCGCAGTTGCAGCAGGAATTCAATGATGGACGCGGCACGGTCAGAAAACTGCTCACGGTAGGCACTGAACGCAACAAACATCCCGAGGGTCATCGTATTGTCGATCACCATCGTGGCGCCGATCCACAGAATAACGATCTGATCGCAGGCCATAATAAAGGTGTTTACCCCGCCGAACATCAGATCCATTTTGGTCAGGCGGATGCCGGTATTGATGGAATCCACTTTCAGATTCAGCCAGTGATTACCCCGGCGCTCGCTCATGCCCTGGGTTTTTACCGTGGTGATCCCGTAAAGGGATTCCATAAAGTACGACCCGGCGCGCGCCTCTTTAATCAGCGACTCTTCCGATAGCTGGCGGTAATAGCCGTACGTTGCCAGCCGCAGGCCGATATACACCGCGGTAAAGGCCAGCACAATCCAGGTGAGACTGCCGCCGTAAAGGATCATCATGATAAACACGCCGATCAGCATGATGCCGTCCATGATCGCCCCGACCACGCTGGTGGTAAAGGTGGTACGCAGGATATCGAGCGAGCCGAAACGGGACTGAATGTCTCCGAGTTTACGCCGCTCAAAGTAGCTGAGCGGCAGACGCAGCAGGTGCGTGAACAATCCGGACTGCCACTGGACGTTGATCAGCGTTTCCATCACCAGGCTCGCCCAGGCGCGGCACATACTGACGGCGGCTTTCAGCAGAATAAAGAACAGCAGCCCGATACAAATCAGGGACAACAGCCCCTGATCCCCGGCAGGGATCGCGTGGTCCATCACCAGCTGGGTACCGACCGGCATAATCAGCCCGATGGCCTCAATCACCACCGAAAACGCGAAGATTTTCAGCAGAGCTTGTTTCAGCCCGTGAATATTACCGATAAGCTTGCGCAGGCTGAGTTTTTTCACCACCTCCTGTTTGGTGAAGGTGCTGCCGGGCCAGGCTTCCAGGGCCACGCCGGTGAAATTACGCGACATCTCCTCTATGCCGACCACCCGGCGGCCGTATGCCGGGTCGTGCAGAATAAATTTATTACCGCTGATTTTGACCAGTACCAGGAAGTGATTGAAATCCCAGTGTAAAATACAGGGAAGCCGCAGATTCGGCAGATCATCCATATCCAGCGACAGGGCGCGGGTGGTCATCCCCAGCTCCGACGCCATGCCGGTGAGACCGGTCAGTGTCGCGCCGCGGGCCGAGAGATTGAACTTCTGACGCAGGGAAATCAGATCAATACTTTTACCGTAATGCGCGGAGATCATCGCAAGGCTGGCCAGACCGCACTCGGATGACTCAGTCTGGTGAATAACCGGAATGCTTCTGCGCAGGCTGAGGTCGAGCTTTTCCAGCAGGTTTTTTAAGGATAAACGGCGCATACGGCCTCCCGGTCAGATAACAGAATCCGTTCTGTCATGGTGTGTCTGCTCCTGTTTTTCCGAATGCACCCAGTGAGTTAACCACCGGAGTGGTGTCCTCAGTGTGATCCGGTGACGGGATCTCAGCCAGTGCGGCCAGTTTCTGTGTTTCGCCGATAATGCCTGCCAGCGGGTTTTCCGTGGTGAATTCCACCGGCCCGGAGGCGCTCTGCTTCATGTCATAGAATGGTGAAACCATCCACTGATAGATTTTTCGTTTTTCCAGAAACAAACTGGTATTGGCTTTCATACCGTTTTGCAGGCTGAGTTCGCGGCCGTCATACGCAATCATCTGTTTTTCCGGGCGGATAATGACTTTGTAGTAGGGGATGGACTGCGGCATCTGACTGACTTTTGGTGCACCGGCGTAGGTCATCATTTCCTGCGGTGAGGCCGGGGTTTTGGAAATCATCTGAATGGAGGCAGCGAACTGGCCGAATTTTTCCGCCGGGAACGCCTCATAGCGGATATTCACGGCATCACCGATGTTCAGATAAGGGAGTGCATCATTGGGTACCCAAAGCACCAGCCAGTACTGACTGATATCTTCCGGCAGGATCTGGAGCAGGGTATCACCCGGATTAACCATCTGCCCGACCGTCACGCCGAGGGAATCCACACGGCCGTCAGTCAGGGCACGGACAATAATTTCGCCGCCGACATCGGTATTGACCATCTCTTTCTGCAACTCATAGCGCTGCAGTTCCATCTGATAAATCCGGTTATCAAATTCCGCAGCCTGAGTCAGGATCTGGCTTTCCAGTGAGGTAATTTGCAGGGCATTCTGTTCGTTCTGACCGCTTAATCCCAGCAGGCTGTTTTGCTGGGAATAGTAAGTCACGACCTGATTAAGCAACTGGTCTTTATTAATTAATCCCTGTTTCTGATAGGACCGGTAATTCTCCATATTGTTTTTCATAATGGAGATCCCTTCTTCGGCACGTTTTACAATACCTGCCGAGCGTTTGTAGGCATCAATATACAGCGATTTTTGTTTTTCCAGCGCATCCAGGGTATCGCGTTTATTATCTTCCAGGCGGGTGATCATACTATCAACCCGCAGAAGCTGGCCTTCAATTTCCCGGCGCTGATTATCACTGACCACACCGCTGGACGTTGTTTTGCTGACATCGATTATGTAAACCGGATCCCCTTTTTTAATATGCTGGCCTTCACGGACATATTGTTTCGTGACAAATCCCTGAGCATTAGCATAAATAGTAACGGCCCGCGGAAATGTGGTGACTTCACCGGTGGCATTGACCTGCCTGGTGTAAGATCCGAAAATAATAAAAATAAGAAAAACTATCAGGAATACGGAACATGCGGCCATAATTATCCACAGCGGAATTCCGGGCAGCAATAACGCTTTCCCCCGCCATTTCATTTTCCTGTTATCAAGTGCTTCCTGCCGGAACAATATGGACTCCAATCCTTAAAAGAGACAGTTATCCGTTAACATACGTAGCCTGCCTCTGTTTCAAACGGTAATTTTAGTCTCAGGAGATATTTTATCGTATCCGAAATTATACTTAATTATATAAAATAGCCGGTATAACGCTACTATTCCTGTCTATTATCAGAATTATCGCAGTAAATAACATGATTTGAGTATTTAATATTGTTGCGTAAGTATTTGGTGTATTATTGTGAACGTAAAATGAGATTTTAATATGTAAACGCGTATTAATACTTGCGTAATTTATTCTTATATTGTGAATTAAAATAGCAATAATATATTTTTTTCTAAGTGTAATTACATAAAATACAGTGTTTGGTAAGTCAAAATAAATAATCCATTTTTTTTTATGTTCTGAAGGAGTATACTCCGGGACAATTACAGGAATTATATCTTCTCCTGTAAGAACTACTGCGGTTATTAGTTAAAACCCGGTAACGGATATTGTCCCGATAGGGAATTAAAGGAATAAAATTATGAAAGAATTAACAACTCTGGAAATGAATGAAGTTAATGGCGGCCTGTTAGGTCTGGGTCTGGTATTCGGTGGTATCGGTGCTACTATGGGCACTGCTATCGGCGGTATCGTTGATGCAGGTTGTTCTGCAGGCGGCTACAAAACTAACTTCAAAGTATCCGGCGCAATGCTGGGTGGCGGTATCGGTGCGGCTGTAGGCCTGAGCCCGATCCTCGCAACAGCAGGTATCGGTTTTGGCGTGACCAGCATTGTCAGTAATGCAAAAAGCATTAAAGCACAGAAAAAAGGTGCATAATTAAATACAGTATTATTATGGTTGCTGAAAAGCATATTTATCCGTAATGAAACTGGTATATATACAAATCCGCCGGATCATTTATGAGGGCGGATTTTTTGTATGAAAAAAATGCCTGCAATATATATTGCAGGCACCTGGTGTTGACTTGAAATAAATAATTTAATTATCTTGTTATATTTTTAAATGCTTCGGTGGTGGCTTTTAGTGCCACTTCTGTCGGTAAACGCTCCATGGAACTGGCCCCGTAAAAACCGTGGCAGTCCGGGCAGCGATCTAAAATGTATTGTGCATCTTCCGGTGTCGCAATAGGACCGCCGTGACACAATACAATAATATCCGGACGAATCGCTTTTGCTGCTTTCGCCCAGTCATTAATCATCTCAGCACAATCATCCAGCGTAGTCGCTGTTTCTGCCCCGATATTACCGCCGGTGGTCAGACCCATATGCGGCACGAGGATATCCGCACCGGCGTTGGTCATGGCAATGGCATCTTCACGGCTGAAAACATACGGCGTGGTCAGCAGATCTTTTTCACGTGCTTTGCGGATCATCTCCACTTCCAGCGCATAACCCATCCCGGTTTCTTCCAGATTTGCGCGGAATTTACCGTCGATCAGGCCGACTGTCGGGAAGTTCTGTACGCCGGAAAATCCGGTGGCTTTGATATCGTCGAGGAATTTATCAAACTGACAGAACGGGTCGGTGCCGTTTACACCGGCCAGTACCGGGGTGTGTTTGACAACCGGCAACACTTCTTTTGCCATATCCATAACGATTTCATTGGCATTACCGTAAGCCAGCAGACCGGCCAGTGAGCCGCGTCCTGCCATCCGGTAACGGCCGGAGTTATAGATAACGATGAGATCGATACCGCCGGCTTCCTCACATTTTGCAGACAGACCGGTACCGGCACCGCCGCCGATAATCGGTTCACCGCGTGAAATCATATCATTGAATTTTTTCAGTAATGCGTCACGGGAAAGTGGCATCTTGTGTCTCCTTATTTCGCCCGTAATTGCTGGTGTTGGTTAATGACAAAACGGGTAAATTCCGGGTCATTAATATGATACGGGCATTTGCGTAAAATTCGTTTTTCTGTTTGTTTATAATGTGTTTTGAACGCCTCAATAAAGGCGCGGTCAGCTTCCGGCGACCAGAAAGGCATACCTTCAGCGTCGAGAGCGGAGAAACCGCCTTCCGGAATGATAAAAATGACATCACCGTGACACTGGTTCAGTTTTTCTGCTATCCAGCGCCCCATCTGTGCATTTTCTTCCGGGGTGGTACGCATCAGGGTGACCTGGGCGTTATGATGATAAAACTGACGATCAGCATATTTTTCCGGAACCGTGGACGGGCGGCCGAAATTGACCATGTCCAGTGCGCCGCAGGAGGCGATATACGGTGTCTGTGAGCGGGCTGCCGCACCGAAACGATCGTCATCACAGGCCAGTACGCCGCCGAAAAGATAGTCACACACTTCCGTGGTGGTCAGGTCAAGGACGCTGTCGAACTGATGATCATCCGTCAGTTTTTCCATGGCTTTACCGCCGCTGCCGGTCGCGTGAAAGACCAGACAATCGTAATCCGCTTCCAGTTCTTTGCTGATTTGCTGAATACACGGGGTGGTGACGCCGAACATCGTCAGGGCAACGGCAGGTTTATCAGTTACCTGCTCTTCCTGACAGAAGTAAACCGCCCCGGCAATCTGATTAGCCGCATTACGGAGAACTTTACGTGAAATTCGGTTCAGGCCGGAGACATCAGTGACAGAGTAGAGCATGGCAATATCGCTTGCGCCGATATAGCCGGAAATATCACCGGAGGCCATGGTGGAAACCATGAGTTTGGGGATGCCGACAGGCAGGGATTGCATTGCTGGTGTAATCAGTGCCGTTCCACCGGATCCGCCCAAACCGAGAAGTGCTGCAATATCATTTTGTTTTGCAAGGAAATGCTCAAAGGCGACAGCCATAGCCGCAATCGCACGGCCGCGGTCGCCGCAGAAAACCGCGCTTTCGCCGTCAGGGTGACAGGCGGCGACGTCGCGGGCGCAGACATCCGCTTCCCGGGTCAGCTGACCGGGTTTTGTGGTTAAATCCACAGTCCGTACTGCCAGGCCGGTGCGCTGAATCAGCTCACTGACATAAAAAATCTCATCACTTTTGGTATCAAGCGTTGTGGCGATATAGACAGCGCCTTTATTGCTGTTCATGGTTAACCTCAAAGGGATATCGGATGTCTGATAACGCATCATAACCATAATGAGACTGTAGTATCATTTTGTTTGCACGATTTTGAGACATCCATCTCAATTTGTCTACATTTAAATCATTTTTTTGACAAAAAAACAGCATTAGGGTGTTGCGGGCAGGGATGTTGTGTAAGATAGCCGCGAAAAATTCACAGAAATCATGAAAGGAAAATCAGTTATGGCCTGTACTGATGACGGAACACCTTACTCCGGCACGCGTAAGCGGACATTTAATCTGCTGGTTAATACCGCGCTGACCCTGTTTGAACAGGGCGCGATTCCGTCAGTCTCTGAACTGGCGGCGGAAGCCGGGGTGTCACGGGCAACGGCTTACCGCTATTTTCCGACACAAAGTGATTTAATCGCCGCGACAGTCGATGCCAGCCTCGGGCCGATTCTGACCTGGCGCTCTGACAGTCCGGAAACCCGCGACCGCATGGAGCAGTTGCTGGCGTTTGCTTATCCGCAAATGTTCCGCCACGAAGGTGCACTGCGTGCAGCACTGTATGTGTCATTACAGCAGTGGGCGCAGGATCGTTCGGCATCGGCCAAATCGCAGATTAATGAAGAGAAAAAACTGGTCAGAGGCCACCGTAAGGCGATTCTGGCCAATGTCACGGAGCCGCTGAAGGCGCATGTCGATCAGGAAACACTGGATAAAGTGGTCCGCGCATTCTCACTGGTGTACGGCTCGGAAGTGTTCCTGGTGATGAAAGATATCTGGAAGATGAATGACGGTGAAGTCATTGATATTACACAGTGGATGGCAAAAGCGATTCTGAATCAGGCCATGGCGGACAGCCGGGCGCAGCAGGATGAACAGCCGTAATAACGGCTGTTGAGATTGCTGACAAAGCAGGATAAAACGTGGTTTTTCCTGCTTTGTGTTATCAGCTGAAAATCAATAAATTGATTTTCCTGGTTTATTTTTACAACCTCTGCCGGACGTCGCCAACCCCTGCGGGTTTGTCAACGGCCTGAACAGCCGTAATAACGGCTGTTATAATGTCTTGCGGAAGTAAATACGCTCATGCGTCCGGGGATAGAATTCCGGTGTCAGCACTTCCTCAAAACCCATTTTCAGATAAAAAGGGCGAGCCCGGAAACTGAAAGTATCCACCCGGGCAAATTTTGCACCACGCTCACGGGCGCTCTCCTGCGCCTGACGAATTAACGCTGTATTGATACGCTGCCCGCGCAGGCCATTCTGCACCACACTGATCTCCGCCTCTGATGGCGAGAAAGTAACCCGCATAATTATATCCTCTGTAATTAATTTGTTCCGGTGATAAACTGATTTTCTGTACCGGCAACCGGCTGAAATAATAACAATATGAATATAATCAAAACAGCAGCGGGAATTTCAGCCTGTTTCGCCACCGGGTCAGGGCTGGCATATCTGAATGTGCCGATGGCACTGATGTTCGGCCCCATCATTCTGATTATTATTGTGCACCGTTTCAATGTTTCGCTCACTATCCCCGGGGGAACATTAACCTTTGTTCAGATGGTACTCGGGACATCCGTCGGGCTGATGTTTATCCGTGTCGATCTCAGTCAGTTTGATAATCTTCTGCTGATTATGCTCACGATGGTGTCGTGTCTGGCCGTACAGTTTACGGTCAGTTTTCTCTGGTTCCGCAAACGGGTGGGGTGGTCAGTTCAGGAATCGCTGCTGGGTGCGGTACCCGGGGCAATGGCGGCGATTCTGGCGCTGACAGATCATACCGGTACGCCGCCGCAGAAGGTGGTGATTTCGCATACTATCCGTCTGATCATCCTGATTATGCTGGCGGGCGTGGTGGTCGGCAGTGATCATCCTGTCCCGCCGCCTGCGGATATTCCGCCGCAGAGTCTGGTGTCCGTACTGTGGCTGCTGGTGATTGCGGTGTGCGGGTATCTGTCCGGCAAAGTGCTGGAAAAAATCAATGTTCCCGCCCCGTTTATGCTGACGTCACTGGGTGCGGCGATTGCCGTGCAGAGCATGGTGAGTACTTACATTGTTTTCCCGCTGCCGCTGAATGATATCAGTATGACGCTGATTGGCATGTATATCGGGCTTTATTTTGTGCTGTTTCCGCTGCGCTCACTGCTGCGTAATATGGTGATTTCCGCACAGGTGGTGCTGATCAATATTATGCTGACCGCGCTGATTGCATTCGGTGCTTCTCACCTGACCGGGTTTCCCTTCCCGGTGCTGCTGCTTTCCTGGGCTCCGGGCAGTATGGAAGCGATGACATTTGCTGCGATTACCATGGGCATTGATGCGGGTTTTGTGATGCTTAACCATATTCTCCGCATGCTGATTATTCAGAGTGTGCCGTCAGTGGTGCTGTATATTCAGGAACGACGGAGTAAATAATTAAGCGTAGTAAGTCATTACTCCGCTTTTTTCACGGTCAGCCGCAGGGAATAAACCGGATCAGAACTTCCGCACATAGTGCCGTAAGCTGCACCTTTGATCTTTATACGGACGTTGCCGCGCTCAGGCGGTATTCCCTGCAAACGGGCGGCGATCAGCGGCCGCTGGCCGGCTTTCATCACCCGTGTCTGCCACTCCTCTTTGGTGACAAGCGGAAGCCATTCCCCGGCCTCATTTTCTGACATCAGCGTGACCGTCATCCAGTCTGGTTTATCACTGACATAAAACGGGATCATCCCGGTATTCCGTGCGATTTCCGCAGTCTGATCATACGGCTGACCGGCCACCGCATCCGGCAGCGGGATTTTTGTCACTGATTCTGATGGCGTAAACAGGGCCATACTGCCGCACATGGCACCATAAAATACCCCGCAGCCGCTTAACATCCCGCACAGCAGCAGTACAGACAGTCCCCTGACAAACAAATAAGCCGGACGCATTATTGTTTCTTCCCTGATATTCAGACAGAAAATATATCAGTCAGTATAAAAAAAGCGCACGGTAAAAACTGTGTCCGGTGTCAGCCGGGACAGAAAATCACACAATATGTACTGGTTAATACGAATCAGTCTTGTTAGACTTTAAATGTGTACTATGTAGTACATTTTGTGGGTATCTGTTAACTGTGTGAGGAGCAATAATTCAATGACAGAGAAAGCGCAGGATCCGTCAAGACGGTCTTTCCTGAAAAATGCCGGTCTTGGTACTGCGGGGCTGGCTGCAGGTGTACTCGGCAGCCATTCTGCATTAGCGGGTGGTAATGCCGTGCTGGCGGGTGCTGATGATAAAAATAAACGCTATATCAAAACCGATAAGCGTAATAAGCTGATTTATAACGGCTATCTTATCACTATGGATGAAAAATACGGTGATATTGCTGACGGCGCAGTGCTGGTTGACGGTGATAAAATCGTCGATGTCGGTCCGGTGTCCAAATTTGCCGGGGTTGATGCGGAGCTGATTGATGCCGACGGCGGGATTATTCTGCCGGGGATTATCGACAGTCACCGTCACACCTGGATGTCACTGCTGCGCGGGATCTCCGCAGATATGTCACTGGCCGGTTTCCTGGGTTCCACTTTCTACGGTATCGGCTCGGTTATGGAGCCGGAAGATATCCGTATGGCGGCGCTGGTGGGATCAGTGGAGGCACTGAACGCCGGGGTGACGACCATTCTTGACTGTTGTGACTGTGTTAACTCACCGGATCATGCACCGGCAGCGATTGAATCCCTGCGCGCCTCCGGTATCCGCAGTATCTATGCCTATGGTATGCAGGCGTATGATTATAAAGGCAGTAACCGCTTCCGCAGCCATCAGCAGCGCCTGGAGGTCATGAAAAATATCCATCAGCACTATTACGGTCACAGTAATAAAAGCCTCAACCAGATGGGGGTTCTGCTGAGTGATTTCGGTACGATTCCGTTTGCTGATACCGCGAAAGAGATTGAGCTGGCCAATGAACTGGGGATTTTTGTGGCGTCCCATACCGGGGCGGCAGAAAAATCTATTCTTCTTAAAGGGTTACATGAGCTGAAACACAATAATCTGCTTAAGCCCGGCCATCTCCATATCCATTGTACTTCTCTCGATAACAGTGAATGGAAGATCCTGAAAGAAACCGGCGGTAAAGTTTCTATCGCACCGGAAACCGAAATGCAGATGGGGATGGGGCGTCCGCCGTTCCGCGCCAGTATTGACCACGGTTTTAAACCCGGACTGAGCAGCGATATTGTGTGTGTCGGCTCCGGTGATCTGTTCTCACAGATGCGTCTGGGTCTTCAGTTCCAGCGTTGTATGGATAATGAAGCGGAAGCAAACCGCACCGGCAAAACCACCACTAAGATTGACCTGAGTGTGCGTGATGCGCTGACCTGGGCAACACACGGCAGTGCGGAAGCGATGGGGATGGAGAAAGAAATCGGCTCCATCAGCAAAGGTAAAAAAGCAGATATTATTATCGTTTCCCAGAAAGAAGCGTTTGTGCCATCCAGTTATCCTGCGGGCTCAGTGGTGCTGCAAACCACTGCGTCCGGGGTGGATACTGTTATCGTCAACGGGGATGTGAAAAAACGTTTTGGTCAGCTGACACAGCAGAATACGGACAAAATCCGTTCCGATGCGACAGAAGCATTGCACCGTATTCAGAAAGCGGCGAAAAAGCTGCCGGAACAGACCGCAGCGGAAGTGGCGGCATTCTTTGATACCGCTCAGGAACAGGCGCGTGAGAATTTCTCAGCCGGTTACCGCTATAAAAAATAATTGACCGTGCAATTGTGAGCAGCACAAAAAAACCGCCTCTTTTCACGGAGGCGGTTTTGCATTCAGGGAAAAATTACCGCTCTTCCGGCAGAATAAACATACCGTAAGGGTGGATTTGCAGGAACAGACTGTCGCCGACAGACGGCTGTAATTGTGTGGCGTTAATCTGCAACAGCATCGATTGTCCGTGCCAGTCGACGGTCACTTCATACTGCGGCCCCATATACGCCACGTGAGATACAGTACAGCGCTGGCTCTCATCACCCTGTAAACTGAGGGTAATGGCTTCCGGGCGTACGCCCACGGTGACATTGGTTTTTTCCGTGACAAACTGCGGCGGACGCGGCAGGCGATAGCTGAAAATCTCAACGGCATCACCGGTCAGAGTGGCCGGGAAGATATTGGCGTCCCCCATAAAGCTTGCCATAAACTTCGAGGCAGGCTGACGGTACAGCTCCTGCGGCGATCCCAGCTGCATGATTTTCCCTTTGTTCATCACCAGCACCATATCCGAGACCGCAAAGGCCTCGCTCTGATCGTGGGTCACATACAGGGAGGTGATATTGAACTGCTGCTGCAATTCACGGATTTTCTCCCGCATGCTGCGGCGCAGGTTGGCATCGAGGTTACTCAGCGGTTCATCAAATAACAGCACTTTCGGTTTGAGGATCAGTGCACGTGCCAGTGCGACACGCTGCTGTTGTCCGCCGGAGATCTGATCGACAAAGCGATCGCCGAACCCGGCCAGATCGACCAGTTCCAGCGCCTCTTCCACGCGCTCTTTAATTTCAGCTTTCGGGCGTCCCAGCATTTTCAGCCCGTAGCCGACGTTATCACCGAGGGACATATGCGGGAACAGCGCGTAAGACTGGAACACCATACAGATATCACGCTGCTGGATGGAACGGTCTGTGACATCTTCGCCATCGATAAACATTTTACCTTCGGTCGGTTTTTCCAGTCCCGCCACCAGACGCAGCACGGTGGTTTTCCCGCAGCCGGACGGGCCGAGCAGAGTGACCATACTGCCCGCCGGAATAGAAAGACTTAAATCGTCGATGACCGTATTGGTGCCAAAGCGTTTAGTCACATTTTTTAATTCAACAAAACTTTGTTGTGTCATGTCGGTTACTCCATGATTACTGTGCATTTTTGGCTTTGGAACGTGAAACACGGGCTTCGCCAATCAAAAAGTCGAACAGGAAAATAATCGCCAGCATCACGACGATCAGGATTGAGCCATAGGCAATCGCCACACCGTACTCGCCGTCTTCCACGCGGTTCAGAATATAGGCGGTGGCCACACGGGTATCCGGTGTCACGAGGAACACAATGGCACTGACCGTGGTGATGGCGCGGACAAAGCTGTAAATCAGCGCAGACAGGATCGCCGGACGCAGCAGCGGCAGCAGGATGTGGAAAATCGTCCGCATCGAACCGGCCCGCAGGCTGAGTGACGCCTCGTCGAGAGATTTGTCGATTTGTCCCAGACCGGCGATACCGGCGCGGATACCGACCGGCACATTTCGCATCGTCATGGAGATAATCACGATTGCCGCCGTCCCGGTTAAATAGAACGGGGAATCGTTAAAGGCGAGGATGTAAGACACACCCGCCACCGTACCCGGCACTGCGAAGCAGAGCATCGTGGTAAATTCGATGGTTTTTTTGCCGCGGAATTCCTGGCGCACCACAATGTAGGCGATCAGCAGACCGAGCACTGCGGTGATTGGTGCGGCGATCCCGGCGTAGAGCAGGGTGTCGATCAGTGAAGGCCATGCGCCGTCATTCATGCCCTGACCGAACAGCTTGATAAAGTTATCCAGGGTTAAGGTGTAATCCACGCCCCAGTTCACGGTAAAGCTGCCGTAGAAAATACTGCCATACAGCACCAGGTTGAAGATGACCCAGATAGCGAGGAACGTGGTGACAAAAGCGACCAGCGCGGCAGGCAGCGGCTGGACATCCCCGCGGTACGATTTACCGGATACCGTGACATAAGAGCGTTTGCCGATCCACATATACTGCACACAGAACACCAGCAGTGAGAAGACCAGCAGGGAAGCGCCGAGGGTACTGGCGGCCTGATAATCGAGCTGGGAACCGGTGATATAGAAATAGATCTGGGTGGCGAGCACGTCAAAGTTACCGCCGAGTACCAGCGGGTTACTGAAGTCTGCCAGGGATTGCACAATCACGATCAGGAATGCGTTAGCCAGCGCCGGTTTCAGCAGCGGCATAAAGACGTTGAAGAACGTCTGAAAACGGTTGGCGCGCAGGGTGTAAGACGCTTCTTCCAGCGACGGGTGAATGGTTTTGATGGCACCGTCGAGGATCATAAAGGACATCGGTGTAAAGGCGAGCACCTGTGCCAGCCAGATCCCGGTGAAACCGTACAGCCAGTTAGTGTTTTCCAGCCCCGCATAGGTGGCGAGGAATTCAGTCACATAACCGGAACGCCCCATCATCAGGGTGACACCCAGGCCGACAATAAACGGCGGGGTGACAATCGGCAGAATGGAGAACACGCGGCCGATAACCGCCGAGCGTTTTGCGATACGGCTGGTATAAATCGCCAGAATCAATCCGAAGAAGGTACAGCCCGCACCGACTGCCAGCGAGAGCATCACGGAGTTCCAGATGACCTGCACAATATGGGACTGTGTGAGAATCGATACAAACGCAAACGGCGCAAAATCCCCGTTATTGTCGGTGAACATCGGGATAAAAATCGCGACACTCGGGAACACAATAAACAGCGCAATCAGCCCGACCACCGCAATCAGCGAGCCGATAACAAACTGGTCACCGCCCAGCCATTCCAGGCGCTTAAGGGCGAGGGTCATAATCATGCCGAGTGAGATAAACAGCACGATAGCGGAATAGCCCAGGCCTTTTCCTTCCCATACGGCGCTGACAATCGCCACTACCGCCGTCAGAACAGCGACAGCGATATCGGTATAGTGACGTCCCCGCTGGTCGCGGGATGCCGGCGTCAGCGAACGGAAAAACAGCACTGACGGCAGAAGATACCAGAGCCAGCTGACATTCAGCCCGCTCCAGCCGTAAGCGGCAAAAATTTCATCTGGTGTGGAGTCGGTTAAACCATAATCCAGGCTCCAGGACGGCAGCAGGGCAAAGCCCAGCCACGCGATCAGCAGCCATAAGAAGATGGAATCCCGTCCCTGTTTTGAAGACAGAGTCAGGGTCTGAGACATAAAGACACTCCCTTGCTCATTTTCATCCGGGCGAATGAGTCAGAACAATATAATAATTATAATTAAAATAACGCCGCGCGGCAGGACACCGCGCGGCGGACAACATTACTTACTCATTTTGACTTCGGTGACCCACTTATTGATCAGATTCTTACGGGTATCTGCATCGCCGTATTTATCCATATCGTAGTTGATCAGTTTCAGATCAGAGAGTTTCAGTGACATTGGCGAGGATTCAGCCGTGGTATTGGTCAGGATCTGGTAAGATTTACCCTCTTTCCAGCTGATTTCCTGGGCTTCTTTGGACAGTACGAAATCAACGAACAGTTTGGCGTTGTCCATATTGCGGGCATTTTTCAGGATACTGATACCGCCGATTTCATAACCGGTGCCTTCACACGGGGAAATTAACTCCAGTGGTGCGCCGTTTTCCACTTCCAGCGAATAGTCGTGCAGGAAGCCGATACCGATAGCGGATTCACCACGGGCGGCGTTACGCGCCGGGGCGATACCGGATTTGGTGTACTGGGAGATATTGCTGTTGAGTTTTTTCAGGTAATCGAATGCCTGATCGGTGCCCCACAGCTGGTCAAATGTCGCCAGCGCGGTGTAAGCAGTTCCGGAGCTTTGCGGATCAGCAATCTGGATTTCGCCTTTGTATTCCGGCTTGGTCAGATCTTTCCAGCAGGTCGGGATTGGCAGGCCTTTCTCTTTCAGACGATCTTTGTTCACACCGAAACCTAAGATGCCGACATAAACCGCAGAAGAGTAGTTGCCTTTGCGTTTGGCCGGATCACGGAACTGCGGCATGATCTGATCTAAATTCGGGGATTTGTACGCTTCCAGCAGATCCATCTCACCCGCCTGTGAATGCGGATCTAATGTGCCGCCGTACCAGACGTCAGCCTGCGGGTTGCGTTTTTCCGCTTCGATTTTGGCCAGGGTGCTGCCGGAACCGTTACGGACAAACGTGGTTTTCACATCATATTTTTTGGCGAAGGCCTGTGTTTCCGCTTCACACATGGCGTTGGTCGCACTGCAGTAAACCACCAGACGACCGGCGGCATTTGCGGATGTGGTAACAGCGGCCAGTGATAAACCGGCAGCGGCGAGAGCAGAGAGAGTCTTGAGTTTCATTATAAGTTTATTCCTTATTGTAGGGTTCTGTCACCGGAGAGTGAAACAGAGCCTGCCAGATGTTCCCGCTTGCTGACATTAGCTATCAGCAGCGGCATCAGCAGTAATCCCGTCAGTGCCGCGGCACTGGTCAGCAGGGTAAACATGCCCTGCCAGCCGTAATGTGCCATGACCTGCGCGAGCGGCCACCCGGCCATTGCCGCCCCTAAGTAGGCGTAAAGACCCAGGTAACCCGTTACCGTACCGGCGGCTTTTTTATGGCAATATTCTGTCGCCGCCAGTCCGATTAACATTTGCGGCCCGAATACAAAGAAGCCGGTACTGAAGAAACACACTGCCAGCAGTCCGTAATGATGAATCGGTATTAACCACAGGGCACTGACAGCAATAAACAGGCCGAGGGAAAACAGCAGAATCATCGGGGCGCGCTGACCACGGAATAAAATATCCGATCCCCAGCCTG
The DNA here is from genome assembly GCF_051129855.1 of Morganella sp. Je.2.23. Classification (NCBI taxonomy): domain Bacteria; kingdom Pseudomonadati; phylum Pseudomonadota; class Gammaproteobacteria; order Enterobacterales; family Morganellaceae; genus Morganella; species Morganella sp. Je.2.23. Next base: position 178,691 of record NZ_JBCPSQ010000003.1, read on the forward strand.
CACAGACCGCACCCAGCAAACCACCCAGTTCAAACAGTGACAGCGTCGCGTTGGCACTGAGCAGATTGCTGCCGTGTGTTTCGGATAACCACAGGTTTCCCCAGTCATTGATCGCCATCCGGATGAGATAAACGAGAATGTAGGAAAAACCGAGTAACCAGATCATCCGGTTACATAAAATTGTCTCTTTCAGGATCACCCGCATCGGCAGCGGCGGGGATAACTGCTCCTGACGCAGTTCTGACGGGTCATGCCGCCATTGTCCGACAGACGGTAATCCTTCCTCCTGCGGCGTGCCGTGCAACCGGCCGCACAGCCACAGGCCGGTGACCATCCCGATAATACCGGGGACTATCAGGGCAGTCTGCCAGCTGTAACGGGTCGCCAGCCAGGCGGTCAGCAGCGGCAGGGTAATACCGCTGAGGTTGATGGAGATATTCCATAATCCCCACCAGAAGCCGCGCTCGTTGCGTGAATACCAGTGTGTCAGAATGCGCGCACACGGCGGCCAGCCCCAGCCCTGAAAAAATCCGTTCAGTGTCCAGACAATCAGCAGAGCAGGGAATGACAGGCACCAGGCAAACACAATATTCAGCACACCGGTCATAAACAGTCCGGCACCCATAAACCAGCGGTAACCGGTGATATCATGGAAAATCCCCGATACAAATTTTGACAGGCCGTAGCTCAGATAAAACGCGGTCGCTATCAGACCGATATCACTTTTATCGAGATGCAGTTCGGTCTGCATCACCGGCATCACAAAGTTGAAGCTCTTCCGGGTCAGATAAAACGTGGCGTAACCGATTATCATCGATAACATCAGTTTGTTGCGCCAGAATTGATAGGTTTTATCCATGGTTTCGGTCTGTTTTCCGGCCATTATGTTATTTTCCGTTCTGGCTGCAAATGTAATCAATCTGTCAACAAAAAGGATGAGAGAAGGTAGTAGATGACTAGGAATAAGTCTTAGTTTTCGTGATTTTCATCAGAAAATGTGGGCAGGTTAACAATAATCCGGGTTCCGCCGGCGGTGGTCAGTGTCCAGTCACCGCCGAGCGCGCGGACCCGCTCCTCAATACCGCGCAGACCAAAGCCGCCGCGGCGTTTGCTCTCCGGGATACCGATGCCGTTATCAGAGACATGAAGCTGTATCGTGTCACGTTGCTGTTTCAGGATGATGAGGATATGGGTGGCACCGGCATGCTTACTGATATTATTTAACAACTCCTGCACCAGCCGGTACAGAGTGAACAGCACCGTTTCATTTTCCGGCTGTTGTTCCAGTTCGTAATGAAACTCACACTGAATACCGTTCTCGCCGAAAGCAAATTCAGCGATCAGATGGCGCAGTGCATTTTCGAGAGACATTTCACTGAGTACCGGCGGGCGCAGTTCGCGCAGCAGCTGGCGGGTGGACTGGTGAATTTTCTGTGCCAGGTCATTGATTTGTGCTGCCGCACGGCTGCTTTGCGGATCTGGTGCGGTTTTTCTGACCAGCATCGACTGGATCTGAATTGCGGTGATGTTCTGGCCGATTTCATCATGCAGCTCGCGGGCAATGGCTTTTTTGACATCCTCTTCCGTGTGTACCAGTTGCTGCATCAGATCCCGCCGTGCCTGCAGCTCCTGCTCCAGCCGTTCGCGGTAGCGCTGTAAATTACGTGACAACTGCTGCTGACGGCTGATGGCAATCCCGAGGCCGATACCAATCAGCGCCTGGGTGCTCATAAACATCTGTAATTCCTGTAAATCAGCAAATGCGCCGTTAAACTGGCGGGCAAAGGTGATAATCAGACTGCCGAGCAGAGCGGAGAGCACACCGCCCTGCCAGCCGTAGCGGTATGCCATAAAGACATTGGGGATAAAGACCAGCAGCACCAGCAGGCGCTCAATTTCCGGGGTAAAAAAGATCTGGGCACTGAGTCCGGCCAGGCAGAACAGAAAACACCACATCAGTAATGAGGTGCGCAGCTGCGGATCAGGTGTGCCGTAATCCAGGATCAGGCGGAAATGCTGTTCATGGAGGTATTCATAGATCAGATAGACGAACGGGGTCAGCAGAATACCGCCGGTGAGGGTGGTGAGGAAAATCTGGCTGACACTCAGCGGGGTCAGCAGGCTGAACACCAGGGTGTGCAGCAGACTGTTGATACCGACACCGGCGATCAGCAGTAACAGCCGCTGCCAGTAAAGGGTATAGCGCCACCAGGTGGTCTGGATAATAAAGGCGCTGATAAGGCTCAGCAGCGGCGACAACAGGATCACCGGCTGCGACAGTAACTGCTCCTGCGCCAGCCAGATATTCAGCAGCAGCTCCGCCAGTAACAGGGTCGGCCAGAAACGCCGCCACAGCAGGATCATCAGCGCCAGCCGTAAGCCTTCCGGCAGGAAAAAAGCTGACAGCACACTGTTCTGACTGAGATAAAAACCGATGATCCACAAACCTATCCAGGTCAGTGAATAGGTAAACAGCAGAAACACCGACTGTAACAGCAGACGAGCGCCGCGCCTCATGGCTTATTGTCCTGCGATCAGGTGATGCGCCAGGGCAAAATGAACCAGATCAATTGTGCTTTCACACTGAAGTTTGCCCAGCACATTGGCGCGGTGGACATGGACGGTTTTATGACTGAGCGCCAGTTTATCCGCAATAGCCCGCACACTCATCCCGGCCACCAGCAGATCAAACACCTCACGCTCACGCGGGGTCAGTTCTTCCAGCGCACGGTTTTCCGGTGGTGACTGGCGCAGCGCGCGCATGGCATCCGCACACAGATAGCAGCCGCCCTGATGCACGGAACGTACCGCCTGCACCAGTTCTTCCGGGCCGCAGCGTTTGGTGAGATACGCACCGGCACCGGCATCCAGCGCACTCTGCACAAAGGCGGGGGTATCATAAATACTGAGGATAATGGTACGGAACGTGGTTTTGCGCTCCCGCAGGCGGTCGAGCAGCTGTAATCCGTTTTCATCCGGCATGGAAATATCCATGATCACCACATCAATATCCGGACGGCTCAGTTCAGGCCAGGCTTCCGCAGCACTGGCATATTGTCCGGCGATAGTGATATCCGGCTCCAGTGTCAGGAGCTGAGCGAAACCGGATCGCACAACTATATGGTCATCGATGAGCACTATTTTTATCATGTCCGGACAGCGTATTATCAGCAGAGAGGGATCAATTATTGACAGAGGTTATATCAATATAGCGGGTGATAATCGAGGATATTCATACAGAAATCCGCTCTCCGGCTGTTTTTTTACCGCTTAACCGATTCGGTTGCAGGGAAATTATTTCACATAAGCAAGCAACGGCAGTGAATCACGTGCCAGTGCGGTGCATTTGTAGTTTTCCGGCAGCTTTATCTGTTTGATGTCGAAATAGTTCTCTTTATTCATTGCCGCCATCTGCCGGGTATCATAATTGCTCATATCCCAGCGGTTACTTTTGGCAAACAGTAAGATCGCTTTTTCGATACGGGAATTCGGCAGATCTTCGTAACCACAATCATTTTTCAGATAAATAAAAACCGCAGTCAGTCCGGCGAGGTCTTCAGCCTGTGACGGCGTCAGCGCTTTCGCGGGCAGGGAAAGCAGCAGGACACAGCTGAATAAAGCGTGAAAGAATAGTTTCATAGTGAGTAGTTTACCGGTATCGCCTGTCAGTTTATGTGAAGATTTTAATAGTTTTGTCGCAGATTGCATCCGCTGACTAAAGTGATGTAAAGACCTTATTCCCGGAAAGGTAATACATTGACCTTGCCCTTAGGGCAGGGTTTAGCCTGCGCTATAACAGAACCCAATCATTTTGTCATAGCATATCACCACTGATGATAAAGGAAGCATATCATGCAACGACGCGATTTTTTGAAATATAGCGCATTCTTAGGTGCTGCCACGATGCTGCCGGCATGGAGCCGGTTTGCCTTTGCGGCGCAGGAACGTCCGGCACTCGGTATTCCGCCGCTGTTAACGGCGGATAATGCACAAAAAATCACCCTGAATATTCAGCAGGGGCAAATGGTGTTTATTCCGGGAAAAACCACCCAAACCTGGGGATATAACGGTGACCTGCTGGGCCCGGCGCTGAAACTGCGGCGTGGTAAGCCGGTAACGGTGGATATCGTCAATAAATTGCCGGAAGCGACAACCGTCCACTGGCACGGCCTGGAAATCAGTGGTGAACAGGATGGCGGTCCGCAGGCGATTATTGCCCCGGGCAGCACCCGTACGGTCAGTTTCACGCCGGATCAGCCGGAAGCCACCTGCTGGTTCCATCCGCACACCCACGGCAAAACCGGCCATCAGGTCGCAATGGGACTGGCCGGACTGGTGCTGATTGAAGATGATAATACCGCATCAACCGGCCTGCCGGGTGAGTGGGGAACGGATGATATCCCGGTGGTCTTGCAGGATAAGCGCCTGACCGCAGACGGTAAAATTGATTATCAGCTGGATGTGATGTCTGCCGCAGTCGGCTGGTTTGGCGACACCATGCTGACCAACGGCGCGGTTTACCCGCAGCATATGGCACCGCGCGGCTGGCTGCGCCTGCGTCTGCTCAACGGCTGTAATGCCCGCAGTCTGCGGATGGCGGCCGGTGACGGGCGTCCGCTGTATGTGATCGGCAGTGACGGCGGCCTGCTGGCCGAACCGGTAAAAGTGCAGGAGCTGCCGATGCTGCCGGGAGAACGTTTTGAAGTGCTGGTGGATACATCAGACGGGAAAGTCTTTGATATTGTCACCTTACCGGTACGTCAGATGGGAATGACACTGGCACCGTTTGATGAGGCGCTGCCGGTGCTGTCCATCCGTCCGACACTCGATGCCGCACGCGGCAAACTGCCGGATGTGCTGGCGGCGATGCCGGCTCTGATCGATACCTCCCGCCTGCCGGTACGTGAATTCCGTCTGATGATGGATATGCGCCTTGATATGCAGGGCATGATGATGCTGACCGATAAATACGGCCCGCAGGCGATGGCCGGAATGGGCATGCACGGCAACATGGGCGGCGGCCATATGAGCGGCGGGCATATGGGCGGAATGAAAGGCATGAGCCGAGGTATGCACAGTGGCGGCGGTCACTGCGGCTCCGGCGATGTTGATCTGATGAACGCCAACAGTATCAACGGTATTCCGTTCTCAATGACCGAAAGCGCATTTGATGTGAAGCAGGGACAGGCGGAGCGCTGGGTTATCTCCGGCGTCGGTGACATGATGCTGCACCCGTTCCATATCCACGGCACCCGTTTCCGTATTCTCAGTGAGGGCGGACGCACACCGGCGGCTCACCGGCAGGGCTGGAAAGATATGGTCAGGATAGAGGGCAATGTCAGTGAGGTTCTGGTGAAATTTGACCATCCGGCCACTAATGCGCATCCGTTTATGGCGCACTGTCACCTGCTGGAACATGAAGATACCGGTATGATGACGGGCTTTACTGTCACGGCCTGAATATAAAATTACCCGGTGACAATCCGCGTCAGTCATGGCGCGGATACTGTTTATCTGTCCGTGGTATGCTAAACTAACGCGCTTTCTGACCGGTATTAAACCGGGTTTAATGCCGAACCACTGAAACAGCGTACCGTTGACGACAAAAATCATGAAGAAACACACCTTAGATACAATGATCTCCGAAGCTGAGATCCAGCAGCGCGTTGCCGATCTCGGCAGCGAAATTTCCGCACACTATCGTCACAGCAACAAAGAGCTGGTCTTAGTCGGGTTACTGAAAGGATCTTTTATTTTTATGGCTGACCTGTGCCGTAAAATTGATGTTCCTCATGAAGTCGATTTTATGACGGTATCCAGTTACGGCAGCGGCACCTCGTCCACCCGTGATGTGAAAATTGTCAAAGACCTGGACGAAGATATCCGCGGCAAAGACGTGCTGATCGTGGAAGATATCATTGATTCCGGCAATACATTACACCGCGTGCGTGACATTCTGTCTCTGCGCGGCCCGAACTCCGTGGCAATCTGTACTCTGCTGGATAAACCGTCCCGCCGTGAGGTGGATGTTCCGGTTAACTGGGTCGGCTACGCGATTGAAGACAAATTTGTGGTGGGTTACGGCATCGACTACGCCCAGAGCTACCGCCACCTGCCGTATATCGGTCATGTGACACTGCTGGAAGAGTAATTTTTCCGGTTGTGAATATAAAAACGGCACCTGCGGGTGCCGTTTGCTTTTGCAGTGATCAGGACGACGGCATGTTCGAGAGTTTGGCGACGGCCTGGCGGTAAACCAGTTCCATTTTCTCGCGGCTGTCAGAGCTGATATCCAGATCATGCAGCAGACCGTTGTTAATCCCGTAGATCCAGCCGTGGATCATCACACGCTGGCCGCGTTTCCACGCTGCCTGCATAATCGTCGAGTGACCCAGGTTATAGACCTGCTCCACCACGTTCAGCTCACACAGGCGGTTGATGCGATCCTGTGGTGCGAGTTCGCCCAGCAGGGAGCTGTGCTGATACCAGATATCGCGGATATGCAGTAACCAGTTATTGATAAGCCCCAGCTCAGTACCCTCAATGGCCGCCTGGATACCGCCGCAGTTGTAGTGACCGCAGACGATAATATGTTCAACCTGGAGCACATCCACGGCATACTGGATAACTGACAGGCAGTTCAGGTCGGTATGGATGACAAGGTTGGCCACATTACGGTGCACAAACAGATCGCCCGGTGCGGCGTCGATCAGTTTTTCGGCAGGAACACGGCTGTCAGAGCAGCCGATCCAGAGAAAACGGGGCTTTTGAGCCTGTGCTAACTCTTTGAAAAACTCCGGATCTTTTTCATTTACAGATTCGGACCACTGTTTGTTATGCGCAAACAGTTCTTCGATTTTTTTCATCATGACGGATAGCCTGTTGCAGATCCTTTCGCTAGAATCTCTTGTATAAAAAATTTAAATTTTAATAAATTGTTATTAAATAATTTCAGTAAAGAAGACGAATTGTCAAGAACCGATTTCGGTTCGCAGGTAATATTGCGGCTTATATTGCACCCAAATTTCTAAATTAAAAAGGTATTTTTCTGTTATGACCTATGCACTGGAAATATCACAATTAACCAAGCAGTATGCGGGAGGCGTGCAGGCTTTACGGGGAATCGACCTGAAAGTCAGTGCCGGCGATTTTTACGCCCTGCTGGGTCCGAACGGCGCGGGAAAATCCACCACTATCGGCATTATCAGCTCGCTGGTGAATAAAACCGGCGGAAAAGTGTCCGTGTTCGGGTATGACATTGATACTGATCTGGTTCTCGCCAAACGTCAGCTCGGCCTGGTGCCGCAGGAGTTTAACTTTAACCCGTTTGAGACTGTATTGCAGATCGTTTTACAGCAGGCCGGCTATTACGGGGTGCCGCACAAACTGGCGCAGGAGCGGGCGAAAACCTATCTGACGCAGCTGGATTTGTGGGAGAAACGTGATGAGCGCGCGATGCGTCTGTCCGGCGGGATGAAGCGCCGTCTGATGATCGCCCGTGCTCTGATGCATCAGCCGAAATTGCTGATCCTCGACGAACCGACAGCCGGGGTGGATATTGAACTGCGCCGCTCGATGTGGGGATTTCTCAAAACCCTCAATGCGCAGGGCACCACGATTATTCTCACCACACATTATCTCGAGGAAGCGGAAATGCTGTGCCGTAATATCGGGATTATCCAGCACGGTGAGCTGGTGGAAAACACCAGTATGAAAGCGCTGCTCGGTAAACTGGAATCTGAAACCTTTATCCTCGATCTGGGATCGAAAAACCCGTTGCCGCAGCTTGAGGGCTATGCTTTCCGGCTGACTGACACCTCGACGCTGGAGGTGGATGTCCGTCGCGGGCAGGGGCTGAACGGTGTTTTTGCCCAGCTGAACGCGCAGGGTATTGATATCCTCAGTATGCGTAACAAAGCGAACCGGCTGGAGGAGTTATTTGTGCATCTGGTGAATCATGATTTGGAGGCTGCGAAATGATGTCGCTGTACTGGGTGGCGCTGAAAACAATCTGGCGCAAAGAAATCACCCGTTTTATGCGGATTTGGGTTCAGACACTGATCCCGCCGGTGATCACCATGTCACTCTATTTTATTATTTTCGGCAATCTTATCGGTAACCGGATTGGTGAAATGGGCGGTGTCGGTTACATGCAGTTTATCGTACCCGGCCTGATTATGATGTCAGTGATTACTAACTCCTATGCCAACGTATCCTCATCGTTTTTCGGGGCAAAATTCCAGAAAAGCATTGAGGAACTGCTGGTGGCACCGGTACCGACTCACGTGATTATTGCCGGGTTTGTCGGCGGCGGGGTGGCGCGCGGTGTGCTGGTCGGGATTTTAGTCACGCTGGTGTCGCTGTTCTTTGTGCCGTTACAGATCCACTCCTGGTTTATGATCATCACAACTCTGCTGATGACATCCGTTCTGTTCTCGCTGGCAGGGCTGCTTAACGCGCTGTTTGCGAAAAGCTTTGATGATATCAGCATTATCCCGACGTTCGTCCTGACGCCGCTGACCTATCTTGGCGGGGTGTTTTATTCGCTGACACTGTTACCGGCATTCTGGCAGGGGGTGTCCAAACTGAACCCGATTGTCTATATGATCAGCGGATTCCGTTATGGTTTCCTCGGTATCAGTGATGTCTCTCTGACCACCACTCTCGGGGTACTGAGCCTGTTTATTGCAGCGTTCTACCTGCTGACCTGGCGTCTGATTGAAAAAGGACGCGGCCTGAGAACCTGATCCGGCATTCTGATAATCAGCCCGGCACATTGTTGCCGGGCTTTTTGTATCTGCCCTTATTATTTTCTTGCGCTATGTAATTATTTTTCCTCGGTTTATCCCTGATTAATACAGACCTTCTCCCGTTCCTGCCGGCGCCAAAGCCAAATCACAGAATTAGTATGCGTTTATTCCTTACCACATAGATTAATTAAATTAATGTGTCTATCGTGTGCGGGCTGGTGAATTCCGGCGGTTAACTGATGTTTAAGGATAAATTTCATTCTGTTTTATTATTACATACGGAGATATTTTTATGAGTATCGCTGCATACGGCACAGAAGACGGGTGGACGCTTATCGATGAGGTGCTGAGTAGTCCGGGGCGGGGAGGCGGACGCCTGATTAATAACAAAATCTCATATGATGCCTTTGAAGCCGGAAACTATATTGCCAGAACGAATACCGGCTGGAATGGTGCCGGGGTTACCGGGCAGTCTGCTGAAGTGACCTATTCATTCCCGACGTGGGAAGGGATTTATTATAACGCGGCAGGAAATAGCGGTTTACGGGGATTCAACGAGTATCAAAAAGACCAGGCACGCTTATCATTACAGTCCTGGGCAGATGTGGCAAACATTACATTTACTGAAGTTGAGGCCGGCAGAGGGGAAATTTACACCAATATCACTTTCGGTTATATCAGTGATAAATATACACAGGCGTATGCCTGGCTGCCGCACACCACAGATAACTATGGCCGGCCATACACAGATGCCCGCGGCTTTGATGTTTCCGGCCAGTCCTGGTACAGCTCGGAGCCCGGGGCGCTGAACGTGACGCCGGTAGCCGGAAACTACGGGCGTCTGACGTTTACCCATGAAATTGGTCATACCCTGGGATTAAATCATCCGGGCAATTATAACGCGGGTCAGGGCGTGCCTTCTTATAAAGACGCGGATTACGCGGAGGACACGCGTCAGTACAGTGTAATGAGCTACTGGAGTGAGAAAATCACCGGCGCAGATCATAAAGGCTATTACGCTTCCGCGCCGCTGCTGGATGATATTACCGCGATTCAGAAACTGTACGGTGCAAATTATCACACCCGTACCGGTGACACCGTTTATGGTTTCGATTCCAATACCGGGCGTGATTACTACTCTGCAAAAAGTGTGTCAGATAAGCTTATTTTCACCGTCTGGGACGGCGGCGGTAATGACACCCTGAATTTCTCCCGTTATAAGCAGGATCAGAAAATTTCGCTGCGGGAAGGTGATTTTTCGGATGTCGGCGGCCTGACCGGGAATGTGTCAATCGCACATGGTGTGAAGATTGAAAATGCGTTTGGCGGGCGCGGAAATGATGTGATCATCGGCAACGACGAGAACAACATCCTGATGGGCAACGGCGGGGATGATGTGCTGTACGGCGGAGCCGGGCAGGATCAGCTCTGGGGCGGCACCGGGAATGATATTTTTGTGTTCTCGGCAGTGACGGATTCTCTGTATGACCGTCCGGATCATATCCGTGATTTCTCAACCGGTCTGGACATGATCGATTTACAGGGGCTGAATCAGAACCGTGACGGGGAAAAATTTATCTATTTCACCGATGAATTCAGCGGCGCGGCCGGCGAAGCGGTCGTACGGTATGATGGCGGGCGGAATCTGACAGAGCTGCTGATTAATGTCAGCGGAAATCAGTGTCAGCCTGATTTTAAAGTGGATATCACCGGTATGGTGAATGTTCACACTGACTTTATCGTTTAACGCAGCAGGCGGGCGCGGCCGGTGCGGCGTCCGCAGCATTCAGGAAGTCACCATGCAAATCAGCAGACCCTCATTATTACTGTTTTCGCTGCTGTTATCAGAGCAGAGCGCGGCAGTCAGTCAGAGAATTCCCGCCGCTGAAGAACTTCAGGGTAACTGGCAGTTCACGGAAGACGGGCAGACACAACCTGTCACGCTGACGAGTGTTCCCGATAAAACAGCGGAAGGATTTCAGCTGCATTTCCCGGGACAGCCGCAAATATCAGCCTGGCGTCCGGCACCGGACGGCATTGCTTTTATTACATCAGACGGCACCACCCGTTATTTCTTTTCTGCGGAATCCCCCGGCCGTTACCGTGCGGAAATCTGGCATGAAAAGGGTGCATATCTTCTGAAAGAGTAACGGTTCTCTTTATCCCATGACTAATCATCTTACATCCCGGCGGGTATGCCGGGCGGAGTCCCTGTGTATGCTTTCCGGGAAAACCAGAAATGACATTACGGCATTTATTGCTGCCCGAAAATCCCTGTTTATCTCACTCGCATTATTCAGTGCGCTGATTAATCTGCTGATGCTGGTACCGTCTGTGTATATGTTGCAGGTGTACGACCGTGTTTTGCCCTCGGGCAATGAAATGACACTGCTGATGCTGACACTGATAATGGCCGGATTACTGGCACTGACCGGCGGTCTGGATTATTTGCGTAATATGCTGGTGATCCGCATGAGCAACCAGTTTGACCTGGCACTGAATACACGCGTCTATGATTCGGCATTTCAGGCAAAACTGCACAATACTGCGGATCATCTGCCGCAGCAGGCGCAGAGCGACCTGATGGTCCTGCGCCGGTTTATAACCGGTAACGGTATCTTTGCCTTTCTCGATCTGCCCTGGTTCCCGCTTTATCTGCTGGTGATCGCGTTGTTTAACCCGTGGCTCGGGTTGTTTGCCTGTGGCGGCGCAGCGGTGCTGATAGCGCTTGCACTGCTTAATGAACGGCTTTCCGGGCCGCCGCTGACAGCCGCGAACCGTTTGTCTGCCGCCGCACAGGGCATGCAAAGCAGCCATCTTGCTCATCCGGAGCCCGCAGAGGCGATGGGGATGCAGCAGCATCTGCGTCAGCGCTGGCTGAACCGCCACTGCCGCAGTTTGCATGAGCAGACCCGGGCCAGTGATTATTCAGCAAAAATTATGGCGATCACCAAAACCGTCCGCCTGATCCTGCAATCCCTGATGCTGGGGCTGGGGGGCTGGCTGGCGCTGGATAATACCATTTCACCCGGCATGATGATCGCCGGGTCGATTCTGCTGGGACGGGCGCTGTCGCCGGTTGAGCAGGTTACCGGAGTGTGGAAAAGCGCGAAAGAGGGCAGACTGGCGTATCAGCGGCTCACTGCGCTGCTGGCGGCTCATCCGCAGCCGCCGCAGAAGCTGGTACTGCCGCATCCGGCAGGGAATTTGTCTGTTTCCGTGATGCAGGCGGGCTATCCTGGCTGTGATGTACCACTGTTACACAATCTGCATTTCGGCCTCGGACCGGGAGACGTGCTGGGGATTATCGGCCCGTCCGGAGCCGGGAAATCAGCACTGGCTAAATTACTCGCCGGGTTGTGGCCTGCCGGGCGGGGAGCTGTCCGGCTCGACGGGGCAGATCTCTGTCAGCAGGATAAAGCCGTATCCGGGAAGTATATCGGTTATCTTCCCCAGGAAGTTGCGCTTTTTCCCGGCACAATCGCCGATAATATCGCCCGTTTTGACCCGGATGCTGATCCGGAAAATATTATCCGTGCGGCACAACTGGCACAGGTACATGAATTGATCCTGCAACTGCCGCAGGGGTATGAAACCCTGACCGGCGCAGACGGCACCGGGCTTTCCGGTGGCCAGCGTCAGCGGATCGCGCTGGCACGGGCGCTGTACGGCTCACCGGCACTGATTATCCTCGATGAACCCAATGCCGCCCTGGATGATGCCGGGCTGAATGCGCTGATATCTGCCGTTAATACGCTGAAAGCACAGAAAAAAACAATCGTTCTGATTACTCACCATAAACCACTGCTGTCGGTGACAGACAAACTGCTGCTGTTATCCGGCGGACGGATGCAAATTTTTGGCCGTACAGAGAAGGTCATTGAAACACTTAATCATCAGGCGGGTAAAAATAATGATAACTAAATTGCTTTCAGCGGAGCCGGGGGTAAAAACAGACACGCGCGGATATCAGCGGGCGGGATGTTTTGTTATTGCCGCCGGTCTTGCCGGTTTTCTGTTATGGGCGGGATTTGCACCGCTGGATCAGGGCGTTGCCGCCTCAGGAACCGTTGTGGTTGCAGGTAATATCAAACAGGTGCAGTCCCCGGCGGATGGCGTGATTGCTGATATTTATGTACAGAATGGTCAGCGGGCGGAGAAAGATCAGGTGCTGGTGCGGCTGCGTCCGGTACAGGCTCTGGCGCAGGCGGAGTCACTGGCCGGGCAGCTCGACAGCACACTGCTGATGCAGCGGCGGCTGGAGGCCGAACTGCGCGGTGAACAGGCATTGACACCGGCGGCGGAAGACATATTTTATACGCCGCCTGACTATCAGCAGGCACAATTGCAGGCGCAGAATGCACTGCTGACTGACCGGCGGCTTGAGCTGGAGAGTGATATTCAGGCCCGTCAGGTTGTGATTGACGGGCTGACACGGCGGCTTATTACCCTGCGGGGGATTGTCCGCAGCACCATTCAGCAGTCAGACAGCCTGACAGCACAGGCCGCAAATCTGAAATCGCTGGCTGATGAGGGATATCTGCCGCGTCACCGCTACCAGGAAATCGTGCGGGAAAGTGCGGCACTGCGCAATCAGGCGGATGATACCCGGATACAGATAAGCCGTGCGGAGGAAGAAAAAGCCGCTCAGTCAGAACAGATCACACAGCGGCGGGCTGCTTTTCACAGCGGGATCCGCGAGGAGTTATCGCGTCTGTCAGTACAGCGGAGTGAGCTGAAAAAACAGCAGGTTATTGAGAATGACCGGCTGGATCAGCATGTGATCACCGCACCGGTGACCGGCACTATTATGGATGTATCGGTGTTTACGGCCGGTGGTGTGGTGCGGGCAGGGGAAAAACTGATGTCCGTGGTGCCGGAACAGCAGACGCTGATTATTGAAGGCAAATTATCACCACAGTGGATAGATAAAGTGGCTCCCGGTCAGACCGCCGATCTGCTGTTTACCGCGTTTAATCAGAACCTGACACCCAAACTACGCGGCGAACTGACGATGATCTCCGCCGATCGTCTGACAAATCCGGCAACCGGTGAGCCTTATTATCAGATTCAGATTGCAGTACCCGAAACGGCGGCCGCTCAGGTGATCAAACCCGGGATGCCCGCTGAGATTTTTATCCGCACCGGGGAGCGATCTCTGCTCAGCTATCTGTTTAAGCCGGTGACTGACAGGCTCTTTTTCGCGCTGACAGAGGAGTGACGGGTATGTATCCTGCAAATATTTTTTGTGCGGCGCTGTTGTGTTTGTTGTCCGCCGCTGTGCAGGCGGTGACATTGTCAGAACTTCGTCAGCCTGCGCTGGAAAACGATCTCTCATTTCGTGCGGCGGGTAAGGCCTATGAGGCGGAACAGGCGGAGGCTGACGCCGGGAAATCACACCTTCTGCCCTCAGCCGGACTGAGTTATCAGAGTACGCCGTATAACCGGCTGACACAGCGGGCACCGGTGACGGATCAGCGGCGTTACCGCAGCCACTCTCTCAATCTGGTCGTCACGCAGCCGCTGCTGGATTACACCGCATATCATCAGTACCGGGCGGCACAGATACGCGGTACAGCCGCAGAAAGCGGATTGCAGATACAGCAGGCAGCGCTGATGAACCGGCTGGTATCGGCCTATCTGAATCTGGCCTGTGCCCTGGAAATACAGAAAACAGACCGGCTCCGGCTGGCGCTGGACAACTCGCAGCTGACCGCCGCACAGCGTCTTTTAAAGCTCGGGGAAGGAACGATGACAGAGGTGGAATCAGCCCGGGCCCGTCTGCGTCAGCGTCAGGCTCAACTTGCTGAAACAGAGGCGGAAAGCCTGAATGCGCTGCTCACCTTATCGGATCTCACCGGCCTTCCGCAGTTGCGGATGCAGGATGTTCCGGTACTGAAACCGGGGGCGTTCCGGCTGCCGCAACTGAAGGAAGCGGATTATGCCGCGCTGGAGCGGCAGATGCTGACAGTACATCCGGAAATCAAAGCGGCACAACATGAAACCGCACTGGCCAAAGCCGCGGCAGAGGTGCAGCGCGGGGCATTTATGCCGTCAGCACAGATCTTTGCGGCCTGGTCCGATACTCAGTCAGACAGCAGTGACACGGTGGGGCAGCGTTACCGGAATCTCAGTGCCGGGTTCCATCTTTCGGTTCCGTTGTTCAGCGGCGGAAAGGATATGGCAGGGATGCGGAAAGTATCTGCTCAGATTCAGCAGTCACAGTATGATCAGGATGCGCTGGTGCAGACACGCCTGCGTGATCTGAGGCGTCAGTATCAGATATTCCGTCACAGCGGTGTACAGCTGGCGGCGCTGGAGCAGGCTGCCGCTGCCGCCGGGGTGCTGGTAACTGCGGCGGAAAAAGGGTATTCAGCAGGACAGAAAAGTCAGCAGGATGTGACAAATGCCCGGGAGCAGTATTATCAGGCGGAACAGGAACTGACAAAGGCCCGCTATGACGGGCTTCTGGCCTGGTTCCGGCTGCATCATTACAGCAGCACACCGGAAACCGGGCTTTTCAGGCAGATTGAGCGCTATTTACAGTGACGTAGTCGCTGTATCACTGTCTGCCGGGTTCGGCATATTGACGTGCAGGCAGTCGATCAGGCGGATATTCCCCAGCCAGGCGGAAGCCAGGATCACTGCTTGTCCGCTGTTGACCCGCACAGCCTCCAGATCATCAGCATCACAGATCTCCAGGCTGATATCACGGAATCCGGCACGGCTCAGATCATCACGCGCATTATCCAGACTTTCGGCAATGGCGCTCGGGCGTTCGCGGATCATATCTGCCAGAGTCTGCATCACCTGATACAGGCGCGGTGCGGCCTCTTTCTCTTCTTTGCCCAGCAGGGAATTGCAGGAACTGAGTGCCAGCCCGGTTTTTTCCCTGACGGTCGGGATCGCGGCCAGTGCAATGTCATAATTCAGATCACGGATCAGACGGCGGACCGTCAGGAAACGCGGATGGTCATTGGTGCCGAAGAAAACAATATCCGGCTGAACCAGGTTGAACAGTTTGCACATTACGGTAGCGATTCCGCGCAGGCGGGTTCGCTGATGAGGCTCATCACACTGACTGACCAGCGGCGGCACAATCACCTGAGTCTGGTGAGTGAATCCGTGAGGATAGACATCACTGACCGCCGGTGCGTACACCAGATCCACCTGAGCTTTGCTCAGTTTTTCGCAGTCTGCCTGGAGTGTGCGCGGGTAGCGCTGCAAATCATCTTCCCGCGGGAACTGAAGCGGGTTAACAAAAACAGACACCACGACAATATCCGCCTGTGCGCGGGCTTCTTTTACCAGTGCCAGGTGGCCTTCGTGCAGGTTTCCCATTGTCGGGATAAACGCAACACGTTTGCCGTCAGTCCGCAGACGGGCAATCTCTTTGCGCAGGATCAGCGCAGTTTCAATAATCCGCATCAGTGTCTCCTTTTGTCTGTCTGTTGAGCAGAGCGTTCAGCGTACCGGCTCTGATGATGACCAGAGGCCAAGTCCGTTTTCTGGGGTACGGGCAACAACCGCTGCCAGTGATTCGCCGTCCGGCAGTATCAGCCCGGGGGCGATTTCTGCCAGCGGATACAGCATAAATTCACGCACTTTCAGGCCGTAATGGGGCACTGTCAGCCGCGCGTCACTGATGACCTTATCACCAAACAGCATGATATCTAAGTCTAACGTGCGGGGACCCCAGCGCTCATCTTTGCGGACACGGCCGTGAGCCAGTTCAATGGCCTGGGTGGCGTCGAGCAGCTGGTGCGGTGTCAGATCGGTTTCCAGCAGAACAGCCGCATTGAGATAATCAGGTTGTCCTGCGGGTCCCATCGGTGCCGTACGGTAAAAAGAAGAGTGGCGCACCAGGCGGCTTTGCGGGATCGTATCCAGCGCTGCAATCGCCCGGTTTACCTGATCTAAAGGATCGGCAAGATTACTGCCGATCGCAATATAGACCGGAATCATGATTCGCTGTTTCCGTTACCCTGACGGGCACGCGGATGGCGGCGGCGCGGACGCGGACGGCGTTTGACCGGATCACTGCCCAGTTCGCTCACCATCGAGCGCTGCTGCGGGGCATTCGCCAGCTGGAAATCAGCCCACCAGTGAGCCAGCTCCTGCAATTCATGACGTCCTTCCACATTGGCCCGCAGTTCCAGCAGATCAAAGGCGGCGCGGAATTTCTGATTTTCCATCAGACGGACAGCGCGTTTGCCCTGACGGCGCGGCAGACGTAACTGTAACTGCCAGATATCACGCATGGTGGTGGTCAGGCGCTTCGGAATGGCAATTGCGCGGCACTGTTCATCCAGGATGTCATTAATGGCGATAGCGAAGGCTTCGTAATAGGCCAGCCCGCTCTCCTGAGTCACTTTTTCCGCATGTTCACACAGCGGATACCACAGCATCACGGCAAACAGGAAAGCCGGATTGACGCGCTGATCGTTATGAATACGGTAGTCGGTATTTTTCAGTACCTGATCCACGATACGGGACAGCGGGGTGTCCGGGTTCTCTTTCAGCGGTCCGGCAACCAGCGGGAACAGCATATCCAGCAGATCGTATTCACGTAATAATTCAAAGGTACGGTGTCCGTCACCGGCCTGTAATAACTTGAGGACTTCCTCGAACAGACGTGCCGGCGGAATATCGCGCAGCAGTGTGCTCATCGTGCGGATAGGCGCGGCCGTTTTCGGCTCAATGGTCATATCCAGCTTGGCGGCAAAACGGATAGCGCGCAGCATACGCACCGGGTCTTCCCGGTAACGGGTTTCCGGATCACCAATCAGGCGGATAATCCGCTGCTGTAAATCTGCGAGACCGCCGACATAATCGCGGACAGTAAAATCAGCCACACTGTAATAGAGGCTGTTAATGGTGAAATCGCGGCGGACAGCATCTTCTTCGATGGTGCCGAAAATATTATCACGCAGCAGCATGCCGTTTTTGCCCTGCTGAGAGCGGGCTTTGCCGTCATCAGCCGGTTCATTATTGTCATGCGGACCACGGAAAGTTGCGACCTCGATAATATCCGGCCCGAACATAATATGTGCCAGACGGAAACGGCGGCCGACCAGACGGCAGTTGCGGAATAATTTTCTCACTTCATCCGGCGTGGCATTGGTCGCGATATCGAAATCTTTGGGTTTGCGTTCCAGCAGCAAATCACGGACACCGCCGCCGACCAGGTAAGCATCGAAACCGGATTTATTCAGGCGGTACAGAACCTTCAGCGCATTTTCGCTGATATCCTGGCGGGAAATAGAGTGACTGTTGCGGGGAATTACCGTTGCGCTGACTGTCCCGCTGTTATCCATATGTTTTGCCGGTTTTTTGCGTTTAGCGGCAGGACGCGCGGGGGAAGCTTCACGGGGTGACGGAT
This sequence comes from Morganella sp. Je.2.23, assembly GCF_051129855.1. Classification (NCBI taxonomy): domain Bacteria; kingdom Pseudomonadati; phylum Pseudomonadota; class Gammaproteobacteria; order Enterobacterales; family Morganellaceae; genus Morganella; species Morganella sp. Je.2.23. The sequence continues at coordinate 196,823 of NZ_JBCPSQ010000003.1, forward strand.
TCCGCTGCGTATGGTCAGCATCCGGGGCCGGCCTTTCACTGGCAGCCTCTGTGCAATCTGCTTTATTCTCGCGGGAAATCAGACTGCGACAGAACTTTGCGACTCGGTTTAAAATGGTACACCTCTGTATAACAATTAAATGATCTAAAAAATAAGCGACTAATAATATCGTACACTTGGTTTTTTGAGAATGCCTTACCCGGGATATTGCGGAATTATTCCCGGTCTGTCACCACATCATCGCGTGGTACGGCGCTAATATCCCAGTTCTGCACACTGTATGCCAGCAGTTCAGTCAGAGAAAGAGACTGCGGATCGGTCTCCGGCAGCGGCTGCCGGAGCACCTGCAACGCCTGCCATAACAGCGGGCGCGGATCACTGAGCGGCACCGGGGTGGCATGATTTTGCTTGGAGAGTTTACGCGCCGCCGGGCTCAGCATCAACGGCAAATGCAGATAATGCGGCTCAGGCAGCCCGAGCTGACGGTATAATGAGAGCTGATGTGAAGTGGGATACAGTAAATCTGCGCCCCTGACCACTTCGGTCACACCCTGATAATCATCATCAAGTACCACCACCAGGTTATAGGCAAACAGCTTATCTTTGCGGAAGATAATGATATCTTCCTCTGCCGTCGCGTTATCCGTAAACACATTTCCGCGCAAACCATCGGTAAAATGGTACACCGGATGCGTTCTTCTCAGCCGCAGCGCCGCATTATCCGGCGGCAGCCCGCGCTGACGGCAGGTACCGGGGTAGTGGCCGCCGCTGTCGTGGATATCATGCCGTGTGCAGGTGCAGTAATAACACAATCCTGTTGCTTTCAGCTGTTCAATCACATCACGGTAAGCGTCATGGCGGCGCGACTGATACAGCACATCGCCGTCCCAGTGCAGACCGTAGTGATCAAGAATACGCACAATAGCATCCGCAGCACCCGGGACTTCGCGCGGCGGGTCAATATCATCAATACGGAGAAGCCAGCGTCCGCCGAGATGACGGGCCTGAAGATAACTCCCCAGTGCGGTGACCAGAGAGCCGAAATGAAGCGCACCGGAGGGAGAGGGTGCGAAGCGGCCGGTATAACCGGGCGCTGAGCCGGCAGAATATTCCATCATCTGAAGAGGCAGAAAAACGGACGGCGCTGTTAAAGCGCCGTCTGTGGTGAACCTGTCAGCCCGCCATCTGCTTTTCGCGGATTTCAGCGAGTGTCTTACAGTCGATACATAAATCTGCGGTCGGACGCGCCTCTAAACGGCGGATACCGATTTCGACCCCGCAGGACTCACAAAAACCAAAATCGTCGTCCTCAACCTTTTTGAGGGTTTTTTCGATCTTTTTGATCAGTTTGCGCTCGCGGTCACGGTTACGAAGTTCCAGGCTGAATTCTTCTTCCTGAGCGGCACGGTCAACCGGGTCCGGGAAGTTAGCGGCTTCATCCTGCATGTGCGTGACAGTGCGGTTTACTTCATCCCTGAGTTGGTTGCGCCATGCTTCAAGTATCAGCTTGAAATGGGCCAACTGGGCTTCGTTCATGTATTCTTCGCCTGCCTTCTCGTGATACGGCTCCACGCCGGCAATGGCAAGAATGCTCAGGGACGAGGTTTTACGTTTTTGCCCTTCTTGCATAATGCTTCTCCTACACACGCATGTCTGACAATATCCCTTAGAGGGGAAAAATAGGCCGCTATAGATAGCAGATGATTATGGATAATGCAACCCTTGATCTCATTAGTTTTGTAAGGTGTGAAGAACCGCGTGTTTATTTACTCCGAAACTTACAAAACATCCTATTTATTATTAAAAAAATTGATATTCACCCCATGAATGAGAAGGGTATCTTTTCTCCGGCAGTGATGCCATCCGGTGTTATCCGCATTCTGTAGCAAATAATCTCTGTTCCGGATTGTGACGCTTTCTGCAAAAGTGATGAATATTTTTTATCAATGTGTGCTGCATCCGATACGGCCTCAATCCCTGAATGCAGTACAGCAAAAAACAGAACAGCACGATTTCCCGCTTCAGCAATTGCTTGTAACTCACGTACGTGTTTTTGTCCACGTAAAGTTACGGTGTCGGGAAAATAACCGTGTCCGTTTTCCAGCAGCGTGACGGATTTCACCTCCGCATAGCAGGGCTTTTTCTCCGGGTCCGTCAGTAAAAAATCAATCCGGCTGTTTTCGCTGCCGTATCTTACTTCCTGCGTGAGCGTCTGATACCCGGCAAGTTCCGGGATTCGGTTCTGCGCAATGGCCTCTGCCACAAGCCGGTTTGCCTGCTGGGTATTCACGCAAATCAGATGCCCGGCCTGTGTTTGTGTCAGTTCCCAGCTGTACGGATACTTGCGTTTCGCATTAGCGGATTCGGAATACCAGACGGTATCACCCGGCGTGGCACAACCCGTCATCGCACCGGTATTGGCACAATGAATAGTAATTGTGCGGCCGTCCTGCGTGATAATATCCGCAAGAAAACGTTTATAACGCTGTACCAGTGTACCCGCCTGTAACGGGGGATGAAATTCCATCATAACTCCTGTCAATGTGACTGCACTTTTCAGGGGGCGGCAATGCTACAATGTTGTGCGTCGAAAGTTAAGCAGATAATGATGAGGTTTTTGTGACATATTCCCCCGTTTGTAACATTTATCCGGCACTCAGTACGGCACTGAGAAGTGCCCCGCAGGTGTTGTTACAGGCACCCACCGGCAGCGGGAAATCCACTATTCTGCCGCTGCTGATGCTGAAAGATGCTTCTGTCACCGGGCGGATTATCATGCTGGAACCCCGTCGTATCGCGGCCCGCAGCGTGGCACACCGTCTGGCGTCACAGCTCGGCGAACGTCCGGGGGAAACGGTCGGTTACCGGATGCGCGGCGAAACCCGGGTCAGTGCCGCCACCCGGTTTGAAGTTGTTACTGAGGGAATTCTGGTCAGAATGTTACAGCAGGATCCGGAATTATCCGAAGTTGGTATCATTATTCTGGATGAATTCCATGAACGTAATTTACAGGCCGACCTCGCCCTTGCCCTGCTGCTGGATGTGCAGTCCTCGCTGCGTGATGATCTGCGTCTGCTGGTGATGTCCGCGACCCTGGATAATGAACAACTGCTCTCTCTGCTGCCGCAGGCAGAAGTGATCACCGCAGAGGGGCGCGCTTTTCCGGTGGAGAGACGCTATCAGCCGCTCAGTACACATCAGCCTTTTATCGGTGAGGTCGCCCGTGCGGTGTTGCAGCTGTATCAGCAGGAGGAAGGCTCCGTGCTGGTATTTCTGCCGGGGCAGGCGGAAATCTGCCGGTTACAGGAACAACTGACCGGTAAAACCGGTGCGGATACGCTTATCTGCCCGCTGTACGGTGCACTTTCCCTGAAAGAGCAGCAGCAGGCGATTGAACCGCCGCCGCCCGGTATGCGCAAAATCGTGCTGGCCACCAATATCGCCGAAACCAGTCTGACCATCGAAGGTGTGACGCTGGTAGTGGACAGTTGTCTGGAAAAAACTGCGCAGTTTGATCCGCGCAGCGGGCTGACCCGTCTGGTGCGCAGCCGTATCAGCCGCTCATCAATGACGCAGCGTGCAGGTCGGGCCGGACGTCTTGCCCCGGGGATCTGTCTGCACCTCTGCGGTCAGGCAGAAGCGGAACGCGCTGCTGCCCACAGTGAACCGGAAATCTGTCACAGTGACCTGGCCGGGCTGATGCTGAATCTGGCGCAGTGGGGTTGCCGCGAAGTATCTCAGCTCTCCTGGCTTGATACCCCGCCCGCCGTGGCGGTACAGGTGGCGAAAAAATTACTGACAGAAATGGGCTGTCTGCTGCCGCAGGGCGGACTGACCGCCAAAGGTGAGGCGATGGCGGCTTCCGGGACGGAACCGCGCCTCTCCGCATTGTGGCTGTACACACTTAATAAAGAACCGGCGCAGATATATTACGCCGCCAGGCTGATTGCGGCGCTGGAAGAGCCATCCCGCGAGGGAAGCGGTAATCTGCTGCATGACCTGACACACCCGTCCGCCCGCTGGGATAAGCGGGCGCATCAGTTATTACAGGCGGCCGGTCTGCCGGTCAGAAAACCGGCACATGATCCGGACAGCGGCTGGTTGTGCCGCACCTTATTACAGGGCTTTCCGGACAGAATTGCCGGAAGCCGGGGGCGCGGTGGTGCTTTTCTGCTGGCAAACGGCACCGGCGCTGTTACAGATGAAAGCAGCCCGCTGGGTAATGAGCCGGGGCTTATCGCCCCGCTGATCCTGCAAAATGATCAGCAGGCCAATGCGCGGATACTGAAAGCAGTGCCGTTTGCGCTGTCACAGCTGACAGAAATGGCACCGCATCTGCTGAAAACCGAAAATCGTCTTACCCGTGATGAAAACAAAGGCAGCTGGCAGGCATGGCAGGCGGTCACCTGCGGGCAGCTGATTATTGAGCGCAAACCGCTGGCGGCACCGTCTGATGAGGTTGTCCGCGAAGCCCTGCTCAGCTGGATCCGCGAACAGGGATTATCTGTTCTGCCGTTCAGTGACGCCTGTGAGCAGTTGCTTATCCGCCAGCAGCTGGCACACGATCTGTTTCCGGAACAGACACTGCCTGCCGCAGATAATGATACACTGCTCGCCACGCTTGAGACGTGGTTGTCGCCGTATCTGACCGGGGTGCGCAATCAGCAGCAGCTGGCAAAGCTGGATCTGTGCGGCGCGCTGCGTCAGCGGATGGACTGGTCACAGCAGCAATGGCTGGATGCACAGTTCCCGCGTCATTTTGAAGTACCCACCGGGACCCGGATACCTGTAGAATATGCCGCGGATAAACCGCCGGTGATGGCAGTCCGGATTCAGGAGATGTATGGTGTCCGTGAAACGCCGGTGGTGGCGCAGGGAAGAGTGCCGGTGACGGTCAGTCTGCTATCCCCCGCACACCGCCCGCTGCAGGTGACCGCTGACCTGAAAGCCTTCTGGGGCGGGAGTTACCGGGATGTGCAGAAAGAGATGAAAGGGCGTTATCCCAAACATTTCTGGCCGGATGATCCGGCAAACGCACTGCCGACAAAGCGTGTAAAAAAGTTTATGTAAATGCAAAGATAGCCTTTGTTTAACGGATTTTTACTGTGTCTGTTGCCGGAATCGGCGACAATAGCGACTGATGAAATAACCGCCTGTCCCGCCCGGCACATCACTGTGCGGCAGACAGACTGACGGGAGAGACCATGTCTGATTTTGATCGTGAACCCACCGGCCGCAGGGGCAGTAAAGCCTCTGCCGGTAAAAAAAGAGGGCGCTCAGACCGCCGTCGCCGCCGGGATGAGGATTATGACGATGATATTGAATACGATGATGAATTTGGTGATGACGAGCCGGATGATGATTATGACGATGAAGAGGATACTGCGCGCATGAGTAAAAAAGGGCGCAAAAACAAGCCGCCTAAACGACGCTGGCGCTGGTTCTGGTTCCTGGTCAAACTCGGCATTGTGATGGCTATCCTGCTGGGGATCTACGGCGTTTATCTGGCCGGAAAAATCAGTGACCGCCTGGACGGCAAAGTCTGGGATCTGCCTGCCGCGGTTTACGGACGCACCGTTAACCTTGAGCCTGGTATGGATTACAGCCTGAATGAGATGGTTAAACTGCTGGAAGGCATGCAGTACCGCAAAGTCACTAAAATCACCCGTGCCGGTGAGTTTTCTGTGACCGGTAATACCATTCAGATGCTGCGCCGCCCGTTTGATTTCCCGGACAGCAAAGAGGGGCAGATCAATGCCCGTCTGACCTTCGGCAGCAGCGGACTGGAAAAAATAGAAAACGTGGATAACGGCCGCGAATTCGGTTTCTTCCGCCTCGATCCGAAACTGATCACCATGATGCAGTCCGCGAATGGTGAGCAGCGTCTGTTCCTGGCCCGCAGCGGCTTCCCGGATGAGCTGGTCAAAGCCCTGCTGGTGACCGAAGACCGCAACTTCTATGAACATGACGGTATCAGCATCACCTCCATCGGACGTGCCCTGCTGGCAAACCTGACGGCGGGACGTGCGGTGCAGGGCGGCAGTACCCTGACACAGCAGCTGGTGAAAAACCTGTTCTTATCCAACGAACGGACACTGGTGCGTAAAGCCAATGAAGCCTATATGGCGCTCATTATGGATTACCGCTACGACAAAGACCGTATCCTGGAACTGTACCTCAACGAAGTCTATCTGGGGCAGAGCGGGGATGAACAGATCCGCGGCTTCCCGCTGGCGAGCCTCTATTATTTCGGCCGTCCGGTGGATGAGCTGAGCCTCGACCAGGTGGCACTGCTGGTGGGTATGGTGAAAGGGGCGTCAGTCTATAACCCGTGGCGTAACCCGAAAAATGCGCTTGAGCGTCGTAACGTGGTACTGAAACTCCTGCAAACCCAGGGCGGTGTGATCGATCAGGAAATGTATGATGTCCTGAGCGCACGTCCGCTGGGTGTGAAAGAGAAAAGTGGTGTGATCACGCCGCAGCCTGCGTTTATGCAGCTGGTTCGCCAGGAACTGCGCGAGAAGCTCGGCGATAAAGTGGATGATCTGTCCGGGGTGAAAATCTTCACCACGCTTGATCCGGTTTCACAGGATGCGGCAGAAAATGCGGTTGAAGAGGGCGTGAAAGCCATCCGTGCGGAACGTAAAAAGCCGGAGCTGGAAGGCGCGATGGTGGTGGTTGACCGCATCAGCGGCGAAGTCCGCGCGATGGTCGGCGGTTCCCAGCCGCAGTTTGCCGGGTTTAACCGCGCGATGGCAGCGGAGCGCTCTATCGGCTCACTGGCAAAACCGATGACCTATCTTACCGCGCTCGGTATTCCCGACTCTTACCGTCTGAATACCTGGCTGGACGATCAGCCGCTGACCATTAACGTGCCGGGCGGCGGCGGGACCTGGTCACCGCGTAACGACAGCAAAACCTTCAGCGGCCGTGTGATGCTGGTGGATGGTCTGGCGCGCTCTATCAACGTGCCGACGGTTAACCTCGGTATGGCGGTTGGCCTGGATGCGGTAGCGGATACCTTTATCCGCCTTGGCGCACCGCCGAAAAATATCCAGAAAGTTCCGGCGATGCTGCTCGGCGCGGTAAACCTGACGCCATTGCAGGTTTCTCAGCTGTTCCAGACCATCGGCAGCGGCGGTAACCGCGCGACACTGTCCGCACTGCGTTCAGTGATTGCGGAAGACGGTACGGTGATTTACCAGAGCTTCCCGCAGGCGCAGCGCGCCGTGGCTCCGCAGGCGGCTTATATGACGCTCTACGGCATGCAGCAGGTGGTGGAACGCGGTACCGCAGCGCGTCGCCTGGGATCTAAATTCGGTAAATACCATCTGGCCGGGAAAACCGGGACCACGAACCTGATGCGTGACAGCTGGTTTGTCGGTATCGACGGCAAAGAAGTCACCGTATCCTGGATGGGTCTGGATGATAACAGCCCGTCCGGCCTGTACGGCGGTTCCGGTGCGCTGGTGCTCTACGGCCGTTATCTGGACAATCAGCCGCCGCTGGCGCTGAACCTCACGCCGCCGGAAGATATCGCAGAGATGGCCGTGGATGCAGATGGAAACTTTGTCTGCAACGGCGTCGGTGTCACCCGGACTTTACCGGTCTGGACAACAGATGCACAGGCACTGTGCGGACAGCAGGTACCGGCTCAGCAGCAGGGTGAAGAAGCCCCCGGCTGGCTGAAAGAGATGTTTGAACAGTAATCTCTGTTCTGTGAGAAGCACTGAAAACCCGCCGCAAGGCGGGTTTTGTTTTTTTAGTGACCATTGCGGATTATGTGTAATGGCATTATGATCAGGTATGCGGTATATGTCCGGAGGAAAAATGAAAAACAGTAAGAAAACACAACAGAAGCTGATAATGCCTGATAATGAACAGCTAATCCGGGCTGTTGTAACATCTACAGCGGTTGAAACCGGACAGGAGCCACAAAAACTGGCTGAGGCTCTGAAAAAAAAACGTGAAAAATATGCCCACCTCAGGCTGGCGGTTTAGTTTTTTTAAGTGCCTGACTAACCCAATATTTCATTGGTTCGTAATTCAGATTTAATGCTGCGTGAATAGCAGCAATATAATGTGCCGGATGTTGTTTCCAGCAGTTATAATCCAGAGGCTGTAATCCACCCTGAACTGCCATAACATCAGCGATCAGGCGGGACAAACGGCCGTTTCCTTCACGAAACGGATGAATCAGTATAAATTCAGTGTGGACGACTGCGATCGCTTCTGTCAGTTGTTCTCTGGTCATTCCTGTACAGGGCGTGTACCTGCTCAGGAACTCCTTTTCGAATTGTAAAAGTAACCCCGCAATTCTGCCTGCAGGCGCGAAAATGAAATTATCTTTGCTGATATTAACAGTCCGGATTTGCCCGGCCCAGTCATAGATATTCCCCAGCCACTGACGATGCCATTGTTTTATTAGTGGTACGGTAATTTTTCCGGCAGGAAATGCAGTACTGAAAACAAACTTATAAAGCTTTTCCAGTAATACTAATTCGGCATCATTAATATCATTGTTTTCAGATAGCTGAAGCTTGTTTTCCAAAACGTCATCACCTGAACCGGCAGCAAATTTTCCTTCACTGTTTGATACATGATACTTATTCATTCTGCTGATTTATCCGTTTTACTGTGCGGTATGCCTTATTGCAGATGGAAATTAAACCATAAAAAAACTGCGCCGCATTCGTTGCATTGAACGTTTGCGGCGCAGTTCACAGTTAAAAGCCGGTGAAAATTACTTCTTCTGCTTCGCTTCCTCAGCAGCTTCTTTGGCTTCCACTTCTTCATACCAGCGCGGGTGATGTTTCTTCGCCCAGCGGCGGCTGACTTTACCTTCCACCATACCCTTGATTGACCCTTTCACCCAGAAAGCCATATACATATGGATCAGGATGGCGTGGATCAGGATGATGGCTGCCGTTGCGTGGATCAGCAGACTCCAGCGGATCATCCACATCGGGAAGTAGTGCGCAAAGTACGGACGCCAGATGATGATCCCGGTGGCAAGCAGCACAAAGATCATGCTCATAATGCTCCAGAACATCATTTTTTGTCCGGCGTTGTATTTACCGACACGCGCCACATGGTGCTCGTTGCCTTTCAGCACTTCGATAATGTTTTTAATCCACGGCAGATCTTCTCTGTCCGGGATGTTGTGCTTAACGAAGCGGAAAAACATAAACATCAGCACGACGAAAATCAGCACACCGAAGAACGGGTGCAGAATACGCCCCATCGCCGGTGTCCCGAATGTTTCCGTCAGCCATTGCAGTGTCGGGAAGAACAGCGCAATACCGGATAAGGAGACCAGGAAAAAGCAGATCACCACTGTCCAGTGACAGGCACGATCAATAAATTTCGTGCGGACAATCATTTTGCTTTTCTTACTCATGGTGAGTTTCCTCCTCTTCCTCATCGTCCGTCTCTTTGTTCGGCCCGATCCCCACGTAGTGGAAAACCAGTCCGGCAAAGGTGGCGATAAACCCGATAGCCGACAGCGGTTTCAGTACCCCTTTCCAGAGATCGATTGGTGTATCAATCTGCGGATCTTTCGGCAGCCCGTGATAGAGTTCCGGATTATCCGCGTGCTGAAGCACATACATCACGTGTGTGCCGCCGACACCGTCCGGATTGTAGATACCGGCATTGGCAAAGCCGCGTTTTTGCAGTTTCTGCACGCGCTCATCCGCCACTTCCAGCATGTCTTTTTTGGTGCCGAAATGGATAGCGCCGGTCGGACAGGTTTTCACACAGGCCGGTTCCTGGCCCACGCTGACCCGGTCAACACAGAGCGTACATTTGTACACCCGGTTATCTTTCGGGTTCAGACGCGGAATATTGAACGGACAACCCGCGATACAGTAGCCGCAGCCGATGCAGTGCTCTGACTGGAAATCAACGATACCGTTGGCATACTGAATAATGGCACCGGCAGACGGGCAGGCTTTCAGGCAACCCGGATCTGAACAGTGCATGCAGCCGTCCTTGCGGATCAGCCACTCCAGTTTGCCGTTCTCTTTGGTTTCGCTGAACCGCATGACAGTCCAGGATTTGGCGCTGAGATCGGTCGGGTTATCATAAACCCCGGTACAGAACCCGACGTCATCCCGGATATCATTCCACTCAGAACAGGCCACCTGACAGGCTTTACAGCCGATGCAGGTGGATACATCGATCAGTTTGGCGACTTCAAACTTGTCGTCACGGGCCTGAGGAGGCGGCGTTATGCTGTTGGTCGCAGAACGTTTGATAATGTCTTGAGATTGCATGGACATAATTCCTCCTTACGCCTTCTCGATGTTAACTAAGAACGCTTTAAACTCAGGCGTTTGCGAGTTGGCGTCACCGACTCCCGGGGTCAGCGTATTGCTGATAAAGCCTTTTTGGGCAGCACCCTCAAAACCCCAGTGAATCGGAATTCCGACCGTTTCGACCGGCTTACCATCCACCATCAGTGTCTGAAGACGCGGTGTGACCACAGCAACCGCACGGATAAAGCCGCGTTTACTGCTGACTTTTACTTTGTCGCCGCTGCTGATCCCTTTGGCATTCCCCAGGGTTTCACTGATTTCCACAAACTGTTCCGGCTGTGCGATAGCATTGAGCCGCGCATGTTTGGTCCAGGTATGGAAATGTTCTGTCAGACGATAAGTCGTGCCGACGTACGGGAATTCCGTATGATTTCCGAGACGTTTTTTGTCGTCCTCAAAGATACGGGCGGCCGGGTTGGAAACAACCTCAGGATGCAGCGGGTTAGTACCAATCGGCGTTTCAAACGGTTCATAGTGTTCCGGGAACGGACCTTCCGCCATTTTATCGATGGCAAACAGACGGCCTAAACCCTCCGGTTGCATGATAAACGGCCCGGTACCGGCGTCCGGTGCAGAGGTATTGAAGTCAGGGATATCGTTACCGACCCACTTCTTACCGTTCCATTCGATAAGAATACGGTTCTTATCCCATGGTTTACCCTGCGGATCAGCGGAGGCGCGGTTATAGATCACACGGCGGTTCAGCGGCCATGCCCATGCCCAGCCAAGGGTGTTACCGATGCCGGACGGGTCACTGTTATCCCGTTTCGCCATCTGGTTGCCCTGTTCGGTCCAGCAGCCGGTGTAGATCCAGCAGGAGGACGCGGTTGAGCCGTCATCACGCAGCAGTGCAAAGGAGCTGAGCAGTTCACCTTTTTTCGCCTGTAAGTTGCCGTTGGCATCATACAGATCTTCAAGGGCCACGCCGTTGTTCTCTTTGGCGACTTCGTCGGATTCCGGGTTAAACGGCTGCTTGTAATCCCAGGACATTTTCATCAGCTGATCAACACCCTGACCGCCTTCCTGTTCATACAGTTCACGCATTTTCCACAGAATACCGGCAAGGATCTGACCATCGGTACGGGCTTCCCCCGGGGCATCCGCCGCTTTCCAGTGCCACTGTAACCAGCGGCCGGAGTTGGCAATCGAGCCGTCTTCTTCCGCGAAACAGGTGGACGGCAGACGGAACACCTCAGTCTGAATGGATGCGGTATCGACATCATTCATATCACCGTGGTTCTGCCAGAAGCTCGCGGTTTCAGTGCTCAGCGGGTCAACGGTTATCAGGTATTTCAGTTTGCTCAGGCAGCTGACCACTTTGTTTTTGTCCGGGAAGGACGCAACCGGGTTAAAGCCCTGGCAGATATAGCCGTTGATTTCGCCTTTGTTCATCATGTCGAAATACTTCAGCACGTCATAAGCCTGATCCCACTTCGGCAGCCAGTCATAGCCCCACTGGTTCTCTTTGGTTGCTTCATCGCCGTAGAACGATTTCATCAGGCTGACGAAGAACTTCGGATAGTTGCTCCAGTAGTTGACCTGGCCCGGCAGTGTGGCTTTCGGTGTATTGGCTTTCAGATAGCTGCCGATGTCGGTCTGTTTTTCAGACGGCAGGGTCAGATAACCCGGCAGGCTGGTGGAGAGCAGACCCAGATCTGTCAGTCCCTGAATATTGGAGTGACCACGCAGGGCGTTCACGCCGCCGCCTGCCACACCCATGTTGCCGAGCAGCAGCTGGATCATCGCCATGGTACGGATGTTCTGCGCACCGACAGTATGCTGGGTCCAGCCGAGGGCGTACAGGAAAGTGGCCGCACGGTTGGCCGGGCTGGTGGACGCCAGAATCTCACAGACTTTGAGGAAATCTGCCTGCGGTGTACCGCAGATTTTTTCTACCATATCCGGGGTATAACGGCTGACATGCGTTTTCAGCAGATTCCATACACACTGCGGATGTTGCAGAGTGTCGTCACGCAGGGCATAACCGTCTTCACCGAACTGGTAATTCCAGGTGGTTTTGTCATAACGGCGTTTTTCAGCATCGTAGCCGCTGAATAAACCGTCGCTGAAAGCATAATCCTCACGGACCAGTAACGGCGCATTGGTGTAATGGCGCACATACTCGTCGTGGAATTTCCCGTTTTCCATCAGATACAGGATCACACCGGAAAGGAAGGTAATGTCGGTTCCGGAACGGATCGGGATGTAGTGATCTGCCACCGATGCGGTCCGTGTAAAACGCGGATCGACAACAATCAGTGTGGCATCGTTGTTGTTTTTTGCTTCCATCGCCCAGCGGAATCCGACAGGATGTGCTTCCGCAGCATTCCCGCCCATTACCACAACGACGTTGGCGTTTTTGATATCAACCCAGTGGTTGGTCATGGCACCGCGACCAAATGTCGGAGCAAGACTTGCTACCGTTGGTCCGTGTCAGACACGCGCCTGGTTATCGACTGCCAGCATCCCGAGGGAACGGGTAAATTTCTGGGTCAGCATCCCGGTTTCGTTACTGGCGGCTGAGGCGCAGAGCATCCCGGTGGTCAGCCAGCGGTTTACCGTAGTGCCTTCGCTGTTTTTTTCAATGAAGTTAGCATCACGGTCAGCTTTCATCAGGCGGGCGATACGCTCAAACGCGTCATCCCAGCTGATACGCTGCCATTTATCAGAACCCGGCGCACGATACTGCGGATAACGCAGACGGCTCTCACTGTGAATATAATCGAGCAGACCGGCACCTTTCGGACATAACGCTCCGCGGTTGACCGGATGATCAGGATCGCCCTCGACGTGGAAAATTGCTGATTTGGCATTCATGGCACCATCGCCCATGCTGTAAATCAGTAATCCGCACCCGACGGAGCAGTAGGTACAGGTGTTACGGGTCTCTTTTGAACGGAGTAATTTGTATTCCCGGACATTGGACATTGCTACTGACGGCATAAAGCCTAAAGCGGCGGCAGTTGTTCCGGCGAGACCACCGGCACAAACCTTAAAGAACTGTCTGCGGCTGAAATTCATCGCATCCTCTTTTTTATTTATTTGTAAAAAATCGTGAGGAGAATATCAGCAAAGGTTGAATTTATATTGCCTGAAATCAATGAAAGTGAACTTTGATGTTTAATAATTAATAATCAGAGATTTTAGTGTTTTGTAAATAATCACAAAGTAGTAGTAAGGTAAATTTAAATTTGATTCAGATCAATTAAACGAAATACACAAAAAGAGAAAACAGGAAAATAAATCAAATGTATTCCGGACATCATACTAAAATTATATTTGTTAAAAAACAATTTAAAAATGGCGGATATCCGAATCGTCATTTTTAAAATGGGAAGGGGATTGCCCCATCTGTTTTTTAAACATAATGGAAAATGCACCTGCGCTGTTGTAACCCAGCTCATAGGCCACTTCGGTAATCGATTTCCCGGACAGAATATGAGACAGCGAGTTAAGCAGGCAAGCCTGCTGGCGCCACTCTGAAAACGACATCCCGGTCTGGGTGCGGAAAAAACGGCTGAAAGAGCGTTCGCTTTTATGCAGCTGTTCAGCCCATTCCCCGGGCTGTGAGGTAATCACCGGCTTGCGCATAAACTCTCTGCACAGACGGCCGAGTTTCTCATCACGCGGGATCGGCGCGAAAAACGGCAGCGGAGGCATACGCGCCAGTTCGCAGAGAATAAGCTGCATCAGCATACCGTCACGTCCCTGAATATCATATTCCGCCGGGATATCCACGGCTTCCAGCAGCAGCTGGCGCAGCAGCGGGGAAACACTCACCACCTCACAACTGACGGCGTGGCGCGGTTTTGCTGCCGGTTCGATATACAGACTGCGGGTGCTGACATTCAGCATCCGTGTTTCATGGGCGACCTGTTCCGGTATCCATACCCCGCAGGACGGCGGGATCACCCATTCGCCGTCTGCGGTACTGACTTCAATCAGTCCGGTGGCCGGATACAAAAACTGCGCCCGGCGGTGAGCGTGATATTCCAGCAGGGTATCAGGCAGATAATCTGTACCGAGCGCAATGACATCCCGCGCGATATTATCCACGCTTTTTAACGGAATATTTCTCATAAGTGCTGTGCTCCGTATCTGACTGAAAGGAAAAACCGGCGGGTGTTATATCAGATCCCGTCACCGCAAAACAGGTCTTATTGTGATAATAACGGAACCGGATGCCGCATCTGTATTTTTACGATAACAAATACAAAACGTTCAGTTAACAGTAGCGGGAAAGAGGCCGGAATTCAATTGTCGTTGTCTGATTTGCGCATGGCGGCAATATATTAATCTATTACTATCTTGCTGCCGCCATTCTGTTTGTTCAGATTATCATTATTACCGGTTATTAACTGATTACCGGCGGTGTGATGTTATTTCCGGTTATTTAAAATTAAATAATATTTATTATTTTCTGATTGTTAAATTCCGCAATGTGTTTCTCACCCGGGGTAAATCTATTATGAGTCATCAATCCGGCCACCATAATGAAAAATCCGCTGCGCCCGGCGAAATAAGCCGCCGCCGTTTTATACAGGTCAGCTCCGTATTATCTGCGGTGCCGTTTCTGGCCTCTGAAAGTATTGCATCCGCGCCGTCTGATCCGGCACATATTCCGGTTCATCAGGCGGATGACGGCGTGCGCATTGTACCGACCTGCAGCAGTTTTGACTGCGGCGGGAAATGTGATATCCGCGCCCATATCAAAGACGGAAAAGCTGTCCGCATCACGACCCGTCCGGATGCGGAACTGAATGAAGAGATGCCGATCATGCGCGCCTGCGTACGCGGACGCGGTTACCGGAAATTTATTTATCACCCTGATCGCCTGAAATACCCGATGAAGCGGGTCGGTAAGCGCGGTGAGGGACGTTTTGAGCGCATCAGCTGGGATGAGGCCACCAGTCTGATCGCCGCTGAATGGCAGCGCATCAGTGACAAACACGGCCCGGCGTCGCGGTTTGTCAGTCTGAGTACCGGGGTGACCGGCGGGATTTTTTCCGGCGCGAATATGCTGCGCCGCCTGTTTAATCTGACCGGCGGATTCCTGGAAAATTATCACTCGGTCAGTAACGGTAACACCATGGCCGCCACGCCGTATACCTACGGAACCGCTGCCAGCGGCAGTACGCTCGATACCCTGGAAAACACGCCGCTGGTGATCCTGTGGGGGCATAACCCGAACGAAACGATTTTCGGGCACAGCAACCACTATTTTCAGAAGATGAAAAAGAACGGCACCAAATTTATTGTCGTTGATCCGCGCTACTCCGATACAGCGTCCTCGCTGGCCGATCAGTGGATACCGATCCTGCCGACGACTGATAACGCCATGATGGATGCGATGATGTATGTCATCGTGACAGAAAATCTTCATGACCAGTCATTTATTGATAAATACACCCTGGGATTCAGCGAAGACCAGATGCCGGAAGGTGTCGCGGATAATGAATCGCTGTCAGCGTATCTGACCGGTAAAAAAGACGGCGTTGCCAAAACCCCGGAATGGGCAGAGAAAATCACCAAAGTGCCGGCGGAGACTATCCGTCAGCTGGCGCGTGAATATGCCGTCACCAAACCGGCAGTGCTGATGCAGGGCTGGGGACCGCAGCGCCATATCTGCGGCGAGCGGAGTGCGCGCGGAGCCACGCTGCTGGCAACCATCACCGGTAATGTCGGTGTGCGCGGCGGCTGGGCAGCAGGTTACGGCATGGCGCTGAACCCGGAACTGCGCAAAACCATCGCCGGTCCGGCGCTGTTTGATAACCCGGTCAAAGCCAAAATTAATATCACCAACTGGGTGCAGGCGTGCGAAGACAAAACCCTGGTGACCCCGGAGAACGGGCTGAAAAATGCAGACAAACTCGGCACCGGAATCAAAATGATGTTCTCGATGGCGGGTAATTACATGACCAACCAGAACACCGATATTCTTCATGCCGCGAAAGTGCTGGAGGATGAATCGAAAGTCGAATTTATCGTGTGCAGTGATCTCTATCTTACACCGAGCGCCAAATATGCCGATTTGCTGTTGCCGGAAACCAGTTTCCTCGAACGCTGGAATATCGGCGGTACCTGGAGTTACGGTGATTACCTGATCCTGTCTGAAAAAGCCATTGAACCGGAGTTTGAGCGTCGCACGGATTATGACTGGCTGTGTGAGGTTGCTGAAAAACTGGGGGTCCGTGATGAATTTACGGAAGGTCACGAAACGGATCGCGACTGGATAGAATTCCTCGTTAATGATGCTGCACAAAAGCGCCCGGAAGATAACATTCCGTCATTTGCGGAACTGCTGGTTAAACGCCGCCATTTATTAACGCATCGTCCGCATACGCAGAACGTCGCGTTTGAGCAGAACATTCAGGATCCGGAAAACAACCCGTTCCCGACTCCGTCCGGCAAAATCGAGATTTTCTCCAAGCGCCTGTATGACATGCACAATCCGGAGATCCCGGCGCTGTCTCATTATGTGGCAGCCACCGAGGGCCCGGAGGATAGTCTCACGGCGAGATACCCGTTACAGCTGATCACCTGGAAAGGGCGCAACCGCGCGAACTCCACTCAGTTTGCCAACCCGTGGTTACAGGAAGTGCAGCGCCAGGAATTGTGGATCAACCCGGCGGACGCGGCAGATCGCGGTATCGGTGACGGTGAAAAAGTGAAAGTGCATAACGATCGCGGGATCACCATGATACCGGTGAAAATCACACAGCGCATTATGCCGGGAGTGGTGGCATTACAGGCCGGCGCCTGGTGGCAGCCGGACAGTAACGGCATCGATCAGGGCGGATGTGCCAACGTGCTCACCTCGTCACGCAGTACCGCGCTCGCCCACGGCAACGCGCACCAGACATTATTAGTTGAGGTGGAAAAAGTAGTTGAGGTGGAAAAAGTGGTTGAGGTGGAAAAAGCATGAGCAAATTTATCGTTTATCCGGCAGTCAGCGACAAACAGTTAGGTTTCTATATTGATTCCGCGCGCTGCTCCGGCTGCAAGGCGTGTCAGGTGGCGTGTAAGGATAAAAATAATCTTGATGTCGGCCGCCGCTTCCGCCGCGTGTATGAAATGTCCGGCGGTGGTTACAGCCGCAATAAAAACGGCGCACTGATCAATAACGTGTTCGCCTATACGCTCTCCATCTCCTGCAACCACTGCAAAGACCCGATCTGCGTGCGCAACTGCCCGACAACTGCAATGCATAAGCGCGAAGGGGACGGCATCGTCATGGTCAATACCGATAAATGTGTCGGCTGCGGTGCCTGTGCGTGGTCGTGTCCGTATGGCGCACCGCAGATGAATCCGGAAACAAAGCAGATGTCGAAATGCGATTTCTGTATTGATCTTCAGCAGAACGGTGAGCAGCCGGTATGTGTCAGCACCTGCCCGCTCGGGGCGATTCAGTTCGGGCCTATTGAGGAATTGCGGGCGAAATACGGTGACCTTGATTACGTGACCGGGCTGCCGGATCCGGCAATTACACATCCGAATCTGGTGATTAATCCGCATCAGGGCGCAAATTTTGATGATATGAACAGTGAGAGAAAAGAAAAATGAATGAGTGGTCACTTTTAATTTTCACTTACATGATGAATGCGGCGGCGGGGCTGTGCGTTGTGAGCGGGGTGTTTGCCGTGCATCTCAGCCGCCGCCTCCCGGCAGACAGTTTTAAGCGCTTTATGATGCTGACGATTTTTATTATCTGCGGTATTGCCGGTGCGGGCTCAGTTGCATCAATTACTCACCTCGGTGTGCCGCTTAATGCCCCGAATGCGATTAATAATGTGTTCAGCGCCTGGCTCAGCCGGGAAGTGGTGGTAACAGCCGCGTTTGTCGGTGCGCTCGGTGTCAGTTTTCTCTGGTTGTGGAAGACAGGAAAATTCTCTTTCCTGTTATACGGCGGGGCAATGGCGATCGGGCTGGCTGATATTTTTTGTATGGCATCGATTTACCGCTATACCTCGATTCTGACCTGGAATGATATCAACACCTATCTGATGTTTTACGGCACAACACTGACACTCGGGGCCGTCCTGTTTGTTCTGGTGGTGATGGTGATCCGGAAAGCCGGACACCGGGCCGGAATTACATTGCCTGCTGACGCACTGTCATTATCATCATTATGGCTGCTGTGGAGTGTGATGGCGGTAAGTCTGATCGGGCGCCTGTTGTATCAGCCGTTTTATGCGCATTACCTGACGCGTACGCAACTGACACACACATCAATCACCTTTCCGCTGTCACCGATTGAGGCGTATGACAGTATTGCCGGGCTGCGGATTGGTGTCTGGGCAGCGGCGGTGATTGGTGTGGCACTCTGCGGTATCTCTCTGGTGCGGGTACAGAAAAAAGCACGCAGCGGTTTACCGGTCTGCGGCGGATTTATCAGCGGCTGTCTGCTGACCATCGCGGCAGAGTTTATGCTGCGCTATGTGTTCTATTACATTCATATCTGACGGGGGATGTCATGAGCAGAACAGCTCACTATGCGGCTGCATTTAACGTGCTGGGGATCTGCTATCTGTTCCCGCCGGATGATGACAGCAACCGGACCGCCATGCGTTTGTTTTCCTTACCGGGGTTTGCGCAGCAGTGGCCGTGTGAGGTGGATGACACACTTTGCCTGCAACTGAGCCGTACGGCGGCAGCGGGCACAGAAATGCTGAAATCCGCATGGCAGTCACTGTTTGCCGGGCCGGGAGCGTTACCGGCTCCGCCCTGGGGGTCGGTATATCTGGATGCGGAAGGATTATTGCAGGGGGATTCAACCCTTGCGCTGAGTGCGTTTTTAAAACAGGAGCGGCTGAAACTCAATACTCCGTATCCGGAACCGGCTGACCATGTCGGGCTGATTTTATTTCAGGCGGCGGTACTGGCCTCTGAAATGCGGGCAGCGGCCGTTAACACGCTGCTCAGTCAGCACCTGATGAACTGGCTGCCGCGTTACGCGCAGCGGCTGGATACCCACGGAAACAGCCCGTTTTATTCTGCACTGACCCGGCTGGCGCTGACCACCGTGCAATCATTTATAAAAGTATAATATTCACAGTTATAAGGTTTGATTACATTGCTCGTAATCTTATACGCCTCTTTCTCCGGGAGGCGTATTTTTTCATTACAGCACCGCGTAATCCACCTTAAGTTAAATTACCGTGTATGGGCACTGTGCTGTCAATTTATTGTCATGGTGGTATTATTTTTAAGATTTTAAATTTATCAAACTTTTATCATGATGATTTGTTTTAACGGATAAGGAATATTCTAAAATGTCATGGAAATATAATGTATCAACACGGGCTTTTTCACTGAACGGCGTGCATCAGTTTTATGCGGAGTACGCCGGTGCGGAAGGGTACAAAAATGATTCAGCCAATGAATGCAAAGTTAATCAGGGGCCGCTGCCGCGCGGAACATACACTATCGGCGCACCTTTCACACATAATACAGCAGGTGCGTATACTCTCCGGTTAACCCCGGATGCCGGTAACAGTATGTGCGGGCGGGACGGATTTCTGATCCACGGTGACAGTGTCAGTAATCCCGGGACTGCATCCACCGGCTGTATTGTTCTGATAAAATCCCGCAGAAAAGAAATTGTGGACAGTGGTGATACGGAGCTGATTGTCGAATGAAACTGAAATATTTATCTCCGCTGCTGTTAGCACTGGTCAGTGCGCCGTTATTTGCCGCACCGGATATTGTCAGTGAATGCAGCACACCCGGCCGTTCCGTTGACCGGGAAATGCAGATAGTGATGGAGCATACGCTTCATATTGATATAAAGCAGATCGATGAAAGCAAAACCAAAACAGAAATTCTGTCTGCTCAACCGGCCGGGGAATTGCTGATTTCTCAGTTTGCGCAGGAAACTTATGATGCCCTGACAGACAAAGCCAAAAGCTCACCGGAATCCTATAAGAAACTGTTTACCGCTAACCCGGCGTATAACCTGGTTTTGCGGATCACGTATGTGAACAGGGACAATAAAAAGAATATATTTATCGCCTCCGGACTGGCTGACAAGGATGAGTGCTCGGTTCGCTTTAACGGCTGGCTGACAGAGCAGCGGGAATTCTGATCCGGTAAGGTTCAGTCAGCGGAAAGATACGGTGGCACCAGATCGTCCAGCAGGGCGATCAGCGCCGGATCGCCGTAATGATAATCATCCGGGATCTCAAGGACATGAAGGGGTTTGTGATCCAACAGGCGGGTAAATTCCGCTTTCAGGCGGTTTTTGTGTTTTTGCTCCATCACAAAAATCACATCAGCCCACTGAAGTAACGCCGGGGTAACCCGGCGTTTTGCATTGCGGCTGGTACCGGCGGAACGAACTGACCACTGCGGGTGATTCCGCCAGTGATGTTCGGCCGTCGGACTGCGCCATTGATTGCGGCTGCAGATAAACAGGACATTCATACTTTATCTTCCTCATCGCAGGCGTTGCGCGTCAGAACCGCCTGACTGATTTGCGGATATGCCATGCCCAACTGAGCCGCCCGGATCATTTTTTCACTGCGTCCGTACATCATTTTCCAGCATTTTTCTGCCGGATAATCATATAACGATGCATCGTGCTTCTGATCACGGGACTTATTGATACGGTTTTTGAATCTGCGCCAGGCGCGGTTTCGGGTGTTATCCATCTTTTTCTCTCTTTCAGAATTGAATTACCGGGTTCAGCAGCCGCGGTAATACGGAAAAAGAGTGGGCTAACAGAGGGAATTTTAAGCAGAAAAAAAAAGAAAGCAAGACGAAAAACAAAAACGCCCGGACAGATGCCGGGCGTGACGGGTTATGCGGTATTACAGTTTTGAGAAGGCGTAAGCGGCCGCATCAATCGTCTTACGGATATCTTCATCACTGTGAGCGACAGACATAAACCCGGCTTCAAAGGCGGATGGCGCCAGGTAAATGCCCTGTTCCAGCATCAGATGGAAGAACTTCTTAAAGCGCTCAACATCGCAGTTCATCACATCCTGATAGCAGGTAACTGCCGGTGCATCGGTAAAGAACAGGCCGAACATCCCGCCGACATGGTTAACCACAAACGGAATACCGGCTTCGCGGGCTTTTTCGCACAGGCCGTCTGCCAGCATATCTGTCAGTTCGGTCAGGCGCTGATGTACACCCGGCTGAGCGATTTCATGTAAGCAGGCAAGGCCCGCTGCCATCGCAATCGGGTTACCGGACAGGGTTCCTGCCTGGTAAACCGGGCCGGTCGGAGCCAGTTTTTCCATAATTTCACCACGGCCGCCGAAGGCGCCCACCGGCATTCCGCCGCCGATAATTTTACCCAGACAGGTCAGATCCGGCTCAACATCATAATGTGCCTGCGCACCGCCGAGGGCGACACGGAAGCCGGTCATTACTTCATCGATAATCAGCAGTGCACCGAATTCATCACACAGGGCGCGCAGGCCCGGCAGGAAGTCCGCTGACGGCGGTATACAGTTCATATTCCCGGCGACCGGTTCGACAATGATACAGGCGATATCGTGCGGGTGTTTTTCAAATGCCTCACGGACAGAACCGAGATCATTGTAGGTGCAGGTCAGCGTGTGTTTGGCAAAGTCTGCCGGGACACCCGGTGAGTTCGGCTGGCCGATGGTCAGTGCGCCGGAACCGGCTTTGACCAGCAGACAGTCAGCGTGCCCGTGGTAGCAGCCTTCAAATTTGATGATTTTATCGCGGGCGGTGTAGCCGCGCGCCAGACGAATCGCACTCATGGTGGCTTCTGTGCCGGAGTTTACCATCCGCACCATATCCATGGATGGCACCAGTTCGGTGACAAATTTGGCCATTTCCACTTCATCGGCGGTCGGCGCACCGAAGCTCAGCCCTTTTTCCACCGCTTTGATGACAGCGGTGCGGATGGCCGGGTGATTATGCCCCAGTACCATCGGTCCCCATGAACCGACATAGTCGACATAGGCTTTGCCGTCGACGTCATAAATATAGGCTCCGTTGGCGCGTTCGATAAACAGCGGAGTACCGCCGACGCCGTTAAAGGCACGAACCGGTGAGTTCACGCCACCCGGGATAAAATGTTGTGCTTCAGTATAGAGATTTTCAGAACGGCTCATGCAGGACTCCTGTCAGTCGGTGAGCGGGAAATTGCGGCTATTGTAAAGGAGAGCGCCGGTGAATCCAACTTATCGCATTATCCTCATGATAACTATATCCTTATTAATAATGTGGATACTGTGCTTTCTGTGTGACGAAACTTGAACGATTGCCGGAGGTGGTGGATAATCACCGGTAGTGTCCGGAAGCGGTCAGCTTCTGCGTGTGTTTACTGGTCACGGCCAGTCTGGAGTAATAAATGAGCGATGATTCAGCAATGCCTCTGCAATTTACTGATGCGGCAGCTAAAAAAGTAAAAATATTAATCGCGGATGAAGAAAATCCGAACCTGCGTCTGCGTGTGTATATCACCGGCGGCGGCTGCAGCGGTTTCCAGTATGGCTTCACTTTTGATGATGCCATCAATGACGGCGACATGACCATCGAGAAAGAGGGCGTGGCGCTGGTGGTTGATCCGATGAGCCTGCAATATCTGGTCGGCGGTTGTGTGGATTATACCGAAGGGCTGGAAGGTTCACGGTTTATCGTGACCAACCCGAATGCCAAAACAACCTGTGGCTGTGGTTCATCTTTCAGTATCTGATTTATCCGCAGACAACAAACAAAACGGGCGCTTTTGCGCCCGTTTTGATATTGCTGACAAAGCAGGATAAAACGTGGTTTTTCCTGCTTTGTGTTATCAGCCGAAAGTGTTATTAGCCGAAAGTGTTATCAGCCGAAAATCAATAAATTGATTTTCCAGGTTTATTTTTACAACCACTGTTGGTCGTCGCCACCCCCTGCGGGTTTGTCAACGGCCTGAAAACGGGCGCTTTTGCGCCCGTTTTGTTTTTATGCCGATAAGTATCATTAAAGAAAGAAGGGTTATTGTCTGCAACCTGTATCCATACAATAAAAGAGGATAATTGTGTATATCCGGCCTCAGACAGAGAAAATCGGTCATTCAGAATGATTTTATTCCGCTGCGCTGCAAAAACCAGGATCTCCGGCTGAAACGGGAGCATTTAAATACTTCGGATTATATTATATAACGGTGTAATGCTAATATTATTTGTCAGATAAACTGATGAATTAATAAAATGAAATAAAAATATATTATTTAATATTTTTAATCCGGACTTTTATTGCTATATGGTTTTTAATTTAATTATTTATTAAATATCAATCGCATTTACGGCATTTTAATGCAGTACTGCATCATTGTATTATTTTGATTTATAGTTATTTTTTTATTTATCCTCTCTGACTTTATTATATTCATCATTGGCTGATAATATTATCGCTATATACTTGTATCTATAGCGATAAATTGATTTCATCTTGATCCCGCTCAATATGCCGGTATTTCACTCATTTACACTGAACATGTAAAAATATTACCTGTTCACATCGGTCACACCTGAAATATGAGAAATAAATGCAGGAATATACCTGACTATTTTATCTCAGCCAGTGATACCCGCCGGAGCGTTTCCGGCAGCGTACGTTAAGGAATCTTCTATGATTTACCCGCTGACAGAACAGACCCCGGTTTTACAGCATAATGCGGCGTTGCAGCGGTATGTCAGGCGCTATGCCGATATTGAAAAACAGACACAGCAGGCCATTGCGCAGTACGGATTACCATTTGAAGCACCCCGCCGCCGCCGGGCGGAAACGGATGCACTGCGCCGTGAAGTCAAAGCGCTGGGGGCGGTTTTTGCCAATAACGGCAAGAGTATTCACAGCCGCTGGCTGTCATCCGCGTGTGTGCAGTGCCGCACCGGTGAGGGCAGTTACACCACATTTTTATCACTGAAATGTCACCGCGACTGCTATTTTTGCTTCAATCCGAATCAGGAAAATTACGATGGTTTTCAGCATGAGATGCGTGATGCCATTGGTGAAGTGAATGCGATTGCCGGAGAAGGGTATCCGCTTACTCACATTGCGCTGACCGGCGGCGAGCCGCTGCTGTTTCGTCAGGAGAGCATCCGCTTTTTTGAGACGGTACAGGCGAAGTTGCCCGGCGTTCATACCCGGCTGTATACCGCCGGTGATCCGCTGGATCGCAATACCGCGCTGGCACTGGCGGCAGCCGGTCTGAAAGAGGTGCGTTTCAGTATCAAAATTGATGATCCGCCGGAGAAAATTGAAAAAGTGCTCAGCCGGATAGCGCTGGCACGGGAGATTTTTCCGGATGTGATGGTGGAAATGCCGGTGATCCCCGGCAGTGAAGAGCAGATGTATGACCTGCTGCTGAAACTGGATGCTATCGGCGTGAACGGCATCAATCTGCTGGAATTCTGTTTTCCGCTGACCAACAGCCCGGCCTATCAGGAACGGGGCTTTGCCCTGAAAAATCCGCCTTACGAAGTTTATTACAATTACTGGTATGCCGGTGGTCTGGCGGTGGCGGACAGTGAACTTGCCTGTCTGCGGGTACTGAAATTTGCCCTCGAAAATCAGCTTTCCGCCGGTGTGCATTACTGCTCACTGGAGAACAAACACACCGGCCAGGTGTATCAGAGCAACGCGTTTCTCAGCGCGGAGCCGTATTACCTTTTTTCTCCCCGCGATTATTTTTTCAAAAGCGCGAAGGTGTTCGGTGAGGATTGCGCTGCTGTCGCGGCGGTGCTGCGTAAAGCAGATGCACCCTTCCGGGAAGATCTCCTGCACGATTTTTTACAATTCAGTCCTGAATCGATTATGCACCTGACGGAAACCCCTGAACTGCCTGTTCTGCTGACATCCCATATTGCGGAGGCCGATGAGCAGGGCAATCCCCTGATTAAAGAAGTGCGGGTTGAACTCACCACGCCCGCTGAATTTTCGCCCGACGATATCCACGGAGGTATGTGTGAACAGTGATGACCGGGACCCGGATTATCTGTATGCGCGTCAGTTTGCTTATGATGTTCTGCGCCGTCTGCTGACGGACGAGCCGACAGCAGAACTGCTGGTTTATCTGCGTGATGAGGGGCTGTCACTGTTTCCGGCAGATGACTCGCTGCCTGCCATGCAGAGTGCGCTCGATGCCATGCGGGATGATCTGAACACCCGCATGCTTAAACAGGGGGCATCTGATTTTGAGGCGCTGCACTGGGACTTTACGCGTTTGTTTATCGGACCGGAATCACCGCCTGCGCCGCCGTGGGAGTCAGTTTATGTCTCCCGCGACAAACTGCTGTTTCAGGAGAGCACCCTGAACGTGAAAACCTTTTATCAGCAGCACGGTTTTCATCTGCCGGAAACGGAGTATGAGGCGGCGGATCACATCGGCTATGAACTGGATTTCCTGTGGAAGCTGAGTGAGCAGGCATCACAGGAACTTGACCGTGAACAGGCGATATGTGAGCGCATTACCGCACTGCTGGCGGTTTCATCTGAATTTATGCAGGCACATCTGCTGGCGTTTATCACACCGTTCTGCCGTGAACTGAATAATCACGCGGAAACGGGGTTTTATCGTCAGCTCAGTACACTTCTGGAAGTCTTTGTCCGGAATGATTATAAAAAAATCAATGAATTAATAAACTTACAATAATAATTTAAAAACATGATGATGAGGTAAGAGCAATGTCAGACAGACAGAAAACCGGCGTAACCCGCCGTTCATTTCTGAAATGGACGTCGGCAGCATCCGCCATGGCGGCACTGCCGCTGAGCAGACAACTTCATGCCGCCACCCCGGCACCGGCACAGACCACCCCGCAGCACCTTCAGCCGCCAAAGGGCAGTGGAAACCTGTCGCCTGCTGGCATAACTGCGGCGGCCGCTGTGTTAACAAAGCACTGGTGGCTGATGGCGTGGTGATCAGACAAAAAACCGATGATGTGGTGGCCGATTCCCCGGACTTCCCGCAGCAGCGCGGGTGTCTGCGCGGCCGCTCCCAGCGTAAACAGGTGTTCGGGGCTGACCGCCTGAAATACCCGATGAAACGTAAAAACTGGGCACCGGGCGGCGGGGATAAAACCCTGCGCGGACGCGATCAGTGGGTGCGTATCAGCTGGGATGAGGCGCTGGATATTGTGGCGTCCGAAACCAAACGCATTACCGGACAACACGGCAATGAATCCCTGTGGGTTACCGGTGGTAACGGTACGGATTTTCAGAGTGTATTCTCTGCCGCAGGCGGTTTTACCGGTGACTGGGGGACGACTTCCTGGGGGGCGTGGTTTGAAACGCCGGCACATCTGGGGCTGCTGGAAGGGTTCTACACCTTCGGCACCAATGACCGTTTTGATATGCGTAACTCACAGCTGATTGTGATGTGGGGTGCGAACCCGGCGTGGTCCAGTCCGGGCAGTCCGACTTATAACTATTATCAGGCGAAAAAAGCCGGAGCGCGTTTTATCAGTATCGACCCGAGCTATACCGCCACCGCAGAACTGATGGATGCAGACTGGTATCCGATCAACCCGGGTACAGACCACGCGCTGGCGCTGGGGATCATGCATGCACTGCTGGAGATGGACAGCCCGGAAAATCCGCTGATCGATTGGGAATTCCTGCGCCGCTGCACTGTCGGTTTCGATGAAAGCAATATGCCGTCAGGGGCTGATCCGAAGAAAAACTTCAAAGATTATCTGCTGGGTACCTATACCGGCAAACCGACCACTCCGGAATGGGCAGCAGAGATCTGCGGTATCTCCGCATCGGATATCCGCTCGCTGGCACGTCAGATTGGCGGCACACAGCGCGTGGCGCTGTTAACCGGCTGGGCACCGGCACGTATTCATAACGGTGAGGGATGGGTTCAGGCATTTTCAACACTCGGCTTTATGACCGGCCATATGGGCCGCCCGGGCCGCATGACCGGCGCGTGTTGTCACTATGCCGCCGGGAACAACGGCACCCGTCTGGTGATGGCCGGTGCGAACGGCTTACCGGCGGTGAAAAACCCGGTCAGTCTGAAAATCAACCACAATGAACTGAACCGCGCCCTGCTGGAGAAAAAATTCCGTCAGCGCGGTGTCGGGGATGTGGATGCCAATATTCAGATGATTTTTCATCCGTTTAACGCCACCTTACAGACCCGCGCCAATATTATGCAGGGGATTGAGGCTTACCGCAGCGGTGTGGAATTTATCGCGACCGCAGCCTATGTCCCGCATACCTGTGCGAAATATTCGGATGTGATCCTGCCGGTGACAACCGAGTGGGAGCGCGAGGGTACCATTCTTAACCCGAGTAACCGTGAAGTAATCATTGCTGCGGTGAATGTGACCCCGCCGCTGTATGAAGCGAAAAGCGACCAGTGGATCGCGAAAGAGCTGGGTAAACGCCTGGGTGTCAATGTGGACGAGATCTTCCCGATCTCCGAAAAGCAGCAGTTCTTCAACAAACTCAACGGTGCAACCATCATTACCGAAGATGGCGTTACCAAAGCGCCGCTGTTCACCATTACGCAGGCGGATATTGATGAATGGCAGGTGACCGGTACGCCGCAGGAAGGACGTATCACGCTGAATGAATTCCTGACCAAAGGGAAATATCAGGTGGAGCGCACTGCGGATGATAATTACGGTTATATTGCGTATGAGGACTTTATCCGCGATCCGGCGGCGAATCCGCGCCCGACGCCGAGCGGTAAGTTTGAAATCTACTGCGAAACGCTGACGGAGAAAGCGAAAGAGTGCGGCTGGACAGAATTACCGCCAATCGCCGAATACATCCCGTCTGCGAGCGGTTATGAAGCCAGTTTTAAAGATTTCAGCAAAAAAGAGAAAGGGGATTATCCGTTCCAGGTCTATAACCCGCACTATCTGCGCCGTTCACACAGTACCCTGGATAACGTGCCGTGGCTGCGTGAGCAGTGGCCGAGCCCTATCTATATTAATGCCTCCGATGCCAAACGTCTGGATATCAAACAGGGTGAAACGGTTCTGGTGACCAGCCCGCAGGGCAAAATCCTGCGTCCGGCACTGGTGACCCAGACCATGAAACCGGGTGTGGTTGCACTGCCGCACGGGAGCTGGACCAATGTGGATGAAACCACCGGGATCGATATGGCCGGGGCGGATAACTCCCTGACGATTCAGGTACCGACCGGGCTGGGCACCTCCGGGTGGAACACGATGCTGTGTAATATCGAAAAATGGCACGGTGAGCAATTAACTGACGATGCGCGTCTGCCGCAGCGGATTATCGGATAAGGGGCACAGACATGGATAAGCAAGTTGGATTTTATATAAATGTCGCCGCCTGCATCGGGTGCAAAACCTGTGTTGTGGCGTGTAAGGATAAGAACGATCTCGAGGTCGGGCGTAACTTCCGCCGGGTGTATGATATCGAGGCCGGGGAGTATCCGCGCCCGCGCCGCTGGCATCTCTCCATTGCCTGTAACCATTGTGATGATCCGCAGTGTGTCAGCCATTGCCCGACAACCGCGATGCATAAGCGGGAAGAGGACGGGGTGGTGCTGGTGGATCATGACAAGTGTGTGGGCTGCCGTTACTGTACCTGGGCCTGTCCGTATGAAGCACCGCAGTTTGACCCTGCGCTCGGTATGATGACCAAATGTGATACCTGTCTGGATCTGCGGGAGCAGGGCGGCAATCCGATGTGTGTGGATTCCTGCCCGATGCGCGCCATTGAGTTTGGTCTTATCAGCGAACTGCGCAAAAAATACGGTACCAATGCCGATATCGGCGGTTTGCCTAACTCATCCGTTACCCGGCCGAACCTGGTTGTCGGCACCAAAGGATAAGGAGAATGATCATGCATGAACTGCCTCTTGTTATATTCACCTTATTTATGCAGGCTTCGGTCGGCTGTCTGGTGATCACGTTACTTTGTTACTTCCGCCTGTTCGGCTGCACGGATGCCCGCACCGCGATGAAATGGGTGCGCGTTCCGCTGGTTGTCTCTTTCCTGCTGGGCTGTGCCGGTCTGCTGGGTTCCCTGTTCCATATGGGGAATCCGTTCCATATGTTTTATACCATGCTGCACGTTTCTGACTCGTGGATGAGCCGTGAAGTCTGGGCGACGGCTGTTTATATGGCGCTGCTGTTCTTCAGTGTCGCGCTGCTGCTGTTAAAACAGAAAGTGAACGGCTTCCTGCTGCTGTTAAGTGCAGTGGCGGGGCTGGTGTATATGTATGTGATGTCCGCGCTGTACGCAAACACCCTGTTTAATCTGTGGGGCGGACTGTTTACCTATACCGGGTTCTTCGGTTCCGTGCTGCTGACCGGCGGAATGATTGCCGGACTGCTGCTGGTAACTGCACTGGGTTATGCCCGTGAGGATGTGCTGATTCAGCGTGTGGTGAAGATTGCGCTTGCGGCGGGCGTGGCGGGATTGCTGCTGATACTGCTGAGTGCGCTGTCGCTGACCGGTAACATCGGTGAGCCGATCTATGCCGGAATGACACCACGGGTTATGCCGGAAGGGTTGCTGAACCTGCATATTATCCGTGTGGTGCTGATCGGACTGGGAATGTTCTTTGCCGGACGTCTGCTGTGTCAGAAAAATGCACAGGTCACTCACGGCACGCTGATGATGGCACTGGCGGTTATCTGTGTCTTTGCCGGTGAAGCGGTCGGGCGTGTGGTGTTCTTCTCGCTCGGCGGGTAATACGCGGTATGAAACAAAGATCCGGACGCCTTCACGTCCGGATTTTTTATCAGCGGGTAAGAATGACATCCCCTAAAATATTATCTTTCAGCAGGCCGCCGTTTTTGGCCTGGAACAGCACAAAATCAATATCCCGCGCCTGATAGCGCTCGCGCAGAATCGTGGTGATCTCTTTGATTGCTTTCCCCTGCAATAATCCGTCAATCATCATCGCCAGCAGCAGAGACTGATCACGGTAGGTCAGCGGATTGAGTGAACCCATCACCCGGTTAAGGTAGTGATCAAAGATTGGCAGCGGGTTTTCCGGGAGCTCGCGGTTCAGTTTGATCTGCACATCGATCACCGTATTAAAATCAATACCGTAGTATGCAATCCGGTCACGCAGATCATTGACATAGCGATCAATATCATCGGAATACAGCGTGCTGATCGTGCCGCTGAAATTAAACAGATTCATGCCGTTCAGGCGCTGTAAAATATAAATGGCAATATAGAGATTGTAGCGTGACGGGATCAGCAGGCAGTTATCAATCCACCAGACCAGCACATGATGCGGGCTGATACTGTCATCAATATATTTGACCGGCGGATAGATCATAATATCGGTATCTGTTAACTCGCCGAGATGTGTCTGGATCAGATTATCCACCTGACGCCAATCCAGCCCGCCGCTGCCGCAGCCGAGTGCCGGAATGGCCACGGATTTCAGTCCCTGTTTTTTAATCAGGGCTTTCAGCTCGCGCAGTCCGCTTTCGATAAATTCATAACCGGAAGGGGAGTCCCATTTATCGCGGGTCGGGAAGTTGATCACTTTCCGGCCGTGTTCGTCCGTAACTGACAGCTGACCGGCGCCTATTTTATTTTCTTTGCATAAAGCTTCATAGGCGTGTGCGTTGACCGGATAATCCAGTCTGAACTGATAGGCAATTCCCTTTCCCATGACGCCCTGACAATTAACGGCATTTACCAATGCCTGCGCATCAGATCTCAGTAAATCACCTTTGAGGTATTTAATCATCGTTACAGTCCGTTTTATATTTCAGTCTGCAATATTGTCGCCTGCTATGACGCTGACGGGTATAGGAATTTTCTTGGGTTTACGGAATAAGAATAGTCACGGAGAAATAAGTAATAATAACAGGGAATATAAAAATGAATTAAATATGGAGGAATTTAAAATGAAGAGTGAGATAAAATAAAACAAAAATATAATATGCCGCATAATAAGCGGCATATTATTAACATGATATATTCATATCAGGTATTATTTATCTTCTCACACAATTCTTCCGCAGCCTTTAACAGCCGCGGCGTGCCGCGCTGGAACCAGTCGGCATTGATAGTAATAACCGGCACATCAAGCTGCGGAGACCAGAAGCGTTTTACATTCTCCACTTCGCGGTCATCCCCTGAGATCAGGATCATCGCCGGTCTGCGGGTCAGTACCTGCTCACGATTGACCTGCGGCCAGGGAACCGGGCTGTCGGCAAACACGTTTTTACCACGGCACAGTGTGACCACTTCGCTTTGCAGGGTGTTGCCGGATGCGGTAAAAATCGGGTTCTGGCCGAACTGGAGAAAGATCCGTTTTTCCGGTTTATCACCGTAGCGGGCTTTCAGGGTTTCAATCCCGCTGCGCATATCTGAAGCAGCTTGTTCCGCCAGGGCCGGTTGCGGACTGTAAGAAGCAAGGCGATCCAGATCATCCGCAATTTCACCGAGGTTGTGCGGATCAAAATACTCGACTTTTATCCCGAGATGCTCCAGCTGACTCAGCGGGCGCTGCGGGTTGCCGCCGCGCCAGGCCATGATCAGATCCGGCTTCAGGGCAATAATACGTTCAAGATTCAGTCCCTGCCAGCTGGACACCTGTTCGATGTTTTTTGCTTCCGGGGGGGAATCCGCGTTGGCACTGACGCCGACCAGGTTATCTCCCAGACCGGCGGCATAGGCCATCTCCGCCAGTGACGGGGAGAGGGCGATCACCCGCTGTGCCGCAGCCTGTGCTCCGGCGGATGCCAGCAGAAACAGCAGACCGGCGAAGCGCAATGATCGTCTGATCATTTCAGCGAATCAATATTGGCGAGGATTTCCGCCACCATCAGGGAAGACTGCTTTGCCGCCAGCGGCAGAAACTCATCAAAACTGAGGTGAGAGGCTTTATCTGCCACATCAGAAATGGCGCGAACCACCACAAACGGTACCTGATACTGATGGCACACATGGCCGACAGCCGCACATTCCATTTCCACCGCCACCACGGACGGGAACGTTGCACGGATACGCGCCAGCGGCTCTGCGCCGTTAATAAAGGCGTCACCGCTGCAAATCAGGCCGCGTACGGCGTTCAGGCCGAGCGTCTGAATGCATTTCTCAGTCAGTGCAATAAGACCGGCATCAGCGATAAAGGCAGGCGGGCATTGTGCCATCTGGCCCGGCTCGTAGCCGAATGCGGTAACATCCGCGTCGTGATAACGGACTTCGGAGGAGACAACAATATCGCCGACATTCAGGTGCGGGGCGAGGCCACCGGCAGAACCGGTGTTAATCACCACATCCGGTTTGCACAGCTCCAGCAGCAGGGTGGTACCGATGGCGGCCGCCACTTTACCGATACCGGATTTGAGCAGGGCGACATCAACACCGTTGATCTGACCGGTATAGATTTCACAGCCGCCGTGGCGGAGGGTTTGCATGTTGGTAATCTGATCACGCAGCAGGGTTACTTCCTGCTCCATCGCACCTATGATACCGACTTTCATTATGTCATACTCCCTGAATAGAAATTGAACTGCATAATAACGGATTAGCAACAGTTTATCACTGAATCCCGGCGGGCGGTGTCTTTTCCCGTGCGGATAAAAAGACGGAGGCGACGTGCCGGTGATCGATTTTAAAAAGAAGCTGAATTTCCACCGCCAGTTTGGTGCTTCAGCGGCGGAATCCGCAGAAGAGTTTCTGGTGAATCAGGCATTTGAAAGTGATCGCGGGCGCATCATCAATTCCGCCGCTGTCCGTCGTCTGCAACAGAAAACCCAGGTTTTTCCGCTGGAGCAGAATTCCGCTGTCCGCAGCCGTCTCACTCACTCTCTGGAAGTACAGCAGGTCGGGCGCTATATCGCCAAAACCATCCTCAGTCAGCTGAAACAGTCACAACAGCTGGAAGAATATGGCCTGGATGAGCGCACGGATGCTTTTGAAAGTGTGGTGGAAATGGCGTGTCTGATGCATGACATCGGTAACCCGCCGTTCGGCCATTTCGGCGAGGCAGCGATTCAGAAATGGTTCGGCAGTCTGCTGGGTGAACCGCAGACCGGCGGGGAAGATAACTGTCAGATTACCGCACTGCGCCCGACCGGTTCACCGCAGGCGGATAATCTGCGCCGTCAGCTGCGCCGCGATTTATGTCAGTTTGAGGGGAATGCCCAGGGAATGCGGATGGCGCACCATCTGCTGAAACTCAATCTGACATTTGCCCAGATAGGCAGTGTGCTGAAATATACCCGTCCCGCCTGGCAGTTAGAGCCGGTGCCGGAACAATTCGATTATCTCACCAAAAAACCGGGCTATTACTGGTCTGAAAATACCCTGATTCAGCGGCTGCGCGATGAGTTACAGCTCGGTGAATTCTGCCGTTTTCCGCTCAGTTATATTATGGAAGCCGCGGATGATATCTCGTATTGCATTGCTGATCTGGATGATGCTGTGGAGAAAGGCATTCTGACCCCGGATACGCTGGTGACGTATCTGCGCCAGGAGTGGCGGGCGCTGGAAGGCTCAGAGGATTCCGCCCTGTTCCGGGATACGGTGGAGCTGGCTTACCAGTCGCTTACCCGCAGTCATCACCGCAGCCCGCAGGATCAGTTTTTCATGTATCTGCGGGTCTATATCACCAACAAACTGGTGCCGTACACCGCACAACGCTTTATTGATAATCTGCCTGCGGTGTTTGCAGGCACTTACAATCAGGCGCTGCTGGAAGATAAAAGTGAAGAACACCGCCTGCTGAAAACCCTGAAACGGGTCGCGTTTAAGTATGTGTTTACCCATCACGAAGTGGAAGAGCTTGAATTGCAGGGATTCAGAATCATCAATGGTCTGCTGGATTTCTACCGGCCATTATTAATGATGCCGCAGGCCGATTTTGCGGATCTGGTCCGTGAAAATTTCCACAAATACTATTTTATCGAAACCCGGCTGTTGCATAAGCTGTCACGCAAGCAGCGGGCGGCTTACAGTGAAGCGGTTGCCGCACTGGCGGAACACCCGCCGGAAGAGCGGACGATCCTGGAATTTTATTACCGGGCCCGGCTGATTCAGGATTATATCAGCGGTATGACCGACCATTACGCTTACGAAGAATACCGGCGTTTCTCTGTTTGTCAGTAAGCTGCTGATTAATGGCAGCACTTTCTCACAAATGACCTGACAATTCCGGTTCAATATTACCGGAATTGTTGCTACGATTAATCTGCAGTTGTTGCTGAAATAGATTCACTGTATTCGGTGGCGGATATCTGTTATTTAAGGAAGAAATATCAAAACAATTTGCGATGCAAATGTTAATGAATATAAAACAAATTGTTATTATTTCTTATTTTTTATATGTGCATCATATTATTGCAGCCTGAATATGTTTCAGGGACTATACCGTCGCACCAAATGTATTAACCGGGATTACATCACGTATGCAAAAAGAGTATCGGGTCGGGATTGAATTTGAATATTGGCTGACGTTGTACCGGAATAAAAGTGCCGCCGGTATTAAATCTTTTGACAATATTACCTTGTCAGAGCTGGAGCCTGCACTGAATAACCGTCCGGGGATGGATGATGCCTCGCTGCATAAAGGGGATGCGGGCATTAAAGCCGGTTACTGGTATGTTGAGGGCGATGAGCGTTTTTCGCCGGAAGGTCAGCTTGTTGCACAGGTTATCAAAGGGATAGAAATCCGTACCCCGCCGGCAGAGTCAGTAACGGCAGCATTAAATTCCCTGCAAACGATAGAAATTCAGCTGAGTGAGCGCCTGAAGGACTGCGGGCTGGGACTGGGGATCAGCGCTTATCACCCGGTTTCGCCGCGCTATCAGTTTAATCCGCCGCTGAATGCGTGGGAAAAAAACTTCCGCGAGGAACATGCCGCATTCCGCCATGCCGACCTGGTGATGCAGACCTGCGGGCCGGATATCAATATCTCCGTACCGGAAATGAGCGATGTCCGTGTTGTCCAGGCAGTAGAAAAACTGACCTTTTTCGCGCCGTATCTGGTGGCTCTTTCGCTGAACGGCCCGCTGGAAAACGGACAGTTATGGGGCGGTTTATCCCGCCGTACCGCACTGCGTAGTTGTCATCGTCCGGCCTGCAAAGGGTTTCTGACCAACTCGGCGGTGTATCCGCATGACTTTATTTACCCTGCGCGTAACGAGGGAGAGCACGGGCGGATTGAGTTCAAAGCGTTTGATGCCGTTCCCGATCCGGCGCTGCTGGGTGCATTCTGCGCGTGGGTTCTCGGGCTGGTGCTGGATGATACCATCTCCTTTAATTACGGCGTGCAGCCGGATTCCCGCTTTAATGCGATTGCCCGTGGTCCGTTTGCGGATCTGACCGTTTCCACGGTGGCGGAAACGCTGCTGAACGCCGCCCGACGGGCGCTGGAACAACATGGTCTGCTGCATGAAGCTGACCGGCTGCAGTTACTCAGTGAACGTCTGGCAAACAGAATGACGCCTGCGGATGAAATGATCACCCGTTTTATGGTCAGTGGTGAGTTAATGCATTTCGGCGGGCTGTGGCCGGATCTTAATGCGTAACACCGTCATATCAGGATACATTTTTGTTACCGGCAATAATAAACCGTTATTTTTTTAATAACGGTTTTTTTTGCGGTAAAAAAATCAGCACTGGTAAGTTCATGTAAATTTAATATTTATCAGAGACTGATCCTGCGTATTATTCACAGAATACTGCTGTTTCTGACAGCATTAATAATGAAACCGGCAGCACGACGGTATAACGATAAATATTATTTATCATTTTAATAAATAGTGCTGAGGTGCTATCCGGCATTATGGTATCATCATCAGCTCGTATTTTTACCGGTTTACAGCGTGTAACCTGCAGCGTACCCGAATAATCCGTTGGTCAATACGCTGCTTTATGGGAAAATCACCGGCCTCACAGACAACGTTTTTTATCATTATGGCGCAATTTTATTCTCAGCCCCGTCAGGCCCCGCGGCAGTCCCGTACTGTCACTGTCACCGCTGACTCTCTCGATGCTCTCGGGCAGGGCATTGCCCGCCTTCAGGGCAAAACTGTTTTTATCCCGGATCTGATGCCGGATGAGTCCGCACAGGTCAGGCTGACGGAAGAAAAGCGCCACTACGCCAAAGGCAGTGTGGTGAAACGTCTGTCTGATAATCCGGCACGCCGCAAACCGGCCTGCCGTCATTACGGACAGTGCGGCGGCTGTCAGCAGCAGCACATTCCGGTTGCAATGCAGCGGGAAACCAAAGCTGCTTATCTCTCTTACCTGCTGACCCGCGAAACGGGTGAGGCGTGCGGGGATATCCCTGTACTGAGCGGGGAAGAGTACGGCTACCGCCGCCGGGCGCGGCTGGCACTGGTGTATTCCCCGAAAACAAAACAGCTGACCATGGGATTTCGTCAGGCGCAGAGCAAATCAACGGTCGCCGTAAAACAGTGTCCGGTACTGGTTCCGCGTCTTGAAGCATTGCTGGTACCCTTACAGGCCTGTCTCGCGTCGCTGGCTGCCGCACCGAAACTCGGTCATGCGGAACTGGCGGATACGGAAAGTGGTCCTCTGCTGGTGCTGCGCCATCTGGCGCCGCTCAGTGATGCGGATATGTCGGTACTGACGGCATTTTGTTCTGAATACAGCACTGCGCTTTATTTGCAGGGCAGTGCGGATACTCCGCCTGTGTCAGTTTGTGCGCAGTATCCTCCGTATTACGCGGTGGCCGGGTTAAAATTACAGTTCAGCCCGCAGGATTTTATCCAGGTGAACGGTGACCTGAATGAGCAGATGGTCGCACAGGCGCTGAACTGGTTGGAGCTGACAAAACACGATCGCGTGTTAGATCTCTTCTGCGGGATGGGAAACTTTACGCTGCCGGTAGCGGAACGCGCCGGTGAAGTTGTCGGAGTGGAGGGCGTGGAAGCGCTGGTCCGCACGGCCCGGGAGAATGCCCGTCTCAATCATCTGGCGAATGCCGCGTTTTATCACGCGGATTTGTCGCAGGATATTACCGGGGAGCCGTGGGCGGCTTCCGGGTTTAATAAAGTATTACTGGATCCGGCACGAGCCGGGGCGGCTGAGATTATGCCGCATATTGTTGCGCTTTCCCCTGAGCGCATCGTTTATGTTTCCTGCAATCCCACAACACTTGCAAGGGATAGTCAGGTTCTGCATGGTGCCGGGTATCACCGGAATGCTGTCCGCATGCTGGATATGTTTCCGCAAACCGGCCATTTGGAGTCGATGGTGCTTTTCACGAAGACACCACCGGTCAGTCAGTAGGGAGAATGTATGGTCGCGGTAAGAAGTGCGCATTTAACACCGGCCGGTGAGTTTGACCCGGCACACTGGATTAACAGCCTCGGGCTGCATAACCCGGTGACGGGTGAAAAACTGGAAGAGGTCTGGCATTACTGTCATCAGCAGGTTGATGGTCATCAGGATGCGGCGCTGTTGTTGGGGCGCGGTATTGAGATGGTGGAAATTTTATCCACCCTCAGTATGGATCTCGACAGTCTGCGTGCAGCGTTGCTTTTTCCGCTGGCCGAAGCGGAGATCCTCGGTGAGGAAGAGATAAGCGAAGCCTTTGGCTCCGCTATCTGGCTGCTGGTCAAAGGTGTGATGGATATGGATGCTATCCGTCAGCTGAAAGCCACCCATAATGACGAAACCAGTTCGGTGCAGGTGGATAACATCCGCCGCATGCTGCTCTCCATGGTGGAAGATTTCCGCTGCGTGGTTATCAAGCTGGCGGAGCGGATCGCCCATCTGCGCGAAGTCAAAGATGCCGGTGAGGACGAACGCGTTCTGGCCGCCAAAGAGTGTTTCAATATTTATGCCCCGCTGGCAAACCGCCTCGGGATCGGGCAACTGAAATGGGAGCTGGAGGATTACTGCTTCCGTTATCTGCACCCGGATGATTACAAACGCATTGCCAGCCTGCTGCATGAGCGCCGTCTTGACCGCGAAGAGTATATCGATAATTTTGTGACGTCACTGCGTGAGGACATGAAAGAAGAGGGTATTCAGGCAGAGATCTACGGGCGGCCGAAGCATATTTACAGCATCTGGCGCAAGATGCAGAAAAAATCACTTTCTTTTGATGAACTGTTTGATGTCCGCGCCGTGCGGATTGTGGTGGAGCGTCTCCAGGACTGCTACGCCGCACTCGGGATTGTCCACACCCATTTCCGTCATCTGCCGGATGAGTTTGATGACTATGTGGCTAATCCGAAACCGAACGGCTATCAGTCCATTCATACCGTGGTGCTGGGGCCGAAAGGCAAAACCCTGGAAATTCAGATCCGTACCCGGCAGATGCATGAAGATGCGGAACTCGGCGTTGCGGCGCACTGGAAATACAAAGAAGGTACCGCAGGCGGCGGGAAAACCGGCAGTTACGAGAACCGCATTGCCTGGCTGCGTAAACTGATTGCGTGGCAGGAAGAGATGGCCGATTCCGGCGAAATGCTGGATGAAGTGCGCAGTCAGGTGTTTGACGACCGTGTTTACGTCTTTACCCCGAAAGGGGATGTGGTGGATTTACCGGCCGGCTCCACGCCGCTCGATTTCGCCTACCATATCCACAGCGATGTGGGGCACCGCTGCATCGGTGCGAAAATCGGCGGCCGTATCGTGCCGTTCAGCTACCAGTTACAGATGGGCGATCAGATTGAAGTCATCACCCAGAAACAGCCGAACCCGAGCCGTGACTGGCTGAACCCGAACCTGGGTTATGTCACCACCAGCCGCGGGCGGGCAAAAATCCATAACTGGTTCCGCAAACAGGATCGCGATAAAAATATTATTGCCGGACGGCAGATGCTGGACAACGAACTGGCCGCGCAGGATATCAGCCTGAAAGAGGCGGAAAAACTGCTGATCGCCCGCTATAACGTTCATTCGCTGGATGAAGTGCTGGCCGGTATTGGTGTCGGTGATATCCGTATCAACCAGTTGTCGAACTTCCTGCAAAGCAAGCTGAACAAACCGACAGCGGAAGAAGCCGATCGTGAAGCCCTGAAAACCCTTGAAAAAGCGCCGCCGGCCAAACCGGCACCGGCTCACCAGAGCAGCGGCCGCATTGTGGTTGAGGGTGTCGGTAACCTGATGCATCACATCGCCCGCTGCTGCCAGCCGATTCCGGGGGATGATATTATCGGTTTTATCACCAAAGGCCGGGGGATCTCCATCCACCGCGCGGATTGTGAACAGCTGGCGGAATTGCAGGAGCAGGCACCGGAGCGTCTGGTGGAAGCAGTCTGGAGCGCGAGTTACTCCAGCGGCTATTCTCTGGTGGTGCGGGTGGTGGCAAATGACCGCAGCGGTCTGCTGCGTGATATCACCACGATTCTGGCTAACGAAAAAGTGAATGTTCTCGGGGTGCGCAGCCACAGTGATGTGAAACAGCAGATTGCCACCATCGATATGGACATGGAAATTTACAATATCCAGACCCTCAGCCGTGTGCTGGCAAAACTGAACCAGCTGCCGGATGTGATTGAGGCCAAACGCCACACTCAGTAAAACGGCCGGAAATCGGTTACACTGAAAAGCAGACCAAGGTCTGCTTTTTTTATCACTCGCGGAAATCATATTCAGGAACTAATCACATGTCTGTATCAGTTGAACGCCTGCTGGCGATCATGTCGCAGTTACGCGACCCGGAAAACGGCTGTCCGTGGGACAAAGCGCAAACTTATGCCACTATCGCCCCTTACACCCTGGAAGAAACCTATGAGGTTCTGGATGCCATTGAGCGGGCTGATTTTGACGATCTGAAAGGTGAGTTAGGTGACTTACTTTTTCAGGTGGTGTTCTATGCACAGATGGCGAAAGAAGAAGGGCGTTTTGACTTTGAGGATATTGCCGCCGCGGTCAGCGATAAACTGACCCGCCGCCATCCGCATATTTTTGCCCGTGAGCAGGGGATCGGCGCGGAAGCGGCTATTTCCGGCTGGGAACAGCGCAAAAGTGCGGAGCGCGCTGAAAAATCACAATATTCTCTGCTGGATGATATCCCGGCAACACTGCCTGCCCTGATGCGAGCCTATAAAATCCAGAAACGCTGTGCGTCAGCCGGATTTGACTGGGACACACTCCCGCCGGTGCTCGGTAAGGTGTACGAGGAACTGGATGAGGTGATGGAGGAAGTGAATCAGCCGCAGGTGAATGATGAGCGTGTGGCCGAAGAGCTGGGGGATTTACTGTTCGCAGTGGTGAATTTTTCCCGTCATCTGGGACATAAACCGGAAATGGTGTTACAAAAAGCCTGCCGCAAGTTTGAAAACCGTTTCCGGCAGGTGGAGAACGATATCGCCGCCCGCGGACTGACGATGGAATCAGCAACACTTGATGAAATGGAGAAAAGTTGGCAGGATGTTAAATCCCGTGAGGGGTAAGCTTAATGCTTTCAGCTAATGATTTTACCGGAGAATGAAAAGTTTTTTATAAAATGTAAGACGTTGATTAGTTAGTGTAAAAAGGCGGTTTTTACCGCCCCGGGAGCGACGGATAACCGAAAAGAGGTGACGAGATTATTTGTCGCCAAAATAAGGTTAGGGTATACTATTTTCCCGTCCTGTTATATCCATCATCTATTACACCTAAACTTTCAGGTTCAGCATGAAAACTAATTATATTTTTGTGACCGGCGGGGTCGTATCCTCTCTGGGTAAAGGCATTGCCGCAGCCTCTTTAGCGGCTATACTCGAAGCCCGTGGACTCAATGTCACCATGATGAAACTGGATCCGTACATCAACGTCGATCCGGGAACCATGAGCCCGACCCAACACGGGGAAGTTTTCGTCACTAACGACGGCGCTGAAACTGATCTCGACTTAGGTCACTACGAGCGCTTCATCCGCACCAAAATGACCCGCCGTAATAACTTTACTACCGGACGTGTTTACTCTGAAGTCCTGCGCAAAGAGCGCCGCGGCGACTATCTCGGTGCCACCATTCAGGTTATCCCGCACATCACCAACGAAATCAAAGACCGTATCATCCGTGGCGGTGAAGGTCATGACGTGGTGCTGGTGGAAGTCGGCGGGACTGTCGGTGATATCGAATCACTGCCGTTCCTGGAAGCTATCCGTCAGATGGCGGCGGAAGTCGGCCGTGAGCACACCTTATATCTGCATTTGACTTTGGTTCCGTATCTGGCCGCAGCCGGTGAAGTAAAAACCAAGCCGACTCAGCACTCAGTAAAAGAATTATTATCCATCGGAATTCAGCCGGATGTGCTGATTTGCCGTTCAGACAGAGTGATTCCTGCTAACGAACGTGCGAAAATCGCGCTTTTCTGTAACGTTCCTGAAAAAGCGGTTATCAGTCTGAAAGATGTCGATTCCATTTATAAAATCCCCGGCCTCTTGAAATCCCAGGGATTAGATGATTATATCTGTAAACGATTCAGCATTAATGCTCCGGAAGCAGATCTCTCCGAATGGGAGCAGGTGATTTATGAGGAAGCCAATCCGTCAGGTGAAGTCACCATCGGGATGGTCGGCAAATATGTTGAACTGCCGGATGCCTATAAATCTGTTATCGAAGCACTGAAGCACGGCGGCCTGAAAAACCGCGTTACTGTGAACATCAAACTGATTGATTCTCAGGATGTGGAAACCCGCGGTACAGAACTGTTACAGGGACTGGATGCGATTCTGGTGCCGGGCGGCTTCGGTTCCCGTGGTGTGGAAGGCAAGATTATGACCGCCCGCTATGCCCGCGAGAACAACATTCCGTATCTGGGCATTTGCCTGGGGATGCAGGTGGCACTGATTGACTTTGCCCGTAACCTGGCCGGTATGGAAGATGCGAACTCCACGGAATTTGATGCTGATTGTAAGTACCCGGTCGTCGCGCTGATTACTGAATGGCGTGATGAAGACGGCAATATTGAAGTCCGCAGCGAAGAGAGCGATCTCGGCGGTACAATGCGTGTCGGCGGTCAGTTATGCCACCTGACGAACAATTCTCTGGTTCGCCGGATGTACGGCAAAGATGCGATTACTGAACGTCACCGTCATCGTTATGAAGTGAACAACATGTTACTGAAGCGTCTTGAAGATGCAGGTCTGCTGGTTGCCGGCCGTTCAGTGGACAACAAACTGGTGGAAATCATCGAGAACCCGAATCATCCGTGGTTTGTGGCTTGTCAGTTCCATCCGGAGTTCACCTCTACCCCGCGTGATGGTCATCCGCTGTTTGCAGGTTTTGTCAAAGCGGCCTCTGATAATCAGAAAGGTCTGCTAAAATAAGATGTGAGGTGAGTGACCGGCCGTAAGTGCCGGTTACTTATCTGAAAATTTAACTTGTACTGAGGAAAACCTAATGTCCAAAATCGTTAAAGTGATCGGCCGTGAAATCATCGACTCCCGCGGTAACCCGACTGTAGAAGCTGAAGTACACCTGGAAGGCGGTTTTGTGGGTATGGCTGCTGCGCCGTCAGGTGCATCCACCGGTTCCCGTGAAGCACTGGAACTGCGTGACGGTGATAAATCACGCTTCCTGGGTAAAGGGGTTCTGAAGGCTGTCGGCGCGGTAAATGGTCCGATTGCACAGGCGCTGCTGGGTCAGGATGCCAAAGATCAGGCTAAAGTTGACCAGATCATGATCGACC
Organism: Morganella sp. Je.2.23; assembly: GCF_051129855.1. Lineage (NCBI taxonomy): Bacteria > Pseudomonadati > Pseudomonadota > Gammaproteobacteria > Enterobacterales > Morganellaceae > Morganella > Morganella sp. Je.2.23. The sequence continues at coordinate 239,670 of NZ_JBCPSQ010000003.1, forward strand.
TCGATGGTACTGAAAACAAATCCAACTTCGGTGCAAACGCGATTCTGGCTGTGTCTCTGGCAAACGCCAAAGCCGCTGCGGCATCAAAAGGTTTACCTCTGTACGCACACATCGCAGAACTGAACGGCACGCCGGGCAAATACTCTATGCCGCTGCCGATGATGAACATCCTGAACGGTGGTGAGCACGCTGATAACAACGTGGACATCCAGGAATTCATGATTCAGCCTGTCGGTGCACCTTCTCTGAAAGAAGCTGTCCGTATGGGTTCTGAAATCTTCCATCACCTGGCGAAAGTGCTGAAAGCGAAAGGCATGAATACCGCAGTGGGTGACGAAGGTGGTTATGCACCAAACCTGGGTTCTAACGCTGAAGCGCTGGCTGATATCAAAGAAGCTGTTAAAGCAGCAGGCTACGAATTAGGTAAAGACGTTACCCTGGCGATGGACTGTGCCGCTTCTGAGTTCTACAACAAAGAAACCGGTATGTATGAACTGAAAGGTGAAGGCCGTACCTTCACATCTCAGGAATTCACTCATTACCTGGAAGAACTGACTAAAGAGTATCCGATCGTCTCTATCGAAGATGGTCTGGATGAATCTGACTGGGATGGTTTCGCGTATCAGACTAAAGTCATGGGCGACAAAATCCAGCTGGTCGGTGATGACCTGTTCGTGACCAATACCAAGATCCTGAAAGAAGGTATCGAAAAAGGTATCGTTAACTCCATTCTGATTAAATTCAACCAGATCGGTTCACTGACCGAAACACTGGCTGCTATCAAAATGGCAAAAGAAGCCGGTTACACCGCGGTTATCTCTCACCGTTCCGGTGAAACCGAAGATGCCACCATTGCAGACCTGGCAGTCGGTACCGCAGCAGGCCAGATTAAAACCGGTTCTATGAGCCGCTCTGACCGTGTTGCCAAGTACAACCAGCTGATCCGTATTGAAGAAGCGCTGGGTGAACGTGCACCGTTCCACGGCCGCAAAGAGATCAAAGGTCAGTAATTGTTACTGTGAATGTTAAAAAAGGTGTGTCCGGCGGACACACCTTTTTTTATGACTCCGTTATCTTATCTTACGAATATTTCCCCGGTTTTTATCCATTCCCTCAATGACTAAAACTGGTCATTTACCATGCTATGACAAGTTTTTTTACTTATTCTGTTGCCTCAGATCGCAAAATGGACGTTTTGTGATGTATTTTGTTATTAATACTTTTTATATTTCACATGAAGATAAATTGTTTAACATTTTTAGCATTCATGCAAAAACGCCGGCTATTAAATTATGACAGCAACCGGTTTCGTGAATACTTTACATCCTACTGAGGGAATTATCATGGACGCTTCAGAAACGCTCACCCAATCCACCGGGCTGAGTTCTTTTAACACAAAAGGACTCATCATCCTGGCTCTGGACATTGTGCTGCTGATACTGCTGCTGAAATATCTGCCCTACAGCGACAAAGAGAATGCAGGACTGGCCTTAATGGTGTTTGTTGCTGTTTTATGGCTGACTGAGGCGATTCATGTCACGCTGACCGCGTTACTGATCCCGATTCTGGCTGTATTTCTCGGGTTGCTGGGCGCAGGTAAGGCGTTACAGTCATTTGCCAGCCCGACGATTTTCCTGTTCTTCGGTGGTTTCGCTCTGGCGACGGCACTGCATATCCAGGGGCTTGATCGCCTGATTGCCAACCGTCTTCTGCTGATCGCCCGTGGCCGGTTATGGGCGGCGGTGATCCTGTTGTTCAGTGTCACCGGTGCGCTTTCCATGTGGATCAGTAATACCGCGACAGCTGCGATGATGTTACCGCTGGTGCTGGGTATTCTGGGCAACCTGGATATCCGTCATGACCGTAACACGTTTGTGTTTATGCTGCTGGGGGTCGCTTACAGTGCCAGTATCGGTGGTCTGGGGACCATGGTCGGCAGTCCGCCGAATATCATTGCCGCAAACCAATTGGGTATGGATTTCTTCACCTGGATGAAATACGGCATTCCGATGGTATTGATCCTGATGCCGATTATGTTCGGTATTATGTATCTGATGTTACGTCCGAAGCTGGGTGCCCGTTTTGAAATTGAAGTGGAGCAGGTTCACTGGACACCAAAACGTCTGCTGACACTCGGTATTTTCGGTCTGACGGTTATCTGCTGGATCGGCAGCGCGCCGCTGAGTGAACTGCTGGGTAACATTAAGGACTTCGATACCATTATCGCGCTGAGTGCCGCCGCGCTGATTGGTATTACCGGGGTGGCCAGCTGGTCACAGATCCAGAACAACACGGAGTGGGGCGTTCTGTTCCTGTTTGGTGGTGGTCTGACACTGAGTATGATCCTGAAAGATTCCGGTGCCAGCGAAGTGATGGCGGACTGGATGAAAACCTCATTTGGTAACAGCAGCTGGCTGGTGATTATTATCGCCGTCACCACCTTTATCATTGTGCTGACCGAGTTCACCAGTAACACCGCCAGCGCCGCGCTTCTGGTGCCTATCTTTGCCGGTGTGGCTGAAGGTCTGGGAATGCCGGTTATGGCGCTGACTATGATTATCGGTATCGGTGCATCCTGTGCCTTTATGCTGCCGGTGGCGACACCGCCGAACGCGATAGTCTTCGGAACCGGGTTTATCAAACAGTCCGAAATGGTGCGGGTTGGTGGTGTACTGAATATTGCCTGTATTATCGTTATCTCAGCGTTTGCCTGGTTGTTCTGGGTATAACAGTCTCTCTGACGATAAAGATACAAACAAAGTACAACACAAAAAACCCGCTGATTTATCAGCGGGTTTTTTTATACCGGTAAGCAAAGAATATCGGTGCGGATGCATCGGCACTGAGATACTGCAAAAGTACAGAAGATCAGCCGGAGAGAGACACAGGTATTATCAGATATAAAAAAGCCCTGCATCAGGCAGGGCTTCGGATAAGAGAGATGATATCAGCCGCGTTTATTCGCAACATACACGGTTAATTCAATACCCGGATGTAAATCCTTCATTTTGACTTTACTGTTCCAGGACATCAGTTCTTTCAGTGTCACGCCATGACGCTGTGCGATGCTGTAGTAAGAATCACCCTGACGGACTTTATACTTCGCCAGACGCATTGCATTTTTGGTGGCCGCTTTTGATGGTTTCACCACCGGACTGCCTTTCACCCGTAATGTTTGTCCCGGTTGCAGAACAGAGGCGCTTTTCAGTCCGTTCAGCTTTTTCAGCTCAGCAACGGTCATCTTATGGCGGTTAGCGATGGCGTAGAATGAATCACCGCTTTTCACTTTATACTTCGCAGCCTGTGCACGACCGGCTGGTGTGCTTAACTGTTCTGTACGCTGATTGTTTTTCGCGACTGCTGTGCGGATATCATTAAGCACTGCGTCATCAGATAACGCGCTCATCAGCTGGTCGACTTTGGTTTTCGGCAGCATCAGATAGTGAGGACCGGCCGGAGACGTTACACCGCGTTTCAGGCTCGGGTTGTAATCTTTCAGTCTGGAAACCGGCATATCCAGCAACTGTGCCGCAACATCCAGGGAAATCTGCTGGCCGATATTTACCCGTGCCAGAGCGCGTTCTGCATTGGGTACCGGTAAATTCACACCGTTGCGGTCGCTGTTGCGGATAACATTGCTCAGGGCAAAAATACGCGGAACATAATCCATGGTCTCTTTCGGCAGGGATAATGACCAGTAATCCGTTGGTTTTCCGGCTGCAGCGTTCGCTTCCATCGCGCGCAGCACACGGCCTTCGCCGCTGTTATAAGCAGCCAGGGTCAGAGCCCAGTCTCCGCCGAACATATTATTCAGACGTTCCAGCAAATCCAGCGCGGCAGTGGTGGAGGCTGCCACATCACGGCGGTCATCAACCCACTGGTTCTGATTCAGCCCGTTTGCTTTGCCGGTGCTCGGGATAATCTGCCATAACCCGGCAGCCTGAGCCGGTGAGGTGGCATGCGGATTAAAAGCACTCTCCACTATGGGCAGCAGAACCAGTTCCATCGGCATGTTACGTTCATCGATTTTACCGATGATCCAGTACATGTAAGGTTCTGCGCGCAGTGTCACATCGTGGAGATAGCTCTTTTTGGCGAGGTAAGAGGCTTCTTCAGCCCGGATGCGGTCGTTATCCGGGATGTTCATTTTCATCTCATCGCGGATATAACCCCAGATGTCATCTTCGGGGCTGACGGAGGACATTTTTGCTGCATCCATCTGCTGAGCAGTCAGTAAAAAGCCGTTACCGGAAGGATAATGAGGTTTCTGAGTGGTTTTCTGCGGGGCAGTCTGACACCCCGCCAGCAAGATTGCGGCGGCAAGAAGTGTGGCTTTGATTTTCATGTTGGCGGAATCAGCATTATTATTCTTCAGTCTGTAGGTTTCGCAATCATACTGGTGTTATTCCGCCCTGACAACGATTACGGCTAAAATTGATCTTTTTTTGCGCGTAAAGACGTAAAAGTTTCCTCAGCCGTCGCAGTATGTTTACTTACTGATAAATTATGTTGCAGATCAATATTATCACAGTTAAGAAAAACATTAATTTTCCTTTCTGTTTTCAGTGTGACGGGCAGCGTGGCTTCATGATTACGGCGTAATTGTTCAATATGACGCTGATATGCCTGAATATCGGTGTTTTCCGGCCAGACGGCGTGTGCAAAGGCGAGATTTGACTCTGTGTATTCATGCGCACAGCAGACCAGTGTGTCATCCGGCAGTGCCGCAAGACGGCTGACGGAGCGGAACATCTGCGCCGGTGTACCTTCAAAAATCCGGCCGCAACCGCCGGAAAACAGCGTATCGCCGCAAAAAAGATACGGTTCGCAGTAATAAGCCACATGGCCGAGCGTGTGTCCCGGTACGGCCATGACCTGAAATGTCAGCCCGCCGCAGGTGATAGAGTCATTATCCTGTACACAGTGATTTGCACCTTTCGCCATGGTTTCAGCGGGGCCGTAAACCGGCAGGCCGGGGTAGTGTGAGACAATCTCTGCCGTACCGCCGGTGTGATCCGCATGGTGGTGTGTCAGCAGGATGGCAGAGGGGGTCAGTCCCTGCTCCCGCAATGTATTCAGCACCGGTGCACTGACGCCGGGATCAACGATGACGCAGGTGTGCGCATTATCCCGTAATAGCCAAATGTAGTTATCTGATAACGCGGAAATTCTGATAAGCTCCATAGATACCTCACCTTTTTGAGTGTAAACCAAGGATAAAGCCATGTTTTCTGCACGAGCGACAAAAACTCTGACGATGCCGGACTCGTGGTGCGATATCCCCTGCGGGCGCCGCTTCCGGCAGTCGCTGGAAGCACAACTGGCACCCTGGTGGCCGAAAATGTTTGGCTTCCATCTGATTAAGATTGGTGCACTGAGCTGTGAAATTGACAGCAGCAGCTGCATGATACCGCATCAGGTGAATATGGCACCGCAGGGTAACACCTTACAGGTATTCGGGGAGGCGGCGCAATTGCCGTTTCTGGACAAATCCGCGGATGTCTGTGTGCTGGCACATAATCTGGGGTACAGCAGTGACCCGCACCGGCTGCTGCGCGAGGCCGACCGTGTCCTGATTGAGGACGGCTGGCTGATTATCAGCGGGTTCAACCCGTTAAGCCTGCTGGGGGCGCGTAAACTGATCCCGTGGCGTCTGAATCAGCAGCCGCAGTGCAGCCGGATGTTTTCACAGTTCCGCATGCTGGACTGGCTCAGTCTGCTCAACTACGAAATTATGTATCACCGGCTTACCATCCCGATCCCGTGGTGTAACCCGGACAGCGCCGGCAACCGCTATGCACGGATTTTCGGCTGTCTGGGGGTAATTGTGGCGCGCAAACGCACGGTGCCGCTGACATTCACACCGCAGAAGCTGCGCCTGCTGCGGCCGAAACTGAATAATGTGGTGGGCGCGGCCCGCGAGCAGACGCCACCGCGCTGTCTGAAACGCCGCTGAGGTTTATTCTGCGGCGGGCTGATAACCGGAATCGTTCTGTGACGGGGACTCAGCCGCTGCACGGGCAAGCTCATCACAGCGTTCGTTTTCCGGATGTCCGGCATGGCCTTTCACCCACTGCCAGTCAATCTGATGACGGGTGATAGCGGAATCCAGACGCTGCCACAAATCGACATTCACCACCGGGGATTTATCCGCTTTACGCCAGCCGCGCCGTTTCCAGTTATGTATCCACTGCGTGATCCCCTGGCGGACATACTGGCTGTCGGTGGTCAGTACGATATCACACGGGCGTTTGAGCGTTTCCAGCGCCATAATAGCGGCCAGCAGTTCCATCCGGTTATTGGTGGTGAGAAAAAAGCCCTCACTGAGCGTTTTCTCACGGCCTTTATAACGCAGCAGCGCACCGTAGCCGCCGGGGCCCGGATTTCCGAGGCAGGAGCCGTCGGTGAAAATTTCTACCTTGTCACTCATCTCTGGTAGACTCTTCCTCTGATTGATTGGCAATTACCTGAGTCTGACACAAAACGTCATTATGAGCACTGATATTACACGACAAATTGTTCTCGATACCGAAACCACCGGTATGAACAAACTGGGTGCCCACTACGAGGGGCACAATATTATTGAGATCGGTGCGGTTGAAGTGATCAACCGGCGCCTGACCGGCCGTAATTTCCATCTGTATATCCGGCCTGACCGGCTGGTGGACCCGGAAGCCTTTGGTGTGCACGGGATCAGTGATGAATTCCTGATGGATAAACCGGTGTTTGCCGATATCGCGGATGAATTTATTGAATTTATCCGTGGTGCAGAGCTGGTGATTCATAATGCGCCCTTCGATATCGGCTTTATGGATTATGAATTCCGCAAGCTGAACCGGGGTATCCCGCCGACGGCTGAATTCTGTACCATCACCGACAGCCTGACGCTTGCCAGACAACTATTCCCGGGTAAGCGTAATAACCTCGATGCGTTATGTGACCGCTATCAGATAGATAACTCAAAACGTCTGCTGCACGGCGCGTTACTCGATGCCGAAATTCTGTCGGATGTCTATCTGGCGATGACCGGCGGCCAGACATCACTGGCTTTTTCTGCAGATAATGAGAGCGGCGGCGAAGAGAACGTTCAGGCCATTCAGCGGATTGCCCGCCCGCAGAGCGGCCTGCGCGTGGTATATGCCACGGATGAGGAAATCTCGGAACACGAAGCACGTCTGGATCTGGCTGAGAAAAAAGGAGCCAATCCTTGCATCTGGCGGAGCTGACCTGCCGCAGCGGATGCGGTGCCTGTTGCACTGCGCCATCCATTTCGTCCCCCATTCCCGGTATGCCGGAGGGGAAACCGGCCAATACCCGCTGTGTGCAGTTGTCAGCACAAAATCTGTGTCTGATTTTCGGGTCACCGCTGCGCCCGGCTGTTTGTGCCGGATTGCAGCCCTCGCGGGAAATGTGCGGGGAGAGCCGTGATGATGCGATGACTTATCTTCTTGATCTGGAAAAACAAACGTCTCCCTGAGCACGGATGACCGCGTGGCGGGATCGTGTATGTCGTGTGCACTTTTCCGTATTAAACCGGTCTTTCAGGCGAAAAACTGTGCAATTGCATGGGTTTACACAAATCAGCTATTGACGAACGGAAACCGGCATCGTATTATTCGCACCGTTCCCGAAAAGGAACACACGGAGCGGTAGTTCAGTTGGTTAGAATACCTGCCTGTCACGCAGGGGGTCGCGGGTTCGAGTCCCGTCCGTTCCGCCAGATTACAGAAGCCCTGACAGCAATGTCAGGGCTTTTCTGTTTCGTGCTGTACAATTTCTCTCTGCATAATCGCGTTGTATCATTATCATCCCCCGGTATTACCTCTCTTATCATTTTGATAATGCGTTGTGACCACACTCATACTTTATATGAATAAATAATGTTCAGGTGCTGGCACATATCTTGCTGTTTGTTTTCCGTAACCGGTTGCGCGGCCGTCGCCGCTGTGCCGGTAAAAACAATAAAACCAATCACAGAGGTTGTATTTATGAAAACAAACACCGGGAGTGATGAAGTCAATGAAATGATGCCGATGCGGAAACTGTTTCCGTATGCTGTTCAGCATATTTTTGCCATGTTTACCGGCACCATTGCCGTGCCGATAGTGATTTCCCAGGTTCTGAAACTGTCGCAGGAAGATACGACCCTGCTGATTGCCGCGGCGATTTTTGTTTCCGGCGTGGGGACGCTTATCCAGTCACTGAGTATCACCAAATATGTCGGCGTCAGTCTGCCGCTGATCCTCGGCACTTCGTTTGTGGCGATGCCGCCGGTTTTTATTATCGCCTCGCAGTTCGGCGGGGGAATTGAGTCACTGCCTTATGTCTTCGGCGGGACACTGGTTTCCGGGGTGCTGCTGTTCTTTCTTGCGCCGTTGTACGGAAAAATCGCCTTCTTATTCAAACCGATAGTTATTGGCTGTTATCTTATTATGCTTGGTGTTTCCCTGCTGCCGGTTTCGTTTTCCGGGATTGTCGGTTATCCGGGGGAGGCTTCCTACGGTGACCCGGCCGGTATTTTTCTCGGTGTGCTGACTATCGCGGTGATTGTGCTGTTAAACCGCTTCGGTAAAGGCGCGTTGCGGGAAATGTCGATTCTTATCGGCCTGATCGTGGCTACCCTGGTGGCGGTGGTAATGGATATGGTTAACTTCGGTCCGGTGAGCAGCGCCGGGTGGTTTTCGTTTGTCCGTCCCGCCCATTACGGTATTCATTTTGATCTGACCGCGATTATTCTGATGTTCCTCGGTACTTTTATGGCCACACTGGATTCAGTCGGCACTTTTTCCACCGTCGGCCGCCTGTGTAACCGCTCTATGGAAGGCAATGCTCTGAACTCTCCGATGCGCGGGGAAGGGGTGGCAGTGACCATTTCCGGGCTGTTTAACTGTACGCCGCTGACCTCCTTTATTAACAATGCGGGGGTGATTATTATCTCCGGTGTGCGCAGCCGTTATGTGACCGCATGCAGCGGGGTGATCCTGATTATTCTCAGTATTATTCCCAAATTCTCTGCGATTGCGACTATGATCCCCGCTTCTGTTTTCGGCGGCGCGACCCTGGTGATTTTTGCTTTTATTACTGTTGCCGGGATAGACACACTGACAAAATCCGTCGATATGACCAAAATGGGCAATATGATGGTTGTCGGAATTTCAGTCAGTGTCGGGCTGATGTTTAACGGACAGGGGGAAGCCCTTTCTCAGCTGCCGGAAATGTTGCGGATTATTCTTTCCCAGGGCGTGATAGTGACCTTTGTTCTGGCTATCGTGCTGAATCTTTTATTTAATTTTGACAGTGTGATCGGTAAAAAAGAAAAACCGTAATATCTTTGCCTGCCGGTAAGCGGAATTTTTCCGTCACCGGCAGGAAACGCCGGCCATCCGCCGGATAAGCACACAGAATGCAGTATTTCCGCTTGCTATTCATTGTGGTAATCGGGTTTAATAGGTCACTTCCGCTGTTGCGCAATACCTGGTGCTAAAACGATTTAGTCAGCGAAAATGCCGCCTGTGCGAAGTCTTGTTTCTGTTCTCAGACACGCCTCGCCTGACGTCTCATTGTTGTCTTTTCAGCCCCGACCCTTTGCCTCTGACCGGTGATAAGGATTGCCATCCGTGCGCGGCACTGCGAAAATAGCCTGTATCTGCTTTTTATCCGAACCTGGAGTAGACAATGACCTCTCGTAAAACTCTTGCTAATGCGATTCGTTTCCTGAGCATGGACGCGGTGCAAAAGGCAAATTCCGGACACCCCGGCGCACCAATGGGCATGGCTGATATCGCGGAAGTACTGTGGCGCGACTATCTGAAGCACAACCCGACCAACCCGCACTGGAGTGATCGTGACCGCTTTGTGCTGTCAAACGGCCACGGCTCAATGCTGATTTACAGCCTGCTGCATCTCACCGGCTATGATGTATCGGTGGATGACTTAAAAGCCTTCCGTCAGCTGCATTCCAAAACCCCGGGTCACCCTGAATACGGTTACACCCCGGGTGTGGAAACCACTACCGGCCCGTTAGGCCAGGGTATCGCAAACGCAGTCGGTTTTGCTGTGGCAGAACAGACACTGGCGGCGCAGTTCAACCGTCCGGGTCACGATATTGTTGATCATCACACCTACGTCTTTATGGGCGACGGCTGTATGATGGAAGGGATCTCCCACGAGGCCTGCTCTCTGGCCGGTACCCTGAAACTGGGTAAACTGGTTGCCTTCTACGATGACAACGGCATTTCCATCGACGGTAACGTTCAGGGCTGGTTTACTGATGATACCGCCAAACGTTTTGAAGCTTACGGCTGGCACGTCGTGCGCGGCATTGACGGTCACAATCCTGACCAGATCAAAGCAGCCGTTGAAGAAGCCAAAGCGGTTACTGACAAACCATCCCTGCTGATGTGCAAAACAGTTATCGGTTTCGGTTCGCCGAAGAAAGCCGGTACTGCGGATGCACACGGTTCTCCGTTAGGTGATGCGGAAATCGCCGCTACCCGCGAAGCACTGAACTGGCCGTATGCGCCGTTCGAAATCCCGCAGGAAATCTACACTGAGTGGGATGCGAAGAAAGCCGGTGCTGCTGCTGAATCTGAGTGGGATGTGAAATTCGCTCACTACGAAAAAGCCTTCCCTGAACTGGCCCGCGAATACCGCCGCCGTGTAAACGGTGAGCTGCCTGCGCAGTGGGAAGCCGATGCAAACGCCTTTATTCAGAATCTCCAGGACAACCCGGCCAGCATTGCCAGCCGCAAAGCATCACAAAATGCACTGGAAGCATTCGGTAAAGTGCTGCCTGAATTTATGGGCGGTTCCGCTGACCTGGCACCGAGTAACCTGACCATGTGGTCCGGCTCTGCGCCAATCAATGAAGATAAAGCGGGTAACTACATCCATTACGGCGTGCGCGAGTTCGGCATGTCTGCCATCATGAACGGTATCGCTCTGCACGGCGGTTTCATTCCTTACGGCGCGACCTTCCTGATGTTCGTTGAATATGCCCGTAACGCGGTGCGTATGGCGGCACTGATGAAGATCCGCAGCATCTTTGTTTACACTCATGACTCTATCGGTCTGGGTGAAGACGGCCCGACTCACCAGCCGGTTGAGCAGATCGCCAGCCTGCGTGTGACACCAAACATGAGCACATGGCGTCCGTGTGACCAGGTGGAATCCGCTGTGGCGTGGAAATATGCGATTGAGCGTAAAAACGGCCCGACATCCCTGATCTTCTCCCGTCAGAATCTGGCACAGCAGCCGCGTACCGCGCAGCAGCTGGCTGATATCGAAAAAGGGGCGTATATCCTGAAAGATTGCGCAGGTCAGCCGGACGTGATCCTGATTGCCACCGGTTCTGAAGTGGAACTGGCCGTGAAAGCATACGAGCAGCTGACAGCCGAAGGCCGTAAAGCGCGTGTGGTATCTATGCCGTCCACTGATGCATTCGATAAACAGGATGCTGCGTACCGTGAATCTGTTCTGCCGTCAGCGGTGACAGCACGTGTTGCTGTTGAAGCGGGTATTGCGGATTACTGGTTCAAATACACAGGTATGCAGGGTGCCATCGTCGGCATGCATTCATTCGGTGAATCTGCACCTGCCGGTCAGCTGTTCAGTGAGTTTGGTTTCACTGTTGAGAACGTGGTTTCTCAGGCGAAAGCCCTGCTGAAATAATCTGCTGATACAGATTCTGAAAGCGCATTCCGGTTTTTTTGACCGAATGCGCTTTTTTTATCTTTGCCTGTCTGACTTTCTTGCGATCTTTTTTCATTTAGCATAACCTGTCTTTATTGAGCTGAACCGTTTCAGTCGCAGGGGTGTTCAGATTGTGCCGCACGGGATAAAAAAGATTGCGGTTTCTATGATAAATACCCCGTACAAAAACCCGTGAGTCCGTTATTCTTAGTTCGCTGATAATTTGGCTATTTCTGAGGATACTATGACAATAAAAATTGCAATCAACGGGTTTGGGCGAATCGGGCGGAGTGTGCTGCGGGCGTTGTATGAAACCGGGCGTAATACGCAGATTACCGTTGTTGCTATTAACGAACTGGCGGATTCCGAAGGTATTGCACACTTACTTCAATATGACACAAGCCACGGACGCTTTTTTAAACCGGTGAAGCTGACAGATAAAAATACACTGAAAGTCGGCGATGACACGATCCGCATCCTGCATGAAGCGGATATTCATCAGCTTCCCTGGGCGGAACTCGGTGTGGATGTGGTACTTGATTGCAGCGGCGTGTACGGTTCCCGTGATGACGGGCTCGCACATATTGCGGGCGGCGCGAAAAAAGTCCTGTTTTCCCATCCCGGCGGTAATGACCTGGATGCGACCATTGTCTATGGTGTTAACCATAATACACTGACTGCACAGGATAAAATTGTATCGAACGCGTCCTGTACCACCAACTGCATCATTCCGGTGATAAAATTACTGGATGAGGGATTCGGTATCGAATCCGGTACGGTGACCACTATTCACGCGGCGATGAATGATCAGCCGGTGATTGATGCTTATCACAGTGATTTACGGCGCACGCGGGCGGCCGGGCACTCCATCATTCCGGTGGATACCAAACTGGCTGCGGGGATCAGGCGTATTTTCCCTAAATTTGAAGATCATTTTGAGGCGATTTCAGTCCGGGTGCCTACAATTAATGTGACGGCGATTGATTTGAGCGTTACCGTCAAAAGTAATGTCACCACGCAGGATGTAAACCGCCTTCTGCAAAACGCAGCGACGGGGGCATTTCGTGGTATAGTGGACTACACAGAGTTACCGTTAGTCTCGGCGGATTTTAACCATGATCCGCACAGTGCTATCGTTGACGGTACACAGACCCGCGTCAGCGGACAGCATCTGATAAAAATGCTGGTCTGGTGCGATAACGAATGGGGCTTTGCGAACCGTATGCTGGATACCACTCTGGTAATGGCTGAGGCGGGTTTTCACTGAGGGACGGCGTGCCCCGGCAGAAAATTGAACACAATTTAACTGATAAGAGAATCAACAAGAGGATTCACCATGTCCGTAATTAAGATGACCGATCTGGATCTGGCGGGTAAACGTATTTTTATCCGTGCTGACCTGAACGTTCCTGTCAAAGATGGCAAAGTTACCTCTGATGCACGTATCCGTGCCTCGCTCCCGACAATCGAAGCCGCACTGAAACAGGGTGCCAAAGTCATGGTGACCTCTCACCTCGGCCGTCCGGTTGAAGGGGAATACAACGAAGAGTTTTCACTGAAACCGGTTGTTGATTATCTGGCAGATAAACTGAGCTGCCCGGTGCGCCTGGAAAAAGATTACCTCAACGGACTGGAACTGAATGCCGGTGAGCTGGTGGTGCTGGAAAACGTCCGCTTTAACAAAGGCGAGAAAAAAGACGACGAAACCCTGTCTAAACAGTATGCCGCTCTGTGCGATATTTTTGTGATGGACGCTTTCGGTACTGCACACCGCGCTCAGGCATCGACCCACGGCGTGGCAAAATTTGCGCCTGTCGCCTGTGCCGGCCCGCTGTTATGGGCGGAACTGGATGCACTCGGCAAAGCGCTGGGTAACCCTGCACGTCCGATGGTCGCGATTGTCGGCGGCTCCAAAGTGTCTACCAAACTGACGGTACTGGACTCTCTGTCCAAAATCGCGGATCAGATCATCGTCGGCGGTGGTATCGCCAACACCTTTATTGCAGCAGAAGGGCACAATGTCGGCCGCTCACTGTATGAAGATGACCTGATCCCGGAAGCAAAAAAATTACTCAGCACCTGTGATATCCCGGTTCCGGTTGATGTCCGCGTGGCGACTGAGTTCTCTGAAACCGCAGAAGCGGTACTGAAATCAGCCAATGACATCAAAGATGATGAGCAGGTACTGGATATCGGTGACGAATCCGCACACCACCTGGCTGAAATCCTGAAAAATGCCAAAACGATTCTGTGGAATGGTCCGGTCGGCGTGTTTGAGTTCCCTAACTTCCGTAAAGGAACTGAAATCGTGGCTAACGCGATTGCTGACAGCGACGCGTTCTCTATCGCAGGCGGTGGTGATACCCTGGCGGCTATCGATTTATTCGGCATTGCGGATAAAATTTCCTACATCTCTACCGGCGGCGGCGCATTCCTGGAATTCGTCGAAGGCAAAAAACTGCCAGCCGTTGTGATGCTGGAAGAGCGTGCAAAACAGTAACAGTCATAATCAGATGACAACAACGGGCGGTGCAGGCTGCCCGTGACAACTTCCGAAAGACCAATACAGGAAATTTGACATGTCTAAAGTTTTTGATTTTGTAAAACCCGGTGTCGTCACTGGCGATGATGTTCAGAAAATCTTTGCGGTAGCCAAAGAAAATAATTTTGCACTGCCAGCGGTAAACTGCGTCGGGACAGACTCGATCAACGCCGTATTGGAAGCGGCGGCCAAAGTCCGTGCTCCTGTTATTGTTCAGTTCTCAAACGGCGGTGCCGCATTTATCGCCGGTAAAGGTTTCAAAGGCGAAGGTCAGCAGTCTGCTGTTCTGGGTGCAATCTCCGGTGCGCATCATGTGCATCAGATGGCAGAATATTACGGCGTGCCGGTCATTCTGCATACTGACCACTGTGCGAAGAAATTACTGCCGTGGTTAGACGGCCTGCTGGACGCCGGTGAGAAACACTTTGCCGCGACCGGTAAACCACTGTTCTCTTCTCACATGATCGACCTGTCAGAAGAGTCACTGGAAGAAAACATTGAGATTTGCAGCAAGTACCTGGCGCGTATGGCGAAAATCGGTATGACCCTGGAAATCGAACTGGGCTGCACCGGTGGTGAGGAAGACGGCGTGGATAACTCCCACCTCGATAACTCCGCACTGTATACCCAGCCGGAAGATGTCGCGTATGCCTATGAAAAACTGAATGCCATCAGCCCGCGTTTCACTATCGCGGCGTCATTCGGTAACGTGCACGGTGTTTACAAGCCGGGTAACGTGCAGTTAACACCAAAAATTCTGCGTAACTCTCAGGACTATGTTTCTGAGAAATATAACCTGCCGCACAACAGCCTGGATTTCGTATTCCACGGTGGTTCCGGTTCAACTGCGGAAGAAATCAAAGAAGCAGTGGGTTACGGTGTGGTGAAAATGAATATCGATACCGATACTCAGTGGGCAACCTGGGAAGGTATCCTGCACTACTACCAGAAAAATGAAGGTTATCTGCAGGGCCAGCTGGGCAACCCGGAAGGCCAGGACAAGCCGAACAAAAAATACTATGACCCGCGTGCATGGTTACGTGCCGGTCAGCAGACAATGATCGAACGTCTGGAAAAAGCATTCAAAGAACTGAACTGCGTTAACGTTCTGTAATTTGTTGCGTGAATAATAAAACCGCCCGGTATTTTGCCGGGCGGTTTTTTTGTATGAATTATTTTTTCTGCTGGCTTTCATTACGCCGGATTATCGATTCAATTAACTCATCGATATGAAGATTGACCAGCATTTCAACCGCATCACTGCGGGTTTTGCCGGAAAGAAGTGACAGGTGGTTAATTTTTCTGACTGTTGTGCCGGTCAGCGATAATGACACGGCTTTCTTTTTCTCTTTATCCAGCGACACTTTCCCGCGGTAATACACGGATTTCGGACTTTCATTGCTGTTCAGTTCTTCACTGAGTTTTTTCAGTGTTTTGCGATCCAGTGTGCCGGCATCCGTCATCTCATAGGTATGTGACGCTTTCCGGTAGCGGATTTCGGCTGACCAGGTATCACGTAACTCTTTGAATGTACGGGTCAGTGTTGCCTCTGAGCAGCGGAGTGTCGCCAGGATCTCATCTGACGGAACCGGTTTTCCGGGGCCGAGCAGGGTTGCCAGGGTGAATAAACGAACCTGTCGTGTGCTTAGTTGCATAGTCTGGGGACACCTGTATAAAAACAAAGAGACTGAGTAACGATTATTGCGGAACAGCCTGTGCCGCAGATAACCGTACTATTTAATCAGCAAGCCAGAATATATCAAGGCACTCAGATATAATAGTACCGGATATTCTGCCTGATGATATTTTTGTCTGCAATATTACGCGTTTTGTGTTTTAAACGGTTGTCCGTCAGATTTTCGTTGTGCGATCCCGTATACCCGTGCCCTGGCCAGAATAGCGGATGCCCAGCGGCGGTGTGTTGCCGGTTCACACATGGCTCCCTGCGATTTGAATACCGCCTGTGTGGAGTTCAGTATCCGCAGCGCATCGGCGTGTTCATCAGCAGAGACCCGCAGAGCATGTTCAATCACCGCCACCTGGTTCGGGTGAATCGCGGTTTTACCCACCAGCCCGTGAGCAATATCCAGCGCCAGTTCCCGGGTCATGACATCGTGATCATCAATGTGCTCGCACACCGGCGCGGTCATGGCAAAGTCGTACGGGGCAAAAACAGCGACCAGCATTTTAATCACATAGCCCATCGGGCCGTCATACAGTGTGAGATGACGCGGGCGGCGCAGTGAAATCACATTCATCAGGTCATTACCGCCGATACGCAGTGCGATGATCCGGTCATGGCAGGGATGGGATTTGAGAACCTGTGCCAGTTCCCGCATCTGCACCACATCACAGACCTCTTCAGTTTCCAGGGTCGGCATCATGCACAGCGGGGTATCCTGTACCACCTGCCACCAGACCGGCAGCGTTTGTTGTGTGAACTTCGGCAGAACCAGCCCGTCGATCGCACTGAGATCACAGTGCTCCCGCAGCCATAATCCCATTTCAGGATGACGCGGACGGATAAATACCAGCGGCCAGTTCTGGTTACCGGCACGCTGTTTTTCTGCCGTCAGTGCCGCCAGGATAACCTGCAAATTATTCAGTGCCTGCGGGAGATCCGTTTCACTGACCGCATCTTCCAGACAAATAATCAGAGAGCGTAATCCACTGATTTTATTATTGATAACAGCATCTGTGATATCAGTGCGGGTGGCGGGCATATAGAGTGAAGCCCCTAAATTCCACGGTGAGAGACGCAGAGTCATGGTGATACCTTCCTGATAATAGTGACGGCGCGGTACTGCCCGAGGGCGTCGCCGGCTTCCGTGATAGTGATCCCTTTCTGACGGGCGAGATAAAGCAGTAATTCCACGTCCGGCTCTGTACAGTCACGCACAAAGACATGATCCGGCACCCGGCGCAGAACGGCGCGGGTCGCTTCGGCAATACCGGGTTTGATTCTGTTCAGGTCACTCACATCGCAGCGTGCGGCCAGCGCGGTGATCACCGCGAGGCTTTTTGCCCGCAATGCGGCTTTAGTCTCAGGATCGGGAAATACCGCCGCAGAAACCGCAGTATTCTGCTGACGGCGTAATGCAGCAACAGTACCGGTCAGTGTCCGGCTGCATTCATAAGATTGTAAGTGCTCACAATGAACACAGCCGTGCGGGCCGGTATCCGACCAGACGGAGCGGGAGATAAGCCCGGAAACCGGTGCTCCCATAATACCGGAGGGGATCAGCCAGTCATCGTCAGCAGCAGAAAGCCAGGCGCATCCGGCCGGATCGGCCAGCACCACCAGACGCGGATCGGCCGGGTAGCCGGGTCTGTTTTTCAGGGAGCGGATCAGCTCACCGGTGATAGCGCCTTTGCCTGTCCAGCCATCCACAAACACAATACCGGCCGTGCCGTGATGGTGTTCGATCCATTCCAGCGCGGCGGTATCAATACCGCGGTCACGGATGATACTGATACCGTAATGGTGCGAGGTTTTTCCCGCATCACGCAGTGCCTGATGCAGCATCACGCCCAACGGCACACCGGCACGGACCAGACTGACCAGCACAACCGGCTGATCAGCAAAATAATCACCCAGCGTACGGGCGAGGGAACTCACATCCTGCGCCAGCCGCGGCGCACCTTTTTCCAGCGCACGGTTAAACAGATCAAGATGCCAGGCGGTAGGCGCCGGCTCCTGACTGAGCATATCGGAATAGTGTTTCTGTCCGGACTGAATCAACTGCTCTTTCACATCAACCGGTGTCATATCAATGGTGACCGGCCGGAGCAGAAACTGCACATCATCCGGCAGATAACTGCCTGAGAACGGGGGGAAATTATACATCGGATACCTCACTGAAAATCCGCGCGGCGACCGCATCCGCAAACTGACTGCGGGATGGCATACCGAACCAGGTACAGTGTTTCATGAAACGGTAATCGCTCAGACTGTCGCCGAGGCCGATAACCGGAAAGGTGCCGCGCGCTTCGCGCAGTAGGGCCAGCAGATGCGTAACAGCATGGCCTTTTTCCACCGGGTCCGGCAGCCAGGCAATATTGTTACTGTTGCGGTGAATATAAAATCCGTCTGACGGAAACTGTTGTTCAATCTCTGCGGCAACCGCATACAATTCATCTGTACGGGTGCTGTCGGTGTGTTTCATCACCAGATAGACCGGCACGTCATCGTACTCATAATTAATACGGGCCCATGCCTCAATACCGCGTTCCGCCATCAGGTCAGTACAAAACTGCTGAAGTGACAGCAGGCGCTCACGGTAAGGGGCGAGGGCGGCCAGCATCTGAGACTGCCAGACCGGCTCCGGTGAGCCGTCCGGTTGCAGGATCACCGCACCGTGTGTAGTGATCGCATAAGAGCGGAACGGGATAGTGACGCGGCGGAGTTCTTCTGTACCACGTGCCGTAACCGGAATGAGATCGGCATATGTCAGCAACCAGTCTGTCAGCATCGCCTGTTCTTCAGTCATAAAGCTGCGCGGCTGCAATGTGCGGTCAAGTGCGCCGGTGCGGAATGGCGTGAGATCCTGCTCCTGTATCATTTTGCGTTTTGTCTGGAACAGGGTGTCATCCAGATCGGTCAGGATCACCGGTTTAGTCGTCATAAATAATCTCCGTCAGTGGTGCGCAGCCGGACAGCGCCTGTAATAACTGCGGATCAAATGCCGCCGGGTCAGTTTCTGTGCACAGCAGAATGCGGTCAAATGACTGATGTGCCACATTGTAGAGGTAGTTGGCGATCCCCAATCCGTAGTTATCCGTAAAAGAAATTACCGATTCAATGGCACCACCCGGGGCTATCGGAGAGCGGGTCAGGGCGCTGAATTTCACATCCGCCCCGGCGTCCGCCAGCCGTTCGGCCAGCAGGAACGGCTCCCAGACAAATTCACCGGAACCCAGCACCAGAATCCGCTCACCCGGCAGCGCGGTCACCGCACAGCCGAAATCAGTATGCGGTTCATGCAGACCCAGCCGTACCCGCGTCAGCGGACGGCGGATCGGTACGGTGCCTGCTGAACTGACATTCACATCCGGCATCTCCGGCAGTGTGGCATCAGGATCAGCCTCCCAGCGCCAGCTTCCGCCGATCAGCGAGACATGCTGTAACGGTAATCCGTGCTGAGAAGTGGCCGGCGTATCACGCCAGTCTGTCAGTGTGACAGTGACAATCTGCTGTAAATCAGGTAATTGTCCGCTTTCATGTAATGCGGTCAGCAGATTGGTAAAGGTATTGCCGGTGGTGGCTTCATCATCTGCCAGCACCAGGGTTTTCGCCTGCTGCAACCGGGCTTTCAGTTGCGGGTCATCCGGAAAATAGAGCAGATGATCCGTCGCGTGGCTGTGGTTCTCTTTAAACTCACACAGCAGCTCCCCGTCTGCCGGATGACGGGTGGAAGAGAGATACAGGGACGCCGGATACTGACGGCGGATTTCGCTGTATACCCCCGCACCCAGCCCGACAGCGGTTTCCGCCATACCGATAACCAGTAACGGCTGCGGAAGATCCTGCGGAAACTGTTCAGCAAGACGGCGGTAAACGCCGCGCATGATTTCCGGCTCTGCCGGGATATGACGACCAAGCACTTTGCTGACAAACAGAAATGCCCGTTTCGGATTACGCCGCTCCGCGATACCAAACAGGGTATCCAGTGTTTCCGGAGTGGCATCGCTGCGGACTTCCAGCGTGCCGGTAGTCAGTGTGAACCGGTGATGACCGGGACGGGAAAAACCGGGCATAGTGACCTCAGTGTATTGCATTATTCAGGGAAGACGGGTAGCTGACGGCTTCGGTCAGGGGACGGACAACCGCCGGACGAAATGCAGTGCGGTCATATTCTCTGACTTCATCCGCGCTGAGCAGGCCAAGCTGGTACAGGGCAAACAGTCCCGGCAGATTCACACCACTCAGTGCGGTATAGCCGATGCCGCCGGACGGCCGCATATTGATTTCAAGCAGCAGCGATTGCCCGTGATGGTCATGGCGGGTCTGCACATTCACCAGCCCGTCAGCGTTCATCACCCGCGCACAGGCGCAGGCCAGCTCAAATGCGGGACCATCATGTTCAAGGTATTGCAGGGAACCTTCTTTCCGCCGCGCGACAGCCGCCAGGACCTCTCCGCGATCAGCCAGAATATCCACAGAATACTCCGGGCCGGGCAGGCAGGGCATCAGTACCTGAGGGACGCATTTTCCGGTACTGCCGAATGCGGACAGGTACTGCTCCGGTGTGGTGATCCGCCGTTCAGGATGGCTGAACATCGCCATCGGTGATGCTTTGTCATCAAACTGCCAGAAACCGGTGCCATAAATACCCTGTACCGGTTTGATACAGAGCGGCAGTCCCGGAAACGGGGAGTCAGTCAGTGCATCACGCAGTTGTGCGGCGGACGTGATTTGTACCGAAGGTACGACCGGCAGACCGTGTGATGCCATTTCAGCGGCAAACCGGGCTTTATCATCCGCCACGGCGTAATCAGACAGAGAAACGACACCGGTTGTCAGCCGGGCGCCGGAGGCGGTGATAGTGTTTCTGTGCGTTTCAAACCACGGGGTATTCCGTCCGGCGTGGATGGCCTGAATACCGTATTTTTTCGTAACAGACAGAATAAACGCCAGCCGGGCATTATCGTCAGCCGGTTCAGTCAGCGAGAAACCGGCTTCTGACAGGATCTCATGACGGGGCTGCCGGTGAGAGGCAAATATCGTGAGATCAACCTGTAATGTTTGCGCGAACAGCCTGATATTCCGGATCAGATCACGCTGGGAAGAGAGACCTTCCGTCAGCCAGATTGCATGCGCCATTTTTGTTTATTCCTGTTCTGTTTTATCCGATAGATTGGGAGGGAGTTTATTTATGATTACTCAACATGTCAATCATATTATGATTATGTTGTTATTGAAGATAAGCTGACGAAATCTGACATAACACATAGTTTTTTAAGTTACTTTTGATTATTTAACTATTTGTTTTTATTTGTTTATTAATTTTATGTGAAATATATCTTGCCAAAGAACTCCGTCATGATATGATTTTTCAAAATTCATTATAACGTGTACCTGTCACCGGGGTTCCTCTCCCGTTTAAGGAATAAAATATGGTTTCACTGACGAAGAATCAGACGGTATCTCTCAGCAAGGCATCAGCCGCTTTAAATCAGCTGCATTTCGGCCTCGGCTGGGATCCTGTTCAGAAAAAGAAAGGTTTTCTCGGTTCGCTGTTCGGCGGCGGTAACGACTCAATCGATCTGGATGCCAGCTGCATTCTGCTGGATAAAGACGGTCGTATTCTCGATACCATCTGGTTCCGCAAACTGAAATCAGACTGCAAATCGGTGGTTCATGAAGGGGATAACCTGACCGGTGAGGGTGACGGTGATGATGAAGTGATCCGCGTGGATCTGAACCGTCTGCCGCAGAATACCGAATATCTGGCCTTTACCGTGAACAGCTTCCGCGGCCAGACATTTAATGATGTGGAAAATGCCTTCTGCCGTGTGCTGGATCAGAGCGGTAAAGAGCTGGTGCGTTATCAGCTGAATGAGCAGGGCTCACATACCGGTATTGTGATTGCCTCCCTGTGCCGCAGCGGCGGTGAGTGGAACTTTACCGCACACGGTGCTGCGTGCCGTGGCCGCACTATTGATGATATGTCTTCTGACATTGTCAGTACGGTGGTGCGCTGATGACTATGACGCCGGGGGCGAACGCGCCCGTTCCGCTGAAAACACTGCGGATTACGGTGCTGTCCGGCGCGGCGGCGGATGCTTCTGCTTTCCGCCTGTACGCTGACGGCAAAGTGAAAGGTGACCCGGACATGGTCTTTTACGGCCAGCCGCAGAATGATGACAGCACCATCAGCTGGCAGCAGAACGGTAACAATACCGTCTTTACGGTTGATCTCAGCCGTCTGCGTCAGGATGTGCAGAAAGTGGCATTTGTGGTCACCTGTGACGGCGGACAGACTGTTGCCGGACTGCGCAGCCTGGAAGTGCAGGTTGATGCGGATCAGGAAAAACTGCTCAGCGGCAATGTGGATACCGCAGGTCGTCAGGAAGCGGCACTGATCCTCGGCGAACTGTACCGTCGTAATAATGAGTGGAAATTCCGCTTTGTTGCCCAGGGTTTCAACGGCGGGCTGCAACCGCTGGCGGAACATTTCGGGGTGGATGTGGCCGCTGAGCCGGCACCAAAACCTGCGCCGGCACCAAAACCGGCAGAAAGCAAAATCAGTTTAAGCAAGATATCGCTGAGTAAAGAGAAGCCGTCAATCAGTCTGAGCAAGCGGGATAACTTCGGTGAAATCCGCATTAATCTGAACTGGCACCGGGAAGCGCAGAGCAGCAGTTCCGGTGGTTTTCTCAGCAATGTATTCGGTGGCGGCAACAAAGGTATCGACCTGGATCTGGGCGCATTTGTTGAATTACAAAATGGTCAGAAATCCGTGATTCAGGCGCTGGGTAATGCATTTGGTGATTACCGCCGCGAACCGTTTATTCAGCTGCAGGGTGATGATCGCACCGGCTCGGTGTCTGAAGGTGAGTGGCTGCATATTAACGGCGGCGAATGGAAACATATCCGCCAGATCCTTATCTACGCCTTTATTTACCAGGGCGTACCGAGCTGGGATAAAACAGATGGCGTGGTCACGGTCTTTGTACCGGAGCAGCCGCCGGTGGAAACCCGGCTGACAGAAGGGGATAACCGCCGCACCATGTGCGCGATTGCCCGCCTGGTCAATGAGAACGGGGCGATCAAAGTTGAGCGTCTTAACCGTTTCTTCAAAAATCAAAGCGATATGGACGAAGCGTTCGGGTGGGGTTTCCGCTGGAAAGCCGGCTCGAAATAATTTAATTGAGGATACAGCAATGAGTATACTGAACCGGGTCAAAAATGCGTTTAATTCAGGCCGCGAAGAACTGACAAAACAGGTCAGTCGTTTCAGAAACCGTAAGTTTATGGAAGGTACAATTGCAGTCTGTGCCCGTATTGCGGTTTCCAGTGACGGGGTAAGCGCGGAAGAAAAACAGAAAATGATTGGTTTTCTGAAGTCCTCCGAAGAACTGAAAGTATTTGAAACCGAAGAAGTAATTACGTTTTTCAACAAACTGGTGACCAGTTTCGATTTCGACATGGAAATCGGAAAAGGTGAAACCATGAAATATATCCTGGCGCTGAAGGATCAGCCGGAAGCAGCGCAGTTAGCGGTGCGTGTCGGGATTGCGGTCGCGAAGAGTGATGGTGACTTCGACCAGGATGAGCAGAAAGCAGTAAAAGAGATCGCTGCAGCGCTGGGGTTTGACCCGGCAGAATTTGGTCTCTGATTTTTATACCTAAGGGTTAATTATGGAATCAACACATATCGGTTTTCCGATGGAAACAGTTACCGTTTTCGTCGTCCTCGCTATCGGTGCGATTTTTCTTGATTTGTTTATGCACCGGGGCGATAAGCCGGTTTCACTGAAAAATGCGGCAATCTGGTCTGTTTTCTGGGTTGCTGTGGCAATGGGTTTTGCCGGGTTTCTGTATATCCACCACGGTTCAGAAGTCGCGAGCCTGTTTGTCACCGGTTATGCGCTTGAGAAAGTACTGTCCGTCGACAACCTGTTTGTGATGATGGCCATTTTCTCCTGGTTCTCGGTTCCGGATCGTTTCCGCCACCGTGTTCTGTACTGGGGGATTATCGGGGCTATCGTTTTCCGCGGGATTTTCGTGGCGATAGGTACCGGTCTGCTGAGCCTGGGGCCGTATGTGGAAGTGATTTTCGCCCTGATCGTTGCATGGACCGCTGTCATGATGCTGCGGAACCGCGAAGAGCAGGATGAGATAGAAGATTACTCGCAGCACATTGCTTACCGGATGGTGAAAAAACTGTTCCCTATCTGGCCGAAACTGAGCGGACACGCTTTCCTGCTGACGCAGAAAGAAGTGGATGCCGAACTGGCAAAACCGGAGAACAAAGACGTCACTATCGGCCGCGGTCAAAAAGCCGCACTGTATGCCACGCCGCTGATGCTGTGTGTGGCGGTAGTGGAACTGTCCGATGTGATGTTTGCGTTTGACTCTGTACCGGCGATTATCGCCGTCAGCCGTGAGCCGCTGATTGTTTACAGTGCCATGATGTTTGCGATTCTCGGCCTGCGTACCCTGTACTTTGTCCTGGAAGCACTGAAGCAGTACCTGGTTCACCTGGAAAAAGCGGTTATTGCGCTGCTGTTCTTTATCGCGGTGAAACTGGGTCTGAATGCAACAGACAGCCTCTGGGGGCACGGATTACATATTTCGGCCACCAGCAGCCTGTTCGTCGTGCTCGGGGTTCTGGCACTCGGTATCATCGCCAGCTTTATGTTCCCGGAAAAAACGGAAAATGCGGATAAGTAATTATCCGCCACCCGTCACTGATTTAACTAAGGAGTAAGTGAAATGAGCGTTTCTCTTTCTAAAGGTGGTAATGTGTCGCTGAGTAAAACAGCCCCTTCAATGAAAAACGTCCTGATAGGCTTAGGCTGGGATGTTCGTTCCACAGATGGTCAGGATTTTGACCTTGATGCCTCCGCGTTCCTGCTGACAGCAGCCGGTAAAGTGCGCGGTGATGCAGACTTTATTTTCTATAACAACCTGCGTTCGACTGACGGCTCTGTCACCCATACCGGCGACAACCGTACCGGCCAGGGCGATGGTGACGATGAATCCCTGATTATCAAACTGGATATGATTCCGGCAGAGATCGATAAAATCGTCTTCGTGGTCACCATCCATGATGCGCAGACCCGCCGCCAGAGCTTCGGCCAGGTGTCCGGTGCGTTTATCCGCCTGGTCAATGATGACACCAATACGGAAATCGCCCGTTATGACCTGACGGAAGATGCGTCCACCGAAACCGCTATGCTGTTTGGTGAACTCTACCGTCACGGCACCGAGTGGAAATTCCGTGCCGTCGGGCAGGGCTATGCCGGTGGTCTGTCATCCGTCTGTGCGCAATACGGTATTAATGCGTCCTGATAATTTCTTTCAGCGGGCTGAGAATCAGCCCTCTTTATAATAATCCGCAGCAGGAGTCCGAAAATGGCAGTTTCTCTTACAAAAGGTGGTAACGTCTCCCTGACCAAAGAAGCCCCGTCAATGAGCGTAGCAATGGTTGGTCTGGGCTGGGATGCGCGTGTGACTGATGGTCAGGATTTTGACCTCGACGCATCGGTATTTATGGTCGGTGATGACGGAAAAGTATTATCCGATGGTCATTTCATCTTCTTTAATAATAAAACCAGCCCGTGCGGCGCGGTGGAACACCAGGGCGATAACCGTACCGGTGAAGGCGACGGTGATGATGAGCAGGTGAAAATCAGCCTGAATACTCTCCCGGCAGAGGTGAAAAAACTGGTTTTCTCCGTGACGATTTACGATGCGGAAGGACGTAAACAGAACTTCGGTATGGTCAGCAACAGTTTCATCCGTATCTGCAATAATGATAACGGTACTGAAATTGCCCGCTTTGATCTGTCTGAAGATGCATCAACAGAAACCGCGATGGTCTTCGGTGAATTATACCGCCACGGCGCAGAGTGGAAATTCAAAGCAGTCGGCCAGGGCTTTGCCGGTGGTCTGGCGGCATTAGCATCACAGCACGGTGTTAATATTTAATTATTAATATCAGCTGGCTGCAGTAAAAAATGCCCTGTCCGTAACGGACAGGGCATACTGCGTTTACAGATCCGGCCGGGAGATTATTCGACTCCTGCTGCCTCTCCGGCCGGACGGCGCACATCATTGGCACCGTATAAATAACCTTCCCGTACCTTGCCGGATACGGCGGCATCATTGCCGGAAGAGTCTGCACTGACCCCGGCGGCACCCGGTAATCCCACCATGATCAGCTCAGCAGCACCCCACGGTGTCTGCTCAACCATTTTATAACCCATTTTATCCAGCAGATTCAGTGAGTCTTTTGATACACCGCGCTGCTCGTAATACACCTCATCCGGCAGCCACTGATGGTGAATACGCGGTGCATTTACCGCCTCCTGCGGCGCCATACCGTGATCGATAATATTCAGTGCCGTTTGTAAGGTAATGGAGATAATCCGTGAACCGCCCGGTGAACCCAGTACCAGGAATATGTTGCCGTCTTTGGTGACAATAGTCGGGCTCATGGAAGAAAGCGGGCGTTTGCCCGGGGCAATCGCGTTGCGCTCACCCTGAACCAGGCCATACATATTCTTCTCGCCGATTTTGGTGGTGAAATCATCCATTTCATCATTGAGGAAGAAACCGGTGCCCGGCGGGATCACCACCGCACCGAAACGGCCGTTGATGGTATAGGTGGTGGAAACTGCGTTACCTTTGTTATCCACTACTGAATAATGTGTGGTTTCCGGTTTTTCATGCGGACCGGTACCCGGCTGCACCTGAGCGGAAGGCGTGGCTTTACCCGGAATGATTTCTTTGCGCAGCTCTTCCGCATAGGCTTTACTGGTCAGTTTTTCGGTCGGATTGTTCACAAACGCCGGGTCACCGAGGAAGGTATTACGATCCATATAAGAGTGGCGCATCGCCTCGGTCAGCGTATGGATATAATCCGCCGAGTTAAAGCCCATCGCTTTCAGATCATAACCTTCCAGAATATTCAGCGTCTGGCAGATGGTGACACCGCCGGAGCTCGGCGGCGGGGCGGAAATAAATTCATACCCGCGATAAGTACAGGTCACCGGTGCGACCTCTGCAATCGTGTAATCCGCAAAATCTTTGGCTGTCAGCTTACCGCCCCCGGCCTGAGATGCTTTTTCCACTAACTGCGGAATTTCACCCTCGTAAAAGGCGGACGGGCCCTCTTTGGCGATACGCTCCAGGGTATTGGCAAGATCGGTCTGAACCAGGCGGTCGCCCGGCTGAAATGCAGAACCGTCAGGTTTAAGGAAAATCCGTGCTGCTTCCGGGTCCTGCTTAAAGCGGGCTGTGGTGGTATCCATCACATCAGTATCCGCGCGGGTCAGGATAAATCCTTCCCGGGCCAGCTTAATCGCCGGCGCCATCACCTGCTCCCGTTTCATGGTGCCGTATTTCTCCAGGGCGTAATCCAGCCCTTTAACGGTTCCGGGAACCCCGGCGGCAAGGTAGCCGAACAGGCTGGCATCTTTGATCAGATTCCCGTCTTTATCGAGATACATATCCGCTGAAGCTGAGGCCGGGGCAGTCTCACGGAAATTGATGAAAATGTTTTTACCGTCTGCCAGATGCAGTGTCATAAAGCCACCGCCGCCGATATTACCGCAGCAGGGATTCACCACCGCCTGGGCATAACCGACAGCTACCGCAGCATCCACCGCGTTACCGCCGGCTTTCAGAATGTCTGCACCGGCCTGTGATGCCAGATGCTGGGAAGACACCACCATCCCGTTACGGGCCTCAACGGCAGGTTCGGAAGCGGCATATAATTGCGGGGAAAGCAGCAGAGAGAGCAAAAGAACAGGTGTTCGCCATGGGGTTATCATTATTATCTCCGTCGGTTTTGCAGGTATTTTTATGATGTATTGATTTATTATTTGTTAATTAATGGTTAATTAACGTATAGCAGGGATACAAATATTTGAGAAATGATGTGCGGAAAAATGTGAAACCGGACGGAAAAGCAGGGCGGGGAAATAATAAAAAACCCGGATAGTCCGGGTCCTGAAGAACAGCTTGTCATTACGCAAACATGACGGTAACCGGTGCTGTCTGCACAGCACCGGTTAACACAATCAGGCTGTTTTTTCTTCTTTCATGATTTTATTCAGTTTCGGTACAATCGCCCACATAATCAGGCCGGCAACGGCTGTTGCGATACCGATTTTACCGAATACATCGGTGTAGATACCGAGTGTCTGAAGCGGGTCAGTCACGCCTTCAGGCGGTGCTGTAAAGGTTGCCACATAACCGCCCAGAAGTGTTGCCATTGCCTGAGTCAGGAACCACATCCCGAGAATAAAGCCCATCAGGTGCTGCGGAACGAACGCAGCAACCATCGCCAGACCCAGCGCACTGATCATCAGCTCACCGACTGCCTGGAAGAAATAAACCAGCACGATAAACCACGGTGATGTCAGACCGGTCGCATCCGCAAACCACATACCGGATGCGGCAGCAGTCAGGAAACCGGCGGAGCAGCAGAACATACCGATGGTGAATTTACCCGGCATTGAGAAGTCTTTGCCGCGCGCACCCATTTTACTGTAGAAGTAAGCCAGAACCGGGCTCAGTACGATAATCCAGAACGGGTTCAGCGCCTGGAAACTGACCGGATGCACATCAATACCCATAATGGTGTGATGCACGTTATAGATAGCGAAGAAGTTCAGTGAGGTCGGCATCTGTGCGTACAGCACGTAGAAGATAACGGCTTCCAGCATCAGAACGAACGCGACATACATCTTGTTCCGCTCAACACCTTTCAGTTTGAATGCTTCGCGGAAGAAGAAAAAGATAACCACGGCGGTAACGGCGAGTAACACATAGTTGGCAATGATAACATTATGCAGTAACCATGCGCACAGGAAGACGGTTGCCACACTGCCGGCGATAACCACCAGCAGGCTGCCGAATTTCATTGGTTTGTGATCCGGCTCGGAACCGATATTGCTCACCATTTTCTGGCAGAACAGGAAGACCGCCAGGGCGATCAGCAGGCCGATACCACAGATATTATAGGTGACGGTATAGCTGTATTTGTCCGCGATAACCGGTGCCAGTGACAGGGAAATCAGGGAGCCGATATTGATCGACATATAGAACAGGGTGAATGCCCCGTCCAGACGCGGGTCTTTCGGTGCATAGCATTTTGACAGCAGGCTGGCCGGGTTAGCTTTGAATAAGCCGTTACCGACAGCAATGGTACCCAGTGCGTAGAAAATCAGATCCGGGTGCATGATAGACAGGCCGGTCATAAAATAACCGACAGCCATCACGATGGCCCCTAAGATGATGGTCCGCTTGGTACCGAGGACATGGTCACCGACGTAACCACCGATAGAGATCAGACCGTATACCAGCGCGGCGAATGCCCCGAAGGTGATAAATGCCTGTTCCTGACTGAATCCCAGTTTCTGAACGAAGTAGACGGCCAGGATGCCTTGCACACCGTAATAGCCGAAGCGTTCCCACAGCTCCACGATAAAAATCATGAAGAATGGCTTAGGTTGGTTAAACAATCCAACCTGCGCGGGTTTACTCATGGTTTAATGCCTCTTATTAATAATTATTCATCACGCAAAAGCCTTCCCGGCATCGCGGAGGCAAAGCTAAAAGATAAACTCTTGCGTAAGGTTGAGTGTTTGCGTATTTGTCAGGGTATTTGCCAAAGGGCTCAGACTAATATATTGCCTGCTGAGCATCTCAAAGACAGATCACACTTACTGCAATAATTAATATCATAATTGAAATAAAATTCATTAGATTGACATCAATAATTACTCTGCAATGGTTTTGTTGATGGCAGATTGAGCAGATTGATGGTTATTTATTCTGTTGTCCGGCGCGGGACGGAATTAAATATGACAATTTGTAACAGTTATTTTTCTGATGAATAATGATTCGTTAACACAATATGTGTTAACGAATCAGGCCGTTGACAAACCCGCAGGGGGGTGGCGACGACCGGCAGAGGTTGTGAAAATAAACCTGGAAAATCAATTTATTGATTTTCGGCTGATAACACAAAGCAGGAAAAACCACGTTTTATCCTGCTTTGTCAGCAATTTCATTCGTTAACACAATATGTGTTAACGAATCAGGCCGTTGACAAACTTATGATAAGAATGAAAGGGGATCAGGCAACAGCAGCAGCGGGGATATCACCGGTTTCGACAGTACGGAAATCCCGGCGGAAATAAATCAGACCGTGTCCTTCGTCGCGGACACCGATATTGCGGATCTCAGCCATAAAGATATTATGCGTGCCGATTTCCTGAACCTGAGTCACCACACCCTCCAGACAGGCGAGCGAACCGTGAAGGCAGGGTTGTCCCAGTTCTCCGGATTGCCAGTGATCACCGGCAAAACGCGCATCCATACTCAGGCCGGTCATCCCGGCAAAATCACAGGCCAGTGCCTGATGTTCATGGGTGAGCACATTGACACACAGCCGCCCGTTGGCTCTGAACACCTCACTGAGCGCACTGCTGCGGTTGATGCACACCAGCAGTGTCGGCGGGGTATCGGTGACAGAGCAGACTGCGGTGGCGGTCAGCCCGCCGCGTCCGGCATCGCCGTCGGTGGTGACAATATTGACGGCAGCGGAGAGTGTCGCCATTGCGTCGCGGAATAACAGACGCTGTGAATTATCCAAAGACATACCAACTCCCGGTGGGATAAAAATGTGACGCAATTGTTGCTTATTTGCGAATGATACGCAGTCTAATGATAGCCGGGGAAAAATACAAGGGAGAGTCAGAAAATGCGGCCGCCGGAAGAGGCAGCCGCATGAGGTGATCAGCGGAAATTAACGGATACCGCCGAAGCAGAGATATTTGATTTCCAGATAGTCATCAATACCGTGACGAGAGCCCTCACGGCCGAGGCCGGATTGCTTGATACCGCCGAACGGTGCGACCTCCGTTGAAATAATCCCTTCATTAATACCGACCATCCCGGCCTCCAGCGCTTCCGCCACGCGGTAGACGCGGCTGATATCACGGGAATAGAAATAGGCTGCCAGACCGAACTCACTGTTGTTTGCCGCACGGATGGCTTCTTCCTCATCACGGAAACGCACCAGCGGTGCCAGCGGGCCGAAGGTTTCCTCGCGGGTCACCAGCATGTCCGGTGTGACACCGGTCAGTACAGTCGGCTCAAAAAATAATCCGCCCTGTGCCGCCGGTTTACCGCCGCTGAGAACCGTTGCACCTTTGCTGACCGCATCTGCGATATGCTCACTGACTTTGCGGATTGCTGCTTCATTAATCAGCGGGCCCTGCTGTGCATTTTCATCCGTGTAAGGTGCGACATGCAGCGCGCTGACCGCCTCTGCCAGTTTGGCGGCAAAAGCGTCATACACACCATCCTGCACATAGAGGCGGTTGGCACAGACACAGGTTTGTCCGCTGTTACGGAACTTGGCGGCCATGGCACCGGCAACCGCCGCATCAAGATCGGCATCATCAAATACAATGAACGGTGCGTTACCGCCCAGTTCGAGAGAAAGTTTTTTAACTGTCTCCGCACTCTGCGCCATCAGCAGCTTGCCGACGCGGGTGGAGCCGGTAAAGGAAATTTTGCGCACGACCGGGCTGGCGGTCAGTTCACCGCCGATAGCGGCTGCATCAAGTCCGGTGACAACATTAAACACCCCGGCCGGAATACCGGCCTGCTCAGCAAGCGCAGCCAGTGCCAGAGCTGAGAGCGGCGTTTCAGCCGCCGGTTTCAGCACCATGGTACAGCCTGCTGCCAGTGCCGGTGCGGCTTTGCGGGTGATCATGGCATTCGGGAAGTTCCACGGTGTGATAGCACCGACCACCCCGATCGGCTGGCGGATAGTGGCGATCCGCTGTCCGCTCTGTGTGGCCGGAATAGTTTCGCCGTACACGCGTTTGCCTTCTTCGGCAAACCATTCGATAAAACTTGCGCCGTAGGCGATTTCCCCGCGTGATTCCGCCAGCGGTTTACCCTGTTCCAGGCTCAGGAGCTGTGCCAGTTCCTCCTGATTCTCCATGACAAGATCAAACCAGCGGCGCAGAATCTGCGCACGGGCCTTGGCCGTCAGTGCGCGCCAGCCCGGCAGGGCATTTTCGGCGGCGGCAATGGCAAGCCGGGTTTCGTGTGCGCCGAGGTCGCTGACGCGGGTAATCAGCCCGCCGGTGGCCGGGTTGGTCACATCAAACGTGGCCTTATCCTGTGCATCGGTCCACTGACCATTGATATAGCCGCCGGTGTGCAGCAGGGAAAAGGAAGGATCGGTTAACGATGAGGTGAACATAGAGAGCTCCGTTGCGTTTTCTCAAAAAAGTGATGAGGGCACTGAGATATCAGCAGAAGACCATTGATTTATTGTTAATATAGCGTTAATAAAAGGAGAGTCCTTTGGGTCTTTGTGGCTGATATACTTTTTATTCTAACAGAGGATATCTGATTGCGCATTTTCCCGATAAAATTGCGCCTTTTTTTGATAACGTCGATGTTTATGATGTGAGCACATCGCGGAGAAATTACCCATTATGCATGAATCATTACTTATCGCCCTTTTGCAGGCCCGTGAAGTGGTCCTCGGCTACTTTCGCCCGACCCTGAAAGCACACCGGCTGACAGAGCAGCAGTGGCGGATTATCCGCATACTGGCTAAGACCCCGTCACTCGATTTTCATCTCCTGGCACAGAAAAGCTGTATTCTGCGTCCCAGCCTGACCGGCATTCTGACACGGATGGAAAAAGCGGGCATTATTCATCGTCTCAAGCCCCTCAGTGATCAGCGCAAACTCTATCTCTCCCTGACTGATGAAGGCACGGCGCTGTATCACCGTGTTCAGGCGGAAGTGGAGACCGGTTATCAGGCGCTGGAATTACAGTTCACGCCGGAGAAGGTACGCCAGCTCTATGCGCTGCTGGATGACCTGGTGGCACTGCCGCAGCGTGACGGCGGTGAAGAAAAAGAATAAAAAAAAGCGCCGCTCAGATGGGCGGCGCAGTTTCAGTGACAGATTTATTTCTTGCCGAGCAGATGCAGGAAGTGAATATGTTTTTCATACTGGTCAAGGATGTCATGAATGATCTGCTCCTTGTTCCAGCCCATGATGTCATAATCCTGTCCGCCCTCTTTCAGATGAATTTCAGCGCGGTAATAGCGGTGCTCCTCATCTTTTTCCTCATCCGTCATACCGGACAGCGCAAAAGAAGGCTGATTGTAATAGCGCAGGCGGGTTTCATAGATAAAGTTCATATCATCGCCCAGATCGACCTCAAAGGTGATCCTGTCATCACGGCTGCGGTCGATATGGCTCGGGGTGCTCTGTTTTTCCAGCTCCTGCGACACCATCTCCATCGCCTCTGACACCACTTCATCAATAAAGCGCTTAACCAGCGAACGTTTCGGGAAATAGCCGATATTACGCAGGCGGCGCTGCCACGGGATCGGATTGCGGCTTGCGGTCGGTGCAATCGTCGCCAGCTGCTGGCTGTCGCGTTTATGCACATCAATCCGCAGTGCTTTAATCAGTCCGTAAATTGAGAATAACAGTACGACGGCAAACGGCAGAGCACTGGCGATAGTCACGGTTTGCAGGGCAGATAATCCCCCCGCCAGCAGCAGAGTGATGGCTACCACGCCCATCAGTCCGGCCCAGAAAATCCGCTGCCAGACCGGGGTGTGTGTATCCCCGCCCGAGGCGAGGGTGTCCACAACCATCGCGCCGGAGTCAGCGGAAGTCACAAAGAAGACAATCACCATCAGCATGGCAAAGAATGAAAGCACCGTGGAGAACGGGAAATACTCAAGGAACTGGAACAGCGCCAGTGATACGTCCTCTTTCACGACTGTTGCAAGTGCAGTGGCACCCTGATTTTTGATCAGATCAATAGCGGTGTTACCGAAGAACGTCATCCACAGCAGGGTAAAGCCCGCCGGGACAAATAACACGCCGAAGACAAATTCACGGATGGTGCGCCCGCGTGAAATCCGCGCAATAAACATTCCGACAAACGGCGACCATGACAGCCACCAGCCCCAGTAAAGCAGCGTCCAGCCACCCAGCCAATCATCGGATTTCGGCTCATAGGCGAAGAGATTAAAGGTATTACTGACGATTTCAGAAAGATAACCGCCGGTGTTCTCAACAAAGGATTTCAGCAGCAGTACCGTCGGGCCTAACACACCAACCATAATCAGCAGCAGAACCGCCAGACCGAGGTTCAGTTCTGACAGAAAACGGATGCCTTTATCCAGACCGGATACTACCGACAGCGTGGCCAGTGAGGTGATCACCACAATCAGCACCACCTGAACGGTTTCGGTCTGCGGCAGGCCGAACAGATGATTCAGCCCGGCATTCACCTGTAACACGCCGAAACCGAGGGAAGTTGCGACCCCGAAGACGGTACCGACCACGGCGAAAATATCCACCGCATGACCGGCTGCACCGTAAATACGATCACCGATAATCGGGTAAAGCGCGGAGCGCAGTGTCAGCGGCAGGCCGTGGCGGTAGCTGAAAAACGCAAGGATCAGCGCCACAACCGCGTAAATAGCCCAGGCGTGTAACCCCCAGTGGAAGAAGGTCAGGCGCATGGCCTCTTTTGCCGCTTCAACCGTTTCCGGTGTGCCGACAGGCGGGGAAAGATAGTGCATCACCGGTTCGGCGACACCAAAGAACATCAGCCCGATCCCCATACCGGCGGAGAAAAGCATGGCAAACCAGGAAATATAACTGTACGCCGGACGGGCGTGGTCAGGGCCGAGTTTAATATCACCGAAACGGGACAGTCCCATAAAGGTGACGCTCAGTAAAATCAGGGCGACGGCGAGAATATAGAACCAGCTGGCATTTTTAAACAGGCTGGTCTGAAGGGCTTTAAGGTGTATATCCGCCGTCTGGGGAAACAGGGCGGCAAAGCCGACAATCAGGAGAATAACCAGGGCCGAAATATAAAAAACCGGCGGATTAATCTTCATTTTTTTTGAGGATTGTTCAGTGTCCTGATGACTCATGAATTATTCCTTTTATCAGTTGCAGATAACGCCGGCAGTAAAAAGGGGTGTACTGCACCAAAGCGTCAGATTTTCCTTCTGAAAACGGTACGCGGCTGCGTAGCGGTAAAATAGAAACCCCGGCAGAATAGTCAGCGGGAGATCAGAAAAAACAGAAATGAATACAGGCTAAACCTGCGGGAAAAAAAACGGTGATATCAGATTTTATTTCCCCTGTTGGTGAAAAAAAGAGGATTATAGTGCCAAAAATGTCACTCTGCGGCAAGTCATCCTGCTTTCCGGCGGAAAACAGAGGTATTTTTATCTGTGAATTTTCGTTGCGGAAGTCTGTAAAGTCTCTGAAATAACGCAATAAAAAAGCCGGAAACACAGATTGTTTCCGGCTGACGGCTGTTTTACAGACAGGTACGGGATATTACGTGTTCAGTCTTTACTGAGCATCCCCGGTTTTTTCTGAGACATCCTGTTTCAGCTCATCAATTTTTTTATCAGCGGCGGCTTTGGCTTCATCCGCTTTTTGTTTCAGCTCTGCGGCTTTTTCTTCCGCGGCTTTTTTGGCGTCTTCGCCTTTATCTTTGGCGTCAGCCAGCAGGGCATCCGCTTCTTTCTTCAGTTCATCCGCTTTGGCATCGGCATTATCACGGATTTCGCCGGCTTTCTCTTTCGCATCAGCCATTACCGCTCCGGCTTTTTCTTTGGCATCACCGGCGGCTTCTGTGGCGTCCTGTTTCAGTTCTGCGGCTTTCTGCTCTGTTTTATCTGCTGCGTCTTTGGCATCCTGCTTCAGTTCATCTGTTTTCTGTTCAGCGGCTTCTTTTATCTGCGCAGCGCCTTCCTGTGCTTTTTGCGCCGCAGGGTCGGTTTTGCTGCTGTCGTCACAGCCGGTGGCCAGTGCGAATACCCCTGCAAGGATGAGTGAACTTAATAATGCTTTCTTCATGATTAACTCCTCTTCAGCAATACTGAGTAAAATAACCGGATAACATCGTGTCCGTGATCATTGAGTATATAATAAAATCAGGCAGTCTGCTGACAGATATAATTTTCTGTCAGCGTTATCCCTTTCAGCATAGAAAATGAAGCACCGGTTGTATAGTGCTGAGGGTAATTTATCCGTAACGCCATAAAATAATATCCCGCTGCATAAAAATATCCGGTAATATCAATACAGAATGTAATCTTATAAGCGTAACATAGTAACGTGTTTTATTTCAGTTGGTTAGCGTCGTTTGTCTGTGTAAGGAAATACCATGACATATTATCTTCTGGTTATTGTTAAATTTATCATCGGCTTTGTTATTGTGTTAACGCACATGAATCTCTCCGGTAAAACCCAATTATCACAAATGACACCGGTTGATTTTATCGGAAACTTTGTACTGGGCGGCATTATCGGCGGGGTTATTTACAGTGATACTATTCCGCTGACGCAATATATTATTATACTGCTGATGGGCGTGAGTTTTATCAGCATAATCAATTGGGTCAGTAAGCATATCAATGTCCTGCGGGCGGTAACTATCGGTAACCCGATCCCGATTATTAAAAACGGGGCGTTTATCATGGACAGCATTCATGAGAAGCGCAATAAAATCGATATTCTGAATATCACTTCCCGCATGCATTCACAGGGGATCTATTCATTCCGTGATGTATATTATGCGCAGATAGAGCCGGACGGTCAGCTGACGGTGATTTGTGACCAGTCACAAATGCCGTCTGTCATCGTGATGAAGGACGGCGTGCCGCGCAAACATGAGCTGGAACAGATCGGTCATGATGAGGAGTGGCTGGCAGACCACCTGAAACAGCAGGGCATTGATGATCCTGAGACCGTGTTCCTGGCGGAGTTTTATAACGGCAGCCTCAACCTGGTGATGAAAGACGGGCGGATGACCGGCCATCACCGCGAACCATCACAGTCGTAAGATTACGGCACGATAACGACTTTTTCCGGATATTTTTCGCAGAATTCGTGTGCTTTCTGCCATTTATTATCACAGATGATTTTGTCGATAACGGCAATTTCCGCGATTTTTAAAATTCCCTGCTGGCCGAATTTGCTGGAGTCGGCCAGAATAATTTTCTGCTTACTTTTCTCCAGCATTTTTCGTGCAATCATTCCTTCCTCAACACTTTTGACCAGAATACCTTCATCGCGCACACCGCCCGCGCCGACAAAGGCGAAATCCGCATAGATATGATCAATCTCATGCAGGGTTTTTGCGCCCAGGTTGGCGCGGAATTCATGGCTGTATTCACCACCCAGCACATAGACTTTTGCCAGCGGATTTTGTGAGGTGATTTTATCCGCGATAAGGGCAGAGTTGGTGAAAACGGTAAACGCAATGGCCGGTAACTGCGCGGAAAACAACAGTGTTGTCGAACAGGAATCGATATACAGTGTATCGTGTTCGGAAATCAGCCCGGCGGCATACCGTGCGAGTGCCATTTTTTCCTCACGGTTCAGTTCCAGCCGCTGCTCAAAGCTGCCTTCGCTGACACTCTTTTTCTTCATTGCCCCGCCGTGGATTTTGATGATCTCGCCCTCTTTCTCCAGAATAGAGAGATCACGGCGGATCGTCTCAGAGGTGACATTCAGCGTGTCAGCAAGATCCTGCACACTGACCTCGCCTTTCTGATTCAGCAGATCGAGGATATATTCCTTTCTTTTTATCGGATTCATGACCGTTCTCATCACACTCGTAAACATGAACAATATTAGCGCATTATGCACCGTTGCGAAATGCCGCCCTGTAATGCTGAAGTGCGGCAGCAACGCCATCTTCCCGGCAGTCAGCGGTAATGTATCCGGCGGCCTGCTTCAGTGCCGGAACGGCATTGCCCATCGCCACACGGATATCTGCTGCGGCAAATAAAGAGAGATCATTTTCCTGATCTCCGATGGCCATAATGGTTCCCGGCCGGAGAATACCGCGTGCCGCCAGTATATGCAGGATATTTCCTTTGCTGACCGACGCCGGAACCAGTTCAAAATAGTGCTGATCAGTAAAGAAAGCACTGATGTCCGCAGGTAACTGCGGCCGTAATGCGTTTGCCCGGCAGAGAAGTGTTTCTGCCTCTCCGCACAGGGTGATTTTGATGATATCTGCCCGGCTGAGAATATTGTCAGCAGCCATGGTATGCATTGGCAACCCGAATAATTCAGATTCATGGATTGTGTATTCTGATATTTCTCCGGGCGGACAGAGCAGGGCATCTTCACTGAATGCATGCCAGCCGGTGGTGAGAACATTCCGCAGCGGGGATAACATGGCCGGAGACAGGCTCGTCCGGCTCAGGACGGATTGCGTGCGGCAGTCATAAATCACCGCGCCGTTGCAGGCCCCGATAGCCCGGAGTACCGGAAGAAGCCCGGCACTGTTCATCAGAGACAAAATCGCCCGCAGCGGGCGGGCAGAGCAAATCACAATATCTGTTTCCGGCGGCAGCGCCAGCAGTGCCCGGCGGTTAGCCTCTGAAATCATATTATCCGGGTGCAGCAGGGTGCCGTCGAGATCGATAGCCAGTGTTGTCATAAAAAGCCTCAGCGGGAGCGGAGCCCCCGCCCGGGAATGCCGGTCAGTCGTGATGAATGAAGGATTGAGTGACCTGTGCGGCCGCCTGACACACCACGTTATCAATTGCGGTGCCGACCACCAGAATATTCACCCCGGTTTCTTTAAATGCTTTGGCATTGGCGACGTTAATACCGCCTTCTGCCAGTGTCGGTACACTGACCGCTCCCACCAGCGCTTTCAGGCGGGCTTTAATCTGATCAGGAATTTCACCCGCAGCCACACCCTCGTAGCTCATCCCTGTCATCAGGCCAATCATATCCACGCCGATGGCTTCCATTTTCTTCGCCACTTCCGCGACGTCTTCCGGGGTTTCCGCCGGAATACCGAAGGTGTGCAGATCGTCAGGGTGACCAATGTAAGCATCCACGGTCAGGCCGAAGCGATGCGCAAGATTGACAATATCCGCCAGATCTTCAAAGGTGGATTTATGGGTGTGCAGGCCGTCTGCTCCGGCGCGGGCGATCTGTAAAATATCCTCTTCTGTCACCGGCACGGGGATGGTTTCGGTGAATCCGCCGGCGATCCCGACAGTAATAAAGACATCATCCGGGATAACATTACGGATACCGTTAACGGCTTCCGCCATCTGTGCGGTGGAGATCTCATGGCGGATCTGCTCGGCGGCGTGCATGTTATTCACGCCTCTGTGCCCGCGTGCCAGTGCCAGCGCCGGATGATTCGGCTCCAGCATTTTGACCCCGGCATCACACACAGCTTTCGCCAGTCGCGCGTCGTCACCGGTGATGCCAGTGCTGAGCAGCGTTTGTCCGTTGTGCAGCGCAATCGCATTTCTGACTTTCGCCATCGCCTGTGCACGTTTTTTATTCATATCACCTATAAACATATCAACCTCTTATTACTTTTTTATATTTTGTGTGACGGCACCCGGAGGTGCCGTTTTAATAAAGCCCTGGTGTTGGCGTGTGATATTTTTCACACTTACTATTTGCTGTGTAGTCTTTGCATCAGCCTGCTGCTTTCGCGGTTGTCACGGCACTGAAACGGTTGGCGATGACAGTAATGGTGCAGGTTAAAACCAGAATCACGGTCATGGTCAGCGCCATGTAAAGTGCATTACTGGATAAGAACGGAGAGGCAAACGCTGGTACATACGCCACCCCTTTGACATTAAACATACCGAGCATCATGCCGCCGATCCCGGCGGAAAGAATGGCACCGCCGAACACGATTTTGTTGGCAAACATGAAAGGATATGCCGATTCCACAAAGGTCCCGAATCCCATATTGATCAGCAGTCCCGGTGCGGCAACCGCTGCTTCACTGCGTTCACGCGGGGCAATGACGTTTGCCAGGTTAATCCCTGCTGCCACCATCACCAGCCCGACCATATCCACCGCGCCGAGGAAGCTGACGCCGGTTTTTTCCATCTCAAGCAGCACCAGCGGCAGGATCACCGCGTGATACACACCGCCGAGGATCGCAGGCCAGATAACCAGACCCGCCAGCAGACCCGCCAGTACCGGGCTGAACGCGAGGGTGCTTTCCAGCGCCAGTTTGATGTAGTTACCGGCCAGCAGTGCCAGCGGACTGAGGAAGTAAAACATAATAAGACCGGCGGCCAGACCTGAAATCCCGCCCGCCACAATGTTCACGGTGGTCATCGGGAATTTCCAGCTGATACACAGCGCAAACAGGTAACGGACAAAAATACCCGCCATGATCCCGCCTGCGATCCCGCCAATCAGCCCGCCCTCGACAGAGAGCACCCCGGCGACGACCCCGGAAACAATAGAGACTTCATCCAGCTCGGAAACCTGTTTGGCTGCAATCACCGCCACAATCACCGGCAGCCCTTTGAGCAGCAGCTGGAAAATCGCATCCAGGCTTTCCAGCCCCGGGATATGACTCAGCGCCAGCACAATCGCCATGGCAATAAAGCCGGGCAGGGCGGGGATCATAATGCCGCGGATATTCATCCGCTTAAGCAGGCTCTTATCAGACGGCCCGCCGGCACTGCCTGCACTGCCCAGAACCGGACGGAATTTAATCCCCCAGTGTTTGCACAGCGAGGAGATAAACGAGATCGCCCGGGTTCTGCTGGTGGTACCGGTGGTTCCGGAAGTGGCAATCACATTGGCACCGGCAGCGGCGATATGAGCCATAGAGGTACCGCCGGTCCCGGCGATCGGTACTTTCTTTTCTGCTGCGGCCTGAAGTGCGAGACGGTTGGCGTTGTGCGGATCGCCGCTCATAATAATGATGCCGTCGATATCGCCCTGTTCTATCAGCCGGGCAATCTGTTCATCACTGCCGCGCACTGCATCGTTGACTTCCGCCAGAGTGCCGGAGAACGTGATTGCAGGTACGGCATCTGCGTCTGTCAGGGTGTAGACCGCGGCGGCGGTAGTGGGTTTGGCAACATCCATCGACGCCTGTGCTGCAATAAACTGCACCGCAGCAACAGAAATACCGGCGGACTGACATTGCGTGTAGATTTCGCTCAGAAGTTTTTCAGGATCTGCACCACCGAGGTTGTACAGGTTCCCGCCACTACTGCCCAGTATGACAATTTTTTTCATAATCGGACCTCAGGGGGTTCAGGGTAAGTAACGACTTATTGTTGTTTTTTGTTGATATTGCTTGGTATAACAACGTAAAGCAACACATCTAAATAAGGCGTGTTGTTTATTAAATAACCGCTGAATGGATTCGATTAAGGTGAAGTGGTGTTAAACAGGAAGTTTTTTAGTGTTACAAACTTAAAGCTACGATTTTTGTTTTATTTTATGCTATTTAATTATTAACTAATTATTTTGCTTTATGTTGTTTTGTGTGAATTTGATCATAATTAACTGGACTTATTACACACGGAAACCACACAAAACAAAAAAGCCACTCCGGAGAGTGGCTTCAGAAGAAAAGTAAAAAAGCGGATCAGGCGGGCAGATTCACCAGCGAATCGCGGGTGATATCGCGGATGGTTTTTGCGCCGGTCAGCGTCATTGCCACGCGCATCTCTTTATCGATCAGATCCAGCAGGTTTTCGACCCCCGTCTGTCCCTGTGCCGCCAGGGCGTAAACAAAGGCACGGCCGAGCAGGACTGAATCTGCTCCCAGCGCCAGCATCCGTACCACATCAAGGCCGTTGCGGATCCCGGAATCACTCAGAATCGTGATATCCGATTTTACCGCATCAGCAATGGCAGGCAGGGCGCGGGCGGTAGAGAGCACACCGTCGAGCTGACGGCCGCCGTGGTTTGACACCACAATACCGTCCGCACCGAAGCGTACCGCGTCTTTTGCATCTTCCGGATCCAGAATTCCTTTGATAATCATCGGGCCTTCCCAGAACTCGCGTATCCATTCCAGATCTTTCCAGGAAATGGACGGATCGAAGTTCGCGCCCAGCCAGCCGATATAATCTTCCAGTTTGGTCGGAGCACCGCGGTAGACAGAGATATTACCCAGATCATGCGGTTTACCGAGCACGCCGACATCCAGCGCCCAGCGCGGATGAACCATTGCCTGTAGCACACGTCGCATGGCGGCATTCGGGCCGCTCATCCCGGAATGAGCATCACGGTAACGCGCTCCCGGCACCGGCATATCAACGGTAAAGACCAGCGTTTTGACCCCGGCGGCTTTGGCGCGCTCAAGGGCATTTTTCATAAAACCGCGATCGCGCAGCACATAGAGCTGGAACCACATCGGGCGCTCAATCGCCGGGGCAACTTCCTCAATCGGACACACGGATACCGTGGAGAGGGTAAACGGGACACCTTTATTCGCCGCTGCTTTTGCCGCCTGCACTTCACCGCGCCGGGCGTACATCCCGGTCAGCCCGACCGGTGCCAGCGCAACCGGCATCGCCAGTTTTTCCCCGAACAGTTCTGTTTCCAGACTGAGAGAAGACATATCGCGCAGCACCCGCTGACGCAGGGCGATATCCGCCAGATCCGCCGTATTGCGCTTCAGGGTATGCTCGGCATACGCCCCGCCGTCAATATAGTGAAACAGGAAGGGAGGCAGTCTGGATTCGGCGGCCGCCCGGTAGTCTGTTGAAGCGGAAATAATCATCTTAAATACCTGTATATGTATGTAACAAACTCAGCACTGTGCCCGGTTACAGGGTCAGTATCAGTGCCATCACGGCGGCAATCACGCCGTAGATAAACATCGGAATCACTGTCTTTTTGATAATTGATCCTTCGGCGTTGGTAATGCCGAGGATCGTACAGACAGCGATAATATTATTCAGACACACCATGTTCCCCATCGCACCGCCGACAGACTGGAGCGCCAGGGTTAAATTGACATTCAGCCCGGTGGTTTGCGCAATCGACTGCTGGATACCGCCGAACGTCAGGTTGGATACGGTATTGGAGCCGGAGAAGAACGAGCCGAGTGCGCCGAGGTAAGAGGCGAAATAGATCCAGCTCTCGCCGGTGGCTCCCGCCAGAGAGCGGCCGATAATGTAAACCGGCGCATTTTCGCCGCCCTGCATCATCAGATTGACCATAATCAGCGCGCCAAACAGGGCAATAAATGGTTTGTTAGTCTGTTGTGCGGTCTGTACAAACATGGTTTTTACCTGTGTCCGTTTCAGGCCGAACAGGAAAATGCCGATAAGCACGACCAGGAAGAACGGGATCAGCGCCGGGACATACAGCGTTTTATAATCTGCCGCCGCCGGAGTACCGAATACGTTGCTCAGACGGACAATCAGGGCATCACTCAGCGTGATATGGCCGAGGAAACCCAGGGTGCCTTCCCAAATCACGTTAGTGCTGTTGAGCAGCCCTTTCAGGCCAAGCTGGTGGATACGGGTAACAATCAGAATACCGATCAGCAGCAGGGTCGGAGTCATCGCTTTGATTACCTGCCCGAACGGGATCACTTTTTTCTCTGTTTTTTGCTCGGTGCGGGTCAGGCCGATACCGGCGCGTGCAGTGACCACGGAGATACCCAGACCGATTGCCCCGCCGAGCAGCGCCGGGAACTCATAGTTGATCTGTGCCAGCAGCAGATACGGCACGGTACAGGCGAGAACGCTGATCAGAATAAATACGATATTACGGCGGATATCCTGCCAGCTGACGATAAAACGCAGCGCCAGCAGCGGGATCACAAATGCTGCCACAAAGTGGATCAGTGCGGAGTAGTGGCTTATCTGATAAACACTCTCTTCACTCAGTCCGAGGTTGGCAAAACCAAACCAGGTCGGGGTGCCGACAGCGCCGAAAGAAACCGGGACGGAGTTCATCACCAGCGTCAGCAGGGCGACACGCATTGCCGGGAAGCCCAGGCCGACCAGAATCGGTGCGGCGATAGCGGCCGGAGTACCGAACCCGCTTGCGCCCTCGATGGTAAAGGCGAATGCCCAGCCGATAATCATCAGCTGTGCCACCGGATTAGGGCTGATATTTTCCAGCCAGCTGCGTACCACATTTTCCGCGCCGCTCACCTGCATCAGCTTATTAAGCATAATCGCCCCGGCAATGATGGTGATCGGTGTCAGCACAGAAATAAAGGCGGTGATAATATTGGCACTCAGCAGTGTGATATCCGTTTTAAACCAGAGCAGCTGGATACAGAACACGACTGCGGCCGTGAAAGGTAATGCGACCCAGGAAGGGATACTGCGGCGCTTTGTCATCATCCAGATTAAC
Source organism: Morganella sp. Je.2.23 (assembly GCF_051129855.1). NCBI lineage: Bacteria > Pseudomonadati > Pseudomonadota > Gammaproteobacteria > Enterobacterales > Morganellaceae > Morganella > Morganella sp. Je.2.23. The sequence continues at coordinate 283,798 of NZ_JBCPSQ010000003.1, forward strand.
ATCACGATAGGTGCAAGACTGAAAAAAATAGCCATAAAGCCCTCTGACATTATTATTGTTGTAGGAATTCTTGTTACATGCAGGATTCGTTAAATTTTCATTACGGAATTATTTTAATCACAACCAAAAGGAATTATCTATGCTGCATTTTTTTAACAATTGAAAACGGGCAGGAAATAAGAAAAACGCGGAAAATAGGGTGAAAAAAAGAAATAAAAAGACGTTATTTATCAGCAAATTAATTGGTTAATTTGTATGATGAAAGGACAGGGTCACATTAATTAGGCCACAACGGTCAATAGAGAAATTCCAAAAATCGACTAATCCGGAGCCATAAACAGATAACAATTCTGAATATATCAGCCGAAATAAGGGCGGATTGCCTGATATGACTGCTGAATATGGTCGATCAGCAGGCGGATTTTCACCGGCAGATGGCGGGTATAAGGATAAACCGCGTACACGCCGAGTTTTTTGCCGCTGTAACCCGGCAGGACTTCGGTCAGCAATCCGGCTTCCAGATCCTCATGCACCATACAGCGCGGCACCATGGCGATACCGTGGCCGCTGAGCAGTGCTTTGCGGATGGCGCGGGCGTTATTGAAGGCGATATTGCCGCTTACCTGTAATTCATAGATTTCACCGGTATCCGGACGGCGCATCAGCCAGTTTGAGGTGCCGCTCTGCTGATAGGTGTAAGTCAGGCAGTTGTGTGTCAGTAAATCTTCCGGGTTCTGCGGGGCGGGGTGTTTTTCCAGATAACGGGGGGAGGCGAGGATCACCCAGTGAGAATCAATCAGCGGACGGGCTATCAGGCTGGAGTCCCCCATCATACCGGTACGGATGGCCAGATCGATCCCTTCGTTGACCAGGTCAACAAACCGGTTTTCCAGGTGCATTTCCACTTTCACATTCGGGTATTTTTCGCAGAATTCCGCCACACTGTCACTGAGAACAAGCTCTCCGGAGATAGTGGGTACTGACATACGGATAAGCCCGGTCAGTTCATCACTGTTGGCACTGACCGCCTGTAATGCGCTGTGCACCTGGCCGGTGAGGGATTTTGCGTGCTGATACAGCACACGGCCGTTTTCTGTGACAGAGAGGCTGCGGGTGGTGCGGTACAGGAGGCGGGCACCGAGCGCTTTTTCCAGCCGCCCGATCCGCTTACTGAGCACGGAGCCGGTAACACCGGCCATTTCCGCCGCTTTACTGAAGGAGCCGCAATCCACAATCAGCGCAAATAAAATCAGATCATTGGCGTACTCGTGGGCGGGCAGCATAGTAAAACCTCCGGCAGTGAATGAAATAATGAACAGCATCCACTATATCAAAATCTGTGTAACAGTGATAATCACGCCGGAGACACAAGCGTTAAAGCGGGTACACCATATGGTCAAAGGCAAACACGGTGGCCGGGAAAATCGCCTGACACCCGCGAAGTAAACGCTCACAATCTTCCTGATTGTAGCGTCCGCTGAAATGGGTGGCGATCAGCGTGCCGACCCCCGCATCCCGCGCCAGCGTCGCAGTCTGCACGGTGGAAGAGTGCCCGCGGCTGTTGGCTTTTTCAGACATGGTGCCGTCAAGCGTGGCTTCCAGAACAATTACATCAGCACCTTGTGCCAGCTTCAGTGCATTTTCGCACGGCGCGGTATCCCCGAAAATGACCAGATGACGTCCGCGCTGCGGTTTGCCGAGGTAATCCGCCCCGCAGATCACCCGCCCATCGTCCAGTGTCACTTCACCGCCCTGTTTCAGTGTCTGCATCCACGGACCGCCGGGGACGCCTTCGGCTTTCAGGCGCTGTGCATCCAGCGCGCCGGGTTTATCGTATTCTTCAATGCGATAGCCGTAGCTGACTACCGGGTGCTCAAGTGAGTAAGCGCTGACTTTCAGTTGCCCGTCATCATAAATCACGCCTTCTTCATCTATCTCAATGATCTCCAGCGGAAAGGTCAGATATGAGCCGCTGAGTGTCAGGGTAGTTTCAACAAACTGCGCCAGCCCTTGCGGGCCAAAGAGAGTAAGTGGTTCCTCACATCCGCCCATAGAACGGCTGCATAACAGACCGGGAAGACCGAAAATATGGTCACCGTGCAGATGGGTGATAAAGATTTTTTCAAGTTTCGGGATTTTGACCGGACTTTTCAGAATCTGATGCTGAGTGCCTTCGCCGCAGTCAAACATCCACAGACCGCGCTGTAATGATTTGAGATCCAGTACCAGGCTGCTGACGTTGCGGTCATTCGACGGAACACCGGCACCGGTGCCCAGAAAAATTAACTCCATGTTGTTCCCTGTATTGCAGTTGCTGCCGGACAGAGGCCCGTATTACGGAATACGGCGAAGTTGCGGCGAGCGGGTCATATTTTCCGGTAAGATTAGCGGTTCTTCCGCCAGCGGTAAACTCAGACGGGTTTTTCCGGTGATGATGGTGACTCCGGTTGCCTGCCAGGCGTCTGCCGCCAGTTGCGTGCAGTACAAACCGTCCTGCGGGTTGATACTGAAAGGGGTGCCCAGACGCGCAAGAGCATAATCACGTGCGCGCCGGTGGTTTTCACTGTCTGCCTGTACGGCATACCAGGTCACCTGTCCGTTTTTGGCATGCTGAATAAAGAAACCAAGCGGGTCACGATTCACACCGCTGATACCGCCGGGGTGCTCCTGTGGCGTGGCATGGATCACATAGGTGCCTTCCGGTGTGATATCAACAACACCGACATGGCTGAATCCGCTGCTGTCAATACTTCTGACAATCTCACTGATGGCTTCGCCGCCGTCACGGAAAATCAGGTCACCGCTCTGAATACCGAGCGGGGGCACTGCCGCAGATAACGGCAGTGCGGTCATCAGCAGCGCCGGAAACAGCAGCCCGGCGCGGAGTGTGGTTTTCATCAGCGCAGGATAATTTTCCAGTCGCCGCCGTCTTCCTGTGTCAGCAGGAAACGCTCATCTTTCTGTTTACCGTCTTTGAAATTGACTGTCAGGATCACGGTTGCACGTTTTTTGCTTTCATCAATATCCACGGATTTCACTTCGGTGCTTTCCACACCACCGTTACCTTCAATACGGCGCGCCATATCGCCGACAATCATCTGCACTTTCCCTTTTATTTCCATCTCGTTTTTTTGTTTATCTTTTTCCGGGATAGCGAGCAGATCATAGGCTTTATCCGCATCTTTTTTCTCGACGGCACTGTAGAACTGTTTAACAACATCTTCCGGGGAATCACTGCCGCAGGCGGTGAGCATCATGCTGCCGGCCAGCAGCATCAGGGAGAGGGCGATTTTTTTAAACATAGTTTTTCCTTTAAGAGATAACAGTGGTTTTTATTATTTTCTGATGAGAATACCGGAAGTATACGGACATCCGGCGGCTTGGCAATCCTGTATATAGCGCCGGTACCGGATTCAGGGAAAAATGGCATTTCCATAATATTGTTTTTGTTGATTTTTAGTGAAATAATTCAATGGATTGAGCAGGAAAGATCATCATTTAATGCGTGACTGAGTGTTGGTACATTAGATATGTTAATGTGATTTGCTGTGTATCTTTAATATAAAACCAGAGACTGTTTGGTTTTGTATTTCTCTGAAATAAATGCGTTGTTTAATGGGGATATTATAACCATGAGAGGGATTTAATAAATCTGCACTTCCTGTTTTTAAGGTTATCAATAAGGAGAGTATTTTCTGGTAACCCGGGTCCCGAATGGTAATGCAGAGGTGCTGAATAGCAAGATCAGACTGCGGATGATGATAAAGACCGGGGGATATCGAAACCGGGGGATGCTCCACTGCGGAAAACTGAAAATGAGATAAATTCAGTATCATGACTATACTTAAAGGTACAATTTTGATATTTTCCGGACAGGAAAATAATACTGATCTTCTTATGTAAAGATAAGGTCAGACATATCATTCTGATGCAGAATCTAAAATAAACCATGAAAACATCCTTGTTATCAAACAAAACCACATTAGTCGTAATAATAGGATGGTTATTACTTTATTACGGGACAGGTGAAATCTCTGAAATACTTACACCTGAAAATTCTGATATCTCTGTTGTCTGGTTTCCTGCCGGAGTCGCAACAACCGCTTTTTTATGTATGCACAAACGCCAATGGCTGCTGCTGCTAATTGGCTTCATCGTGTTAAACATGGTACTAAATGGCTTTGATAGTGAGGAGTTTACTCTTTCATTTATATACGCTGTTCTGGCTGTACTTTCTTGTATTGTTATTGCCTGGATTGTCCGCAGGTATGCCCGGAAGGGAGATGACCTGCAAATAATATTGTTATGGCTATCAGCAACAATAATTGTCAGCTTTGCTGATGCGGTTTTATTTTCTGTCCATATGTATTGGTTTGATAACACATCACTTAAAGATATATTCTGGGATGGATTTATTGCTGATATTACCGGTAATATCTTTGCAACAACGGTAATTATGGGGTTAATTAATGCCCGTTTCAAATGGATGGCTCCCTCCCTTAAAGTTAATATGATTTGGGGCGGTGCTATTTTATTTCTTCTTATTACCAGCACTATATTGATATTCAATGACACTGCAATACAGATATACCACTCCTATTTTCATCAGCAACGCAATATTGCCAAACTATCGTTACTCTGCATTCCGGTTTTATTTGCTGTTATGCTGTCTGTACTGTGGGGAAACCGGGGGGGATCAATAGCATTGTTAATACTTGCGACGATTACAATCTATTACACCCGCAGCAAGCAGGGACCTTTTTATCTTCATGGTTTGTTTCGTCATGAATCACTGTGGCTGATACAGGGATATTTGACATTAATATCGTTATTAATGGTTTTTTTACGGGTTGTGACCCGAAGTACTCATCGAATTGATAACACTCAAGGGGTTTATAAACCGCAGCATTTGGTATATCAACTTAATCTGGATAATGGTGTTATTGAATGGGGAAACACAGATGATTTATTTCAACACACTGATTTCACATCTCTTTCTGGTGTAAAGCAGATTATGGCATCTGTTCATCCTGACGATCGTGAAAAGCTCGCTCGGCATTGGGAACAAAAGCAGGCAAATACCACGCTTCCGGGGATAACCTTTAGTATAAAAGATAAGGAAGGCCGTTGGTGGAATATAGAAGATCGCGGGAGTGTTATTTTCAGTAATAATGATCCGGTAACGATTGTCGGGAACTGGTTTGTTTTAGGTGAAATTTCCTGATATTGATATGGTAATAAAGGATAGGTAATGCTACAGATTACATTATTACTCTTCGGTGCCGAATTTATCAGAGGGAAAGCTCATTACCTCTGGGGGCTGGGCCTCCTCTGGGGTTTGATGGGTATATTTATTTTTATTGATGGTCTTGATGGTATTCTTTTTTTTCCGATACATTTGTTTGGCTTTTTATTATTACTTGAAAGTCTGATTACATTATGTGTCGCTTCAGGCAGTATAGGGACACAAAAAACGATACTTTTCTTTAAAGGCGGTCTGTTTTTATTCTGTGCATTGGTTATCTTAATTAATCAGACATATAGTAATGTATTACTATCGGCAATGTTTGGTTTTATTTTTTTCGTTACCGGGTTATTTGTTGTTGCATCAGCCTGGATTATTCGTTTTCCGGGATGGAAATTAATCCTGTTGTGGGGGGGAACAGAAATCCTGTTTGCCTTTTTTCTGTTTACCCATCACCAGGCGACCATTTCCTTTTTTATCGGATTTTTAATGATAGGGAGTGGTTTTGGATGCCTGAAGATAGCATTCCGGGCTCGTCATATTCAGCGGGGAACATCCGTATTTGAATTGATGAGGCCTTCACCGGTATCATTTAAGAAGAAAGGGATAGCTCTGCCAATAACGGATACGGCACAATTACCGTCTTTAAATGCAACAGCAGAGCAAGGTGCTGTTTTAACTGTTCATATCTGGACACCCGAAGGCTCCGCAAACCAGCGTCCTGTGCCACGTCCGATTATTAACCGTTATATTGCGGCGGTTGATTCCGAAGGGGTTATCTCTACAGGGCATGCATCTCTGGAGCTCCGTCCGCATCTCTATATCAGTTTATACCCGGAAGAAGATATTGATCGTTCTCCGTCAGAATTTTTCAGGTTATTAAAAGCAACTGCTGATAATAATGTTCCCGGAAGGTTTTTACCCGATTATCAAACTGAAGCATCCGAGTGGTGTGAATCTGACAGACAGATTGTTTTTAATATTTATAATCATGCTTCTTTGCTGAATTTCTGGGAAAAATATCGCCGGCATCCTGTTTATAACCTGACATACCAGAACTGTTCCAGTAGTGTTGCATATGCGCTGGAAGCCGCATTAGATGGCGTTTTGTCCATGCAAAAAAGAAGTTATTTTATGGGCGTTTTAAATGTACTTTGTATGCCGGAGTTGTGGATTGCCGCTCAAATTCGCCGGCGTGCTCTGATGATGGCATGGACCCCCGGATTAATTATGGATTATGCACGTGCTTTACGTGCTATTGTACATCCGGTTCCGGTTCCCTGGTATAAACGCTTGCTAAGGCGTTGAGTTTAATAGTAATTAAAATCCAAAGAAACGAGCGGAAGAGTCATTTTCTGAGATATTTGCCGGATAAGTTAAAGAGGTTTTTATGCTGAAAGTATACGCAATCTTAATGGTGTCTATCATCGCTGAAACAACAGCGACAACCATGATGAAGGCGTCTCATGGATTCACAAAGTTAGTACCCAGTATTATTGTAATTATCGGGTATGCTATTTCTTTTTATGGCTTATCTCAAGTTGTCAAAAGTATGAATATTGGTATCGCCTATGCGATATGGGCCGGGGCAGGGATATTTCTTGTTTCAGCCCTGTCATTTTTTATTTATAAACAAAAACTTGATTTTCCGGCATTAATTGGTCTGGGATGTATTGCACTGGGCATTATTATTATCCAGTTATTCTCTAAATCGATTACTCATTGAGTTCTGGTAGCCCTGAATTACAGGGCTGTCTGTCATTATCCGATATTGACCTCTTCAGTACCGTCAGGTTTGCCGGCATCTGAATCTGAGCAGAATAGTTTATCACTATCATCCGGATACCACGTGTGATGAACCCGTTATTGTTGTGTTGCAGGCGGTGACAGAGCGGTATCCGCGATAGGGTTTTCCGAAACTTTTCCGGGTTCTGCGGCGGCAGGGATATCCGCTGAATTACAAAAGTATCCACCGTATTTACTGGTTGGCACAGTGACCGGAAGAGCAGAGCGTCGCTAAAGGCAGATGTCCGGGTGGGAATCAGGAGGTAAAGCAGCAACATTTGTGGTCAGAATGATCAGATATCTTCTGCCGGAACCCCGGAAAGCAAAAAACCAGCCCGAAGGCTGGTTTCTTTAAATAGTGGTGCCCGGACTCGGAATCGAACCAAGGACACGGGGATTTTCAATCCCCTGCTCTACCGACTGAGCTATCCGGGCAACGAGGCGTATTAAACCCGATTCCGTTCAGGGCGTCAATATTATTTCCCTCAAATTTAATCAAGTGCCGGTTTTTTCTGCAATTTACTGAAATTTTAATCAGTGATATCCGTTTTTACGTCATAACACGTAAAATTACCGGCGGACAATTGCAGATGCTGTCCGCCGGAAAACTTAACGGCGGTAGCCTTTTTGCAGGTCGTTGACTTTACGCAGGTAATTACGGGATTCTCCGGACGGGTGTTTCGTCGTCAGGGTTTCATATACCTTACCCGGTTCCATACCGCTGATAATGCGGGCGGCCTGTTTCTTATCACTGTGGAAGACACGCAGTACGCTGCCCGCACCACCGTTATAGGCCGTAATAACCGCATAGCGTCGTGAGGTCGGGTTGCTGATCTCACCGAGATACGTATTCTGCAGAATCGCCAGGTATGCGGTCCCGGTGTCGATATTACTGGCCGGGTCAAACAGATAGCTGCGGCTTGGCACACCGGAACGGCCCTGTGATTTAAACACATCCCGCCCGGCAGTGTTCGGCATAATCTGCATCAGCCCCAGTGCATCTGAGCGGCTGACCGCATACGGGTTAAAGCTGGATTCTGTCTGCATAATCGCGAGGATCAGCGACTCTTCCACGCCGTATTTGGCCGATGCCTGACGGATAAGCGGCAGATATTTATGAGCGCGCTGATCCAGGTGGTTCGGCACCAGTTTCAGCGTGATATAGGTAATCATCTGTGAGCCGGACTGGCGGCGCTGCAGACGGTTGGTGACGAGGTAATCCGCAAATTTGGTGGCGCGCCATTCCCAGCGGATCGGCTGCCCGGTATTATCCAGTACCTGACCGAACAGGAACGGCTCTTTACTGATGGTGACATCGTTGGCATCTGAATAGAGGTCAACCGACCCCGGATCTTCCCCCATCAGCAGAGTATTGATAATCGCCTGACGCAGATGAGCTTCCGGTTCAACACCTGCCAGAGTTTCAATCGTAACGGTACCGGCGTCAAAGTTGATATGGGAGCGGGTGTAGTACTGATCGGTATATTTGACGTAATCTTTCGGACCGGCGATCAGAACCTCTTTCATACCCCAGATATTTTCAATGTTATGGGCAAACTGGCCCATCAGAATATCAAATCCGTTGGTATCCTTAACATATTCAAGACGGTAATCCGTCTGTTTCTGTGAACCGCTGCAGGAAACCAGCAGCGGCGCAATAATGATCAGTGCAGCAAGTTTTTTCATGGGTATAAATACGGGCAGCCGGGAACAGATACAACATCAGAGCCGGAAAAAGGCTCTGATGACAGGATTATTTTTCAGGCGGAGTATAGCCTTCAATATGGATATCGTGGCCTTCAAACAGGAATTTTATCATCTCCTGTTCGAGCAGTTTGCGATCATCCGGGTTCATGGTGCTGAGTTTTTTCTCGTTGATCAGCATGGTCTGCTTGGACATCCACTGCTGCCAGGCTTCTTTGGAAATTTCATTAAAAATACGTTTGCCTAATTCACCCGGATAAAGCTGAAAATCCTGGCCGTCGGCATCACGCTGAAGAAAGGTACAAAAAATTGTTCTGCTCATGTAACATCCTCAAAAATAGGGGCTTTACCCGATTTGCTTAAGCAAGGTTTCCACCGGGGCGGCCAGGCCGATCGCCGGCGGATTTTGGCTGTTATACCAAATCCCGTCGCTGTCGTCATGGACTGCTGTGCGATCAGTGACGTTTGCAGCCACGGGCACAATATCCAGATGAAAATGGCTGAATGTGTGACGGAAGGCAATCAGCTGCTGTAAGGGGGAGTGACTGATACGGCGTTGTGCCAGCCAGTTGTGCATCGCATCTTCCGTTTCAAACTGCGGAAAACTGTACAATCCGCCCCAGATCCCTTTCGCCGGTCGTTTTTCCAGCCAGATTTCATTATCATGCTGAATGATAAGAAAGTAAGCTGTTTTTTCCGGAATGGATTGTTTCGGTTTTTTGCCGGGATAGGCTGACGGATTGTGTTCTGCATACGCAATACAGCCGGATTGCAGCGGACACAAATCACACTTGGGTTTGCTGCGCGTGCAGACCATCGCCCCCAGATCCATCATCGCCTGATTAAAATACTGTACGCCGTCTGCGGGGGTGACTTCTTCCGCAATTTTCCAGAGGCGGTTTTCCACCTCTTTTTTACCCGGCCAGCCGCTGATTGCGTAACAGCGTGCCAGCACCCGTTTGACATTGCCGTCCAGAATCGGGAAATGCTGATTCTGAGAAAGTGACAGAATTGCACCTGCGGTTGAACGTCCGACACCGGGCAGGGCAACCACATCCTCAAACGTGACCGGAAACTGTCCGCCAAACTCAGAGGCAATTGTCTGCGCTGCTTTGTGCAGATTGCGGGCGCGGGCGTAATAGCCGAGCCCGGTCCATAAATGCAGGACTTCATCCAGCGGCGCGGCGGCCAGATCGGTCACGGCCGGAAACCGTTCAATGAAGCGGTTAAAATAAGGAATAACCGTTGCCACCTGAGTCTGCTGCAACATCACTTCAGAGAGCCAGACATGGTAAGGCGTTTTCTCCTGCTGCCAGGGAAGGTTTTTTCTGCCGTAACGGTGATACCACGTCAGAACGGATTGCGAAAATTGCTGTGCTTCCATGAGAATAAAATAATAATTGAATAGTTTTAATTGACGGGAATTCCAGCACACTGTTTTGCGACTGTAAACCAACTTTTACCTGAAATTGTGCGAAAGGGGATGATTAACCGGTGCGAAGTCGGTTGTCTCTTGCTAAACTTGCCGCACTTTGCGTGTGTCAGCGCAGCGCAGCCCGTTGTGCCGGACACATTATGATTTATTTTTGCCGGGATACTGACAGCAAACCTTATGATCAACAATGTAATTTCGCCGGAATTTAATGAAGACGGCAGAGCCATGCGCCGCGTCCGCAGTTTTGTGCGGCGTCAGGGACGGCTGACCAAACGTCAGGAAGATGCCCTGACTGACCTGTGGCCGTCAGCGGGTGTGGATTTTATCCCGGAACGGCTGGATTTTACCGCGCTGTTCGGGCGTGATGCGCCGGTCACACTGGAAATCGGCTTCGGCATGGGCACCTCCCTGGTGGAGATGGCAAAACAGAATCCGGATAAAAATTATCTGGGAATTGAAGTTCATGCCCCGGGTGTCGGCGCCTGTCTGGCAGATGCACAGGAGGCCGGGGTGACGAATCTTCGGGTCATGTGCCATGATGCCATCGAAGTGCTGGATAAAATGATCCCAGATAACAGCCTGCATATGGTGCAGCTGTTTTTCCCCGATCCGTGGCATAAGGCCCGTCACAATAAGCGGCGTATTGTTCAGCTGCCGTTTGCGGAAAAATTACGGACAAAACTGGCGCAGGGCGGTATCTTCCATATGGCGACAGACTGGCAGCCGTATGCGGAGCACATGCTTGAGGTAATGACTCAGGCGCCGGGTTACCGTAATCTGTCAGCCACACAGGATTATGTACCGCGTCCGGATACCCGGCCGGTCACGAAGTTTGAAAAACGCGGCCATCGCTTAGGCCATGGCGTCTGGGATCTGATGTTTGAGAGGATGGAATAATGGCAACACAACGTAGTCGTCGTTTACGGAAAAAAATGCGTATTGATGAGTTCCGCGAACTCGGTTTTTCCTTCAAATGGGATTTCCCGGAAGGCACTGATGTGGACACTATTGACCGCACGGTTGATCAGCTGGTTGAGGAAGTGATTGAGCCGAACGGCCTGGCGCTTGATGCCAGCGGTTACCTGAGCTGGGAAGCGATGGTCTGCTTACAGAAAATCGGTGAATGTACCGATGAGCACCGCAAGCTGGTGGGTGACTGGCTGAAAGCCAAAGGAATGCAGAACATTCAGATGTCTGAACTGTTCGACATCTGGTGGGACTGAGATTAATTATTTACCACGCTAATTATTAATAAGGGCACCCGTTCAGGTGCCCTTATCTCTCTCCGGCATCCGGGTTTCCGGGCGTCGTGTTTTGGAGTAACGTTTTGGAGTAACAACGTTGACCACACACTTTAGTAATGAACTGCTGGACGATATCTTACACCGTGTCCGGCCGCTGATTGGCTCCGGTAAAGTGGCGGATTATATTCCGGCGCTGGCAGAAGTCTCTCCGGACCGGCTGGGAATAGCGGTTTGTACCGTGGACGGGGAGATTTTTTCCGCCGGCGATGCGTATCAGCGCTTTTCAGTGCAGTCCATTTCCAAAGTGCTTAGTCTGACACTCGCGATGACGCGTTATAAAGAATCCGAGATTTGGTCGCGGGTCGGAAAAGAGCCGTCCGGCCTGCCGTTTAACTCGCTGGTTTTACTGGAGATGGAAAAAGGCATTCCGCGTAATCCCTTTATTAATGCAGGGGCGATTATTATCGCGGATATGCTGCAGTCACGCCTCAGCGCGCCGCGCCAGCGGATGCTGGAGTTTGTCCGTAAACTGACCGGCAGTCATGATATTACCTATGATTTGCAGGTGGCACGCTCTGAACTGGAGCACGGCAGCCGCAATGCGGCTATCGCTTTTCTGATGAAATCCTTCGGCAATTTTGAGAATAATGTACTGACTGTGCTGGAGAACTATTTTCACTATTGCGCACTCTCAATGAACTGTGCTGAACTGGCAACCTGTTTTGCTTATCTGGCCAACGGCGGTGTGCCGCTGGGCGGCCGCGAGCCGGTGATCACGCCGTTACAGTCACGGCAGATAAACGCCCTGATGCTGACCTGCGGTATGTACGACGGCTCGGGAGAGTTTGCTTACCGGATAGGTATGCCCGGCAAATCCGGGGTCGGCGGCGGGATCGTCTGTGTGGTGCCTGGTGAGTTCTCTGTGGTGGTCTGGTCACCGGAACTGGATGATTCAGGGAACTCTTTGGCCGGTTGCGCTGCCTTAGAAATGTTATCTGCAAAAATCGGGCGTTCTATTTTCTGAACCCGCCGGGTTCAGCGCCCTCTGTCTGAGAATCAGGAGTGTTTATGTTACGTAAATGGATTGCCGTTCTGAGTCTGGGTGCCGCATCGCTGGCATCTGCGGAAGGTTATCAGTGCAGTGTCACCCCGCAGGATGATTTGGTTATCACACCGGCCTATGTGCAGGTGATCGGAAAAAGCGGGGACATGAAGATCACCCCTGACGGGCAGATCACCCGCGACGGTAAATCCCTGACACTCAGCGCCGCACAAAGTGCGGATGCAAAACGCTATCAGTCGGGTGTGCGTCAGGATGTGCCGTGGATTAAACAGCAGGCGGTGAACCGGATCGGTAAATCCCGTCAGGCGGTGGACAAAGTGCTGATCAAAGAAATGGGGCAGGACAGCAAACTGCGCGGCCATCTGACAACCCTGGAAGCAGATCTGAATAAACAGGTTGACCGGATTATTGAAACCCGCCCGGATGGTTACGCATTCCATCATCAGGCGATTAAACAGGTGGAGCAGGACGGACGTGCGCAAATTCAGCAGCGTCTCGGTGGTATGCTCCAGGATGCGATTAATGAAATCGGCCGTAAACAACTGCTTGCCGGGCTGACCGGCGATAAAAGCGCTGCCGGTGCGGCACTGAGCGGGCTGGACGGATTACAGAAATCCTTACAGCAGGCAGTGCGTGAACAGGAAGATGATTTTAAACAGTTCAGCAAACAGGTATGCGGTAAAGTGACGACGCTGGAACAGCAGCGTATTCAGCTGGTTAATTCCCTTAAGTAATATAAGGTTACCGGTACATTATGTGCCGGTAACTGTTTTTTTAGCCGATCAGGTTCAAATAAATAGTAATTGTTATGATAATGATTCTTATTTGATTGACTTGTTTCCGCTTCTGCCTAGAATGAACTGCGACGTTAAACGCATTTAATCAGGCAGGAACATGAAAAAGATCATTCCGTTAGTGTTAATTCCGTTTTTAGGCTTTGCCTCCGCTTCCGCGCTGGCTGACTCCGCGCCGAAATATACCCCGAATCATATTGCCGTTGCGGCGGATAAAAGCCCGCAACTGACCATCGAACATCAGTCCGGCTCCGCAAAAGTGGCACAAAAGCCATCGCGCGTGGTGCTGTTTGATTTTGGTGTGTACGACACCATGAATAAACTGGGACTGGCTGATAATGTTGTCGCACTGCCGCTGGGTAATCTGCCGTCATACCTGAAAGGGCAGGTGGACAGCAAAGTTGCTGATGCGGGCGGAATGAAAACCCCGGATCTGGCAAAAATTGCGGAACTGAAACCGGATCTGATTGTGATCACCGGCCGTCAGGGTAAATCATTTGATGAACTGAACAAAATCGCACCGACAGTCAACCTCGGCACCGGTGGTGATGATTATCTGGCAGCGGCAGAGGCCAATATTACTCTGATCGGTCAGCTTTATGATATTGAGAAGAAAGCCGCAGAAGAACTGGCCACGCTGAATAAAACCATCGCTCAGGCTCAGGAAAAAGCGGCAAAATCCGGTAAAAAAGTGCTGGTGATGCTGCACAATGACGGTAAATTATTCCCGAATAAACAGCCGGTTGTTTATCAGGTCGTAAAAGCGGCATCTGTTGATGTGCCGGTTGAGCCGAATGCAGAGAAAGGCAAGCGTCCGCTGGTAACACCGGAAATGGTGGCAGAGCTGAATCCGGACGTGATTCTGGTCATTGACCGCAGTGCGGCGATCGGCGCAGGACAGTGGGATAAAGCGGCATTTGAAACCGATGGCGTGAAAAAGACCAATGCCTTTAAAAATGACAAAATCATCGTGTTACAGCCGGATCTCTGGTATCTCTCCGGCGGCGGGCTGGACAGTCTGAATCGTCAGGTTCAGGCCGTGGAAAGCGCGCTGTAATTAGCTGATTTATCTGAATAATAAAACCCGGACGTGAAAGCGGCCGGGTTTTTTGTTTTATAAAAACCGTTCGAGCAGGGTATTGAGGAATAACTTACCGTGTTCGGTTATCTGCCAGTGGGTTTCGGTTTCAGAAATCTCTCCGGCGTTGAGTGCCGCCTCAATCTGCGGGCGAACCACGGATTCCGGCAGACCGGTATAATCGGTGAAATCACAGCGCGGCATGGCTTCCAGTAACCGGAACCGGTTCATAAAGAACTCAAACGGCCGGTCTTCTGCCGCCACTTCATTTTGCTGATCAAGATAGCGTCCGGCCATATATCCGCGCGGATGTTTGGTTTTGACTGTCCGCAGAATGCGGCCGTCAGCAAATGAAATTTTGCCGTGCGCACCACAGCCGATCCCGAGGTAATCCCCGAAACGCCAGTAGTTGAGGTTATGCTGACACTGAAATCCCGGTTTGGCATACGCGGAGGTTTCATATTGCACATAACCAGCCTGTGTCAGTAACTGATGACCCTGAGAAAAAATATCCCACAGCAGGTCATCATCCGGCAGTACCGGCGGGCGGGAGCCAAAACTGGTGTTCGGCTCAATCGTCAGCTGATACCAGGAAAGGTGCGGCGGCGCGAGTTCAATAGCCTGGCGCAAATCGCTGAGTGCTTCGCCGAGATGCTGTTCCGGCAGCCCGTGCATCAGGTCGAGGTTAAAGCTGCGCAGTCCGAGTGTGGCCGCCAGTCGTGCCGCCCGTTTGGCTTCTCCGGCATCGTGAATACGCCCGAGGCGGATCAGTTTGTCATCGCCGAAGCTCTGCACACCAATGGAAATACGGTTGATACCGGCTTTCTGGTAGCCGCTGAAACGATCGGCTTCCACGGTGCCGGGGTTGGCCTCCATGGTCACTTCCGCATCTGCCGCGACAGGGATACGGGCACGCACACCGTCCATCAGTGTCTGCATGGCTTCCGCACTCAGCAGGCTGGGGGTGCCGCCGCCGATAAAGATAGTGCGGATTTCCCGCCCGGCCACCAGCGGCAGATCGGCATCCAGGTCAGCCAGCAGATGTGCCACATAATCATCATGCGGCACTTCACCTTTCAGCGCGTGAGAGTTGAAATCACAGTAAGGGCACTTCTGAACACACCACGGAATATGAATATACAGACTGAGCGGGGGAAGCTTACCCATTACGCAGGGCTTCCGACAGCAGTGCCAGCGCTTTGCCGCGGTGAGACATGGCCTGTTTTTCTTCCGGGCGCAGTTGTGCGGCGGTTTTATTCAGTTCAGGTAACCAGAAGACCGGATCATAACCGAAGCCACCGTCACCCTGAGCCTGCTCTGCGATCACACCGGCCCAGCGGCCGTGGCAGATGATCGGCGTCGGATCATTTTCGTGACGCATATAAACCAGCACGCAGTTGAAGTGCGCCTGACGCTGTTCCGCCGGAACGCCGTCAAGGGCAGCCAGCAGTTTCACGATATTGCCACCGTCGTTACCGTCAGTACCGGCATAACGGGCGGAGTAGATCCCCGGTGCGCCGCCGAGGTAATCGACGGAAATCCCGGAGTCATCAGCAATGGCCGGTAAACCGGTGACTTTCGCCGCGTGACGCGCTTTGATAATGGCATTTTCGACGAATGTCAGGCCGGTTTCTTCAACGGAGCCGACACCCAGTTCGGTCTGTGCCACCACATCCATACCGGCATCGGCCAGCAGTGAGGCCATTTCGCGGACTTTTCCGGCATTACCGGTAGCTAAAACAATTTTTCGGGTCATATCTGAACCTGATTATAAAAATATCCACTGAACAATATCGTTATAGAGATAGCCCAGCGCATAAAGAATAAAAATAACAATCATTGCAGAGAAATCAATGCCGCCCATCGGCGGAATGATACGGCGGAACGGTGACATCAGCGGCTCAGTCAGCTGCATCAGTACATAATCCACCGGGTTGCGGCCCTGGCTGAACCAGCTGAGCAGCGCGCGGGCGAGGATCACCCAGAATACTGTCATCCCTGCAAGATAGAGAAGATTGAAGAAAGCAACTAACAGCATCAGTCCGCCGAGCTGGCCCTGAAAACCGGCCAGGAACCACGGAAAGAGCAGTTTCAGCAGCACAGCGACATAGGCCACCAGCACCGAGGCCGTATCAATCGGGCCGATAGCCGGAATAATACGGCGCAGCGGACGGACAACCGGCTGTGTGGCTTTCACAACAAACTGGGCAAACGGATTATAAAAGTCCGCGCGCGCCCATTGCATCCAGACACGCAGCAGTAAAATCGTGGCATAGGCATGCAGGAGCGTGGTGACAACAAAATTCAGTGTTTGCATCGGTGAAATCCTTAACAGAAAACAAATTAACCGGTTTGTGATAACGCACTAAGGTACAGGAAGGTCATGATACAGAATGATCAGGATACAGAATAGTTACGCGCACCGAAAATTGCAGTACCGATACGCACCATGGTCGATCCGCAGGTGATGGCAGCGTCCATATCGTCAGTCATACCCATCGATAACGTATCCGCCTGCGGGTATTTAACCTGCAGTTCGCGGAAAGCCGTTTCCATCTGACGGAAAACCGCGCACTGGCGCTCCGGGTCTGTTTCCGGTGCCGGGATTGCCATCAGCCCGCGCAGGCAGACGTTCGGCAGGGCTGCAACCTGTTCTGCCAGTACCGGTAACTCTGCGAGGGTAATACCGGACTTGCTGTTTTCATCACTGATATTGATCTGGATAAGCACATTCAGCGGTGCTTTGTCCGCCGGGCGCTGGTCACTCAGGCGTTGTGCGATTTTCAGCCGGTCGACAGTGTGGCACCAGTCAAAGTGCTCAGCGACCAGACGACTCTTATTCGATTGTAACGGGCCGATAAAATGCCATTCGAGGCTGGTGTTACCGGAGAAATACTGAATTTTCTCAACACCTTCCTGCACGTAATTTTCACCAAAGCGGTTTTGTCCGGCTGCTATCGCTTCTTCGAGCGCGCTCACAGGTTTGGTTTTACTGACGGCAAGTAAGGTCACTGTGTGTGGATCGCGGCCGCATTTTTGCGCCGCAGCGGTTATACGTTCTCTGATTTCTGTCAGATTGTCTTTTATTGGTTTCATGATGATCCGGGAGATAACCTAATGAATATGGATAATTTAATCGCCCTTAGTGTAAAGCATAATGCATCCGATCTGCACCTTTGTGTTGGCCGGGTGCCGGTATTACGGGTGGATGGAGAGCTTTTTTCTCAGACACACTGTGCGGCGGTGACGGAAGACGCACTGCGCGACTGGGTAAAGACGATCCTCGACCAGGCAAATTACCACAGATTGATGACAAAAGGGCAGGCCGATCTTGCGTTGTTTATCCGCGATCAACCTTTGCGGGCGAATATTTTTATGGCAGGGGGATTACTGAACGCTGCACTGCGGCTGATCAGTCCGGTTGTTCCTTCTCTGGAGGACATCCTGGCGCCGCCGGTTTTTGCCGGACTGCTGTCAAAGACACAAAGCGGGCTGATTCTTGTGACCGGCGCGACGGGAAGCGGAAAGTCGAGCACGCTGGCGGCGCTGCTCAGCTATATCAATCAGCATTTCCGGCGGCATGTGATTACCCTGGAAGATCCGGTGGAGTTTCGTCACCGCAACAGGCAGTCGCTGATCCGCCAGCGGGAGATCGGTCGTGACTGTGAGAGTTATCAGCAGGGACTGACTGCCGCGCTGCGCCAGGACCCGGATGTGATTATGCTGGGGGAACTGCGGGATGAGGCGGCGATCCGGCTTGCCCTGACGGCGGCGGAAACCGGGCATCTGGTGCTGAGCACACTTCATACGCGCGGCGCTGTTGCGGCGATTGAGCGGCTGACGGATGCGTTCAGCGGTGCAGAGAAAAGCCGTGTGTGCAATCAGCTGGCCGGCAGTCTGGTGGCGGTGCTGAGTCAGCATCTGGTGGCAAAACAAGGGGGCGGGCGCTGTGCATTGTTTGATGTGCTGATTAATACCCCGGCGGTGGCGAGTCTTATCCGTGATAATAAAGCGTATCAGATAGCGACCCATCAGCAGTCAGGCGCGCAGTCCGGGATGATGACAGAAGAGCAGTGCCTGCAATGGCGGCGCAGCAGAGGGGATATTGCCGGGGAAACGGGCGCGATCCCGGCATGGTAAGGGGAACGGCGCGCCCGGCGTGCGGGATAATCAGCCGTAAAGCTGTTCAAACCAGCTTTCGAGGATAATCACGGCAGAGGCGGAGTCCACCTTATCTTTGCCGAGCGCACGGTAACCGCCGTCTGCAAACAAATTAGCGCGGGCTTCCACCGTACTGAGGCGCTCGTCGTGGAGTTCCGCGCGAATGCCGAAACGGCCGTGCAGGCGGTTGGCAAACTTTTTCGCCTGATTCGTTACCAGCTGCGGTGTGCCGTCCATATTGAGCGGCAGACCGACAACCACATAATCCGGCTGCCATTCACGGAATACCGCCGCTATCAGCTCCCAGTCGGGAATACCCTCACGGGCTTTCAGTGCAGCCAGCGGGCGGGCGGTACCGGTGATGGTCTGACCGACGGCCACACCAATGCTTTTGGTGCCGAAGTCAAAGGCAATAACAGTATTGCTGCTCATTATGCGTGTCCGGCCTGTTGCGCGATGGTGTAAATATTGACGCCGATACCGGCAGCCGCTTCACGCCAGCGGTCGGGCATCGGTGTGCGGAACAGCAGACGCTGACTGGCATCAGCCACCAGCCAGCTGTTTTCCATAATTTCCCGCTCCAGCTGACCAGCTGTCCAGCTTGAGTAACCGAGCGTCATCAGGTAATGCTCCGGCTGCTCTGCGGTTCCCAGCGTTTCCAGCACGTCTTTCGACGTGGTCAGAAACAGATCATCCGTCAGCCGGGTGCTGGCGGCATATTTTTTATCACCGGAATGCAGCACGAAACCGTGTTCTTCAGACACCGGGCCGCCGACCAGAACCGGCTTTTCCAGCGACTGATTTTCATCACGGATATCCGGCGATATTTTCAGTTTCTGCAGAATTTTACCGACGGAAAGCTGTTCGATGGGTTTGTTGATCACCAGTCCCATCGCCCCGTTTTCATTGTGTTCACACAGATACACAACTGAACGCGCAAAATACGGATCATCCAGTGAAGGCATGGCAATGAGAATATGATGTTGTAAGTTCATAACCTTCTTTTCAGTCTGCCCGCAGAGCGGATAATACCGTCTGCGGGTGTGAGTGTACGGACACAGCGCCTGCTGTTACCGGCCGAGACGTTTTTCAATGGCATCCATCAGCATGCCGGTGACAGAAACATCCGGTTGTGCGGCTTCAATTTCGCGGGCACAGGTCGGGCTGGTTACGTTGATTTCAGTCAGGCGGTCGCCGATCACATCGAGGCCGACAAAAATCAGACCTTTTTCTTTGAGGACCGGTGCCACGCTGCGGGCAATAGCCCAATCGCTTTCGCTCAGCGGACGTACTTCACCGTGACCACCGGCAGCGAGGTTACCGCGCGTTTCACCTTTGGCCGGTATCCGGGCCAGGCAGTAAGGTACAGGTTCACCGTCCACCACGAGGATACGTTTGTCACCGTCTTTAATGGCAGGCAGGAAGTTTTGTGCCATACAGAACGTATGACCGTGATTGGTCAGCGTTTCGATAATGACACCGACGTTAGGATCATCCTGTTTCAGACGGAAAATCGAGGCACCGCCCATACCGTCGAGTGGTTTGAAAATCACATCACCGTGTTTCTGATGGAATTCACGCAGGCGCTGTGCACTGCGGGTAACCAGGGTGTCCGGGGTCAGATCAGCAAACCAGGCGGTGAACAGTTTTTCGTTACAGTCGCGCAGGCTCTGTGGTTTGTTGACAATCAGGGAACCGGCGCTTTCCGCCCGCTCCAGAATATAAGTGGCATAAATGAATTCAGTATCAAACGGCGGATCTTTGCGCATCAGGATAACATTCAGCGTTCCCAGGGCGATATCCTGTTCGCTGCCGAACTGATACCAGCCTGCCGGATCTTCTTTTACTGTCAGTGTGCGGGTACGGGCACGGGCAACGCCCTGATGCAGGTAGAGGTCATTCATTTCCATATAATGGATTTCATAACCACGGCGCTGTGCTTCGAGCAGCATCGCGAAACTGGTGTCTTTTTTGATTTTGATGGAATCGATAGGATCCATCACAATACCGAGCTTGATCATTTTTTCTCCTTAACCCAGATCGCCGAAACGCACCTGCAATGCGGTGATTGCAGTGAGCGCGGTAGTTTCTGTGCGTAATACACGCGGCCCTAATAATATGTCGGTAAACTGATGACCGGCAGTCATCGCGATTTCCTCTGCTGACAGCCCGCCTTCCGGACCAATCAGTAACCGCACTTTAGCGGTTTCTGCCGGCAGTGTATTGATACTTTGTGAGGCACGCGGATGTAAATTTATCTTCAGTGCATCATCCGTTTCCGCACACCATGCTTCCAGGGATTGCACCGGGCGGATCTCCGGAATCACATTACGTCCGCACTGCTCGCAGGCGGCGATGGCAATTTTCTGCCACTGCTGCTGTTTTTTATCCAGCCGTTCACCATCCAGTTTAACACCACAGCGCTCAGAGATCAGGGGGGTAATAATCTGAACACCCAGCTCAACCGATTTCTGGATGGTAAATTCCATTTTTTCACCGCGTGACATCACTTGTCCGAGGTGGATGGCCAGCGGGGATTCACGGTTGTCGTCCTGTTCATCAGCGATACGGACAGTCACACTTTTTTTACTGATACCGGCAATTTCGGCATTAAAAATCCGGTTGGTGCCGTTAAACAGGATCAGGGAGTAACCGGTTTTCATCCGGAGCACACGGGCAACATGGTTGGCGCCGTCATCGGTCAGTTCAGTCACCATGCCGGGGGTTAAAGTGCCGGGGTGATAAATGCGCGGGATCCGCATGAAAATATCCTTTTCGTTCTGCCGGCACGCCGCCGGTTTATATATATTGCCCCATGATAATAGAGGGGGGAATCTCACTGCAAGCATCAGCCGGGATCAACACCGCCCGCAAGGGCTGTCAATATTGCGTGATGACCCGAAAAAAAATGTAATTCAGCTGTAATCAGGGAAAAAAACGTGTCTTTACCGGGGCGGTCAGGCAGGCTGCGGATATCGCAACAGGGAACGCAGCGGAGGACACATGGACTGGCTGATTATGATTATCTGGGGAGTCGTTTTACCGTTGCCGGTAAAAGCCGGGACGGAATATATTCTGCGGCAGTATTATCAGTATCCGCAACGGTTATCCGGCTGTCGTGTGTATCTGCACTGCCTGTTGTCCGGCATCTTTATTGTATTCTGGTCTGACGGGCAGGGCGTATCTGTTCTGTTTCTGACACTGCTGTTTTTATGCCTGGTGATGCTGTTTCATATCGATAATGCGGTGTTTTATCTGCCGGATAAGCTGGTGTTTCCGGTACTGTGGGCCGGGTTGCTGTTTCAGAATGAGGTACAACTTGTGACGATTTCTTCCGCACTGTACGGAGTGATCGGCGGTTTTTTTCTGCTCTGGTTTGTGGCGGAGGGTTATGCATGGTGCCGTAAAAAAAGCGGGCTGGGGCGGCGGGGATATCAAACTGTTTTCAGCAACGGGTGCCTGGGTGGGAGCGGAACAGCTCGCACTGCTGCTGATGCTGGCATGTGTATCCGCGCTGGTGGTGTACGGGCTTCACTATTTCCGTCACCGCTATAATCATCTCCCGCCATGCAGCCCGGGTATTATTGCCTTCGGGCCACATTTAATTGCGGGGATGATTATGGTGATGGGACTGATGTCAGTCAGTCGTTTTCAGTAACGGGATAAGCCTTTCCCAATGTGATTCCGCACCCAGTACCGCCTGGTTAGGAATATGCTGAAATACGCCGTCTTCTTCCAGCAGCAGTGTCGGGAAGCCGCCGGTCGGGTTATGGACAAATAACTGACGGCTCTCACTGATATGCTGCTCAGTATTATCAGACTGAATATCGCTGATCCCCAGCTTATCCGCCAGCTTGCGCAGGGTATCGCGGTTAAGCGGCAGCCCGTCCTGATAATACGCTTTCTGGCAGGCATCCAGCATGTCAATGCCTTTACCTGACTGTGCCTGCGCGCTGAGAATGGCGGCAATCGGCGGAACAGAATCCATCACCCACTCCTGATTTTTCAGCAGGGTGTAAAAGGCATCGGTAAATGGCTGTCCGGTCATCTGAGTGATGCGCTGATTATGGCTGCGGATCATGTCCCGCATACTGTCATCCGCCGGGCGGCGTTGTGAACCGGTGATCATCCCGCCGCCGTGCAGGGCGATGGTTACGCCCTGTTTATGTGCGGCCTGAATAAACGGCGCGATACCATAACACCAGCCGCAGAGCGGATCATAAATATAGTGCAGCGTTTTTACTGACATCATGTTTTCCTTAAATCAGATTACTGCGGCCAGCGCATTTCGCCTTTGAGCACTTTGGCGCTCAGTTCCAGGCTGGATTCATCTGCCAGAGCCGGGTAAGCCGCTTTCAGTGTGCTGATCATCTGCTGTGAGTCCCTGCTCTCTTTCAGCGCGGTTTCCGCGCGGGTCAGATAATCTGCGGTAAAGGTAATGGCAGCCGGTGAAAAATGGCTGTTACCGGTGTAATGGCCGGGTACCACGGTGGCCGGTTTTTTGTCCTGCATACTTTTCAGTGACTGCTGCCAGTACTGACGGGATTCCGGGGTCCGGGTATCAGCCAGCCAGACATGGATATTTTCTGACACCAGCACGCCGCCCATCACGGCAGACAGTGACGGTACCCACACATAACTGCGTTCCGGTGCCGGGCTGTCCAGTCCTTCAATCAGGATACTTTCCCCTTCCAGCATAATGCGGTTGCCCTCTAACGGCTCCGGCACAATGATACTCTGCGGGGCATTCTCTTTCAGTACCGGTCCCCAGTAAGCCAGTTTACCGTCTTTGCTCTCTTTGATCAGCGCGACAGTTTGCGGAGTGGCGACAATTTTAGCCTGCGGGAAGGCTTTTTTCAGTTCATCCAGTCCGAAATAGAAATCCGGATCAGAGTGGCTGATATAAATGGTGGTCAGTGTTTTGCCGGTCGCACGGATTTTATCCGCCAGTACCTGAGCATCATCTTTCTGAAACTGAGCATCAATCAGAACCACCTCATTTTTGCCGCTGATGATCTCTGAAGAGACCGGGAAGATACTTTTTTCGCCCGGGTTATACACTTCCAGAGAGAGTGGTGCGGCAGCAGTGATAAAAGAAGCACTCATCAGTGCGCTGAATACCAGAGAAGTACGAATTGCAGAAGTCATAGTGTTATCCTTTTTGCAGGTGAATCGTTGAGATGACGCTATAATAAGTTGCATAATCCGCCGGAAAAACCCCATAATCCGGTCTTCATTGTTGCATAAAACGGACAAATAAAATGGACAGGGTCACTGCCGCTCAGGTTTTTATCGCCATTACTGAACAGCGCAGCATGAGCAAAGCCGCAGATATGCTGGGTATGTCCCGTGCGATGGTGACACGCTATCTGGCCGAAATGGAAAACTGGGCCGGTGTGCGGTTGCTGAACCGGACAACCCGCAGCCTGACGCTGACTTCCGCCGGTGAAACGGTGCTGATACAAAGCCGGGAGCTGCTGTCACTGGCGACCGCAATTGCCCGCCCGGTGGTGACAGAAGATGAGGCAGTGAGCGGTCTGGTACGGGTAACCTGTGCTCAGTCGCTGGCGATGGTGGCTCTGTCTAAAGCGCTTGTGCAGTTCAGGGCCCGTTATCCGGCCATTTCTGTGGATGTGCAGGTGACGAATAAGGTGCTCAGTCTGGTGGAGGAACGGATTGATCTGGGTATCCGTATCACCAACAATCTTGAGCCGAATCTGATTGCAAAGCCGCTTTCCCGCTGTGATTCAGTGGTCTGTGCATCACCGGCCTATCTGGAAAAACACGGTTATCCGACGTCACCCGAATCGCTCAGTGAGCTGACCTGCCTGACTTATAATTTCTACGGCCGCAGCCTGTGGCTGTTTGAACGGGATGATGAGGTCATTTCTGTGCCGGTGAGCGGGGCGCTCAGTGCCAATGAATCCACGTTTCTGCTGGAAGCGACGCTGAACGGGGAAGGCATTGCATTGCAGCCGTATTGCTCGGTGTATGAGTATCTGAAAACCGGGCGTCTGGTGCGCCTGTTTCCGGAATACCGGCTGCCTGCACTCGGTATCTACGGCATTTACACCAGCCGTGAGCATATGGCCAGGCCTCTGCGTCTGCTGCTGGATTTCCTGGCGGAGTGGTTTGCGCATTCGCCGGACTGGCTGCCGTATCTTCTGGATGAAAAAACTAACCGCTGACCTGTTTTAATTGCTGCAAAATGACCTGCATATGCTGACGGAGATGTGTGACAAAGATATCCGTTAATACAGAATGCGGTCTGTGTTGCGGGCGGATCAGGCTTACGGTGAACGGAATATCCGCACTGAACGGACGGACACAAATCCCGCTGCAATCCATCGCGGTCAGCGGGTTGACAACAGACACCCCCAAGCCCTCTCTGACCATGGCACAGACTGAAGCAGCACTGTGTGTTTCCATAATCATCCGCCGCGGAATTCGCTTTTCACTGAATAATGCATCAATTTTCTGCCGGTAACTGTCCGCAACGGACAGACTGATAAAATTCTGATGTGCAAAATCAGCGGGTGTCAGAACCGCTTTGCTGCACAGTGGGTGCGATTCCGGCAGCACACAGACTTCACTGAGTGTGAGCAGGGTTTCCTGCAGTGTGCCGGGCGGTGTCAGCTGATGTTCGGTGATCCCCAGATCGTAACGCTGGGCAGAGAGCCACTCTTCAAGCAGCGGGGATTCCTGCGGGGCGATTTCAAAATTCACATCCGGGTATTGTGTATGAAACGTGCGGCAGACAGCAGGCAATAAGGACTGGGCAAATGCGGGCAGGCAGGTGATTGCCAGCTGAGCATGCTGAAACTGGCGGATACTCTCCGCAGCACGGCTGATGCGCTCAAGTCCGTAATACGATCGCTCCACCTCCTCAAATAGCCGCAGTCCCTGTTCAGTCGGGTGCAGACGGCCTTTGATACGGTCAAAAACACGGAATCCCAGGATTTTTTCGAAACGGGCAAGCTCCCGGCTGACAGTCGGCTGGGATGTGTGCAGAAGTTGTGCGGCATCGGTCAGACTTTTTGTTGTCATAACCGCGTGGAATATATCAATGTGACGCCAGGAGTAGTGTTCCATTATCCATCAAATCCATATCAGCAATGAATAGACCTTAGCAAATCAGATATTTTAAATCCCGAAGATTTTTTGTCACGATGGAAAAAAATGAGATCACGATCAAAAAGAGCACAACATCATGACCATCGCAACCAAAACACTCCGCGCCCCGTTTACCCCGGATGCCCTGCGCAGCCTGGCTCAGCAGTACGGTACCCCTCTCTGGTTATATGACAGTGAGGTGATTATCAGCCGTATTGCCCGTCTGAAGCGCTTTGATGTGATCCGTTTTGCGCAGAAAGCCAATTCCAACATTCATATTTTACGCCTGATGCATGAGCATGGCGTGAAAGTGGATTCCGTCTCCGCCGGTGAAATTGAACGGGCGCTGAAAGCCGGTTACCGTCCGGATGAGATAGTTTTTACAGCAGATATGATCACGGAAGAAACGCTGGATCGCGTGCTGGAACTCGGTATTGCGGTGAATACCGGCTCGGTGGATATGCTGCGCCAGATTGGCGCCCGCCGTCCGGGGCATCCGGTGTGGCTGCGTATCAATCCGGGTTTTGGTCACGGGCACAGCCAGAAAACCAATACCGGCGGCGAGAACAGCAAGCACGGGATCTGGTTTTCCGATCTCGGTGAAGCGCTGGCAGAAATCCGTCAGTATCAGCTGACACTGACCGGCATTCATATGCATATCGGTTCCGGTGTGGACTATGAGCACCTTGCGACGGTCTGTGATGCGATGGCGGAGCTGGTGATCACTAATAATCTGGATATCCGTGCGATTTCTGCCGGCGGCGGCTTATCGACCCCTTATCGAGAGGGGGACGAAATTATTGATATCGACAATTATTTCTCACTCTGGGATGCGGCCCGGACACGTATAGCCCGCCATCTCGGCCGGGATATCACTCTGGAAATTGAACCCGGGCGTTATCTGGTGGCAGAATCCGGTATTCTGCTGGCTCAGGTACGGGCCGTGAAAGGAATGGGAAGCCGCCACTATGTACTGGTGGACAGCGGTTTTAATGACCTGATGCGCCCGGCAATGTACGGCAGTTATCACCATATTTCGGTATTACCGGCAGCGGGAGAGCCGCAAAACAGCACATTGCGGGAAACCATTGTGGCGGGGCCGTTATGTGAATCCGGTGATGTTTTTACTCAGCTGGAGGGCGGAATGGTAGTACCGCGTGCGTTACCGGAAGTCAGTGTGAATGATTTTCTGGTTTTTCACGATACCGGGGCATACGGCGCATCGATGTCATCAAATTACAACAGCCGGCCATTATTACCGGAAGTTCTGTTTACAGACGGAAAACTAAAACTTATCCGCCGTCGTCAGACCATTGATGAACTGATGGCGCTGGAAATCACTGAATAATAGATTATCTGTTATCGTTTCTGACTGATATTGAAAATCCCCGGGAATCACATCCCGGGGATTTTATTATTAATACTCCCCGGGAGTATATTAATGTTGTTTTTCTATTACATAAAAACAACAACAGAATGATGATTGTTAACGCAATAATCGCATCCGGAGGCTGTATTCCGGCAGAGTGTGACTGGTGTTATAAAACAGATTGCCTGTCATAGAGTCTCTGCACTGTTCCCTTTATTATCCCTTCAGTCATTTTATTATTTATTACCGGTGCAGTTTTTATATAACAGTACCGGTCAGCTTTTTTCCGGGGACGTGCGTATTATGAATTTAATGCAGCCATTTGTATCAGAAAAATTAACGCTTAAAAATAAATTAGTTTATCCGCCTGTCAGAATAAAACGAGCCACTGACGGTTACGCTGATTACTTTCATCTGGCGCATTATATGTCTTTTGCTGTCGGTCAGGTCGGACTGATTATTATGGAAGAGTGTGCGGTTACGGCTGACGGACGTCTGGGCAGTGGTGCACTGGGTTTATATGAGGACGGGCATGTCGCCATGCTGGCTCAGATTGTGACGATGCTGCAAAATGAAGGCAGCAAAGTGGCGATTCAGCTGAACCATGCTGGCAGTAAATCACGGCTGGAATCCGGCAATATTATTCAGGATATTAATGTATTAACAGCAGATGAAATTACAGCATTGTTTGACTGCTATACAAAGGCCGCCGCGCGGGCAAATAAAGCCGGGTTTGATGCACTGGAAATTATGGCATCTCATGAGTTTTTAATATCTCAGTTTATTGATCGGCGGACAAATCAGCGTACTGATAAATACGGCGATCCGGTTATTTTTCTGACAGAGTTACTGACTGCTGTCCGCCAATCCTGGCCGGAAGAGAAAGCGATTATTCTGCGTATCGGTACGCGTTATTGCGAAGAGGACAGTATTTTATTTACACAAAAAATTCTGCGTAATATTAATCCGCTTATTGATATTGTTCACATATCTAATGGCGGCAGCCAGATGCATGGTACAAATAAAGGTGTTGCTTATCAGCTGGAAGATACCAAAGGTGTTAAAAAAGGCTGTGAAAAACCTGTCATTGTTGTTGGTGGTATTCGCGACCATCAGCTGGCAGACGATATATTAGAGCATCAGTATGCGGATTTAATTGCTGTCGGCTGCGGATTATTACGTAATCCTAACTGGTATCTGGAATATTTACTGAAGCATGATCGTAAATTAATTCCCCGTCCGTATATCCGGGCGTTTCGCTGATAACAGTAAATACAATGACAGGAAGATGTTATGGCAATATCAGCCTTAAAGCGTATTTTCAGTGCCGGTGTTTTATTACTGTGTTTCAGTTGTGCCGGGGCAAAAGAAATCACTGATCTCGCCGGAAACCGGGTCACTATTCCGGATACAGTAGAGCGGATTGCGGTCGTACCTATTCCGTGGATGTCGATGATTTATGTGGTGGATGGCTCGGATGCAAAAATTGCCGGGATGCATCCGTCAGCGAAAGAGGCTTACCGCAATAGTATCCTGAAAACACTGGCACCCGGTATTGAAAAGGTCAACAGCACCTTTGTGAATAAAGATTTCACCATCAACGGTGAGGAACTGGTCAGATTAAATCCGGATCTGGTGATTATCTGGGATTACCAGAAAGAGGAAAAAGAGAAGCTGGATAAACTCGGTATTCCGGCGGTGGCAATCAGATACGGTGATTTGGATGATGTCAAAAACGGAATCAGGTTGCTGGGCGACATTCTGGGCAAAGAGAAGCGTGCCGCAGATTTACTGGCTTTTTTTGACCATCAGATTCAGTCAGTGAACACGGTGACAAGAGACTCAACCCCGGTGACTATTCGTGAGGTGCCGTACGGAAAACCGGGTATTCTGTATGTCAGAGATAAAAACCTGACGGTGGCCGGAAAGACCTCGGTAAACAGCCTGATGATCAACCGGGCCGGGGGCATTAATGTGACAGATGACATGCCGGTTAAACCAAACTGGATCACGGTGTCAGCAGAACAAGTGATTAATCTGGACCCGGACATTATTATTCTGAGCCAGTTTGATTCATTTGTGCCTGAAGATGTCTACCGGAATACGGTTGGCTGGCAGGGGGCAGAAACAATGTCTGCCGTGAAGAACCGACGTATCTATAAAGCACCTATCGGTATTTACCGCTGGGATGCGCCGGGAATAGAAACGCCGCTGATGATGAAATGGATTGAAGCCCGCATTATGCGCAAACCGGCAGATGATGCAGCAATACAGCAGGATATCCGTCAGTTCTTTAAGCAATTCTTCGGTGCCGACCTGACAGAAGCACAAATGCGGGAAATCCTCAGTCTGGATGCCAATATGACCGGCCACAGCAGCACTGACCGGTAAGACAGAGCAGTTATGGCGGAGCAGGGAACGGCTCCGCCATGTTATTTTATGCGCCGGGGTTTTCCCCTTTACGGTAACGATGAGAATTGGCGTGTGACTTCAGGCCGATAATCTCCGGTGCAAACTCATCCACATTGATCGAGCGCAGACGGCTGGCTTCTGCTTTGCGCAGAATATCAGCCTCCTCCGGAGTGACTTTTCCGTCCTCCAGTGCTGTATCCGCCAGTTTATCCAGCCGGGTAAAATCAATATATTTTTCGGCCATACGACTGAGGCGGGCCACCAGCGGTTCAGCGGCCAGAATATCACTGAGTGCAGTATTGAGCAGGCCGTGCGGGTTATTGGGTTCCGGTGCCAGATATTGCCCGCGTCCGATTCTGTCACGGGTGTCAGACGGTTCCTGTAACAGACGGGCGAGTTTGCTGTCCAGTTTATCGGATGGCGGACGGTGATGGCGGCCTGACGGGAAGATAGTCAGACGCAGCAGGGCGGCGACTTTCCGGTCAGGGAAGTTTGTCAGCAGTTCATCCATCGCTTTTTCGGCTTCATACAGACAATCCTGTACTGCCCAGTGTACCAGCGGTAAGTCAGCCTGCGGACGGCCATCCTCATCAAACCGTTTTAAAGTGGCGGATGCGAGGTAAAGCTGGCTGAGTATATCCCCGAGTCTGGCAGAAATCCGCTCACGACGCTTCAGACTGCCGCCGAGTGTCGCCATCGCGATATCTGACAGCAGTGCCAGGTTGGCACTCAGCCGGTTAAGGTGCTGATAATAGCGGCGGGTGGCATCCCGGAATGGTGAAGGACTGAAATATCCGCGTGATAACCCCAGCCAGAAACTGCGGGTGGCGGCAGTTAATACATGGCCGATATGGGCAAACAGCGCGTTATCAAAGTCATTCAGCTGATTATCCGCCGCAGCGGCCATCTCGGTCAGTACATAGGGGTGACAGCGTATGGCTCCCTGACCGAAGATAATCATACTGCGGGTCAGGATATTGGCACCTTCAACAGTAATCGCGATAGGCGCCCCCTGATAGTTGCGGGCGAGGAAATTGGATGGCCCGAGACAGATACCTTTACCGCCTGCAATATCCATCGCATCAATAATGGCACGCTGCCCCCGGTGAGTGCAGTGATATTTTACAATGGCGGACAGAACCGCCGGTTTTTCGCCCAGCATAATACCGGTGGTGATCAGTGTGGCGGCGGCATCCATCAGATAGGCATTCCCGGCAATACGCGCCAGCGGCTCTTCAATCCCTTCCATTTTGCCGATCGGCATCCGGAACTGACGGCGGATATAAGAATAAGCACCAATCGCCATTGCTG
Source organism: Morganella sp. Je.2.23 (assembly GCF_051129855.1). Classification (NCBI taxonomy): domain Bacteria; kingdom Pseudomonadati; phylum Pseudomonadota; class Gammaproteobacteria; order Enterobacterales; family Morganellaceae; genus Morganella; species Morganella sp. Je.2.23. The sequence goes on from NZ_JBCPSQ010000003.1 coordinate 314,512, forward strand.
CGCTTTTCAGTCCGCCGGTGGCATTGGACGGCAGTGTGATACCGCGCCCGACAGACAGGCATTCCACCAGCATGCGCCAGCCCTGTCCGGCCATTGCCGGACCGCCGATAATATAGTCGAGCGGTACAAAGACATCTTTACCGCGTGTCGGGCCGTTCTGGAACGGGACATTGAGCGGGAAATGACGGGTACCGGTTTCAACCCCCGGCGTATTCACCGGGATCAGTGCGCAGGTGATCCCAAGCGAGGTTTTCTCACCGAGCAATTTATCCGGATCATACAGTTTAAAGGCAAGGCCCAGGACGGTGGCAACCGGTGCCAGCGTGATATAGCGTTTATTCCAGTTCAGGCGCATCCCGATCACCTGTTCACCCTGCCATTCGCCGGTACAGATAATCCCGGTATCCGGGATAGCTCCGGCATCAGAACCGGCTTCCGGGCTGGTCAGGGCAAAGCAGGGGATTTCTTCCCCGGAGGCCAGCCCCGGCAGCCAGCGTTTTTTCTGTTCGTCAGTTCCGTAGTGTTGTAACAACTCGCCCGGCCCCAGTGAATTGGGGACACCAACGGTTATCGCCAGAATACCGGAAACTCCGGCCAGTTTTTGCAGCACCCGCGCCTGGGCATAGGCGGAGAACGCCAGACCGCCGTATTCCTTGCGGATGATCATGGCGAAGAATTTATGATCACGCAGGAACTGCCATAATTCCGGCGGCAGATCCGCCAGCTCATGGGTGATTTCAAAATCATTGGCCATCCGGCAGGCTTCTTCTGCCGGGCCGTCAAGAAACGCCTGTTCTTCCGCCGTCAGTTGCGGAGCGGGGTAGCTGTGCAGCTTCTGCCAGTCCGGTTGTCCGCGGAACAGATCGCCTTCCCACCAGGTGGTACCTGCATCAATCGCTTCTTTTTCTGTCTGTGACATCGGTGGCATCACTTTACGGAACAGCAGCATCAGACGGCTGCTGAACAGAGCTTTACGGACGGACGTGATCACAAACGGCAGGAAAATCAGTGCCAGAAGAACGGTGACAGCAAACGGCCATAAACGGAAGACATTCATGATGAGACTGAACAGTATCAGTGCTGTTGCACTGTACTTCAGACTGACCCGGTGAAAAGCGAGCAGCCCGGTGGCGGCGATAAATAAAATTATGCTGAGTAGTAACATGATGAACCTCCGTATAGGGGTATTCGTGTCAGTACAATGTGACATCAGAGGTCTGACCTGTTGTGTTCAGATCTAGCGCAACCAAAAAATAACTTCAATGATTTCACATTTTATTTACAACTTAGCTCACAAAATTAGCAGAACAAAACCCGGACGTTGACAAACCCGCAGGGGTTGGCGGCGACCGGATGTCTTATTTGCAGATGCCACGGATTGTGACTTCTTTCACCGGGGCAGATCCGTTACACTCAGAACAGACAAATCCGATTCATTTTCAGGAGCCTATCTCTATGTACCAGGAACTTATCCGCGGTGAACTGACCGAAGCAGCGGCAACCCTCGATAACTTTTTGAAAGATGAGAATAATATTGATGCAATCCGCCGGGCTGCTGTCATGCTGGCTGATTCTTTTAAAGCGGGCGGCAAAGTTATGTCATGCGGTAACGGTGGTTCACACTGTGATGCGATGCATTTTGCGGAAGAACTGACAGGACGTTACCGTGAAAACCGTCCGGGATATCCGGCAATTGCTATTTCTGATGTCAGCCACTTATCCTGCGTAAGTAATGATTTCGGCTATGAATATGTTTTCTCCCGCTTTGTGGAGTCTGTCGGCCGTGAAGGAGATGTGTTACTCGGTATCTCCACATCCGGTAACTCCGGCAACATTATCAAAGCGATTGAAGCGGCACGCGCCAAAGGTATGAAAGTGATCACACTGACCGGTAAAGACGGCGGTAAAATGGCGGGCAGTGCGGATATTGAAATTCGTGTACCACACTTTGGTTATGCGGATCGCATTCAGGAAATCCATATTAAGGTTATTCATATTCTGATCATGCTGATCGAAAAAGAAATGGTGAAATAACCCGGCCCGGCATCTGAAAAAGCACTCCGCTATCCGGCCGGGTGCTTTTTTTATGTCGTGAGGCAGGACTTATTCATGATAAGCATAAAGTATCTTATATATAACCAAATCATCTAAAAAAATGATATTTCCGTAATTGTGAAACTAACGAATTGCGGGTAACAATAGTCTTCAGTTATCACGAAACCGGGTAAGGGAGAAAGGCAATGTGTGAATTGCTGGGGATGAGCGCGAATGTCCCGACTGATATTCATTTCAGTCTCAGCGGTCTGATCCCGCGCGGAGGGGAAACCGGGCCGCATAAAGACGGGTGGGGAATTACGTTTTATGAAGGAATGGGGTGCCGGACCTTCAAAGACGCGCGTGCCTGCTGTCATTCTCCTGTCGCCCGTTTTGTCCGCGATTATCCCGTCAAATCCGAAGCGGTGATTGCACATATCCGCCAGGCAAACCGGGGAGTGGTCTCGCTGGAAAATACCCATCCTTTTACCCGTGAGTTGTGGGGACGAAACTGGACATATGCCCACAACGGGCAGCTCAGCGGCTATGAACACCTGGCGACCGGTTTTTTTACCCCCGTCGGTCAGACTGACAGCGAGCATGCATTCTGCTGGCTGCTGAATCAGCTGAAAGAAAAATACCCGCAGCCGCCGCAGGATCTGCAGGCAGTATTCCGTGATATGAAGCGGCTGGCGGATGAGTTACGGCAGTTCGGCGTCTTTAATATGCTGTTGTCAGACGGCAGCTATGTGCTGGCGTACTGCTCCACCAATCTGCACTGGATCACCCGCCGCGCGCCTTTTGGTAAAGCGCGGCTGGTGGACAGTGATGTGGAGATCGATTTTTCTCAGCACACCAGCCCGGATGATGTGGTCTCGGTTATCGCCACACAACCGCTGACCGGCAATGAGCAGTGGCAGAAAATCCGGCCGGGTGAGGCGGTTCTTTTTTACTACGGCGAGCGTGATGCATCCGTGTTCTGAGTCAGCAGGCCGGCTTCTGCTGCAGGTCCCGGTACGGCCGTGTGTGCGGCGGTGACATAACGGCCGTTAATAACAGCAACCACCGCCGGGATCTGATTCTCGGTAAAGTACTGATAAGCGGGTTGTAACTGCTGCCAGAAGGCCAGATGTGAGGAATTCCGGTGGCGGTTCATATTCTCCGGTGTCATCCGGAAAGGATAAATCGCAATATTCAGATCCGCCTGTCCGCTCAGCAGGGCGCTTTCCACATAGCGGTAAATCTCATCAATATAGGCATCCGTCATGGCGTAGCAGCCGACAGATTTGCAGTCGCCGTGAACCATCAGATAATCCCCGGTATAGCCGTGTGCACGGTCAAATTCATTGGGAAAACCAAGGTTGATAGCTCGGTAAAACCGACTGTTCGGGTTGAGCTGTGACAGACTGATGCGGTAAAAACCTTCAGGGCTTTTTAAATCACCGGTCAGCTGTTTAGGTCCCAGACCGCCGGAAAACTGACAAACCGGATAGCGTTTTACCAGTTTAAAACGTCCGTTATTCTCCCGCGTGTATAACTCCAGCTCTTTTTCTTCTTTAAATATCTGTATAAATACCCGGCTGTTACGGACATCACTTACCGGTGCCGTAAGCCATAATGACGGGGATTTTCCCGTCGTTGCCGATGATTGCCCTGCAAAAAACAGCAGGCCGATCATGATAAAAATGATATGTCGCATTCTCAGTATTCAGGATGGCAATAGGTTGGTGAAAAAAGTAACAACAGATTGCCATGATGCAGATAATTTGTGAATGGTTTCCGGTGAGAATAAAATCGTTTGTTACAAACATTATTGTGGTCAAAAAATAAACAGCAGTCGGTAAAGGTGATTAAATTACTCGGTAAAGACGAGTTTTCCGGCTTTTTCTGATCACAATAATCCCATTTGCTTGAGCCAGGTCACTCGTTTCACCGGACAGAATTGTTGTGAAGTGGTAAAATAATGCGGATCTGGTTTAAGCAAAATCGTGACATACATCGGAGAAAACAGCCCGGGGCGACAACAGCGGCCCGGAGTGTTTTTATTGTTGAGTTGTCATACGCTGCTGCGGCAGTAATGACGTGGGTTTAACGAAAACTTGTGCAAATTTTATGATTAAAATTAAAAAAGGACTCGACCTGCCGATCGCAGGATCACCTGCTCAAGTCACAGAAGATGGCCCCTCAGTCCGCCACGTAGCGCTGCTGGGTGAAGAATACATCGGGATGCGTCCGTCTATGCTGGTTCAGGAAGGTGAATCAGTGAAGAAAGGACAGGCTCTTTTTGAAGATAAAAAGAACCCCGGTGTGATTTTTACCAGCCCCGCCTGCGGACAGGTAAAAGCCATCAATCGTGGCGAACGTCGTGTATTACAATCGGTGGTGATTGAAATACAGGGAGACGAGCAATTCACATTTGACAGTTATGACCGCCGGGATCTGCCGTCACTGACCCGTGAACAGGCAGAGAAAAACCTGGTGGCCTCCGGATTGTGGACCGCGCTGCGGACCCGTCCGTTCAGCCGTACCCCCGCACCGGGCTCTGTGCCTGCCGCCATTTTTGTCACCGCGATGGATACCAATCCGCTGGCGGCCGACCCGGTGGTGATTATCCGTCAGGAACAAATCGCGTTTGATGACGGTTTACAGGTACTGAGCTGTCTGACGGAAGGGAAGGTTCATGTCTGCCACGGTACAGCTGACTTCGTAAAAGTTACCGATAACAATCGTGTCAGTTATACACAGTTCAGCGGCCCGCATCCGGCAGGTCTTGCCGGTACGCATATCCATTTCCTGGAGCCGGTCAGCGCAACGAAAACAGTCTGGTCTCTGAATTACCAGGATGTTATCGCTATCGGTAAACTGTTTACGACCGGTTTTCTGTACACCGACCGTATTGTGGCACTCGGCGGCCCGCAGGTGGAAAACCCGCGTCTGCTGAGAACCCGTCTTGGTGCGGATCTGTATGAACTGACCGAAGGGCAGCTGAAAGCCGGTGAAAACCGCATCATTTCCGGTTCTGTCCTGTGGGGCGTGGCCAGTGATGAAGTGCATCACTATCTGGGACGCTTTACCAATCAGGTATCCGTTCTGGAAGAAGGCCGTGAAAAAGAGCTGTTCGGCTGGATCATGCCGGGGACTGACAAATACACCGTTACCCGCACCACTCTGGGTCACTTCTTTAAGAAGAAACTGTTCTCATTTACTACATCAATGAATGGCGGCGAACGTTCCATGGTGCCAATCGGCAGTTATGAACGTGTCATGCCGCTCGACATTATGGCGACACATTTCCTGCGCGATCTGCTGGCGGGCGATACTGACAGCGCACAGGCGCTGGGTGCGCTGGAGCTGGATGAGGAAGATCTGGGGCTGTGTACCTATGTCTGTCAGAGTAAATATGAGTACGGCCCGGTGCTGCGTGACGTACTGACCAGGATTGAGCAGGAAGGATAATCATGGGTCTGAAAAAATTTCTGGAAAAAATTGAGCCGCATTTTGAACCGGGCGGTAAATTACAGAGATGGTATGCACTGTATGAAGCAGCGGCCACCATCTTCTATACCCCGGGGACAGTTACCCGCGGGCGTTCACATGTCCGTGATTCCATCGACCTTAAGCGTCTGATGATCCTGGTCTGGTTATCCGTTTTCCCGGCAATGTTCTGGGGGATGTATAACGTCGGTAACCAGGCAATGCCGGTGCTGCTGGATATGTACAGCGGTGCCGAGCTTCAGCAGGTGATTGCCGGTGACTGGCATTATCGTCTGGCAGAACTCATCGGCGTGTCCTTTACTCAGGATGCGGGCTGGGTCAGCAAAATGCTGTTCGGTGCCGTTTATTTCCTGCCGATCTACGCAGTCATTTTTATCGTGGGCGGCTTCTGGGAAGTCCTGTTTGCGATGATTCGCGGGCATGAAATCAACGAAGGCTTCTTTATTACCTCCATTCTGCTGGCACTGATTGTTCCGCCGACACTGCCGTTATGGCAGGCTGCGCTGGCTGTCACCTTTGGTGTGGTGGTCGCGAAGGAAATCTTCGGCGGGACAGGACGTAACTTCCTGAACCCGGCGCTGGCCGGTCGTGCGTTCCTGTTCTTTGCCTATCCGGCTCAGATTTCCGGTGACACGGTCTGGACTGCCGCTGACGGCTTCTCCGGCGCAACGCCGCTGTCACAGTGGGCTGTCGGTGGTGAGCATCAGCTGGTCAACACCATGACCAATCAGCCGATTTCATGGATGGATGCTTTTATCGGTAACGTGCCGGGCTCGATTGGTGAAGTATCCACACTGATGATTCTGATCGGTGGTGCCGTCATTCTGTTTGCCCGTATCGCTTCTCTGCGTATTGTGGCCGGTGTGATGATCGGGATGATCGCGATGTCAGCCGTCTTTAATATGATTGGCTCTGACACCAACCCGCTGTTTGCTATGCCGTGGTACTGGCATCTGGTTCTTGGCGGTTTTGCCTTCGGTATGATTTTCATGGCGACGGACCCGGTTTCAGCCTCGTTTACCGATAAAGGTAAATGGGCTTACGGGATACTGATCGGGGTTATGTGTGTCCTGATCCGTGTGGCAAACCCGGCATATCCGGAAGGGATGATGCTGGCTATCCTGTTCGCCAACTTATTCGCCCCGTTATTTGATTATCTGGTGGTTCAGGCAAACATTAAACGGAGAAAAGCACGTGGCTAATGAAAAAACGAAAAACAAGGACAGTGTCGCAAGAACGTTTATCGTAGTCTTCGTCCTTTGCCTTGTGTGTTCGATAGTCGTGGCCGGTTCTGCGGTGGGGCTGAAATCCACGCAGCAGACACAGATTATGCTGGATAAGCAGCGTAACATTCTGGATGTGGCCGGGTTACTCACGCCATCCATGCCGGCGAATGAAATCGACGCAGTCTATAAAAAATTCATCAGAGCAAAAATGGTGGATTTAAAAACCGGTCAGATGACTGACAGTACTGCCAAATACGATCTCAACGATGAACTGCGCAGCGATGAGACCAGTATTGCCTTGTCACCGGAAGAAGATCTGGCGAAAATCCGCCGCCGTGCTAACAGCGCGGAAATCTATCTGGTACAGAATGAGCAGGGTGAAACCAGCAAGATTGTTCTGCCGGTTTACGGCTCCGGTCTGTGGTCGGTGATGTATGCCTTTATCGCGATTGACGTGGACGGTATTACCTCTGAGGGGATCACTTATTACCAGCACGGTGAAACGCCGGGACTGGGTGGTGAAGTGGATAACCCGCAATGGCGTAAACAGTGGATTGGTAAAAAGCTGTTTAATGAAGAAGGTATGCCGGCCATTAAAATTGTCCGCAGCGGCTCAACTGACAGCCCGTACGGCATTGATGGTTTATCCGGTGCGACACTGACCTCAAACGGCATCCAGCATATGTTTGATTTCTGGCTGGGCGACAACGGTTTTGGCCCGTTCCTGAAAACAGTACGCGAAGGAGCGTTGAATCATGGCTGATAGTAAAGAAATTAAACGCGTTCTTCTCGGACCGTTATTAGATAACAACCCGATTGCCCTCCAGGTTCTGGGTGTGTGTTCGGCGCTGGCGGTAACCACCAAACTGGAAACCGCACTGGTTATGACCATCGCGGTCACCCTGGTAACAGCATTCTCCAGTATGTTTATCTCAATGATCCGTAATTTCATTCCGGGCAGTGTGCGGATTATTGTTCAGATGGCGATTATCGCCTCGCTGGTTATTCTTGTTGACCAGATTCTGCGGGCTTACGCCTACGGCATCTCCAAACAGCTTTCCGTGTTCGTCGGCCTGATCATTACCAACTGTATTGTAATGGGACGAGCGGAAGCGTATGCGATGAAAGCACCGCCGCTGGAAAGCTTTATGGATGGTATCGGTAACGGATTAGGTTACGGCGTGATCCTGCTGCTGGTGGGTTTCTTCCGCGAACTGATCGGCTCCGGTAAACTTTTTGGTGTGACTATGCTGGAAACGGTACAGAACGGCGGCTGGTATCTGCCGAACGGTCTGTTCCTGCTGGCTCCGAGCGCATTCTTCATCATCGGGATGCTCATCTGGGGTATTCGTACCCTGAAACCGTCACAAGTTGAGAAGGATTAAGATATGGAACATTATATCAGTCTCTTTGTGCGGGCTGTATTCATTGAAAACATGGCGCTGGCTTTCTTCCTCGGGATGTGTACTTTCCTGGCGGTGTCCAAAAATGTTAAAACGGCGTTCGGGCTCGGGGTGGCAGTTACCGTGGTGCTGGGGATTTCGGTTCCGGCCAACAACCTGGTTTATAACCTGCTGCTGCGCGACGGCGCACTGATGGACGGTGTGGATTTAAGCTTCCTGAACTTCATTACCTTTATCGGGGTCATTGCGGCACTGGTACAGATTCTGGAGATGATTCTGGATCGCTACTTCCCTGCACTGTATAACGCGCTGGGCATCTTCCTGCCGTTAATCACTGTAAACTGTGCGATTTTTGGTGGTGTGTCCTTTATGGCGCAGCGCGACTACAACTTTACGGAATCTGTGGTTTACGGTTTTGCTTCCGGTATCGGCTGGCTGCTGGCGATTGTGCTGATGGCCGCTATCCGCGAGAAGATGAAATACTCTGACGTCCCGTCCGGCCTGAAAGGGCTGGGGATCACATTCGTGACTACCGGACTGATGGCTCTGGGCTTTATGTCCTTCTCCGGCGTACAGTTATAAGGGTGAAACGCAATTATGGATATCGTTATTTTAGGCGTGGCAATGTTTACCCTGATTGTTCTGGCGCTGACCGCGTTGATTTTGTTCGCAAAATCAAAACTGGTGAACACAGGGGACGTTAAGATTGACGTCAACGGCGATGCGGAAAAAAGCTTCAGCGCACCTGCCGGTGATAAATTACTGAATGTGCTGTCCGGTCAGGGGATTTTTGTCTCTTCTGCCTGTGGCGGCGGCGGAACCTGCGGCCAGTGTCGCGTGAAGATCAAAGAAGGCGGCGGTGATATTCTGCCGACAGAGATGTCGCACATTAACAAGCGCGAAGCGCGTGAAGGCTGCCGTCTGGCGTGCCAGGTGAATGTGAAGCAGGATCTGAAAATTGAGCTGCCGGAAGAGATCTTCGGGGTGAAAAAATGGGAGTGCGAAGTTATCTCCAATGATAACAAAGCAACATTCATTAAAGAGCTGAAACTGAAAATTCCTGATGGTGAAGTTGTACCGTTCCGTGCCGGTGGCTTTATTCAGATTGAATGTCCGCCGCATGTGGTGCGTTATGATGAATTTGATGTACCGCAGGAGTACCGGGAAGACTGGGATAAGTTTAATTTATTCCGCTATGTGTCTGAAGTGAAAGAACCGACCGTCCGCGCATACTCCATGGCAAACTATCCGGAAGAGCACGGGATTATTTTGCTGAACGTGCGTATCGCCACACCGCCTCCGCGTGTGCCGGATGCACCTCCGGGCATTATGTCCTCTTACATCTGGTCATTGAAACCGGGTGATAAAGTGACGATTTCCGGGCCGTTCGGGGAATTCTTCGCGAAAGAAACTGACGCGGAAATGATCTTTATCGGCGGTGGTGCGGGGATGGCGCCGATGCGTTCGCATATCTTCGATCAGCTTAAGCGTCTGCACTCCAAACGTAAGATGTCTTTCTGGTATGGTGCGCGTTCAAAACGTGAAATGTTCTATGAAGAAGATTTTGACCAGCTTCAGGCTGAGAATGAAAACTTCACCTGGAACGTGGCGCTGTCTGATGCCCTGCCGGAAGATAACTGGGACGGATACACCGGGTTTATTCATAATGTTCTCTATGAGCATTACCTGAAAAACCATCCGGCACCGGAAGATTGTGAGTTCTACATGTGCGGGCCGCCGATGATGAACGCCGCCGTGATCAAGATGCTCAAAGATCTGGGTGTGGAAGACGAAAACATTATGCTGGATGACTTCGGCGGCTGATTTCCGCCCCTGTCATAACGAAACTGCGCCCACTCCTGTGGGCGCAGATGATCTGAAATCAGACTGGATTGTGTATGGTAAAAATAAAACGGGCCTTTCTGCCGCTGGCACTGATGGCATTGTTACTGAGTGCGTGTGGTGATAAAACACCGGAAACACAGCAGGTAACCCTGAACGGTAAAACGATGGGCACCTATTACGCGGTAAAATATGTGGCTGATCCGAAAAATCCGTCTCCGGAATCCGTTCAGAAAGGTATTGATGTGGTGCTGGAAGAGGTCAATGATCAGATGTCCACCTACCGGCCGGATTCTGAACTCAGCCGCTTTAATCAGAGCCGCGACGTAAATACACCGTTCCCGGTTTCTGCCGCAACCGCAAAGGTGGTTCGTGAGGCTATCCGTATTAATCAGCTGACAGACGGCGCACTGGATGTCACTGTCGGCCCGCTGGTCAATCTGTGGGGATTTGGCCCGGAAGGACGCGTGACTCATGTGCCGACTGAGCAGGATATCGAAGCCCGCCGTCAGTGGACCGGGATTGATAAACTGAAGGTGGAAGACAATAATCTGATTAAGACCGTACCGGAACTGTATGTGGATCTGTCCTCCATAGCGAAAGGCTACGGGGTGGATGCGGTGGCCGAATATCTGGAATCACAGAATATCCGCAATTATATGGTGGATGTGGGCGGTGAAGTCCGGACTCAGGGCATTAACGGCAAAGGTAAGCCGTGGCGCATTGCGATTGAAAAACCTTCATCAGAAGGATTGAGTCAGTCCGCACAGGAAATCATTGAACCGGGTAATGCATCAGTGGCAACATCCGGAGATTACCGGAATTATTTTGAAGAAAATAATGTCCGCTACTCACACACCATTGATCCGAAAACGGCACGTCCGATTAACCATAATCTGGTATCGATTACAGTAATTGCGGATAACTGCATGAGTGCGGATGGTTTTTCTACCGGGCTGAATGTGCTCGGGCCGGAGCGCGGTCTTGAAGTAGCGAATGCACAAAATATCCCTGTCTTTATGATTGTCAAAACAGAGAAGGGATTTGAGGAACGCTACAGTGAGGCATTTAAGCCCTATTTGCAGCAAAAATAAAAGAGGGTGGCTGATATGATGATAAAAGTATTTATCGCAACCTTTATCCTGTTTCTGGTCGCATTTCTGGGGATGTCTCTTGGCTATATTATTAAGCGCAAGAGCATTCAGGGAAGCTGCGGCGGGCTGAGCAGCATTGGTGTTGAGAAAGTCTGTGACTGTCCCGAACCGTGTGATGCCCGGAAAAAGCGGATGGCGCGTGAAGCTGCCCGTGAAGAGAAACTGAATAAAAACCGGATTGTATAGTATTAAATAATATAAAAAGGCGCCTTTGTCAGCAATCTCAAAGGCGCCTTTGTTTATTGTTGTTCATTAAACCGCAGGTCAGTAATAGCGGATCAGTAATAATGGTAACGCGATGTCACAATTGCGGTATTTATCACAATAATATTATTCGTGTTATTCCCTTCAGTCATGCTCTGCCAGAGTGCTTTTTCGCAGTTCCCGTAGCTGTCTGTCTGCTGACAAATATAGATTGCTTTTACCCGGCCCAGCGGTGTGTGCTGTGTTTGTGTCTGCCGGATAACCTGACCGTTATCATTATACGCAAATTCATAGTTCATCGGAGGCAGGCCATTCCCCTGTGACGTTATCGAATTTATTTGCCGGTCACTGCGCCAGTCGTAACGGATTTCACCAACGGTATCTGAGGCGCCGCCTTTTAACACGGCATGTGCGATTAAACCGTCTTCATAAAAAAAATCTGTATCCATCCGGAATTTTGGTGTGTTTCCGCCGCTGTTGGAATCTGATTCGGCACGGATGATTTGCTTTTGATTGTTATAAAAAAGATGGCTGCGGGCTTTAATAAGGGTTACCGGCGCTTTGCCGCTGTTGAGCAATTGCGACGTAAATAATAAAGTATAGCCCTGTTCCGTTTTCTGACCTTCGGAATACATCCGGTTTTGCAGACCGGGATAACGTTCAGTCACTTCCAGCGAAAAATCACTCAGTTCACCACAGGGGGTCAGGTTATATCGCCCGTTGATAATAATATTATCGTTCTTACTGTCCGGGGTACGGGTTGTTGTGATGACGGATTTTACCGGGCCGTTGATCATACCGGCACCCAGAATAATAAAGTTACTGCTGCGTGTTTCATCTGAATACAGCCGGCAATCTGCGTAAGAATAAAGACTGAATAACAGCAAAAATAATCCCATAAAAACAAGAGGGGATTTTTGGGGTGAATTGAAATCAATAAATAGGTTACTTATCACCGTATGACCTCCCGGATGTTTCTTATAGTTATAACAAAGTTGGCCTGATAAATAAATTACTATAATTAATTAGAGTTGCTGAGATTATAAAATATTATACGGGAGTGACAGGGGCAGTTGCGGGAAGGGACGTAACGTATTAAATAAGAGTGATATTTATAATTTATTAAATGCCACTCTTATTTTTCAGTACCTCAGTATAGATAAGTAATAATACGAAAATTAATTATTTTATTTTCATATTGAGTAATGAATCGACCATCACACCATCTGCTCCTAACTCTGTTGCCAGCTGTAAGTCTGCCGGTGTTTTAATACCGAACAGTACAACCCGGTTTTTATTATTTTTACGGAAGCAGTCCATGGCTGTTTTATCCCATGTCAGTACAGCGGGAGAGCGGGCTTCGCCCAGTGTAAAGGTTTCAACCACATCAACTTTTCGATGCAGCTCGAAGCCATACCAGCGTGGCTGAGGGTTATCCGTCAGGTCACAGGTGTGAGTAATCAGGCTGCCGGCCAGTGCATTACGGGTGGTATCACGGCTTTCAAATACCGGGATTGATTGCGGCAGTGCGGCCAGATAATCCTGACTGGTCGAATAGACACGAACCCGGTTTTTCGCCTGATGACGGGTCAGTACGGTATCCAGTTGCTGTGCAAAGATGGCAGGTACTGCATCCGGGGATTTGATATCGAGATAGAAAAAAGTCTCCGGATAGCGGCTCAGTACCGTGTCCAGTGACGGAATCGCGGCGTTGATATGGGTGTTATTTTTTTGATTATAGTCACGGGCTGCATCAATTTTTGCCAGCTCTGCGGCCGTGTAACCGGAAACCGGGCCGGTTTTATCGGTCAGGGATTTCAGATCAGACGGGCGGTATAACACCACCTGGTTGTCTTTTGATAACTGAAGCGTGATCCAGACAGCATCCGCTTTGTTGCCCAGTGCTTTATCGATGGCGTACAGGGTGTTTTCAGGCGCATCCGCAGTGGCGGCGCGGTGAGCAATAATTTGCGGTGCTGCGTGGGTTGTCATAACAATACAACTCAGAAAAAGGGCAGAAAGTATTTTTTTCATAATCCGTCCGTCAGAAAGAAAGTGCTCGGGTGTGTGTCACGCGGCTGTTTTACCAAAGCAACATGACAACCGGATGTAATCACAGAAAAAAAGCACAAACTTGCAAATTTCAGCCTGCTGATTAATGCAGTGAATAATGAGTGGATTAATCGATTTGAATTGAATTAAGTTTAACTGTATATTTAAACAGTAATATTGGTGAGCGGGAGAGGCGGATGCGTAAAATTATTCATATTGATATGGATTGTTTTTATGCGGCGATTGAAATGCGTGACGATCCCCGTCTGCGCGATATCCCTCTGGCTATCGGCGGCAGTGCCGACCGGCGCGGTGTGATTGCAACCGCCAATTATCCGGCACGGCGTTTCGGGGTGCACAGTGCGATGTCGACGGCAAAAGCATTGCTGTTATGCCCGCACCTGAAAGTGATCCCGGGGCGGATGGAGTTATATAAAACCACCTCCCGCCATCTGCATGCTATTTTTGCCCGTTATACCTCACTGATTGAGCCGCTGTCTCTCGATGAAGCCTATCTTGATGTGACGGACAGTCCGCAGTGCCGGGGCTCCGCCACGCTGATGGCAGAAGAGATCCGCCGGACTATTTTTACTGAGCTGGGACTGACGGCATCTGCCGGGGTGGCACCGGTCAAGTTTCTCGCCAAAATCGCCTCTGATCTGAATAAACCAAACGGGCAGTACATTATCACACCGGAGCAGGTGACGGATTTTGTCCTGTCTCTGCCGCTGCGTAAAATTCCCGGTGTGGGAAAAGTGACCGCAAAACGGCTGACTGATCTCGGGCTGGAAACGTGCCGGGATGTGCAGCATTATGATCAGATAACATTGCTGAAGCAGTTCGGAAAGTTCGGCCGGATCATCTGGGAGCGCAGTCACGGCACAGATGAGCGTCCGGTTTGTCCGGACAGGGAACGGAAATCGGTCGGTGTTGAGCGGACACTGGCGGAAGATATTGTGTCGTGGGATGAGTGTCAGACCATTATTGATGCGCTGTTTCCGGAGCTGGAGCGCCGTCTGACAAAGGTGTCATCGGATCTGCGGATTGCCCGGCAGGGAATCAAACTCAAGTTTGCGGATTTCCAGCAAACCACACAGGAACATGTTCATCCGGTGCTGGATAAAGCGGATTTACTGAAGACGGCGGAACTGGCCTGGAAAAGCCGCCGGGAAGGGCGGGGTGTCAGGCTGGTGGGGCTGCATGTGACACTGCTGGACCCGCAGCTGGAGCGGCAGTTGCTGCTGGGATTCTGAAGCACATATAAAAACGGCGGAACAGATGTTCCGCCGCTGAACTGAATGATGCTGTTATGCTTTTTCAGGGATCGCTTTTAAGATAGCGGTCAGTAACTGCCAGTACTGTCCGACACTCTTGATATGCACCTGCTCATCCGGAGAGTGAGCACCGGTGATGGTCGGCCCGATGGAAACCATGTCCATGTCCGGATACGGTTTTTTGAATAAACCGCACTCAAGACCGGCGTGGATCACCATGATGTTCGGCGTTTTATCAAACAGCTGCTGATAGGTTTCGCTGACCAGATGCATAACCGGGGAGTCAGCATCCGGCTGCCAGCCAGGATAACCGCCTTCGGCAACAATATCCGCACCGGACAGTGCCGCCAGAGAGGTCAGCATACTGACCACAGAGGATTTGCCGGATTCAATCAGGGAACGCACCAGGCAGATAACCTGCACACGCTCTTCACTCATTTTCACCACACCCACGTTCAGTGAGGTTTCGACCACGCCCGGTACCACGTCACTCATGCGGATCACGCCGTTCGGCATTACGTTGAGCATATTGATAAAACGGGACTGCACATCAGCGGTCAGCACACCCTGAGCGGCAATTGCGGCTTCAAGGGTGACCACCAGGTTTTTCTCTTTCTGTGCCAGTTCTTCTCTGAGCAGAGCTTCAAAGGTCTGTGCCAGTGATTTCAGCTGTGCGGCTTTATCTGCCGGTACTGCCAGGGTGATGTGGCCTTCACGCGGAATCGCGTTGCGCAGTGTACCGCCCTGAAAATCAACCAGACGCGCGCCGAGTTCTGCGGCGTGACCGGCCAGGAAACGGGCCAGTAATTTGTTGGCATTGCCGAGACCCAGGTGAATATCGCCGCCGGAGTGGCCGCCTTTGAGACCTTTCAGGGTCAGGGTAAAGATGCTGTAACCGGCCGGAACGGCTTCACGGCTCAGTGCCAGGGTGGTGGTGACGTCAATACCGCCCGCACAACCCATATAAATCTCACCTTCCTCTTCGGAATCGGTGTTGATCAGAATATCAGCCTGCAACCAGTCCGGCTGAAGACCGAATGCGCCGTCCATCCCGGCTTCTTCGGTCATGGTCAGCAGAACTTCCAGCGGACCATGTTTGACGGAATCATCAGCCAGCACCGCCAGCGCAGATGCCATACCGATACCGTTATCCGCACCTAATGTGGTGCCTTTCGCGGTAACCCAGTCGCCGTCGATATACGGCTGAATCGGATCTTTTTCGAAATCGTGTGCTGTATCATTGTTTTTCTGCGGCACCATATCCAGGTGAGCCTGCAGAACGACCGCTTTACGGTTTTCCAGGCCTTTGCTGGCCGGTTTGCGGATCAGGATATTACCGACGCTGTCGCGCTCAACGTGGAATTCCTTTTCTTTTGCCCATTCAATGATATGTGCGGCCAGTTGCTCTTCGTGGTAGGACGGGTGAGGAATAGAGCAGATTTTGGCAAAAATGTCCCACAGCGGCTGCGGAAATAATTGTGATAGTTCAGACACGTTCGATCTCCTGTTACTGCATTTTTCATTATAAGGGGGAGGATACCTGAAGGCGGCCGGTGACGCTGTTTAAAATGAGCGGTCGCGAATATCCGATGTCCGGAGAATAGCAAATTCTTACACAAAGTGCGTGTGTCATAACAGGGAATTATGATGAATTTGTCAGATACTCTGGTCTTTGGCGGCTCAAGTCACTATAATCTCGCGCAACCTTTTTTCCGCAAAAAAGACTCTTTTCTGTAAATCATCAAGCCGGGATCAATCTGATATGAGCGAAAAATACGTCGTAACGTGGGATATGTTGCAAATGCACGCCCGTAAACTGGCACAGCGTTTAATGCCAACCGAACAATGGAAAGGCATTATTGCCGTAAGCCGCGGTGGTCTGGTGCCGGGAGCTTTACTCGCTCGTGAACTGGGTATCCGTCATGTGGATACTGTCTGCATTTCCAGCTATGATCATGACCATCAGCGCGACATGAAAGTCCTGAAAAAAGCCGACGGTGACGGTGAAGGATTTATCATCGTTGATGATCTGGTGGATACCGGCGGTACTGCCCAGATGATCCGCGATATGTATCCGAAAGCGCATTTCGTCACTATTTTTGCCAAACCGGCCGGACGTCCGCTGGTTGACGATTATGTGGTTGATATCCCGCAGGATACCTGGATCGAGCAGCCGTGGGATATGACCGTCAGTTTTGTTAAACCAATCTGCGATCAGTAAGCGAATGCCATGACACAACAGAACCTGTCAGAGAAACTGTTTAAGCCGAAAATCAAACACCCTGAGACATCCGTGCTGGTGAATTTTACCCGTTCCGGTATGAAACAAGTCAAGGGCAGCGTCCTGAGCGGATGTACGCATCCGGGCTGGTATCGCATGATTAACCGCTTAATGTGGGCCTGGCGGGGGATACCGCCGCTGGAAACCGAAGAGGTTCTCAGCCGTATCGCAGCATCCGATGCCCCCCGCAGTGATGATACACTGCTGGATACGGTAATCGGTTACCGCCGCGGCAACTGGGCTTATGAATGGTCTCAGCAGGCGATGTTGTGGCAGCGTAAAGCGCTGGAATTTGAATCCGGCGACAAAGCCTGTGAAGCCTGGCTGATTGCCGCAAATCTGTACAGTATTGCGGGATATCCTCATCTGAAAGGGGATGAGCTGGCGGATCAGGCTACGGTTCTGGCAAATCAGGCGTATGAAAATTCCGCCCGGTTTGCTGCGTATGAACTGAAAAAAATTGAATTCAAAATGGAGAGCGGCGGCAATGTCTGCGCTTTTCTGCACCTCCCGCCGGGAAAAACCGGTGCTTTTCCGGTCGTGATGATGTGCGGCAGTCTGGATAATCTGCAAAGTGATTATTGCCGCTACTTCCGTGATTATCTGGCACCGCAGGGAATTGCCCTGCTGACACTGGATATGCCGTCTGTCGGTTACTCCGTCAAACAGGTATTAGGCCAGGAAAGCAGCCTGATGCATCAGCAGGTGCTGGATCAGCTGCGCAATGTGCCGTGGGTCGATCACACCCGCGTGGCCGTGATGGGGCTGCGTTTCGGTGCCAATGTGGCGATGCGTATGGCGTATTTATCCGCACATCAGTTGCGGGGCGCTGTGTTGTTCGGGCCGGTGGTGCATGATCTCTTTGTTAGTCCGCAGCGGCAGGATCAGGTTCCTGCCATGTATATGGATGTGCTGGCCAGCCGTGCGGCAGCGCGCTGTACCGACCCTGATACCGTCCGCTCCCGGCTCAGTTGCCTGTCACTGAAAAATCAGGGACTGCTCGGCCGCCGCTGTTCATTGCCGGTACTGAGTATGTGCTGGAAAGAGGATGTGTTCAGCCCGAAAAGTGAATCGGAACTGATTACCCGCTCAAGTGCTGACGGTAAACTGCTGGAATTTGGTCAGACGCCGGTTTTTGACACCTTTCATAAATCGCTGGATGAAGCGACCCGCTGGCTCACCAGAATTTTATCCTGAACAGCATAAAAACCATTGATAATTCCTGTCTGTTTGCTACAACTAAGCCTCCACTGAAAGGAGGCTTGATGATGGCGCTGGTTTCAGATTACACGCGCGGCAGGTTGCTGCGATGTTTTACCGCATTGGGTCCGTATATCCGTGAGCCGCAGTGTCAGGAAGGGCATTATTTTTTTGATTGTCTGGCGGTGTGTGTGAATGCATCAGCCGCACCGGAAAAACGTGAGTTTTATGGCTGGTGGCTGTCACTGATCCCGCAGGAAACCGGGTTCGTCTCTGAATACCATACCGGGGTATTTGATAAAAACGGGCTCTGGCAGAAAAAAACAGTGTCTGATAAAGAAACCTGCGATGCAGTCAGAAAAACGCTGACTGATTTTTATCCCCGTTTACAGGCCGTTCTTCAGGAACTGGATCTGTCTCTGACGCCGTCACCGGAATCACCGCCCCCCGGAAAGCAGCCGGATTAATGTCCGGTTTTGCGTTGTGCCTGTTGGCATGGCGCGCATCACCTGTTAAAACAGGTCATCTTTTCTTATCTCGCAAAATAATGGTAGAACGCAATGAATAGCAGCCAAACGCTGGTTGTCAAACTGGGCACAAGTGTGCTGACCGGCGGATCACGACATTTAAATCAGGCGCGGATCGTTGAACTGGTCCGGCAGTGTGCGCAGCAGTATGAAAAAGGGCATCGTATTATTATTGTGACCTCCGGGGCGATTGCTGCCGGACGTGAGCACCTCGGTTACCCTGAACTCCCCGCCACCATTGCGTCCAAACAGCTGCTGGCTGCGGTCGGACAGAGCCGCCTGATCCAGTTGTGGGAACGACTGTTTTCTATTTACGGTATTCATATCGGCCAGATGCTGCTGACCCGCGCGGATATGGAAGACCGCGAGCGTTTCCTGAATGCCCGTGACACACTGACCGCGCTGCTGGATAACGGTATCGTGCCGGTCATTAATGAGAATGATGCGGTTGCCACAGCGGAAATCAAAGTCGGGGATAACGATAACCTCTCCGCGCTGGCCGCTATTCTCGGCGGGGCGGATAAACTCCTGCTGCTGACGGATATTGAGGGGCTGTATACCGCGGATCCGCGCAGCAACCCGGATGCCACTCTGATTGCCGAAGTGCACGATATCAGTGATGAGCTGCGCAGTGTCGCAGGCGACAGCGTATCCGGGCTGGGCACCGGCGGAATGGCGACCAAGCTTCAGGCTGCGACGGTCGCAGGGCGTGCGGGAATTGATGTCATTATTGCTGCCGGTGATCGCGCCGGGGTGATTTGTGATGTCATCGATGATATTCCGGTCGGCACCCGGTTCTTCGGGAAAAAAGCGCCGATGGAAGCGCGTAAGCAGTGGATCTTCGGGGCACCGCCTGCCGGCGAAATCATTGTGGATGACGGCGCGGAGAAAGCGCTGAAAGATAAGGGCAGTTCTCTGCTGCCGAGCGGTATCAGAACCGTGAACGGTAATTTCTCACGCGGTGAGGTTGTCCGCATCCGGGCTCTGAACGGCCGGGATCTGGCACACGGTGTCTGCCGTTATAACAGCGATGCGCTGCGCCTGATTGCCGGACGGCAGTCACAGGAAATCAGCACGGTTTTAGGTTATGAATACGGCGCAGTGGCTGTCCACCGCGACGATATGATTGTCAGTTAAGGATATCAGCATATGTTAGAACAAACAGGTAAAGCGGCCAAAGCCGCCTCCCGGGTACTGGCTCAGCTCTCCGGAAAACAAAAGAACCGGGCACTGGCCCGTATTGCCGATCTGCTGGAGCAAAACAGCGCCCCGATCCTTGCTGCCAATGAACTCGATATTGCCAAAGCCCGTGAGCAGGGGACATCTGAGGCGATGCTTGATCGTCTGCTGCTGACTCAGGCGCGTCTGGAAAGCATTGCTGCTGATGTGCGTAAAGTATGTCAGCTGGCAGATCCGGTCGGGGAAGTGATCGACGGCGGTGTGCTGGACAGCGGATTGCGTCTTGAGCGCCGCCGTGTCCCGCTGGGCGTGGTCGGTGTGATTTATGAAGCGCGTCCGAATGTCACAGTGGATGTTGCTTCACTGTGTCTGAAAACCGGAAATGCGGTGATCCTGCGCGGCGGCAAAGAAACACATAATACGAATGTGGCGGTTGTCAGTGTGATCCAGCAGGCGCTCAGTGAATGCGGGCTGCCGCAGGCTGCGATTCAGGCCATTGATAATCCGGATCGCGCACTGGTCAATGAATTACTGAAGATGGATCGCTATGTGGATATTCTTATCCCGCGCGGCGGTGCCGCTCTGCACCGCTTATGCCGCGAGCAGTCCACTATTCCGGTGATCACCGGCGGTATCGGTGTGTGCCATATTTATGTTGATGAGACCGCCGATCTGCATAAAGCACTGCCGGTCATCACGAATGCGAAAGTGCAGCGTCCGGGTGTCTGTAATGCGGTGGAAACACTGCTGGTACATGAAAAAGTCGCGGCGGAATTTCTGCCGCTGCTGAGTGACAAAATGGCTGCGGACAATGTCACCCTGCATGCCGATCCGGCGGCGCTGGCATTGCTGAAAAACGGTCCGGCAAAAGCAGAAGCGGTGACTGATGCGCAGTTGTCAGATGAATGGTTATCTCTCGACCTGAATGTGGTGATTGTGCCTGATATTGACGGTGCGATTGAGCATATCCGTCATTACGGCACACAGCACTCAGAATCGATTCTGACGCAATCTATGTCTCAGGCTGATTATTTCGTATTAAATATTGATTCATCAGCCGTGTATGTTAACGCCAGTACCCGTTTCACCGATGGCGGTCAGTTCGGACTGGGGGCGGAAGTCGCTGTCAGCACACAGAAACTGCACGCCCGCGGCCCGATGGGGCTGACGGCGCTGACCACGTATAAATGGATTGGTACCGGCGACCACACTATCCGTTCATAACCTGATCATCAGACATCCGCAGGGCGTTTTTTTGTCAGATGACAACCGTTCTGCGGATCGCACTTTTGCTTTTTATCTGAGTACGCTATGATAGGCTCTCTTAATTTACACCTATGTAAAATATTTTGAACACCTGCGGGGAAGCGGATAGTATGAATCATCAGGATGAAAAACCGGTTATTTATCTTATCGGCGCTCGCGGAGCAGGTAAAACCACACTGGGTAAACCGCTGGCTCAGGCATTATTGTACGATTTTATTGACACTGATGCCTGCGTGACAGAGCAGTGCAGGATGTCTATCTCTCAGCTGGTGGAACAATCGGGCTGGCGCCGTTTCCGTGAACTGGAAAGTGATGTGCTGCGTCAGGTCAGCAAACCGCTGCATCTGGTGTCAACCGGCGGCGGTATTGTCATGGCGCCGGAAAACCGTGCATTTATGCAATCCGCCGGCAAAGTGGTATATCTGCGGGCCAGTGCCGAAACACTGGCGGAACGCCTGTCACACACTCCGCAGGCGCATCAGCGCCCGAGTCTGACCGGAAAATGCATTGTGGAGGAGATGGCGGAAGTCCTGAGCAAACGCGAACCGCTGTACCTGGAATGCGCGGATATTGTGGTGGATGCCACCTGCCCTGTACCGGAACTTATCAGTCATATCTGTACCTGCCTTCACGCCGCTGTATAATTCTGCGGCTGTTTTATTGTGAACAGTGACACGAATCGAATAAAGATAATGCCGTACTGTTCTGTCAGTTGGTTAATCAATCCGCTGTGTTATTATTGATGCGTCTGCCCGCCAAACCGATTGGCGGAATAATAAATACACAGGGAATTCAGTATGTTGATGAATGTGTTACGTGCACTGCTCCGCGGATTATTCCGCATTCGTGTTACCGGTGACCTGAGTAATCTTAATCAACCGCGAAGTGTTATCACCCCGAACCATGCCTCTTTTATTGATGGTGTTCTGCTGGGATTATTCCTGCCGACCCGGCCGGTGTTCGCGATGTACACTAACTACGCCACACCATTTTTTATCCGCTGTTTAAAACCTATCGCTGATATTATCCCTGTGGATCCGCGCAATCCGCTGGCACTGCGGCATTTGATCCGTGAAGTGGAAAAAGGGCGTCAGATAGTGATCTTCCCGGAAGGGCGGGTGACTATCACGGATTCCCTGATGAAAATCTATGACGGTGCTGCTTTTATTGCCGCCAAAACAGGGGCAAAAGTCATCCCGGTGCGCATTGACGGTGCGGAACTGACGTTTTTCAGCCGGATGCGCAAAGTGATCAAAAGTCACGTTTTCCCGGCCATCACCATTCATGTTCTGCCACCGGAAGTGATCCCGATGCCGGAAGCTCCCCGTGCCGCAGAGCGCCGCCGTCTGGCAGGGGAACATCTGCGCGATATCATGATGAACGCGCGCATGGCATGCCGCCCGTCACTGACGCTGCCGCAGGCGTTTCTCGGCGCGGTAAAACGCTACGGGCGTTTTCAGCGGATCATTGATGATATTAATTTCAGCGAGGACAGTTATCAGGGGCTGCTGAAAAAATCCCTCGGACTGAGCTGCATTATCAGCCACTATACCAAAGAGGGGGAACGTACCGGTTTCCTGCTGCCGAATGCCACGGTGATGGCCGCGGCGATCCTCGGTGCCTCCATGCGCCGCCGTATTCCGGCGCTGCTCAACTACACGGCGGGTGTCGCCGGGTTGCGTAATGCCATGAAAGCGGCCGGTATCACTACCATCATCACCTCACGTCAGTTTCTGGAAAAGGGCAAACTGACACATCTGCCGGAACAACTGACAGAAGCCAACTGGGTTTATCTGGAAGAGGCAAAAGCATCCGTTACCCTGAAAGATAAACTGTGGGTGATGCGCCATCTGATTACGCCGCAGGCGGCACTGCTGCCGCAGAAACCGGAAGATGATGCCATTATTCTCTTTACCTCCGGTTCGGAAGGCACACCAAAAGGCGTGGTACACAGCCACGACTCTCTGCTGGCTAACGTGGAACAGATTAAAACTGTTGCGGATTTCACGCCGAAAGACCGGTTTATGTCAGCACTGCCGCTGTTTCACGCTTTCGGTCTGACCGCCGGACTGTTTACGCCGCTGTTGTGCGGCAGCCGTATCTTCCTCTATCCGAGCCCGCTGCATTACCGCATGGTGCCGGAACTGACCTATGATCAGAACTGTACAGTGATTTTCGGTACTTCCACCTTCCTCGCCAACTATGCCCGCTTTGCGCATCCGTATGATTTTGCCCGTGTCCGCTATGCGGTGGCCGGGGCAGAAAAACTGGCGGAAGGCACCAAACAGGCCTGGCAGGATAAATTTGGCCTGCGCATCCTGGAAGGCTACGGGGTGACAGAGTGTGCACCGGTTATTTCCATCAACGTGCCGATGGCGGCCCGCACCGGCACGGTCGGACGGCTGGTACCGGGAATGGAATCACGTCTTCTGCCGGTCGCCGGGATTGATAATGGCGGACTGTTGCAGGTTCGCGGCCCGAATGTCATGAAAGGGTATCTGCGGGTGGAAAAACCGGGGCATACTGAGCCGCCGTCAGCGGAAAACGCGCAGGGTGAGGCGCAGCCCGGCTGGTATGACACCGGCGATATCGTCACGGTGGATAAAGACGGATTCATTACCATCCGCGGGCGGGTGAAGCGGTTTGCCAAACTGGCCGGTGAAATGATCTCACTGGAGAGCGTTGAACAACTGGCACTGAGTGTCTCGCCGGATAAACTGCATGCGGTGGTGACAAAACCGGATGCAAAACGCGGCGAAGCGCTGGTGATGTTTACCACAGACAGCGAACTGGATCGTGCACAACTGATGGCACAGGCAAAAGCAAAAGGATTGCCGGAACTGGCTGTCCCGCGTGATATCCGTTATATCAGACAACTGCCGGTACTCGGCAGCGGTAAACCGGACTTCGTCACACTGAAGCAGCAGGCATTACAGGAGCCGCAGATATGACAGCATCTGCCCCGTTACTGAACAAAGGCATGAAAGCGGTACTGATTTCGCAGTTTATTACTGCGTTTGCGGATAACGCGATTCTGTTTGCTATCCTTGCTCAGCTCAGCGCCCGGCACTATCCGGAGTGGAGCCAGCCGATGCTGCAAATGGTGTTTGTGCTGACCTTTATTGTACTGGCGCCGTTTGTCGGACAGATTGCTGACAGCTTCCCGAAAGGGCGGGTTATGCTGCTGTCGAACGGCTGTAAGCTGATCGGTGCGGTGGTGATCTGCCTCGGCGCAGACCCGTTCCTGGGATACGGGCTGATAGGGGTGGGTGCTGCCGCGTATTCCCCGGCAAAATACGGGATACTCGGTGAACTGACGACCGGTGAACAGCTGGTAAAAGCCAACGGGCTGATTGAAGCCTCGACCATTGTGGCGATCCTGCTGGGATCAGTAACCGGCGGTTTCCTGTCTGATTACCATATTATGATGGCGCTGATTTTATGCACGGTGATGTACGGACTGGCGGCGCTGACCAATCTCAGTATTCCGCGCCTGCCCCCGGCAAAAACCGGGCTGAGCCGTAACCCGCGCACGATGATGAGCACTTTTTTCCGTGCCACGGTATCGTTGTGGAAAAATCAGGAAAGCCGTTTTTCCCTGACCGGTACCAGTCTGTTCTGGGGAGCGGGGGTGACACTGCGGCTGATGCTGGTATTGTGGGTACCGGCGGCACTGGGGATCACCGGTCAGACCATGCCGACACTCCTTAATGCGATGGTGGCTGTCGGAATTGTGGCCGGAGCCGGTCTGGCGGCCCGCTTTATTACCCTGGAAACGGTACGCCGTTGTATGCCGGCCGGGATTCTGATCGGCGTGATGGTGATTATATTCACCTTTCAGACTTCGGTGATACCGGCCAATATCACGCTGATTCTGCTCGGCGTATTCGGCGGCCTGTTTGTGGTGCCGCTCAATGCGCTGCTGCAAAAGCGCGGCAAAGAGACGGTCGGGGCGGGTAACGCCATTGCGGTACAGAATATGGGGGAAAACGGCGCGATGCTGCTGATGCTGGGGCTGTATTCCCTGGCGGTCAAAGCCGGTGTGCCGGTAGTGGTGATCGGTGCGGCGTTCGGCAGCCTGTTTGCCCTCGCGATCGGCGGGTTATGGCTCTGGGATATCCGCCGCAAAAAACAGATTTCATAACAGGAGTGACAGATGCATGATGAACAGGCTCTGACCCGGCGCAGTACAGAACTGGGGCATTATCTCCTTGAGGCCGGCCTGAGTGTTACAGCGGCAGAATCCTGCACCGGCGGATGGATTGCCAAGGTGATCACGGATATCGCGGGCAGTTCGGCGTATTTTCAGCGCGGGTTTGTCACCTACAGTAATGATGCCAAACACAGTATGATCGGGGTATCAGAACAATCATTATCTGTCTTTGGTGCGGTCAGTGAGGCAGTGGTGCGGGAAATGGCCGCCGGGGCGCTGGATACCGCAGGTGCGGATCTGGCTGTCTCGGTCAGCGGCATTGCCGGGCCGGATGGCGGCAGCGATGAAAAGCCGGTGGGAACCGTCTGGTTCGGCTGGGCGTGGCGTGAAAAAGCAGAGATAAAAACCGCTGCCCGCTGCTGGTGTTTTCCGGGCGATCGCAATGCGGTACGCTGTCAGGCGGTGCTGAAAGGGCTCGGCGGATTAATTGCAATTCTGACAAAAAAATCGCTTGATACTGTATGACTATACAGTATAATCACTTCAACAGATTCAGTTGAAACCATTTTAATAACCCGGGGGCACTGTCTCAGGGGCTGAGAAGGGAGTTTACATGGCTATTGATGAGAACAAACAGAAAGCACTGGCAGCAGCCTTAGGTCAGATCGAGAAGCAGTTCGGTAAAGGTTCAATCATGCGTCTGGGCGAAGACCGTTCCATGGACGTGGAAACCATCTCAACCGGCTCTCTGGCACTGGACGTTGCACTGGGTGCAGGTGGTCTGCCGCTGGGTCGTATTGTTGAAATCTACGGGCCTGAATCTTCCGGTAAAACCACGCTGACGTTACAGGTCATCGCGGCTGCACAGCGTCAGGGTCGTGTGTGTGCGTTTATCGATGCGGAACACGCACTGGATCCGGTCTATGCCAAGAAACTGGGTGTGGATATTGATAACCTGCTGTGCTCCCAGCCGGACACAGGTGAGCAGGCACTGGAAATCTGTGATGCCTTAACCCGCTCCGGTGCGGTTGATGTCATCATTGTTGACTCCGTGGCCGCACTGACACCAAAAGCTGAAATCGAAGGTGAAATCGGTGATTCTCACATGGGTCTGGCAGCACGTATGATGAGCCAGGCAATGCGTAAACTGGCCGGTAACCTGAAAAACTCTAACACCCTGCTGATCTTCATCAACCAGATCCGTATGAAGATTGGTGTGATGTTCGGTAACCCGGAAACTACCACCGGGGGTAACGCACTGAAATTCTATGCGTCTGTTCGTCTGGATATCCGCCGTATCGGCGCAGTGAAAAACGGCGATGAAGTGGTCGGCAGCGAAACCCGCGTGAAAGTAGTGAAAAACAAAGTGGCTGCACCGTTCAAACAGGCTGAGTTCCAGATCATGTACGGTGAAGGTATCAACACCATGGGCGAACTGATCGACCTGGGTGTGAAACATAAACTGGTTGAGAAAGCCGGTGCATGGTACAGCTACAACGGTGAAAAAATCGGTCAGGGTAAGGCAAACGCTACTATCTACCTGAAAGAACATCCGGAAATGGCCGATGAACTGGACAAAAAATTACGTGAGTTATTACTGAACCATTCCGGTGAATTCAGTACCGCAGCAGAAAGTTTCAATGAAGAAAGTGAAACTGAAGACGCAGGCAACGAAGAGTTTTAATTCACAGAATTACACGAATTTAAGAATTTACAGTAATAAAATCATTGAGTTATTTCGAAAGCTGTATCCGTGTCGGGTACGGCTTTCTTTTTGTCTGCGTATAACAGCCTGCCTTTGTCTCCCGCTATGTGTTCCTGATACAGAAACTGCGCTCCCGGCCGGATGAGCGTCGTTTGTGCGAACAGACTTTCAGAAAAAGTTTATTCGCTTTACAATGGGTACAGCGAATGGATTTATCTGGGAATTAATGTTCAAGGGAAACCCTTAAATTTCTCTCCGCCTTGATTGATCCGAAGGTTGAATCGGAGCGGCTTCACAGTCTGTTTCGCATTTCATAAATCTTATTATTTCAGCTTGATTTCGGGATAAATATGAGCAAAAGCACCGCTGAGATCCGTCAAGCGTTTCTCGACTTTTTCCATACAAAAGGACATCAGATTGTCCAGAGCAGTTCGCTGGTTCCAAACAACGACCCAACGCTGCTTTTTACTAATGCAGGGATGAACCAATTCAAAGATGTTTTCCTGGGCCTGGATAAACGTTCTTACACCCGTGCCACCACAGCGCAGCGCTGTGTCCGCGCCGGTGGTAAGCACAACGACCTGGAAAACGTCGGCTATACTGCACGTCACCACACCTTCTTTGAAATGCTGGGTAACTTCAGCTTCGGCGATTACTTCAAACACGATGCCATTAATTTCGCCTGGGAACTGCTGACCGGCAAAGAATGGTTTAACCTGCCGAAAGACAAGCTGTGGGTAACCGTCTATGCCACCGATGACGAAGCGTACAACATCTGGAAAGATGAAGTCGGTGTGCCGGCTGAACGCATTATCCGCATCGGTGATAACAAAGGCGCCCAATACGCCTCTGACAACTTCTGGCAGATGGGCGATACCGGCCCGTGCGGTCCGTGTACTGAAATTTTCTTTGACCACGGCGACCACATCTGGGGCGGTCCTCCGGGATCACCGGAAGAAGACGGCGACCGTTATATCGAGATCTGGAACATCGTCTTTATGCAGTTCAACCGTCAGTCTGACGGTACATTAGAGCCGCTGCCGAAGCCATCTGTTGATACCGGTATGGGCCTGGAGCGTATTACAGCTGTTCTCCAGCACGTCAACTCCAACTATGACATCGACCTGTTCCGTAAACTGATCGCTGATGTGGCGAAAGTGACCGGCGCTGAAGACCTGACCAGCAAATCACTGCGGGTGATCGCCGACCATATCCGCTCTTGTGCCTTCCTGATTTGCGACGGTGTTATTCCGTCCAATGAAGGCCGCGGTTACGTGCTGCGCCGTATCATCCGTCGTGCTGTCCGTCATGGTTACATGCTCGGCGCAAAAGACACCTTCTTCTATAAACTGGTTGCTCCGCTGATCGACGTGATGGAGTCTGCCGGTGAAGAGCTGGCCCGCCAGCGTGTGATGGTTGAGAAAGTACTGAAGTCAGAAGAAGAGCAGTTTGCCCGTACGCTGGAACGTGGTCTGCAACTGCTGGATGATGAATTAGCCTCACTGACCGGGGATACCCTGAGCGGTGAAGCCGCATTCCGTCTTTATGACACCTATGGTTTCCCGCTGGATCTGACCGCAGACGTCTGCCGCGAACGTAACCTGAAAGTGGACGAAGCCGGTTTTGAAGCGGCAATGGAAGAACAGCGCCGCCGTGCCCGTGAAAACAGCGGCTTCGGTGCTGACTACAACAGCCTTATCAAAGTCGACAAACGCAGTGATTTCTCCGGTTATGACCACAATGAGCAGACGGCAACGATTGTTGCGCTGTACAAAGAAGGTCAGCCGGTCACAGAGCTGAACGCCGGTGATGAAGGTCTGGTGATCCTGGATAAAACCGCATTTTACGCGGAATCCGGCGGCCAGGTCGGTGATACCGGTGTGCTGTCCGGCAACGATGCACAGTTCAGCGTTCTGGATACGCAGAAATACGGCCAGGCGATCGGCCATGCCGGTCGTGTGGTGAGCGGTAAACTGACTGTGAACCACAAAATTACGGCGAAAATTGATGAAGAGCGCCGTAACGCCATCCGTCTGAACCACTCGGCAACGCACCTGATGCATGCCGCACTGCGTCAGGTTCTGGGTGAGCATGTGTCACAGAAAGGCTCGCTGGTAAATGATAAATATCTGCGTTTTGACTTCTCTCATTTTGAAGCCATGACACCGGCACAAATCCGGGAAGTGGAAGCACTGGTCAACGCCGAAATCCGTAAAAATGAGCCGGTTGTGACTGAGCTGATGGATCTGGAAGACGCGAAAGCCAAGGGTGCGATGGCACTGTTTGGTGAAAAATACGATGAACGTGTCCGTGTACTGAGCATGGGCGACTTCTCAACCGAGCTGTGCGGCGGTACTCACGCTGCGCGCACCGGTGATATCGGTCTGTTCCGTATTGTCAGCGAATCCGCCACAGCGGCCGGTATCCGCCGTATTGAAGCGGTCACCGGTATCGGCGCACTGGAAAGCGTGAATCAGCAGTCTGATGCACTGACTTCCGTGGCACAGCTGGTGAAAAGTGATGAAGCTGGTGTGAGCGAGAAAGTAAAAGCCGCACTGGATAAAATCCGCAGTCTGGAAAAAGAGTTACAGCAACTCAAAGAACAGCAGGCTGCGCAGGAAAGTTCCTCCATGACCAAAGATGCCGTTTCAGTGAACGGTGTTAAACTTCTGGTGAAACAACTGACTAACGCCGAACCTAAAATGCTGCGGACGATGGTTGATGATCTAAAAAATCAATTAAGCTCTGGAATTATTGTGCTTTCAACTATCAGTGATGATAAAGTTAGTCTCATTGCAGGTGTAACAAAAGATCTGACCGGCAAAGTCAAAGCCGGCGAACTGGTTGCCTTTATTGCTGAACAAATCGGTGGTAAAGGAGGCGGTCGTCCGGATATGGCTCAAGCCGGCGGGACAGATACCGCTGCTTTACCTGCTGCGATGGCAAGCGTTGAAAGCTGGGTGGCATCTCACCTGTAATCGGAGTATATCTGAACAGGGGCGCGCTCCGGCGTGCTCCTGATATTGGTGATAACGTCTTTGTATCACTAACGTTAGGTCGCAATTTTTAACTACACTAAATATTGCAATGTGTATAAAACTACATATAGTTTACAAATAATCATTGCTATACGCTTTCACGGTGTTGGATGGATAATGGCGGGTAAACTCAGTGGCCCGACTCTTTTAATATTTCAAGGAGCAAAGAATGCTTATTCTGACTCGTCGAGTTGGTGAAACACTCATGATAGGCGATGAGGTAACAGTGACTGTACTGGGTGTTAAAGGAAACCAGGTACGAATTGGTGTCAACGCCCCAAAAGAGGTTTCTGTTCACCGTGAAGAAATTTACCAGCGGATCCAGGCTGAAAAATCTCAACCCAATAATAATAACTATTAAGTTGTGAGGCGCGCTCGTTACCGCGACGGGCGCCTTCTTCTTTCCTTCCTGCCGCTATTATCCCGGTTCTTCACTTTTTTTCCTGCAAAAATCGCCCGTCATTCTGTTACTTTCTCTTTTGCTGCCACATTTTTTCTGCACTGCTGCGTGATGCAGACGGGATTCATGCCGCCGGAAAAACGCACGTATCGTTGTGAAAATCAACATAGTGCGCGGTAATTGTGCAAACGATCGTGAGATCTTAAAAAGTTGGGAAAAATTGTTTGACTTCTCAGTGGGGGAAAGTAATATGTGCGCCACACGACGACGAGATGACGGAAACGAAATTCATCGTTGTGTGGTCTGAAACAATGGTGAGATGGCCGAGAGGCTGAAGGCGCTCCCCTGCTAAGGGAGTATGCGGTCAAAAGCTGCATCGAGGGTTCGAATCCCTCTCTCACCGCCATTCAGATTGCACCCGTAGCTCAGCTGGATAGAGTACCCGGCTACGAACCGGGCGGTCAGAGGTTCGAATCCTCTCGGGTGCACCATTTAAACCCCACGATACTGTCATGGGGTTTTTATTTTGGCAAAAGAAAATGCTAAAATAAAAAAATCAGTTCTGAAAAGATGTTTTAAGGTACGCACCCGTAGCTCAGCTGGATAGAGTACCCGGCTACGAACCGGGCGGTCAGAGGTTCGAATCCTCTCGGGTGCACCATCTTATCACTTTATTTCAAAACTGATTTCCGGTAACAGAATTAGTATGCGATGCACCCGTAGCTCAGCTGGATAGAGTACCCGGCTACGAACCGGGCGGTCAGAGGTTCGAATCCTCTCGGGTGCACCATCTTCCTCTCTTATCCCATATTCAGCACCCGTAGCTCAGCTGGATAGAGTACCCGGCTACGAACCGGGCGGTCAGAGGTTCGAATCCTCTCGGGTGCACCATATAAAAACCCCGCTCTTTGAGCGGGGTTTTTCTTTTTCCGTTTTTCCCGTCACTGAATCGAATCCGTTTTTACGTCATACTCCTTATCTGAAGTACAGATGCTTCTGAAACTGATCGTACAGCAATGACGTGTAAGAGGGATAATGTATTGTAACGGCAGTCGTTTCTGCTGTTCCGTTTGTGTGGGGCAGGGCTGAATCACAGCGACAATAACCCGGCTTTGCGATAAAGTATCCCCCTTATGAATAATATCCATAATCAGGACGGGAGGTCGATTTGATCCCGGATGTATCTAAAGCGCTCTCATGGTTAGAGACGCACCCCCGGATTTTAAAAGGCATCAACCGCGGTATTGAGCGCGAAACACTGCGTATCACGCCGGATGGTGCACTGGCACGCACCGGTCACCCGGAAGCGCTGGGAAAATCATTAACGCATAAGTGGATCACCACAGACTTTGCAGAGTCACTGCTGGAGTTTATTACGCCGGTGGATTCACGTATTGATTACACCGTGAAATTTCTGCGGGATGTGCACCGTTACACTGCGCGTCACCTGAACAATGAACGAATGTGGCCGCTGAGCATGCCATGCTTCATTGATTCTGAAGAGCATATCGAACTGGCGCAGTTCGGCACATCTAACGCCGGGCGTTTCAAGACGCTGTACCGTGAAGGGCTGAAAAACCGTTATGGTGCGCTGATGCAGACCATTTCCGGTGTCCACTATAACTTCTCTCTGCCGATGGAATTCTGGCAGGCGTGGAGTGGTATCAGTGATGCGCAAAGCGGTAAGGATAAAATCTCTGACGGTTATTTCCGCCTGATCCGTAACTATTACCGTTTCGGCTGGGTGATCCCGTTCCTGTTTGGCGCCTCTCCGGCAATTTGCAGTTCGTTCCTGCGCGGCCGCAAAACCAATCTGCCGTTTGAAAAGCTGCCGACAGGGGCATTATACCTGCCGTATGCCACGTCACTGCGTTTAAGTGACCTTGGCTATACCAGCAAGTCACAAAGTGATCTGAACATCACCTTCAACCATCTGGACACGTATGTCGCCGGACTGAAGAATGCGATTCAGATCCCGTCTGAGGAATTTGCGGCGCTGGGATTAACCAAAGATGGCAAACACCTTCAGATTAACGCCAACGTATTGCAGATTGAAAACGAGTTCTATGCGCCAATCCGTCCGAAGCGTGTGCAGAAAGGTGATGAATCACCGTCTGACGCCTTACAGCGCGGCGGGGTGGAGTATATCGAAGTCCGTGCCCTGGATATCAACCCGTTCTCTGCCACTGGTGTCGATGAAACACAAATCCGTTTCCTCGACCTGTTCCTCATCTGGTGTGTGCTGGCAGATGCGCCGGAAATGAGTGCGGATGAGCTGGCGTGTGCCCGCCATAACTGGAATCGTGTGATTCTGGAAGGGCGTAAACCGGGACAGGAAATCGGTATCGGCTGTGGTCGTGAAAAACAACCCTTGCAAAAAGTGGGTCACGCACTGTTTAATGATCTCCTGCGTGTTGCCGATGTGTTAGATACCTGCTCAGGCACACAGTATCGCGAAGTGTGCGAAGCACTGAAAGCACAGTTTGATGATCCGGAACTGACGTTCTCGGGCCGGATGCTGGCACTGATAAAAGAAGCAGGTATCGGAAGTTACGGGCTGGCCCTGGCAGATCGGTATCATGAAGAACTGACTCACGAGCCGTATGACGTGATCAGTGAAGCAGACTTTGCTGAACAATGGCAGGCTTCTGTCGATAAACAAAAAGCGATGGAAGAGAGTGATACGATAAGTTTTGATGAGTATCTGGCGCTGCACGGCGGTCGCTGATTTCTGACAGATAAGAAAATGGCCACAATCAATGTGGCCAAAAAAAATCTCTCAGAGAATAGGGATGATAACAATTTGCGCGTCTTTCAATACATCAGACCAGCGTATTCAGAAAAAGTTTCATTCGTTCGGCATTTTTTATAAAAAAAGAGGAGCGGGAATTATGCCTTTGCTGGATAGTTTTTTAGTTGACCACACACGCATGGCGGCACCTGCGGTACGCGTAGCGAAAACCATGACTACCCCGGGTGGTGATACCATCACTGTTTTCGATCTGCGTTTTTGTGTTCCTAATGAAGAGATTTTACCGGAAAGAGGAACGCATACACTGGAACATCTGTTCGCCGGTTTTATGCGTAATCATTTAAACGGCAATGGTGTTGAAATCATTGATATCTCGCCGATGGGCTGCCGTACCGGATTCTATATGAGTCTGATTGGTTCACCGTCAGAAACCCGAGTTGCACAGGCATGGAAAGATGCAATGGCGGATATCCTGACTGTCAAAGATCAGGCGAAGATCCCGGAACTGAATCTGTATCAGTGCGGGACATACCAGATGCATTCACTGGATGAAGCACATCAGATTGCGAAAAACATCATTGAGCGCGATGTCCGCGTCAATAAAAATGATGATTTGCTGTTATCTGATGAAGAGCTGGAAAAACTGCATCCGTAATTTTTCAGCCCGGATACAAAAAAACCTGCGGCAGCAATGCACGCAGGTTTTTTTATGGTGACTGTCTGCCGTCAGATATCAGCGGCGATATCGGCACCGGCCGGTTTCAGGGGTAATAATTTCACGGTTTTAATCACGTTCTCACCGATGGCAATGACTTCAAACTGATAATGCCCGATAGTGACCAGGGTATTGAGTGTCGGAATGTCGCCGAGTTCTTCCAGCAGAAGACCGTTGATGGTGCGGGCACCTTCTTCCGGCAGGGCGAGGTTCAGGGCTTTATTGATTTCGCGGATATTGGCAGAACCTTCAATCAGCAGTGAGCCGTCAGGCTGCCGGGTGACTTCTTCCGCCAGTGACGGTGACATGGAGGTGGTGAAATCACCGACAATCTCTTCCAGGATATCCTCCACGGAGATAAGCCCCTGAATATCACCGTATTCATCCACGATCAGCCCGACTTTCTCATTATTGCGCTGGAAATTGACCAGTTGCAGGTTCAGCGGTGTGCTGTCCGGCACAAAATAGACTTTATCGGCCGCCTTGATAAGCATTTGTTTGGTGAATTCCTGCTTCTCAATCATCAGGCGGTAAGCCTCACGGACCCGCAGCATACCGATAGCATCATCGAGAGAATCGCGGTAGAGCACAATCCGGCCGTGCGGTGAGTGTGTCAGCTGGCGCAGAATCGATTTCCAGTCATCATTGATATCAATCCCGAAGATTTCGGTACGCGGCACCATAATTTCATCCACACTGACTTTATCCAGATCGAGGATAGAAATCAGCATGTCCTGGTTGCGGCGGGACAGTTTGCCTTTTGATTCATTAACGATGGTTTTAAGTTCTTCTTTTGATACCGCATCACTGCGGATCACCGTACCGCGGATACCGATACAGCGCATCAGAATCAGCGTTATCGCATTAAATGCCCAGACGATCGGCAGACAGATTTTTGCCAGCGGACGCAGCAGGAAGCTGCTCGGAAACGCCACCTGCTGAGGGTAAAGTGCCGCAATAGTTTTCGGCATGACCTCGGCAAAGATAAGGATAACAAAGGTCAGCACACCCGTGGCGATGGCTACGCCGGCATTACCGTACAGACGCATACCGACAATTGTACCCAGTGCGGAGGCAACAATATTGACCAGGTTATTGCCGATAAGAATGAGGCTCAGCAGGCGATCCGGTTTCTCCAGCAGCCGCTCGACACGGCGGGCAGACCGGTTTCCCTGTTTGGCCTGATGGCGCAGCCGGTAGCGGTTGATGGTCATCATCCCGGTTTCGGATGCGGAAAAGTACGCCGAAATTATTACCAGTAAAATAAGAATAATAATCAGCGTGCTTGTTGATACGTGCTCCACAGCGGTGTTCCTTTCTTTTGTGATGAGCGGAAACGGGGGTTACTGATGCGGTTATGCATACAGCATCAGTTCCTGAAACAGGCGGTGCCCGAAAAATGCAAGAGTGAGGATAAAGGCGCCGGCAAAGTTGAACCAGATAACGCGTTTACCGCGCCAGCCTTCGTGATAGTGCCCCCACAGCAGCACAATGTAGACACACCAGGCGACCATCGACAGTAATGATTTATGAATATTATCTTTATCAAAGATGTTATCCATGAACACAATACCGGTGGCGAGTGTCAGTGTCAGCAGAATCACGCCGACCTGCGTGATATGAAACATTTTACGCTCGATAACCATTAATGGCGGCATATCCGGCGTAAACTTAAGACGTTTATTTTTCAGCTGATGATCCATCCAGCCGAGCTGCATGGCGTACAGTGCTGCAATAATCAGTGTCGCGAAACTGAGCAGCGCCAGCCCGATATGCACAAACAGCGGTACGCTGGCCTGCAAATGGGTGATAAACTCGCCCGGCATCAGGGTGGCCAGAATCAGATTGACCATCGAGAAGCTGTATACAATCGGGATAAGGAACCATGCCCGGCCCTGAAAAGCGACAATCGTCATAATGACGGACACCAGCAGGCTGACCACCGACCCGAGATTCAGCAGTGTCAGGTTCTGACCAACGCCCTGAAAAATCTGTGATTTAATCGCCGCACCATGACATATCAGGGCGATAACCGCGAAGATAAGCGCCAGTTTCCGGTAGCCGCGCTGATAGCGGAGCACGCCCGGCATCAGAAGTACCAGACTTAACAGATAAGCGCTAATTGCAACAACAGAGATTTCAGGCATGGTTTTGTGATTATTCAGTCAGTAAGATGAAACAAAATTCATACGTCAGTATACCGCAGCCCGCAGATCACTCCAATGATTACACGATACTTTACGTAAATCGGTTCGCTGATTTGCTGCCGTGCGTGTTATAATCCCGGTTATCTTTCCTATTTTTAGCTCAGTTTTGGCAGAGTCGATGACATGTTTGATAATTTAACTGACAGACTTTCGCGCACCTTGCGCAATATCAGTGGTCGCGGACGACTGACGGAAGACAATATTAAAGAAACGCTGCGCGAAGTGCGTATGGCGCTTCTGGAAGCCGATGTTGCCCTGCCGGTGGTACGGGATTTCATCAGCCGCGTCAAAGAGCGTGCCGTCGGCCATGAGGTGAACAAAAGCCTGACGCCGGGGCAGGAGTTCGTCAAAATCGTTCAGGGCGAACTGGTTGCGGCGATGGGCGAGGAAAACAACGCCCTTGATCTCTCGGCCCAGCCGCCTGCTGTGGTGCTGATGGCCGGTCTGCAGGGTGCGGGTAAAACCACCAGTGTGGCGAAGCTCGGTAAACTGCTGAAAGAAAAACATAAGAAAAAAGTACTGGTTGTCTCTGCGGACGTTTACCGTCCGGCGGCGATTAAACAGTTACAGACACTGGCAGAGACCGTGGGAATTGAATTCTTCCCGTCTGATGTGTCAGAGAAGCCAATTGATATCGCTAAGAAAGCGCTGAAACATGCGCAACTGCAATTCTTTGATGTCCTGCTGGTGGATACCGCGGGTCGTCTGCATGTCGATGAAGGCATGATGGGTGAAATCAAAGAGCTGCATGCGGCGATTAACCCGGTCGAAACCCTGTTCGTCGTGGATGCCATGACCGGTCAGGATGCGGCAAACACCGCCAAAGCCTTCAACGAAGCCCTGCCGCTGACCGGTGTGGTGCTGACTAAAGTCGATGGTGATGCGCGCGGCGGTGCGGCGCTGTCTATCCGCCATATCACCGGTAAACCGATTAAATTCCTGGGTGTCGGCGAAAAAACCGATGCACTGGAGCCGTTCCATCCGGATCGCGTAGCTTCGCGTATTCTGGGTATGGGCGATGTGCTGTCTCTGATTGAAGAAATCGAGAGCAAAGTTGACCGCGATCAGGCGGAAAAACTGGCCTCAAAACTGAAAAAAGGCGACGGGTTTGATCTCAACGACTTCCTGGAACAGCTGAAGCAGATGCGCAATATGGGCGGTATGGCCGGGATGCTGACCAAACTGCCGGGCATGTCTCAGGTGCCGGATGCGGTGAAATCGCAGATGGATGACAGCGTGCTGACCAAAATGGAAGCGATGATCAATTCCATGACCAAAAAAGAGCGCGTCAAACCGGAAATTATCAAAGGGTCCCGCAAACGCCGTATCGCGGCGGGTTCCGGGACTCAGGTGCAGGATGTCAACCGGCTGCTCAAGCAGTTCGATGATATGCAGCGCATGATGAAAAAGATGAAGAAAGGGGGCCTCGCGAAGATGATGCGGGGCATGAAAGGTATGATGCCGCCGGGTATGATGGGGCGGTAAAACAAAGAAAGTCACAAAGAATAATCACTTTGGATTGATTTTTTCGCCAAAGTGAGTAAACTTTTCGGGCTTTTTCTATGACAACCGGACGCCATTCCTCGATGGGGTCTGGTTGTTTGTCAATTCAATGAGGATGTTATGGTAACAATTCGTTTAGCTCGTGGCGGCGCAAAAAAGCGTCCGTTCTACCAAATCGTCGTAACCGACAGTCGTAATGCACGTGACGGTCGTTTCATCGAACGTATTGGTTTCTTCAACCCTATCGCTGCCGGTAAGGCTGAAACTCTGCGCTTAGATCTGGACCGTGTTGAACACTGGGTTGGTCTGGGTGCTACTGTCTCTGATCGTGTTGCTGTACTGATCAAAGACGCGAAGAAAGCAGCTTAATCTGTCACGGTGGCAACAATGAGCAAGCACACTAATCCGCAAGCCCCTGCTGATCCGATTGTACTCGGCAAACTGGGGTCCTCTTACGGTATTAAAGGGTGGCTCAGAGTGTTTTCTTCCACCGAAAATACTGAAAGTATTTTTGATTATCAACCGTGGTTTATTCAGCGTAACGGCGTGTGGCAACACATTGACCCGGAAGACTGGAAATCCCATAGCCAGGATATGATCGTCAAACTCAAAGGGGTTGACGACAGAGATGCGGCAAATGCGCTGACCAACGCGGAAATCGTGGTGGACAGTTCATTATTACCGGAATTAGACGGCGATGATTACTACTGGAAAGACCTGATGGGCTGCCGTGTAGTGACCACCGGCGGATATGATCTCGGCACCGTAACCGATTTAATGGAAACCGGGTCGAATGATGTTCTGGTGATTAAAGCAAATCTGAAAGATGCCTTCGGCATGAAAGAGCGGTTAGTACCGTATCTTGACGGGCAGGTTATCAGGAAAGTTGATCTCACTGAAAAACTGATTGAAGTTGAGTGGGATCCCGGTTTTTAAACCTCCGGTGATGGTTTTGTCATTAAGTGGGACACGAAAATGTGGATTGGGGTTATCAGCCTGTTTCCTGAAATGTTCCTCTCAATAACCGGGCATGGTGTAACCGGACGGGCAGTAAAAAATGGCCTGATCAGTGTTGATTGCTGGAACCCGCGTGATTTCACGTATGACCGGCACCACACTGTGGATGATCGGCCCTACGGGGGCGGTCCCGGCATGCTGATGATGGTGGAGCCTCTGCGCAAAGCTATCCATGCAGCAAAAGCTGCCGCAGGTGACGATGCGAAAGTGATTTATCTTTCGCCGCAGGGCCGCAAACTCGACCAACAGGGAGTTTGTGAGCTGGCCGCTAACGGGAAGTTAATTCTGGTATGCGGCCGGTATGAAGGTGTAGATGAGCGCGTTATCCAGACTGAGATTGATGAAGAATGGTCAGTCGGGGATTATGTACTCAGTGGTGGTGAATTACCGGCGATGGTACTGATTGATGCAGTATCGCGTTTTGTCCCCGGTGTCCTCGGACATCAGGCGTCAGCAAAAGAAGATTCCTTTGCTGAAGGGTTACTTGACCATCCGCACTATACCCGTCCTGAGGTGCTGGATGGCATGAATGTTCCGCCGGTTTTACTGTCGGGCAATCATGCAGAAATTGATCGCTGGCGTATGAAACAGTCACTCGGTCGCACCTGGCTCAGAAGACCTGAACTTCTGGAAAGCCTAGCTCTGACTGACGAGCAAAGGATGTTGCTGGCTGAATTCCAACGGGAATATCAGTCCGGAGCAACAAGTTAATCCAGGTATCCTGCGGGATATCTTTTGAAATATCAGTTTACCTAGGGTAAGAGATTTATTATGAGCAACATTATTAAACAACTTGAACAAGAGCAGATGAAACAAGACGTACCTTCATTCCGTCCGGGTGATTCCGTGGAAGTTAAGGTATGGGTCGTTGAAGGTTCTAAAAGACGTCTGCAGGCATTCGAGGGCGTGGTTATCGCTATCCGTAACCGCGGTCTGCACTCTGCATTCACTGTTCGTAAGATTTCTAACGGCGAAGGTGTTGAGCGTGTATTCCAGACTCACTCACCTGTTGTTGACAGCATCAGCGTTAAACGCCGTGGTGCCGTTCGTCGTGCTAAACTGTACTACCTGCGTGAGCGTTCAGGTAAGGCAGCTCGTATTAAAGAGCGTTTGAACGCAAAATAATGCGCAAGCATCCGATATGATAATAAAAGGCCAGCCTCGTGCTGGCCTTTTTTATTGCACTATTTTATGTTTCCTTCCTGTCTGTTTTCCGTTCAATCTGCTGTATTGTTTATATGACATCATTTTATTGATGTAAGTATTTATTTACACTTATGTCTGCATTACAAGTGCCATTATCCGGGTTTGTTTTTCTTCCTGCCTCTGTTTTATATCAGTATATTTCTTTATTATCATCATATTACATATTATTTGTAGTTTATTTTACTTATTTTCATTCCTTTGTCGGATGTTGTTATTTTAATTTTGTAATTTTAAATGTACGAAAATATAAATATTTTACGATTTTGGATTGAATTATTTACGAAGAATGTTATGGTGTTTTCTCAGACACTCAACACGTAATTCATTTTTTGTAAAACTCAGCAGGAAAACACTATGATCATGCAAAAAGACGCACTCAATAATGTCCATATCAGTGATGAAATTGTTTTAATCTCACCGGAAGAGCTGAAGCAAAAGTACCCATTGAGTCGCAACGACCAGCATGCCATCGCCGGTGCACGTAAGACGATTGCGGATATTGTTCATCACCGCGATCCGCGTTTACTGGTTGTCTGTGGTCCGTGTTCCGTTCATGACACGGATGCGGCGCTGGAGTACGCCCGTCGTCTGAAAGAATTATCTGCTGAGTTGAGTGACAGTCTGTATATCGTGATGCGTGTCTATTTTGAAAAACCACGGACAACAGTAGGCTGGAAAGGGCTGATCAGTGATCCGTTTATGGATGGCTCTTTCGAGATGGAAAAAGGTCTGCACATTGCCCGCAAACTGATGGTGGATCTGGTTCAGCTCGGCCTGCCGCTGGCCGGTGAGGCACTGGACCCGAATAACCCGCAATACCTCGGCGATCTGTTCAGCTGGTCTGCTATCGGCGCGCGTACCACTGAATCACAGACGCACCGTGAAATGGCATCCGGTCTGTCAATGCCGGTCGGTTTTAAAAATGGTACTG
This sequence comes from Morganella sp. Je.2.23, assembly GCF_051129855.1. Classification (NCBI taxonomy): domain Bacteria; kingdom Pseudomonadati; phylum Pseudomonadota; class Gammaproteobacteria; order Enterobacterales; family Morganellaceae; genus Morganella; species Morganella sp. Je.2.23. The sequence goes on from NZ_JBCPSQ010000003.1 coordinate 355,276, forward strand.
ACGGCAGCCTGAGCACCGCAATCAACGCGATGAAAGCCGCTTCCATGCCGCACCGTTTTATGGGTATCAATCAGTCCGGCCAGGTCTGTTTATTACAGACGCAGGGGAACCCGAACGGCCATGTGATCCTGCGCGGCGGAAAACGCCCGAACTACAGTGAGGAAGATATTACGGAATGCGGGGCACAAATGAAGAAAGCCGGTCTGACCCCTTCACTGATGGTAGACTGCAGTCACGGCAACTCGGATAAAGATTTCCGTCGTCAGCCTCTGGTGGTGGACGCTGTGGCAGAACAAATTTGTGCCGGAAATACATCAATTACCGGTATTATGCTGGAAAGCCATATTAATGAAGGCAATCAGTCATCAGAACAGCCGCGCAGCGCCATGAAGTACGGTGTATCAGTGACAGACGCCTGTATCAGCTGGGAAACCACTGAAACAGTTCTGCGTCAGCTGCATCAGCAGATTTCACCTGCGCTGGCAAAGCGTGTGGTTCAGTTACAGCAGGCAGGATAATAAAACAGGCAGGTTGTATGTCCGGTGTATTAACACATTTACGTGATCAAATTGATGAAGTGGATAAATCGCTGCTGTCACTGCTGGCAAAACGCCTGCAGTTAGTGGCGGAAGTCGGGGAAGTGAAAAGTCAGCACGGTCTGCCGGTCTATGCACCGGATCGCGAAGCCGCAATGCTGGCTTCACGGCGGCAGGAGGCGGAATCTCTCGGGGTTCCGCCGGATCTGATAGAAGATGTTCTGCGCCGTATCATGCGGGAATCCTATTCCCGTGAGAATGATAAGGGTTTTAAAAAGCTCAATGTGCAGGCACGTCCGATCGTGATTATCGGCGGTGACGGCAAAATGGGGCAATTGTTCCGGCGGATGCTGGAGTTGTCCGGTTATACCGTGCGTGTCCTTGACAGTGGTGACTGGGCCGATGCGCCTGAATTGCTGTCGGATGCGGGAATGGTGATTGTCAGTGTGCCTATCCATCTGACTGAGCAGGTTATCAAACAATTACCGCCGTTGCCGGAAGATTGCATCCTGGCCGATCTCGCGTCGGTCAAAGCGGGGCCGTTACAGGCAATGCTGGCAGTACACAACGGGCCGGTGCTCGGATTGCACCCGATGTTCGGGCCGGATGTCGGCAGTTTTGCCAAGCAGGTGGTGGCATTCTGTGACGGACGTTTTCCGGAGCAGTACCAGTGGTTCCTGGAACAGATCACTGTCTGGGGAGCACATTTACAGGGCATTAAGGCGCAGGAGCATGATCGCAATATGCGCTATATTCAGGCGCTGCGCCACTTTACCACGTTTGCTTACGGGCGTTATCTGGCAAAAGAGAATGTCGATCTTGCACAGTTGTTATCGCTGTCGTCACCGATTTACCGGCTGGAACTGGTGATGATTGGCCGCCTGTTTGCCCAGGACCCGCAGCTTTATGCCGATATTATTATGGCCTCAGAAGATAATCTGGATGTGATAGAGGATTATCACCGGGAGTTCGGTGACGCCATGGCGCTGCTGGAACGTCGCGATAAGGCGGAGTTTATCACACAGTTTTCCGCCGTCAGTGACTGGTTCGGTGAACATGCGCAGCGCTTTATGAAAGAGAGTCGCGGATTGCTGCAACAGGCGAGTGACAGCCGCCGCTGAGTATAAAAATAAAAAAAGCGGATGATATCATCCGCTTTTTTTCATGTTTGTTTTACCGGAGAATCAGGCGCGATCAACCGGGAACGCGATAACGTCACTGATCCGCTCAGCACCCAGAGCGAGCATAATCAGACGGTCGATCCCCAGAGCCACACCGGCACATTCCGGGAATCCGTGTTCAAGCGCTGCCAGCAGGTTCTCATCAATCGGTTGTTCCGGCAGGCCCATACTTGCCCGTTTGCGGTTATCCCGCTCAAAACGCTGACGCTGCTCAGTGGCATCGGTCAGCTCACGGAAGCCGTTTGCCAGTTCAACCCCTTTGTAATACACCTCAAAGCGCTCAGCCACACGGTGATCTTCAGAACTGATCTCCGCCAGTGAAGCCTGGCTTGCCGGGAAGTGATAAATAAAAGTCGGTTTTTCCAGCCCGATATGCGGTTCAACACCCACCATAAACAGCAGTTGTAAAATGATATCGCGATCTTCCTCAGTATCGGCAATATTGCTGACATCCAGTTTGGCCGCGACTTCGCGCAGTTTATCTTTCTCTGCGGTCAGCGGATCGATATCCAGGTAGCGCAGGAAAGCCTGCTGGTAGGATAACGATTCTGCACTTTCACACTCTAAGGTTTGCTGTAATAAATCATCAACCTCATTTATCAGACGGTACATATCATAATGAGGGCGATACCATTCAAGCATGGTGAACTCCGGATTATGATAACGTCCGGCTTCCTCGTTACGATAGCTGCGGCCCATCTGATAAATGGGGCCGCTGCCCGCTGCCAGCAACCGTTTCATGTGGTACTCCGGGCTGGTCATCAGATAAAGCGTTATTCCCTGTGCGGCACCGGGGCCGGTAAACTGAGTTTCAAAGGCGCGCAGATGGACATCGGTGACGGTCGCCTGACTCATGGTCGGCGTTTCGACTTCTAATACACCTCTGTCTGCAAAAAAATGTCTGATTTCATTAACAATTTTTGCACGTTTTAATAGATTGGCTATCGGGGCAGTCGGCTGCCAGCCCGCAATATCACTCATGCCGTAAGAACTCCGAATAAAAATAAAGGGTGCAGTTTACCTGCAACCTCTGATGGTGACAAACAGATATGCAGAACATGCTACGTGTAAAACCTGACTCTGAACAGGCGTATTGTGCGGCGGCGGGGCGCTGCAGCACCCCGGACAGGAATAATCAGTCGATTAAGGCCGGCGGGACATGCTCCCCCGGATAACTGCCGAGCACTTTCACCGAACGGGCGATTGCCTGTAACGCTTTGAGTGCCTGCTGCATAGAGACTGAGCGCAGATTGGCATGCACATCAATATAAAACATCTCTTCCCATGGTGTGCCGTGAATAGGGCGGGACTCCAGTTTACTCATCACAATGTCATGCTCTTTGAGGATAATCAGGGCATCGACCAGCGCACCGGCCTGTTGTCCGGTCGCCATCAGCAGTGTGGTTTTTGCCGGAACCTGTTCTGATACATCAATAGGCTGGCGGGCAATGACAATAAAGCGGGTCATATTGGTCTGCTGATTGGCAAGATTCTGTGCAACCGCCTGCAAGCCGTACAGCGCGCCACCCGCTTCACTGCCGAGGGCGGCAACATCTGTCCGGTTGAGAGCGGCGACTTTTTCCATCGCTGCCGCGGTACTTTCACAGTATTCAATTTTACGATCCGGAAACTGGCAGAGGTACTGACTGCACTGCTCAAACGGCTGCGGATGGCTGTACAGGGTGGTAATCCCGGCCATGTCCGCGCCCGGAATAGTCAGCAGACAGTGATTCACCGGCAGGCGCAGTTCGCCGACAATCGAAAGCGGGGTGCTCTGAAGCAAATCATAGACATCATTGATGGCACCGGAACTGGTATTTTCCAGCGGCAGCATTCCGTAGTCTGCCTGACCGTTTTCAACCAGCTCAAAAATATCGCGGAATTTGCGGCAGCTGAATTCGGTCATATGATCAAAATGACGGGCGGAGTACTGACGGGCTGCCACATGTGAGTATGAACCTTTCGGGCCGAGAAAGGCTATCCGGGCGCTGTTATCCGGTGTCTGGTTCAGGTGCTTTTGTAAAATCGCCTGCTGGGTTAAGACCGAATCCTCAATAATCAGCTGAAACAGCCGGGTGATATAAAATCCGTCCAGCCCGTGCGGCTTGCCTTTGCTTATCAGCACATCCAGCAGTTCACGCTCGCGGTTTTTATCGCGGATGGGGCGGTTATCCTGCAGTTTGGTTTGTGCGACAGCCACAGCGAGCTGCCGCCGCTGTGCCAGCAGATCCAGCAGTTGTGCATCCAGCTCGCTGATTTGTTCCCGTATAGCTAAAAGATCGTTCATATGTTGTCCTCAGACCCTGTTTCCCGGCGATAAAAAAAGCCTCCGCGGCGGGAGGCTTTTCTGTGCGTCTTCGTTTTCTTTCTCACACGACAAAAAGCCTCATTAACAGAAGCGAAAAAAGAAAAAGAAGAAGCGGATTCGGGAATACATGGTCAGTATGCTGTCCGTTGTGTTATCAGATAACAGTTAATAGACCCGATGCAACCGGTTGTGTCAACCAAAAAAAACGCGCCCGGAGGGCGCGCAGAGACAAAACTCAATTTATTATATTTTTTATTCTGCGGATTCTTCATCAGACACAAGGTTAGCTTCTTTGACGCTGTTATCCGCGCGGCGTGCTTCTCCTTTGTGCTGTGCTTTATTCAGTTGCCGTTCCAGTTTCGCCAGTAATTCATTGATGGCGGCATACATATCAGCGTGTTTGGCGCTGGCAACTAAATTTCCATTCGGTGTGCTGATGGTGGCATCAACCACAAAACCCTGCGGATCTTTCGCGAGGATAATGTGCGGGTTAATTAAAGGAACCTGCCACTTACTCAGCTTATCGAGACGGTTTTCAACATGCTCCCGGATTGCCGGGGTGATCTCCATTTGCTTACTGGTGATATTCACATTCATAGTGACCTCTCTTTGTTACATCCGTCTTGTTGATATTCAGAATACGTTGATGGCCGCAAGAAAAAATTGATCGCCGTCACTAATATTTTTTAGTTTTTTCAAAAGGTTATAATTTTGTGACTCAGGCTGAGAATACAGAGGATACAACTTGCGGGAAAGGACTGAATCGTGCATTATCGATAAGTTGGCTGACCGCATATTCTCAGAGAAGAGAAGGCTGTCGGCCATTTTTTATGCAATAACACCATGATAAGACAATAAAAAAGCCATCCGGGGATGGCTTTTTTAATCAGATGAGTAAAACGGAACTCAGTCGCGCGGATTGTCAGCAATCAGTTTTGCCACTTTTCCGGCTTCTGCCGTTAATCCCAGTTCATTATAGGCATTTTCCATCAGCGGCAGTGCCTGGCGTGTCGCCAGTGTGTCCGGATAGTCACGCAGCATTAATTCAACCCGGTTAATCACCGCGACATATGCCCCGCGTTTCGTGTAGAATTTCGCAACGGCCAGCTCAAAGGCCGCCAGACGATCTTTGAGGAACACCAGACGTTTCGCGGAGTCTGTTGCATAAATGCTGTTCGGATAATAGCGCAGTAACTGGCTGAAATCCTGGAATGCAACACGTGCGTTCTGAGGATCACGATCTGCACGATCGATACCAAAGAAACTCTGCAGCATGTTATCATCGAGCGCCTGAGCAGTCAGACCACGCATATACAGAACGTAATCGATGTTCGGATGTGTCGGGTTCAGACGCATGAAACGGTCAATGGAGGCCAGTGCCATCTGTAAATCACCTGCTTTATAGTAGGCGTAAATCAGATCCAGCTGAACCTGCTGTGAATACGGGCCGAAAGGAAAACGGTTATCGAGGGTTTCAAGCTGCGTGATGGCCCCTTTATAGTTACCGTCCTGTAATTTTTCCTGGCCGACAGTATACAGCTCTGACGGTGAGGCATCCGGGAGAATTTCCTTGTTTCCGGAACAGCCGGACAACATGAGGCTTAGCGTGGCTGCGGCCACGAGATATTTCATACGTATCATCACGTGTTGATTATCCTCTGAATATTTTTTAGGGAGCACTCCGTACAGCTCCCGCTGGCGATCACGATACAATACCACATAGTTTAAATGAAACGGTGTTACCGTTCAAAATATAACTTTCTGAAACAGAGACAAACATGGCTCAAGAAATACAACTTACCGCAACTATCAATGAATCACAGCTCGGTCAGCGTTTAGATCAGGCTTTGGCGGAATTGTTCCCTGATTATTCACGATCACGTATAAAAGAATGGATCTTAGATGACAGGGTTCAGGTTAACGGCCGTCTTGTCAACAAACCAAAAGAAAAAATGCTGGGCGGGGAACAGGTCAGTATTGATGCACTGATCGATGAAGACATGCGTTTTGAACCGCAAAACCTGCCGCTCAATATTGTTTATGAAGATGATGATATCCTGGTGATTAATAAACCGCGTGATTTTGTGGTGCATCCGGGTGCGGGTAATCCTGACGGCACCGTCCTTAATGCGCTGCTGTATCACTATCCGGATATTGCCGATGTACCGCGTGCGGGGATTGTTCACCGTCTGGATAAAGACACCACCGGACTGATGGTGGTGGCGAAAACTGTTCCGGCTCAGACCCGGCTGGTGGAATCACTGCAGCTGCGTGAGATCACCCGTGAATATGAAGCGGTGGCCAACGGCCGTATGACGGCAGGCGGCAAAGTGGAAGAGCCTATCTCCCGCCATCCGACCAAGCGCACCCATATGGCCGTTAACCCGATGGGTAAACCGGCGGTGACACATTACCGTGTGATGGAGCATTTCCGTGCCCACACCCGTCTGCGGCTGCGTCTGGAAACCGGCCGTACGCACCAGATTCGTGTCCATATGGCACATATCAACCATCCGCTGGTGGGTGATCAGCTTTACGGCGGTCGTCCGCGTCCGCTGAAAGGCGCAAGTGATGAATTCCGCGATGCACTGCGTGAGTTTGACCGCCAGGCTCTGCATGCCACTATGCTGCGTCTTTATCATCCGATCTCCGGTATTCAGATGGAGTGGCACGCGCCGATTCCGGATGATATGGTGAAACTGATTGAGGTTCTCAAAGCTGATGCACAAGCGCATCAGGATGATATGGACTGGTAAGGAGTCACCATGACCGCACTGATTACCCCGGAATGGCCGCTGCCCGCAGGCGTGAGTGCCTGTAGTTCACTACGTACAGGCGGTGTCAGTCAGCCGCCGTTTGACAGCCTGAATCTGGGGCTGCACACCGGTGATGACCCTGAGGATGTCGCCCGCAACCGGGCGATTCTGGCGGAGGCGGCCGGGTTCCCCGGTACGCCGCTCTGGCTGAATCAGGTACACGGAACGGATGTTGCCATTCTTGATGACAACACACCGCGCGGCCCGCAGGCTGACGCGGTGTATACCCGTACGCCGGGGAAAGTCTGTGCGATCATGACGGCAGATTGTCTGCCGGTGCTGTTCTGCTCCCGTGACGGGCGTGAAGTGGCGGGGGCCCATGCAGGCTGGCGCAGTTTATGCGGCGGCGTGCTGGAAAATACCGTGTCCTGCTTTGCTGCTGCGCCGTCAGATATCATCGCCTGGCTGGGGCCGGCCATCGGCCCGCAGAAATTTGAGGTCGGCGCGGAAGTGCGGGAGGCGTTTATGGCGCACGCCGCAGAAGCGGCTTCGGCATTTATACCTTATGGTGATAAATATCTGGCGGATATTTATCAGCTTGCCCGTCAGCGCCTGGCGGCTGCCGGTGTGACCGCTGTTTCCGGCGGCACCGAATGTACTGTGACTGACAGCGCCCGTTTCTTCTCTTACCGGCGCGATGCCCGGACCGGACGCATGGCGTCATTTATCTGGATCAACCCTCAGTAAAAGTCATAACCTTCAGGATTACGCATAATATTTAATATTTTTTCAAAATCCGGCTTGAATATTTGACAAAAGTCCTCATTTAGTACTTAGCGAAAATTCAAAGCCATTTTTTGGAGGTGTTATGCGTTTGGATCGTTTCACGAATAAATTCCAGCAAGCGCTCGCCGACGCCCAGTCTCTTGCAGTCGGGCACAGCAATCAGTTTATCGAACCCGTGCATTTACTGTCAGCATTTCTGCATCAGGACGGCGGGTCGGTGCGTCCGTTACTGGCATCAGCCGGGGCGGATATCGCGCAGCTTAATCAGAAGATTGATGACACTATCAATCGTTTACCGCAGGTGGAAGGTTCCGCCGGGGATGTGCAACCCTCGCAGGATTTAATCCGTCACCTGAATATATGTGACCAGATTGCACAAAAACAAAATGATGCATATATCGCATCCGAAATTTTTGTTCTGGCTGTATTAGAGAGCAACAGCTCATTAGCAGACGTATTAAAAACAGCCGGGATTAATAAACAAACAATTAAGAAGGCTATAGACACTATGCGTGGTGGTGAGAATGTGAATGACCAGGGCGCGGAAGATCAACGCCAGGCCCTGAAGAAATATACAATTGATTTAACTGAGCGCGCCGAATCCGGCAAGCTTGACCCGGTTATCGGCCGTGATGAAGAAATCCGCCGGACTATCCAGGTCTTACAGCGCAGAACCAAAAACAACCCGGTGCTGATCGGGGAACCCGGGGTGGGTAAAACCGCTATCGTGGAAGGACTGGCGCAGCGTATCGTCAACGGCGAAGTGCCGGAAGGACTGAAAAACAAACGCGTATTGTCACTGGATCTGGGCGCGTTACTGGCCGGTGCCAAATACCGCGGTGATTTCGAAGAGCGTCTGAAAGCGGTTCTGAATGAATTATCCAAAGAAGAGGGGAATGTCATCCTCTTCATTGATGAGCTGCATACGATGGTCGGCGCAGGTAAAGCCGATGGCGCAATGGATGCAGGGAACATGCTGAAACCGGCACTGGCCCGTGGTGAACTGCACTGTGTGGGTGCGACCACACTGGATGAGTATCGCCAGTATATAGAGAAAGATGCGGCATTAGAGCGCCGCTTCCAGAAAGTCTATGTGGCAGAGCCGACAGTGGAAGATACCATCGCGATTCTGCGTGGTCTGAAAGAGCGTTATGAACTGCATCACCATGTGCAGATCACTGACCCGGCCATTGTTGCGGCGGCAACATTGTCTCACCGCTATATCACGGATCGTATGTTACCGGATAAAGCGATTGACCTGATTGATGAAGCGGGTGCGAGTCTGCGTATGCAGATGGATTCCAAACCGGAATCCCTCGACAGACTGGATCGCCGTATCATTCAGTTAAAACTGGAACAGCAGGCACTGAAAAAAGAGTCTGATGATGCCAGTAAAAAACGGCTTGATATGCTGGAACAGGAATTAAGTGAGAAAGAGCGCGAGTATGCGTCTCTGGAAGAAGAGTGGAAAGCCGAGAAAGCAACGCTGTCCGGCACCCAGCATATCAAAGCAGAACTGGAGCAGGCGAAAACCGCACTGGAACAGGCACGCCGTACCGGTGATCTGACCAAAATGTCAGAATTACAGTACGGTAAAATTCCGGAGCTGGAAAAACAGCTGGCGGCAGCGAATGCGGCAGAAGATAAAGATATGAAACTGCTGCGTAATAAAGTAACGGATGTGGAAATCGCTGAAATCCTGGCGCGCTGGACCGGTATTCCGGTATCCCGCATGCTGGAGGGCGAGCGTGAAAAACTGCTGCGTATGGAGCAGGTGATGCACAGTCGTGTGATCGGCCAGGATGAAGCGGTCGATGCAGTGGCGAATGCTATCCGCCGCAGCCGTGCCGGATTATCTGATCCTAATCGTCCGATTGGTTCGTTCCTGTTCCTGGGGCCGACCGGGGTGGGTAAAACCGAGCTGTGTAAAACACTGGCTGACTTCCTGTTCGACAGCGATGATGCCATGGTGCGTATCGATATGTCCGAGTTTATGGAAAAACACTCCGTGGCACGGCTTATCGGGGCACCTCCGGGATATGTCGGGTATGAAGAGGGCGGTTATCTGACCGAAGCGGTCCGCCGTCGTCCTTATTCCGTCATTCTGCTGGATGAAGTGGAAAAAGCGCATCCGGATGTCTTCAACATCTTATTACAGGTGCTGGATGACGGACGGCTGACAGATGGTCAGGGGCGTACCGTGGATTTCCGTAACACGGTGGTGATTATGACCTCTAACCTGGGTTCTGACCGGATTCAGGAGCACTTTGGTGAACTGAATTACGATGCAATGAAAGGCGCGGTCATGGAAGTGGTTTCTCATCACTTCAGACCGGAATTCATCAACCGTATTGATGAAGTGGTGGTATTCCATCCGCTGGCGAAAGAGCAGATCCACGCGATTGCGAAAATTCAGCTCAAACGTCTGTACAAACGTCTGGAAGAGCACGGCTATCAGGTTACTATCACTGACAGTGCGCTGGATAAATTGGCGGAAGCCGGATTCGACCCGGTATTCGGGGCGCGTCCGCTGAAACGGGCTATTCAGCAGGAGATCGAAAACCCGATGGCGCAGGCGATGCTGTCCGGCAAACTGATTCCGGGCAAAATGATCACCCTGGATTTAACCGATGGTGTGATTACCGCGAAACAGTAATAACAACAGAAAGCAAAACAGAGGGGCGCGAAAGCGCCCCTCAGGCCGTTGACAAACCCGCAGGGGTTGGCGACGACCGGCAGAGGTTGTAAAAATAAACCAGGAAAATCAATTTATTGATTTTCGGCTGATAACACAAAGCAGGAAAAACCACGTTTTATCCTGCT
>NZ_JBCPSQ010000004.1:0-302731 GCF_051129855.1 Morganella sp. Je.2.23
TTACTCACCCGTCCGCCGCTCGTCAGCAGAGAAGCAAGCTTCTCCCTGTTACCGCCCGACTTGCATGTGTTAGGCCTGCCGCCAGCGTTCAATCTGAGCCATGATCAAACTCTTCAATTAAAAGTGTTTGATGCTCAAAGAATTAAACTGTTTACTGCTGCTTATTTCTAAGCTGCTGTATTGGTCACTCTTCAAGACTTCTCAAAAATAATATTTTTTGTGATATGTCCTGCGAGTGCCCACACAGATTGTCTGATAAATTGTTAAAGAGCAGTTGCAACATTCGCTGCCGTTGCCGGTCTTCTGCGTTGTTGCGAGGCTGCGTATATTACGTTTTCAGCCCCTTCGAGTCAAGCAATAATTTCTTATCCGCCGTTCTCTTTTTTCCTGCCGGACCGCGTGTTACCGCGTTGTTCCGTGTCAGTGGAGGTGCATTATAGGGAGTCGCTTTCAGAAGACAAGTGTTAATTTTCTATTTTCTGACTGTTTGCTGCATTCCCCAGCAAAACCCCTGTTTATACCGGGTTACACACAAAGTTATCCACAGACAGTAAAAAATCACAAAATTCACAAGCATCACGCAAACGTTTGCGTTACAATCTGCTGCATTCGTGTACCGTTGCTTTTTACTCCGGGTTTTGAAATCTTATGAGATACACCGATTTCACCTGCAACCTATTGTCATCTATTCGTTGAATTCAAGGGATCCAAACTCATGCAACAGCTTCGCCCAATCCGTCGCGCCCTGCTCAGTGTCTCTGACAAAACCGGCATCACTGAATTTGCTCAGGCACTTTCCGCCCGTGGTGTTGAATTGTTATCAACCGGCGGTACTGCCCGCCTGCTGGCTGACGCCGGTTTGCCGGTGACTGAAGTCTCCGATTACACCGGTTTTCCGGAAATGATGGACGGACGCGTCAAAACCCTGCATCCGAAAGTACACGGCGGAATACTCGGCCGCCGCGGCACCGATGATGAGATTATGGCGAAGCATCAGATCTCTGCTATCGACATGGTGGTTGTGAATCTCTATCCGTTTGCGGAAACGGTGGCAAAACCCGGCTGCACATTGGAAGATGCAGTTGAAAATATTGATATCGGCGGCCCGACCATGGTGCGCTCCGCCGCGAAGAACCATAAAGATGTGGCGATTGTGGTAAAAAGCAGTGACTACAGCAATATCATTGCCGAGATGGATGCCGGGCAAAACAGCCTGAGTTTCGATACCCGTTTTGATCTCGCGATCAAAGCCTTTGAGCATACCGCAGCCTATGACAGCATGATCGCCAACTATTTCGGTCAGAAGGTAAAACCGTACTTCGGCGATACCACTCAGCCTTCCGGTCAGTTCCCGCGTACCCTGAATCTCAACTTTATTAAAAAGCAGGATATGCGTTACGGCGAAAACAGCCATCAGAATGCAGCTTTCTATATAGAAGAGAATATTCAGGAAGCGTCTATCAGTACTGCCGTACAGTTACAGGGTAAAGCCCTCTCTTATAATAATATTGCTGATACTGATGCCGCACTTGAATGTGTGAAACAGTTTGATAAGCCGGCCTGTGTGATCGTCAAGCACGCCAACCCGTGTGGTGTGGCTGTTGCTGATACCTTACTGACCGCTTATGACAACGCCTTTAAAACTGACCCGACCTCCGCTTTCGGCGGTATTATTGCGTTTAACCGTGAACTGGATGCCAAAACAGCAGCAGAAATTACCGGACGTCAGTTTGTGGAAGTGATTATTGCCCCGTCTGTCGCGGCAGACGCCCTGCCGGTACTCGCCGCCAAACAGAATGTCCGCGTGCTGACCTGCGGTCAGTGGCAGCATCCGGTTGCAGCCCTTGATTTCAAACGGGTGAACGGCGGCCTGCTGGTGCAGGATCGTGATCTCGGGATGGTCAGCGATGACGATCTGAAAGTGGTCAGCAAACGTCAGCCGACAGAGAAAGAACTGAAAGATGCGCTGTTCTGCTGGAAAGTGGCGAAGTTTGTTAAATCCAATGCCATTGTTTACGCTAAGAATAATATGACCATCGGCGTGGGTGCCGGGCAGATGAGCCGGGTTTACTCCGCGAAGATTGCCGGGATCAAAGCCGGTGATGAAGGACTGGAAGTGGCGGGATGCGCCATGGCATCCGATGCGTTCTTCCCGTTCCGCGATGGTATTGATGCGGCAGCCGCTGTCGGCATTACCTGTGTGATCCAGCCGGGCGGTTCTATCCGTGATGATGAAGTCATTGCCGCAGCGGATGAACACAATATCGCGATGATTTTCACCGGCATGCGCCATTTCCGTCATTAATACCCGGAGCTGACTTATGAATATCCTGATTATCGGTAATGGCGGACGCGAGCACGCGCTGGCCTGGAAAGCCGCCCAATCCCCGCTGGCAAAAAATGTCTATGTCGCGCCCGGTAACGCCGGTACCGCACAGGAACCGAATCTGACCAATGTGGATATCAGTGCGACAGATATTGACGGGCTGGTCGCGTTTGCCCGCGCCAATAATATCGGCCTGACCATTGTCGGCCCGGAAGCCCCGCTGGTGCTGGGTGTGGTTGATGCATTCAAGGCTGCGGGTCTGACAATCTTCGGCCCGTCAAAAGGTGCCGCACAACTGGAAGGTTCCAAAGCATTTACCAAAGATTTTCTGGCGCGTCACCACATCCCGACGGCAGACTATCAGAACTTTACTGAGATTGAACCGGCACTGGCTTATCTGGACAAAACCGGTGCGCCGGTGGTGATCAAAGCTGACGGCCTGGCGGCCGGTAAAGGCGTGATCGTCGCCATGACCCTGAAAGAAGCACAGGACGCGGTACATGACATGCTGGCCGGCAATGCCTTCGGGGATGCCGGGCACCGTATTGTGATTGAAGAGTTCCTGACCGGCGAGGAAGCCAGTTTTATCGTCATGGTGGACGGTAAAAATGTGGTACCGATGGCAACCAGCCAGGATCACAAACGGGTCGGTGACAATGACACCGGGCCGAACACCGGCGGCATGGGCGCTTACTCCCCGGCACCGGTGGTGACCGATGCCGTTCATCAGCGTGTGATGGAGAAAGTGATTTACCCGACGGTTGAAGGCATGGCGGCAGAAGGTCATACCTATCAGGGCTTTTTATATGCAGGGCTGATGATTGATGAACAGGGCGAGCCGAAAGTTATCGAATTCAACTGCCGCTTTGGTGATCCGGAAACCCAGCCGATCATGATGCGGTTGCAGTCAGATTTGGTTGAGCTCTGTCTGGCCGGTGCGCAAGGGAAACTGGCCGGTAAAACTTCACAGTGGGACCCGCGTCCGGCACTCGGTGTGGTCATGGCAGCCGGGGGTTACCCGGGTGATTACCGTAAAGGTGATGTTATTGAAGGTCTGGATATTCAGGAAGCAAACTGCAAAGTCTTCCAGGCCGGGACAGCACTGAAAAATGGCGCCGTAGTGACTGATGGCGGCCGGGTATTGTGTGTGACGGCATTGGGTGAGGATATTGCTCAGGCACAGAAACAGGCTTATGCCGCGCTGCAACACATTCACTGGAATGATGCGTTTTGCCGCAGTGATATCGGTTACCGGGCGATTGCCCGCCTGAATAAGTAAACAGCGTTAATAACCTGCGGGAGATTTACAGTGAATCTTCCGTAGGTTCCCATTTACAGAAGTTATCATTTGCCGCCAGCAGAATTTCCCGTCCTTCCGGTGAATCCAGCCATGCAATATAGATAGGTGATGCGCTGCTGCGCTGACGCTTCGCCAGAAACTGTTCTGTTTTCGCATCAAATTCAATATACGATTTGTTACCCTGACAATCCGTGACATAGCTGTCACGCCACTGTCCCTGCTTCAGACGGATATCACCAATCACCAGCGCGCTGTTCAGCGTCAGTTGTCTGCCTGCCACAAAGGTCATCCGCGTGATTTCATCTGCTGTCAGCGGAGATTTATGGCCGTCTTTTTCACGCTGCATAAAGATAGCATTGCCTTCGTGATCCAGCCGTAACTGTTCGGAAAAGCCGTTATCGCCCAGATATTCTGAACGGATCTGCCAGAGCTGACCTCTGCGGTATTCATAAACGGTGACGACGGTTTGTTGTCCGCTGTGATAGGGACTGAAGACACTCATCAGGACACGGGGCTGATTATCAGCGTTGAGACGCCACATTCTGACAGCGCCGTCATCCGCGATATAGCCGGATGCGCTGAAGGGAGGAAGATCAGGCTGAACAGAGCAGGCGCTGAGCAATGAGCCAAAGCCCAGTGCAAGCAGCCCCTGTCTGATCAACAAAAGGGGACGAAATCCCCCTCTATCAATCTGTTTTTGCAACGCAATTATTTTACTGCGTCTTTCAGTGCTTTACCGGCAGTGAAAGCAGGCACGTTTGCTGCTGCAATTTTGATTTCTTTACCGGTCTGCGGGTTACGGCCAGTACGCTCTGCACGATGGTTAACTTTAAAAGTACCGAAGCCAACTAATTGTACAGCATCGCCTTCTTTCAGAGAGTCAGTGATGGCAGCCAGAGTTGATTCCAGCGCTGCTTTAGCTTGTGCTTTAGACAGCTCTGCTTTTTCTGCGATAGCATCAATCAATTGAGTCTTATTCATAAAATATCCTTACAGTGTGTTTATCGTTTGCAAAGCATCGAGTGCGTCGGATGTGCCATTTGACAGCCCTGATACACGCGCCCCGATAGCCACTTCTTTTCGCCCCCCACTGTAGACCAGAGACGGGGCAATTGTGAAGCCTTTAACACCGGCATTTATAGGCTTAAATCACGTTTTTTGATTTAATCGCCTAAACTAACACCAATATTGCTGATCCCCGCATCACGGAGATCGGATTTCAAGCCTTTTATCAACTCAATATCGCGCTCTTCGCAGGCGGCCAATAAGCGGAAAATTTCCCACTGAATGTCCCACTCTTCTTCAACAGCGGACAATTCATTTAATTCGTCGTCGGACATTTCGCGTCCGGCATGTGTCATTTCCAGTACGGCGACAGTGCCGACTGAAATCTCACTGACCGCAATAGCATGTTCCAGTGTTTCCCCGCTCAGGCGGGTATGGATAAGCTCACTGAGTGCCGCACAGGCATCAATCGCCGGATACACACCGTAAATATCATAGTTATCTGCATCAGGGATGACATCTTCCAGCTTTTCCAGCTGATTATCAAAGTTCACTTTTGCATCTTTGACCGTCAGGATTTCCCAGATGAGATCCAGAATACGCCGGTAAAGTGACGGATCGGTAAACCCGGTCTGCTGACAGAAAACGGCATAATTCGGGTACATTCTCTCGCACAGACATGCCGCGAAGGTGAGATGCTGCCAGCTCTCCAGTTTTTCCAGCCGTAAATGGATCGGGTTCTTTAACATTCCGCTTTACTCGTTACTCTGACGTGAGCCGCAGTTTACCTGAAAATCCGTGATATCCACATCTTTACGTGGAAAATCGGGAAATTTCTGCTTCAACCGGACAAAAAACGTTCGATT
This sequence comes from Morganella sp. Je.2.23, assembly GCF_051129855.1. Taxonomy (NCBI): domain Bacteria; kingdom Pseudomonadati; phylum Pseudomonadota; class Gammaproteobacteria; order Enterobacterales; family Morganellaceae; genus Morganella; species Morganella sp. Je.2.23. Next base: position 5,498 of record NZ_JBCPSQ010000004.1, read on the forward strand.
TGAGGCAATACCATCAGCCCAGCGGGTCGGTTCAGGCAGGCGATAGCCGCGTGTCAGGGCTTTTACCCAGGTCAGCGCGGTATCAATACTCATATGATGACCCGGTGAAATAAACAACGGATTGCAACGGTTTTTGCTGCGCCAGACCCAGCCGAGCGGCTCACCTTTGTCTGTCAGCAGCGACTGCGCCCCGGCCTCTTCCGCCAGCGGTTCAAACGTACCGCATAACCGGCTCTTGGCAACACCAATCGCAGGTAAATCCAGCAGTACCCCGAGATGCCCGGCGACGCCGAGACGGCGCGGATGAGCACGCCCCTGGCCGTCCACCAGCACCAGTTCAGGTTTTAAGGTCAGCTTTTCCCAGGCAGCAAGTGCAGCGGGAATTTCACGGAAGGAGAGCAGCCCCGGAATATAGGGCAGTTGTGTGGGGATGCGGGCGGTCTGATACTCCGCCACCTCCAGCTCAGGCCAGGTGAGGATCACCACGGCAGCCCGTGTGACATTTCCCCCGTCCTCAAAGCCGACATCCACCCCCGCAATATAGCGGGGACTGAGAGGCACATCCTGCAGACTGACCTGTTGTGCCAGTTCCGTCTGCCGGGCTTTCAGGGCGCGGGTGTCAATGGCTGTCATGGTGACCTCCGTTATCTGTCAGTGATCAGCCCTGATGGTATTTGGCTGACAGACGATGAACAGACTCAACAAATGCGCCGGCATGCTCAGGCGGAACATCCTGGTGGATGCCGTGTCCGAGGTTGAACACATGGCCTTCCCCCTGCCCGAACCCGGCCAGGATAGATGCCACTTCCGCTTCAATGCGGGCAGGCGGCGCATAGAGCATGGACGGGTCCATATTGCCCTGTAAGGCTACTTTATTACCGACCCGGCGGCGGGCATCCGCGATATCCATGGTCCAGTCCAGCCCCAGGGCATCACAGCCGGTTTCCGCCATCGCTTCCAGCCACTGTCCGCCGCCTTTGGTGAACAGCGTAACCGGCACACGGCGCCCGTCATTTTCACGGATCAGACCATCGACAATCTTATGCATGTAATTGAGTGAAAACTCACGGTAATCACGCCCGGTCAGTACCCCGCCCCAGGTGTCAAAAATCATCACGGACTGCGCACCGGCTTTAATCTGCGCGTTGAGATAGAGGATCACACTGTCTGCCAGTTTATCCAGCAGCAGATGCAGGGTCTGCGGTTCGGCGTACATCATCTTTTTGATTTTGGTAAAGGCTTTGCTGCTGCCGCCTTCCACCATATAAGTAGCCAGTGTCCACGGGCTGCCGGAGAAACCGATCAGCGGCACATCGCCGTTCAGGGCTTTGCGGATGGCGCGTACGGCATTCATGACATAACCGAGTTCCTGCTCCGGGTCCGGTACCGGCAGTTTTTCAACATCGCGGGCATTCTGGATCGGATGGACAAAACGCGGCCCTTCGCCGGTTTCAAAATAGAGCCCGAGACCCATCGCATCAGGAATAGTCAGAATATCGGAAAAGAGAATTGCCGCATCCAGCGGGAAACGACGCAGCGGTTGCAGGGTGACTTCACAGGCCAGTTCGGTGTTTTTGCACAGTGCCATAAAATCCCCCGCCTGTTCGCGGGTGGCTTTATATTCAGGCAGATAGCGCCCGGCCTGACGCATCATCCACACAGGGGTTATATCCACCGGCTGACGCAGTAATGCCCGCAGATAGCGGTCGTTTTTCAGTTCACTCATGACAGACTCCAAAAAGTTGTTGGCCGCGTAACGTATTGACGTCCTGAATAAAACCCATTGTAACACGCCTGTCGTCCGGGGTCAGGGCGGTGTTACGCGTCTTCGTCATCCTGTCGGCACAATGCGACGGTATCTTCAATCAGACGGCGGGCGATGGTATCCGGCGGCGGAATAACCGGCAGATTATCATACCGGTACCAGTCTGCGCTGAGCAGTTCTGACGGATCGTGATGAATTTCACCGTCCGCGTAATCCGCCAGGAATCCCATCATCAGCGAGTGCGGGAACGGCCACGGCTGCGAAGAGACATAACGGATATTCTGAATCTCAATCCGGCTCTCTTCCATCACCTCACGGGCAACGGCTTCTTCCAGAGTTTCGCCGACTTCGACAAACCCGGCGAGCACGGTAAACAGCGGCGCACTTTTGTGGCGGCGGTGCTGTGCCAGCAGTATAGAGTCATGACGGCGGATGCCGACAATAATACAGGGCGCTATCTGCGGATAGTAACGTTCGCGGCAGCTGTCACACAGACACGCCCACTCACTTGCACTGTATTTCATGGCTGCGCCGCAATAGCCGCAATAGCGGTGTGAGCGGTAAAATTCCGCCAGCTGCACGCCGCGTCCGGCCATTTTGAAAAGATCATCATTATCTGCGGCAATAACGCGTGGGGAACACATATCAGAACGCATTTTTTCGCGGATAAGCCAGACCGGCAGCCCCTGCCACTCCCCGATACGCACGGCCGGTTTCCCGGTCAGCATCCATTGTGCCGCACTGCCCTCCGGCAGTTGTCCTTCCGGCAGCCAGACGCGGTTATCCGCGCTGATCACCCAGTAACCGGTTTCATTGCCTGTTAAAATCTGCTGCATAATAGAGACATCATGTTAATGAAATAATAATGGATTAAATCATACTCCCTTTGCCGGGAGAATACTCAGCAGAACGGGGGATGTTTTTCCGTGTCACCCGGCTGTCAGAAAAGTGTCACACCGATGTCAGTTGCCTGTCACAAACGCGTCATACCCTAGCCACACCACTGATACTGAATCAGTTAACTGACGAGGGTTTTATGACACGCTTTCCTTCTGCCAAACTAGTACTGACCGCCGCAGCGGTTACTGCCTCTTTCTCTGCTTTTTCTGCCGGGCAAAATACCATTCCTGAAGAACTGATTGCCGCAGCCAAAAAAGAGGGCGTGGTTTACAGTGTCGGGATGCCGGATACCTGGGCTAACTGGAAAGGCACCTGGGCTGATCTTGAAAAACTCTACGGTATCCGCCATCAGGATACCGATATGAGCTCCGCCCAGGAAATTGCCAAGTTCGCCGCTGAAAAAAATAATGCCACTGCGGATATCGGGGATGTGGGTGCCGCTTTCGGCCCTGTCGCCGTACAGAAAGATGTGGTGCAGCCTTACAAACCGACCACCTGGGATCAAATCCCGGACTGGGCAAAAGATAAAGACGGTAACTGGGCACTGGCCTATACCGGCACCATTGCATTCATTATCAATAATGACCTTGTCAAAGAACAACCGAAAAGCTGGGCCGATCTGCGCAACGGTAACTACCGCGTGACTATCGGTGATGTCGGTATCGCAGCACAGGCCAACAGCGGTGTGCTTTCCGCAGCCTTTGCCCTCGGCGGTAATGAAACCAATATTCAGCCTGCGATTGAATTGTTTGCGGATCTCGCCAAACAAAAACGTTTATCCCTGAATGACCCGAGCGTGGCAAACCTGGAAAAAGGCGAAGTGGAAGTGGCGGTAATGTGGGATTTCAACGCCCTTAACTACCGCGACCAGATTGATGCCAAACGCTTTACCGTGGTGATCCCGTCTGACGGTTCAGTCACCTCCGGTTACACCACTATCATCAACAAATACGCGAAGAACCCGAACGCCGCCAAACTGGCCCGTGAATTTATCTTCAGTGATAAAGGACAACTCAACCTGGCCGAAGGCTATGCCCGCCCGATCCGCGCTGCACATCTGACCCTGCCGGACGATATCAAAGCCAAACTGCTGCCTGAATCCCAGTACAGCAACGCCAAACCGATTACCGATTTTGACGGCTGGGAAAAAACCTCCCGCCAGTTGCCGAAGCTGTGGCAGCAGAACGTTATCATCAACATGAATTAACGGAATGACAATGAATAACCCTGTTATCCTGGTTGTTCTGGATGGCCTAAACTACCGCACAGCCCATGACTGCATGGGCTTTATGCAGGGGTTAGCCGAATCCGGGGACGCCACACTGTACCGCCTGAACTGTGAACTGCCCTCACTCTCCCGCCCGCTCTATGAATGTATTCTGACCGGCGTGCGTCCGGTTGACAGCGGCGTGGTGCACAATCAGGTGGTACGTCTGTCACACAACGACAGTATTTTCTCCCTCGCACAAAAAGCCGGAAAAACCACCGCTGCCGCTGCTTATCACTGGGTCAGTGAGCTGTATAACCGTACGCCGTTTGATGCCGTCCGTGACCGCTTCACTCATGATGATTCGCTTGCAATACAACACGGCTGTTTTTATCAGGCGGATCACTATCCGGACGATCATTTATTTCTCGATGCGGAATATTTACGCCGCCAATACCATCCCGACTTTCTGCTTATTCACCCGATGAATATTGATGATGCCGGACATAAATTCGGCGGTGATTCACAGCAGTACCGCAACAGTGCCCGCCGTGCAGACGGCCTGCTCTCCGCGTATCTGCCTGCGTGGATTGAAGCGGGTTATCAGGTGCTCGTCACGGCTGACCACGGCATGAATAATGATCGCTCCCACGGCGGAATTCTGGATGAAGAGCGTGCGGTGCCGCTGTTTGTTGTTGGTGATGCATTCTCTCACGAAGCAGACCTCCCGGTGCAGCAGACACAACTGTGCGGCACTGTCTGCCGGTTGCTCGGCCTGAGCGGACATAATAAAGCTGCTGCACCGCGCCTGCTGCGGGAGACACACCATGGCTGATATTCTGCCGGAGCTGACCGCGATGAAAAGTAAGCAACATACCCGCTCTCTGTCACGCCGTCTGCCGCTGAAACCGATGCTGTTACTGCTCCCTGCCGCGCTGCTGTTCACGCTTTTCCAGCTTGCGCCGATGTTATGGGTGATTATCAACAGCTTCGTGTATGAAGATGCCTGGTCATTGGGCAATTTCACCGAAATCTTCAGCAGCCCTTTTTATATTCAGTCCTTCGAAAACACGCTGTGGATTTCCGGGATATCGGCGGTCGGCGGGCTTCTCCTCGCGATGCTGTTCGCCGCTTCCTTACAGCACGCCCCGCCGCGTCCGCGCCGCTGGCTGATTGCTTTCACTAACATGACCGGCAATTTCAGCGGTGTGCCGCTGGCGTTTGCCTTTATCATTATTCTCGGCGTCAACGGCGCTATCACCCTGCAACTGAAAGCCTGGGGAATAATTCAGGATTTCAATCTCTACAGCGCTTCCGGACTGATGCTGATTTACCTCTATTTTCAGATCCCGCTGGGAATTCTGCTGCTCTATCCGGCCTTTGATGCCCTGAAACCGGAATGGGAAGATGCAGCCAAAACCATGGGAGCCGGCCGCCTCGCCTACTGGCGTTATGTCGCGCTGCCGGTGCTCTCTCCGGCACTGCTCGGTACGTTTATCATTCTGTTTGCCAATGCTGCCGGCGCTTATGCCTCCACCTATGCGCTGACTACCGGGAACTACAATATGGTGACCATCCGTATCGCCAGCCTGGTGTCCGGCGACCTGTTCCTGGAACCGAATATGGCAGCAGCGCTTTCTGTCCTGCTGATGGTTATCCTTGGATTCATCACTGCTGTCTATCACTGGCTGCTGAAACGGAGTTACCATGCCAAGTGCTGATCTCACACTCAATCCGCCGTCCATGCCGCGTTATCACAAATTCATGCTCAGCCTGATTGTGATCCTGCTGCTGTTACCGATTATCGCGACACTGGTGTATTCCTTTTCCACCCGCTGGGGCGCCACGGTGCTGCCGGACGGCCTGACGTTACAGTGGTATCTGAAGCTGTGGCAGGACCCGCGTTTCGTCGCGGCATTCGGCCGCTCGCTGTTTATCTGTTTTGTCACACTCGCTCTCAGCACGCTGGTGATCCTGCCGCTGGTATTTGCCGTATTTTATTATTTCCCGCGGCTGAAAGGGCTGATGGAGATCCTGATTATTCTGCCGTTCGCGGTACCCCCGGTCGTCTCCTCCGTCGGATTGCTGCAACTGTTTGCTGACGGGCCGCTGCCGATTGCCGGTACACCGTGGATTCTGATCGGTACCTATTTCACCATCACCCTGCCGTTTATGTACCGGGCGCTGGCCAACAGCCTGAACGGCGTGCCGCTGAAAGACCTGCTGGATGCCGCTCATCTGCTCGGCGCAGGTACTTTTAAAGCATTTCTGCTGGTGGTGGTGCCGAATATCCGCAAAGGACTGCTGGTGTCATTGCTGATCGCGTTCTCTTTCCTGTTCGGTGAGTTTGTATTTGCCAATATCCTGGTCGGCACCCGTTACGAAACCCTGCAAATCTATCTCTACAACATGCGTCAGACCAGCGGGCATTTCACCTCTGCCCTGGTGATGAGCTACTTTATTTTCACTCTGATCCTGACCCTGATCGCAACACGCTTAAGCCGCTGAGGAATCACCGATGAGCTATGTAATTACTGAAAACCTGACAAAATCCTTTGCTGCCACCCCGGTCTTTTCCGGTCTGAATTTTTCTGTCAGCAAAGGGGAATTTATTACCCTGCTCGGCCCGAGCGGCTGCGGTAAATCCACTCTGCTGCGCTGTCTCGCCGGGCTGGAGCCTGTCAATGACGGCAGAATTTATGTGAATAAACATGATATTACACTATCTCCGCCACAGCAGCGGGAGATCGGCATGGTGTTTCAGAGCTATGCGCTGTTCCCGAATATGACGACCGAACGCAACATTGCTTTCGGTCTGAAGATGCAGAAAATCCCGGAAAATGAACAGCGCAAAGCCGTTGCAGAAGTGATTGAGCTGGTGGGTCTGAAAGGAAAAGAACAGCATCTGCCGCATCAGCTTTCCGGCGGCCAGCGTCAGCGGGTGGCGCTCGCACGGGCACTGGTGATGAAACCACGTATCCTGCTGCTGGATGAACCGCTCTCCGCGCTGGATGCGCAAATCCGCAAACACCTGCGTCAGCAAATCCGTCAGATCCAGCGGGAACTGAATCTGACCACGATTTTTGTCACCCACGACCAGGAGGAAGCGATGCTGATGTCAGACCGTATCTTCCTGATGAACAAAGGTGAAATCGTGCAGAGTGATACGGCTGAAAACCTCTACACCCAGCCCGCCAATGAGTTTGTCGCGCGTTTTATGGGTCATTACAATCTGGTGAACGCACACAACGCCAACAGCCTGCTCGGCCTGGATCTCAGCGGCATTGTGGCGATCCGCCCGGAGTCCATTTATGTCCGCGAGGCCGGAAGACAGTACGGAGAACACATTTCCCGTCCGGTTTCAGGTACAATCCGTGACAGTCAGTTACTGGGCAATATTATTCGTTATCAGGTGGATACCGGAATGGGCGCACTGACCGTGGATCTGCTGAACCGCTCCTCTGAGCGGCTGTTTGAACAGGGCACACAGCTGGAGCTGATGTTTAATAAAAATGAAATCCGCGCCCTTGCCCCGTCAGTTAATTAAAGGAACGTCATGTCAACATTAGCGGTTTTCGACCTCGATCACACCTTAATCGCTGCGGACAGCAGCCTGTTATGGACAGACTATCTGTGGGAGAAAGGCATTATCACTGATCCGGCCTTTTTTGCCGCAGATAAGCAGATGATGGCAGATTACAGCGCCGGGAAGCTGGATATGGCCGCGTATATGGCCTTCAGCCTTAAGGCATTGGGTAATGCCACCGTTGCACAGATTGATGAATGGGTGGCTGAGTTTACCGAAAGCAAAGTGCGCCCGCTGGTCTACCCGGATGCCATCAAAACCCTCGCGTTTTACAAAGAACACGGCGTACCGGTGATTATTATTTCCGCCACCGCCGATTTTATTGTCAAACCGGTGGCGAAGATGCTGGGGGTGAATCTGGCGTTTGGTATCGAACTGGAAATCAAAGATGACCATTACACCGGCGCATTACAGGGGATCACCACTTTCCGTGAAGGCAAAGTAGAAAAACTGGCTAACTTTTTGGATATTCGCCAGTTTTTACCGGAACGTACGATTTTTTATACCGATTCCGCCAACGATTTACCGCTGTGCCGCTATGCCACCGATGTGCTGACGGTCAACGCCGACCCGGTATTGCAGGCAGAGGCAGAAAAACAGGGTTGGATGCAGCTGACGTGGTCATTAAACACAATAAACAGCTAATCTTCCTGCCCGTCACTGATAAATATGATACCCGCAGCCGAAGATACGTCAGCGGGTATCAGCCGGATCAGGCAGCGCTGCTTCCCAGTCTGAATTGGGTCATGACCTGCATGAGCTGCCCCGCCTGCTGATGCAGGCTTTCCGCTGCGGCCGCATTTTCAACCACCAGCGCGGCATTCTGCTGTGTGACCTCATCAATCTGCTGCACAGCAATCCCGACCTGCGAAATACCCTGAGACTGCTCATTCGCCGCCAGTGTCAGCTCGTCAATCATCTGGCTGACGCCTTGTGTCTGAGTGACAATCACCTGCATCGATTCACCGGCTTCTGCCACCAGCTTACTGCCGGCATCCACCTGTTCAACACTGGTATTAATCAGATTTTTTATTTCACCGGCCGCCTGTGCACTACGCTGTGCCAGTGTCCGGACTTCGCCGGATACCACAGCAAAACCGCGCCCGTGTTCACCGGCACGTGCGGCTTCCACCGCTGCGTTCAGAGCAAGGATATTGGTCTGGAATGCAATGGAATCAATCACACCGATAATGTCAGTGATTGTCCGTGAAGAGTGTGAGATATCCTGCATGGCATGAATAACCAGATCCACTTTCTCACCACCGTGACGGGCTGTTTCAGACGCTTCCGCTGCCATCATGTTCGCTTTGGCGGCAATCTCCGCACTGCTTTTCACCGTGGCAGACAGCTGTTCCATTGATGCCGCTGTCTGTTGCAGACTGCTGGCCTGGGATTCCGTGCGCTGACTCAGATCCGCATTACCGCTGGTTATCTGCATTGTCCCGGTCACAATACTGTCACTGTTATTACGCACTGTACCGACGATACCGGCCAGATTCCTCTGCATTGCCTTCAGGGTACTCAGCACGCTACCGTCCGGAACCGGATGCGTTTCATCGGACGGCGACAGATCACCGGAAGCGACACGTTCAGCCACTTCTTTCAGTTGTGCGGGTTCGGCACCCAGCGCACGGGTCAGGTTCCGGATAATCATCACCCCGGAAACAATCGCCAGCGTTAATGCCAGCAGTGCGAACACCAGAATAATGTTGCTCTGACGCTCAAAATTCGTATTAAACTGCTGAATAAGCTGATTACCGGTTTCAGTGCCGTGATCTCTGCTGGCACGGAATGACAGGATATAGGCATCCGATGCCGCATATTCCGCATCCATCATTTTCGCAATGGCTTCCTCATGCCGGCCCTGCTTATCCAGTGCGAGTACTTCCCGGGTCACGGCGGCATAGTGTTTTTCATCCGCTATCATTTTATCAAGCAGGTCCCGCCCCTGCGGATCCATACCGAACTCATTAACCATATCCAGCAGCGTCTGAGTTCTTTCACTCACTTTCCCGTCTTCTTCTTCAAAACGGTTCAGTTCTTCTGTTTTATCTTTCTTATCAGTCGAATTGATCATATCCCGCAGCATGATCGCCCGCTCTTCCGTTGCATGGCGGACTTCATACGCCTGAACCTGAAGTGCATATGTCCCGTTGACGTAATCCGTGAACATCTCCTTGTCTTTGTACAGGTTCATAACCGCCATCCCGGAAACCAGCGCCAGAATGGCGATCAGAACACCGAATGTGACAGATAACCTGACCCGGATCGTCATATTTTTAAGATTCATTTTTTTTCCTGATGCAGAAAGCAATCAATAAGGCCAATAAATAACCAAATATCTTTTCTTAATATGCCGTAATAAGGCACGCCGACAGAAAACATCGGCAACTGGCCGGAAATTATCAGTTTTAATTTAATTTTTTTTATATTTAGCCACTGCGGTGTAACTGCTGACTATCAGAGGGGAATGATCGGGAACGCTTCAGGTAAATAAATGATGTTATAAAAAGGTTGTAGTTTCCGGGCAGCTTCTTATACTGAAATCTTTCTTGTCGGAGTGCCCAGCATTTATCTCTGTGATAAATCGGGCTGAGACCGTTAATTCGGGATCCGCGGAACCTGATCGGGTTAGTACCCGCGAAGGGAACAAGAGTAATCTTTCCTTTTTTAACCGCCGTTTTTCAGCCGCCGCCATGCGGATGTTGTGTACAGCCGGTTATCACGCATTACTCCTGACGCACCTCCAGACAAGCAATTTCTCACTTTTTCTTCCGGCGTTGCCGGTTTCACTGTAAGGAATTTGCTATGTCCCGTGAACAACGTATTGATACCACTGATCTCTCCCCGGGCGCGGAAACCGCAGCTCCCTCCAAAGCCCGTACCCGCCGTGAGCAGCGCGACGCGGCTGAGGAATATATCAGCACGCTGAAAGGCGTCAATTTCCCGAATTCGTCCCGTATTTATCTCACCGGCTCCCGCCCGGATATTCGTGTGCCGATGCGGGAAATTGCCCTGTCAGCCACACTGATCGGCGGTGACAAGGCCAATCCGCAGTATGAAGAGAATGAACCGGTACCGGTTTATGACACCGCCGGGCCATATGGAGACCCGCAGGTGAAACTGGATGTCCGCGCCGGTCTTGCCCGTCTGCGTGAACAATGGGTTGCAGAGCGGGGTGATACCGAAGCAGTGACACATCTGAGTTCTGATTTTACCCGTGACCGGCTGGCTGATAACGGACTGGATCATCTGCGCTACCCGGATCGTCCGGCGCCGCTGAAAGCCAAAGCCGGAAAATGCGTGACGCAGCTGCATTATGCCCGGAAAGGGATTGTTACCCCTGAGATGGAATTTATCGCCATCCGCGAAAATATGGGACGTGAACGTATCCGTGGCGAAGTCCTGCTGCAACAGCATCCGGGACAGCATTTCGGCGCCAATCTGCCGGATAACATCACGCCGGAGTTTGTCCGCGATGAAGTCGCCGCCGGACGTGCCATTATCCCGTCCAATATTAACCACCCGGAATCCGAACCGATGATTATCGGCCGTAATTTCCTGGTGAAAGTGAATGCCAATATCGGCAACTCCTCTGTCACCTCCTCCATTGAAGAAGAAGTGGAAAAACTGGTCTGGTCCACCCGCTGGGGGGCAGATACGGTGATGGATCTCTCCACCGGCCGTTATATTCACGAAACCCGCGAATGGATACTGCGTAACAGCCCGGTGCCTATCGGTACCGTACCGGTCTATCAGGCTCTCGAAAAAGTGAACGGTGTGGCCGAAGATCTGACCTGGGAAATGTTCCGCGATACGCTGCTGGAGCAGGCGGAACAAGGGGTGGATTACTTCACCATTCACGCCGGGGTTCTGCTGCGCTATGTGCCGATGACCGCAAAACGCCTGACCGGCATTGTGTCACGCGGCGGCTCGATTATGGCGAAATGGTGCCTGTCTCATCATCAGGAAAACTTCCTGTATCAGCACTTCCGTGACATCTGTGAAATCTGTGCGGCCTATGATGTGGCGCTGTCTCTCGGTGATGGTCTGCGTCCGGGGTCAATTCAGGATGCCAACGACGAAGCTCAGTTTGCGGAACTGCATACCCTCGGCGAACTGACCAAAATCGCGTGGGAATATGATGTGCAGGTGATGATTGAAGGCCCGGGTCATGTGCCGATGCAGATGATCCGCAAAAACATGACGGAAGAGCTGGAGCATTGCCACGAAGCACCGTTCTACACGCTGGGGCCGCTGACCACCGATATCGCGCCGGGTTATGACCACTTCACGTCCGGTATCGGCGCGGCACTGATCGGCTGGTTCGGTTGCGCGATGCTCTGTTATGTCACACCGAAAGAGCATCTCGGTCTGCCGAATAAAGAAGACGTTAAACAAGGACTTATCACCTATAAAATCGCTGCGCACGCCGCCGATCTTGCCAAGGGGCATCCGGGAGCCCAAATCCGCGATAACGCGATGTCAAAAGCACGTTTCGAATTCCGCTGGGAAGATCAGTTCAATCTGGCGCTGGATCCGGAAACCGCCCGGACTTACCACGATGAAACGCTGCCGCAGGCATCCGGAAAAGTCGCGCATTTCTGTTCCATGTGCGGGCCGAAATTCTGTTCAATGAAAATCTCACAGGAAGTCCGCGACTACGCCGCCGGGATGGAAGAGATGTCTGACGCCTTCCGTGCCAAAGGCAGCGAGCTGTATCACAGTGCAGAGGAGCGTATCGATGAATCTGCCTGACGCGCCGTTTGCCCGGACGGAACATAAACTAGGGCTGTATCCGGTAGTGGATTCGCTGGTATGGATTGAGCGGCTGCTGGCATACGGTGTGCGGACCATTCAGTTACGCATCAAAGACAAAACCGATGCACAGGTGGATGAGCAGATCCGCACCGCCGTCGCGCTGGGAAAACAGTATCAGGCGCGGCTGTTTATCAACGATTACTGGCGCCCGGCGATAAAACACGGTGCTTATGGTGTGCATCTCGGCCAGGAAGATCTGGATATTGCCGACCTGCGGGCTATTCAGCAGGCCGGGCTGCGTCTCGGGATTTCCACTCACGATGATACGGAATTGCAGCGCGCCAAAGCGCTGCATCCCTCCTATATCGCACTGGGACATATTTTCCCGACACAAACCAAAATCATGCCTTCTTCCCCGCAGGGATTAGAAAACTTAGCCCGCCAGGTTGCCGCCACGCCGGATTTCCCGCTGGTCGCCATCGGCGGTATTTCCCTTGATCGTGCTCCTGCTGTTGCTGCCACCGGGGTCGGCGGCATTGCGGTGGTCAGTGCGATCACCAAAGCCGCTGACTGGCAGACCGCCACCCGGCAACTGATGATACTGACCGGGGAAATCACAGAGCATCAGGAGGTTAACCATGCTGAATGATCACGACTTTATGCGCTACAGCCGCCAGCTGCTGCTGGAGGATATCGGCCCGGAAGGCCAGCTGAAACTCAAACGGTCTCATGCGGTGATCACCGGCCTCGGCGGACTGGGCTCACCTGCAGCGCTGTATCTGGCTGCGGCCGGTGTCGGTGAGCTGACACTGATTGATGATGATGAAGTGCATCTCTCCAATCTTCAGCGTCAGATTTTATATACCGAAGCCGATGTGCCGGACAATAAAGCCCGTACCGCAGCGGCGCGTCTGCGGGCGCTGAATCCCGCACTGACACTCAATGTGATCACCGAACGCCAGACCGGGGAAACGCTGCAACATATTGTACAGACAGCGGATATTGTCCTCGACTGTACCGATAACATGGCGACCCGCCATGCTATCAATACCGCTTGTGTCACGCAGCAAAAAACCCTGGTCAGCGGCAGTGCGGTCGGATTCAGCGGACAGCTTCTGGTGTTGCAGCCACCGTTTGAGCACGGCTGTTACTGCTGTCTTTATCCCGATGATGTGATTCCGGAACGCAACTGCCGCACCGCCGGTGTTCTCGGTCCGGTTGTCGGCGTGATCGGCACGCTCCAGGCGCTGGAAGCGATTAAACTGCTGGCCGGATTACCCTCCCCGCTGAACGGAAAATTACGTCTCTTCGACGGCAGACAGCAAAGCTGGAGCACACTGCAACTACGGCGGGATACCGGTTGCCCTGTATGTCAGGAGGCAGCCGCATGCGCATAACGGTTAATGACGAGATCATGAATTTTGATGCTCCTGTCACCGTCAGTGAACTGCTGGCATCCCTCGGCCGCCCGGCGGCGGGTATGGCTGTCGCGGTCAATCAGACCATTGTTGTCCGCGGCTGCTGGTCAGAACACGTTGTCCGCGACGGCGATCAGATTTTACTTTTTCAGGCTATCGCAGGAGGTTAATCATGCTGACGATTGCAGATACTACATTTACATCTCATTTATTTACCGGCACCGGGAAATACACCAGCAGCCGGGTGATGCAGGAAGCCATTGCCGCCTCCGGCAGCCAGTTAGTCACCATGGCGATGAAGCGCATCGATCTGACACAAGGACACGATGATATCCTCGCCCCGCTCCGTGAACTCGGTATTAAACTGCTGCCGAATACCTCCGGGGCGAATAACGCCCGGGAAGCGGTCTTTGCCGCACAACTGGCGCGGGAAGCACTCGGCACCAACTGGATCAAACTGGAGATCCACCCCGATACCCGTTACCTGCTGCCGGACCCGGTTGAAACCCTGGCAGCGGCAGAAATACTGGTAAAAGAGGGCTTTGTTGTCCTGCCTTATTGCAGTGCGGACCCGGTGTTATGCCGCCGGTTGCAGGAAGCCGGATGCGCAGCCGTTATGCCGCTGGGGGCACCTATCGGCTCCAATCAGGGATTACAGACCCGCGACATGCTGCGCATTATTATTGAGCAGGCAACGGTTCCGGTAGTGATTGATGCTGGGATTGGCACGCCCGGGCACGCCCTGGAAGCCATCGAACTGGGCGCGGACGCCGTGCTGGTCAACACCGCCATGGCGGTTGCCCGCTCGCCGGTCATCATGGCGAAAGCGTTCCGCCAGGCCGTTGAGGCCGGACTGCTGGCCCGGGAAGCCGGACTTGCGCCGAAGCAGCAGCAGGCATCGGCATCCAGCCCGCTGACCTCATTTCTGGAGGCGTTGTGATGCGTGAAACAACCTTCAGCGATCACTGGCGGCTGCTGGACTGGGATGATCTCACCCTGCAACTCAACAGCAAAACTGCCCGCGATGTCGAACGGGCACTGAGTGCGGACACGCTGACCACGGCGGATTTTATGGCGCTGATTTCCCCTGCCGCCCGTCCGTATCTCGAAGTGATGGCGCAGAAAGCACAGACGCTGACCCGTCAGCGTTTCGGCCATGTCGTCGGAATGTATGTCCCGCTTTATCTCTCTAATCTGTGTGCCAATGACTGCACTTACTGTGGTTTCTCCATGAGCAACCACATTAAACGCAAGACCCTGACACCGGAAGAAATCCATACAGAATGCAGGGCGATAAAAGCCCTCGGGTTTGACAGCCTGCTGCTGGTCACCGGCGAACATCAGCGCAAAGTGGGAATGGACTACTTCCGTGAAACATTCCCGCTGATCCGCGATTATTTCAGTACCATGATGATGGAAGTGCAGCCGATGGCGACAGAGGAATACGCCGAACTGCGCACGCTGGGGCTGGACGGGGTGATGGTGTATCAGGAAACCTACCATGAAAGCACCTATCAGCGGCACCATCTGAAAGGGAAAAAACAGGATTTTCACTGGCGGTTACAGACACCGGATCGTCTCGGTCAGGCCGGGATCAGCAAGATCGGCCTCGGCGCGCTGATCGGTCTGTCCGGACAGTGGCGGACAGATTGCTATATGGTCGCGGAGCATCTGCATTATCTGCGTCAGCGCTACTGGAAAGCCCGTTATTCCATCTCTTTCCCGCGTCTGCGCCCGTGCGCAGGTGGTATTGAGCCGGAATCCCTGATGAATGAAACGGAGCTGGTACAGCTTATCTGTGCTTTCCGCCTGTTCGCACCGGATATTGAACTGTCTCTCTCCACCCGCGAATCACCGTATTTCCGTGATCATATGGTGCCGGTGGCGATAAACCAGGTCAGCGCCGGTTCCCGGACCCAGCCCGGCGGCTACGCCGAAGATGATGATCCGGAACTGGAGCAGTTCAGTCCGCATGATAACCGCTCTCCGCAGCAGGTCGCCGATGCCCTGCTGGCCGCCGGTCTTCAGCCGGTCTGGAAAGACTGGGATAAATATCTGGGACGATGATGTAAAAAGGCCGGTGAATACCGGCCTTGAGATTGCTGACAAAGCAGGATAAAACGCGGTTTTTCCTGCTTTGTGTTATCAGTCGAAAATCAACAGATTGATTTTCCTGGTTTATTTTTACAACCTCTGGCGGTCGTCGCCAACCCCTGCGGGTTTGTCAACGGCCTGAAGGCCGGTGAATACCGGCCTTGTTTTTTTAGTCTATCCGCTTACAGTAAGTTACCGGCGGCACATCCTGCCCGGCATTTTTCGCCGGAATATAGCGATCCCAGAAATCATTAAACAACCGGAAAATCTCTTTTCGTCTGCTCAGTATTAATGTCATGGTGATCAGCACATAAACCGCACTCAGAATATCCGTCAGCGCCCATAAAATATCAGCCTGAAGGTTCGTAAATAACACAATCGGCGCCAGATAATAAACCCGGTACAGGTTTTTCGCGATTTTATTGGCTTTGGTATCCCCGAAGAAAAAGTTAACCGCTTTCTCACAGGTAAAATACATACCGATGGTCGTCGTACAGGCCAGCAGAGTAATAAATATCGCCATAAACCAGCTGCCTGCATCACCGTATGTCACTTTAAATGCCAGCGTGGTCAGGCGTGATGAGGTGATACCGGCGTAATCCACCCAGACATTGGTGGTCAGAATAGCCAGCGCCGTCACGGTACAGATAATAATGGTCAGGAAAACCTCGCCAAAACCCCAGCTGGACTGGCGGATCGGGTGATCCGTTGTTGCTGCCGCATGTGCCACAATACCGTAGCCGGTTCCGGCATCATTGGAATAAATCCCCCGCGCGATCCCGAAACGGATGGCTTCCATCACGGTTGCCCCGGCAAATCCGCCGACACCGGCAGCCGGTGAAAAGGCCGATTTAAAGATCAGGGCAAATGCAGACAGGATCTGATCATAATTCATCACCAGCAGAATCACCGCGACGGTCAGATAGGTGATCGCCAGTTTCGGCACCACACTTTCCATTTTGGAGGAAATACCTTTTAATCCGCCGATAATGACACTGGCAATAAAAATAACCATCACCAGCAATGTCAGATAACTGTCGACATTAAACGCTTCTTCGATAGAAGATGTTGCGGATTCACTTTGCACCAGACATGTCCACGGCCCGAGCATAAAACAGCACACCGACAATGCAACCGCACCTTTTTTCCAGCCCAGTGCATGTTCCATCACAAATGAACGGTCACAGACATATTCATCCATCGATTTTTCATATTTGACGCGGTAACGCTGGCCGAGAATAATTTCACAGGCTTTCGTTGCGATTCCGAAAAAGGCGGAGAACCAAAGCCAGAATATCGCGCCCGGCCCGCCCATCGTAATCGCGGTTGCCACCCCGCCGATACTGCCGATACCCACGGTATTCGCCAGCGCGGTACAGGCGGCGGCAAAACTGGACACCGATCCCGTACCCTGAATTTGTTCACCGGCATTTTTTTTCTTAAATAATCCGCCATAGGTATTTTTAATATTAAAACGAAAATTAAGCTGGTATTTAAAACGGAATTTAATAGTCAGCCAGATACCGAGACTGACTAATAAAACCGGCATCGGATAAGTCCAGATAAAATCTGAAAACTGATTAATAAGATTAAGAATCGTGTCCATAATGAGTATCCGGTTTAATTAAACACATCAAGTGCCTGAGTAATATCAGCAATTAAATCTTCGGCAGCTTCGCATCCGGCAGAAATACGGATAAGCCCTTCGTGCATACCAAAATCAATCAGCTGCTGCGGTGTAAATTCAGTGCGGAATGCGGTCGCCGGATGCGCCAGAGAGGTACGGAACCCGCCCAGCGTGCCCAGATAGGTAATGAGATTTAAGCGGCGGATAAAATCATCGACCTTTGTCTGGTCGTCAGCAACACGGAAACTGAGCATCGGACCGCAGCCCTGCAGAAACAGGGATTTCGCCAAATCATGCTGCGGATGTGAAGCCAGTCCCGGATAGTTCACTTGTGCCACGCGCGGGTCGCTGCTGAGCGCCTCCGCAATACGCTGCGCATTTTCCATCTGGCGTGATACCCGCATTTCCATTGTCCGGATACTGCGCAGACAGAGCCAGGCAGTATAAGGATCACTGCATCCCCCCAGCAGGCGGGCTTTCAGCTCAATTTTCTGCATCAGCGCCTGAGAGCAGGTCACCGAACCGGCTGTTAAATCACTGTGTCCGCCGAAAAACTTGGTCAGGCTGTGGATCACGATATCCGCGCCGTGCTGTAATGGTTTGATAACAAACGGGGTTGAAAAAGTATTGTCCACCACCAGCAGACAATCATTCGCTTTACTGATACGGGCAATAGCATCGATATCGACAACTTTAATCAGCGGGTTACTGATAATTTCGGTATACAGCATCACCGTTTCCGGTCTGACAGCCGCCAGCACCGATTCCGGTGACAGGAAATCTGCATAAGTGACCGTCACACCGAACGGAATCAGAATTAAATCAATCAGCTCAATGGTTTCACCGTAGATAGCCTCATTGACGACAATGTGATCGCCCTGTCTGAGCAGGCTCAGTAATACTGCCGAAATGGCCGCCATCCCGGACGCCATAACAGCAGATACCTCACCGTCTTCCATCAGTGAAATTGCCGCCGATAAGCTGTCACGGTTAGGGTTTGCGGTACGGTTATACTGATACTCACCATTGCCGCTGCTGACAGCAAAATAGTGCTGTGTATCCTGCATGGCATAGGCGGTGGCCGGAAAAATAGCGGGTGCATCCGGGTGAATATGACCCGGTAAATTCATTTCCCCTGAATACAATAGCTGTGTGCGTTCTTTCATTTTTTATCCTGCTTTTTTTAACAATAAATAACAATGCGCACACCCTAAACCTTATAGCTGGAATAAGGTTAAATCCGTAATTCAGGTTATGAGAAGATAATCACAAAATTATTTCCCCGGGAAATAGTATGTTAATTTTAAATCTGATAATTTAAATAAAAGTAATTATTTTACAGGCAGCAATCATGAAGAAATATTTTACTATCGGGGAAACCGCTGCGTTATTAGGTGTCTCAACGCAGACACTGCGTTTTTATGATAAGAAATCCATTCTCAAACCCGGTTATACGGATAATGAAAACGGATACCGTTATTATACATTTGAACAATTTCATTATATCGACAGAATTAAATATCTTCAGAAGATGAACATGAATCTGAATGATATTAAAACCATTATGGAAAGCGGTGATAAAAATAAATTAACCGAATACTTAATTCAGGAAAAATCCCGTAAATTACAGCAGATGGCAGAATTAAAAAAAACCATTGAAACACTGGACTGGTATCTGGATTACTTTACCTTCACCGATAATAAACCACGTAACGGGGCTTTTTATACTACTGAATTACCGGAACGCTGGTGTCTGTTTGTTCCCTGTTATCCGGCAGATCGTCCGATTTCAAAAATGGAACTGCGACTGGCTGAAATGAAAGCCAGACCGGAAAATCAGTCACTGGATTATCTGCGGCAGTACGCCTATGTGCTGGATTATAAAAACATTATTGAACAAACCTTCTACCCGTCAAAATACCTGATTTACTTAAAAGAAAAACCGGATTTTGATTCGCCTAACCTGGTGTGTTTACCGGCGGGATTTTACCTTTGCTGTATCTGTCATTATCTCAGTGAAAATATCGATGCAGAAATGGTTAAACGTTATTTTCACGGAAAAGAAAAACCACGGATGGTTATTGCCAATGAATTTGAAGATAACCTGGTCAGCTATGAATCTGCGCCTTATGAACTGCAATTTTTAATTTCATAATATATTCTGTAAAAAAACGGCCTGATAATCATGATTAACAGGCCGTGAGTTGTTATATAAAAACAATATTATCTGTCGACAACAATATCCTTATTCACCACTTCCGGACCACTGTTGCCAATCATGGTGGCAAATTTTTCAACCGGGTCAGTTCGCAGTGCATAGAGACGTTTCAAGGCATACGGATTATCACCGAGACGGACCTTTCCCTGAATAGTCGTGACGGCCATCGTCATGCCGGCCTGCTGTGCGGCATCCATCGCATCCTGATTATATGCCCCGAAAGGATATGCCAGATAGTGCTGCTGCGGATTCAGTTTCGCCAGTACGCGCTGTGAACGCTGGTAATCCAGCAGGAGCGTATGTTCTTTGCGGCTGAAAATAATCGGGTTTTTGCGGTTATCGAGACGATGTAAGAAATGAGTATGTGACTGAATATCAAATACATCCCGTGACTGCATCAGTTCCGGCCAGCACATAAACTGCAATCCGTCCGGCGCCCATTTCTGTGATTTTGATTTCACCCGCGAGGAAATCACAAACAGCGTGGCCTTTTGGTCATTCTGTTTCAGGATCGGATAAGCATACCGGTACACCGATTTCAGACCATCATCGAACGTCAGCGCGACCACTTTCCCCGGCAGGTTATTTTCTTTCGCCAGATAACCGGCCACATCATCAAGAGAAATTGTCCGGTAACCGGCCTGCTTCAGATAGTCCATCTGCGCCTTAAAGGCTTCCACTGATGTTGTGGTTGAAGTATGGCGGAAGTTTCTGTTTTCACTGTCTTTCAGGATATGGTGATACGTCAGGATCGGGATACCTTTATCCAGTTCCACATCCGGTAAACGGATATAGGCCAGCCTGTCCGCCAGACGGATCGTCAGCCAGACAACTTTTTCACCCTCCCGGTTTTCTCTGACCATTTTAGCCAGAACCGGATAACGCAGATCACCAAACAGGGTGGCAACCGGGGATACCGAATCATCCGGTGTGCCGAAAACAGGAGTGTTGCTGATAGTGATCAGATAGTCATAGATCGGATTATTCAGTTCATTCAGCGTATCCAGCGGCGGCACGACTTTAGGTTTTTTATCCGACAGATACTCACTGCCGATAAAACCGCGGTCATTACCAAACTGTAACTCGCGGAATTCCCCTTTCATCGGGTAAATATAAAAACCGTGTGACGGATTCAGTTCAGCAACGCCCTGCATCGTACCGGCAACCGGTGCAAAAATGACCTGTGGTTCTTTTACCTGGATCAGTACCGGCGGTTCATCTTTCAGTAACCATTCCTGTGAATCTGACGGGACTTCCGCGGCCCGGCTGATACCGGTGACGGAGAATAAAACCATAATAATAAACAATACGTTGCGCATAATATGCCCATTTACTTACGGTACTGCACAAAAAAGCCCTCCTTAAAAAGGAGGGCTGTTCAGTCAGTTACATCGCTGTATCACTTACTCTTTACTGCCACCGAAGCCGGCGTTCAGAAGCTCAGCTAAGTTAGCTGTTGCTTCATCAGCACTGACCTGCTGTGGTGCTGCATCGGCAGTTTCTGCCAGATGGCGGCGGCGGATACGATCCTGGTGGTACGCGAAACCGGTACCGGCCGGGATCAGGCGACCCACGATGACGTTCTCTTTCAGACCGCGCAGTTCGTCGCGTTTACCCGCAACGGCCGCTTCGGTCAGAACGCGGGTGGTCTCCTGGAACGATGCCGCAGAGATAAAGGACTCTGTTGCCAGAGACGCTTTGGTGATACCCAGCAGATCACGTTCGAAGGTTGCAGGGATTTTGCCTTCCTGCTCCAGCTGACGGTTTGCCACTTTCACGCGTGCATATTCAACCTGCTCACCTTCGAGGAACTCAGAGCTTCCCGCAGAGGTGATGGTGACTTTACGCAGCATCTGACGAACGATAACTTCGATGTGTTTATCGTTAATCTTAACGCCCTGTAAGCGGTAAACTTCCTGGACTTCGTTCGCGATATAACGGGCAACCGCATTCACGCCACGCAGACGCAGGATATCGTGCGGTGATTCCGGACCATCGGATACGACGTCACCACGTTCAACCATTTCACCTTCAAACACGTTGAGCTGACGCCATTTAGGAATCATCTCTTCGTATGGATCGCTGCCGTCGATTGGTGTGATCACCAGACGACGCTTACCTTTGGTCTCTTTACCGAACGAGATGATACCGCTGATTTCAGCCAGGATAGCAGGCTCTTTCGGACGACGCGCTTCGAACAGGTCAGCAACGCGCGGCAGACCACCGGTAATATCCTTGGTACCGACAGATTCCTGCGGAATACGTGCCAGCGTGTCACCGGCGTTGATGGTAACACCATCATCCAGCTGAACAATCGCTTTACCCGGCAGGAAGTAAGCAGCAGGCATATCAGTGTTCGGGATCAGAACGTCGTTACCCTGTGCATCGATAATTTTCAGTGCCGGACGCATTTCTTTCGCACTGGCGGTACGTTCTGCAGAATCCAGAACAACCAGTGAGGACAGACCGGTTAATTCATCAGTCTGACGGGTAATGGTCTGGCCATCGTGCATGTCGGTAAAGCGGATAACACCGGATACTTCACTGACAACCGGCATGGTATGCGGATCCCAGTTAGCGACCGTTTCACCGCCGTTAACAGCTTCGCCATCACCTTTGGAAAGCTGAGCACCGTAAGGAACTTTATAGCTTTCTTTCGTACGGCCGAATTCATCGATCAGACGCAGTTCAGTGTTACGTGAAGTCACCACCAGTTTACCGGCAGTGTTACCGATAAGCTTCGCGTTGAACAGTTTCACTGTACCTTTGTTACGAACCTGAATGCTGGATTCCGCAGCAGCACGGGATGCCGCACCACCGATGTGGAACGTACGCATCGTCAGCTGTGTACCCGGCTCACCGATTGACTGTGCAGCAATAACACCAACGGCTTCGCCTGAGTTGATGATATGACCGCGCGCCAGGTCACGACCGTAGCATTTCGCACACACACCGAAGTCAGTTTCACAACTAACCACAGAGCGGACTTTCACGCTGTCGACTGAGTTTTCTTCTAACAGGTCACACTGTTTTTCGTGCAGCAGGGTGTTACGCGGGATAAGAATATCCGCAGTACCCGGCTTCAGAATGTCTTCAGCAGCCACACGGCCTAATACGCGGTCGCGCAGAGGTTCTTTAACATCACCACCCTCGATAACCGGGGTCATGACGATACCTTCGTGCGTACCACAGTCATCTTCAGTGATGACGAGGTCTTGTGCCACGTCAACCAGACGACGGGTCAGGTAACCGGAGTTTGCTGTTTTCAGTGCGGTATCCGCCAGACCTTTACGCGCACCGTGGGTTGAGATGAAGTACTGGAGTACGTCAAGACCTTCACGGAAGTTCGCGGTGATTGGCGTTTCGATGATGGAACCATCCGGTTTCGCCATCAGACCACGCATACCGGCCAGCTGACGAATCTGTGCGGCAGAACCACGCGCACCGGAGTCGGCCATCATAAAGATACTGTTGAAAGAAACCTGCTGTTCTTCTTCGCCGTCGCGGTTAACCACGGTTTCAACAGACAGGTTTTCCATCATCGCCTTGGCAACACGTTCGTTCGCCGCGGCCCAGATATCGATAACCTTGTTATAACGTTCGCCGGCGGTAACCAGACCAGACTGGAACTGCTCCTGGATTTCGGCCACTTCCGCTTCCGCTTCTGCGATGATCCCGGCTTTTTTCTCCGGAATAACCATGTCATCGATACCAACGGATGCACCTGAACGGGCAGCGTAGGCAAAACCGGTGTACATGATCTGGTCAGCAAAGATAACGGTCGGCTTCAGACCCAGAATACGGTAACAGGTGTTCAGCATTTTGGAGATTGCTTTTTTACCCAGCGGCTGGTTAACCAGTGAGTAAGGCAGACCACGCGGAACGATACGCCATAAGATGGCACGGCCGACAGTGGTATCAATCATGCTGGTACGCTTGGTGACATTACCTTCGCCGTCTTTCACTTCTTCAGTGATACGGACTTTCACACGGGCATGCAGAGACGCATGACCGGCGCGGTATACACGCTCAGCTTCCGTTGAACCGTTCAGTACCATGCCTTCGCCTTTGGCGTTAACACAGTCACGGGTCATGTAGTACAGACCCAGAACAACGTCCTGAGAAGGTACGATAATCGGATCGCCGCTTGCCGGTGACAGGATGTTGTTGGTGGACATCATCAGGGCACGGGCTTCGAGCTGCGCTTCCAGGGTCAGAGGGACGTGAACCGCCATCTGGTCACCATCGAAGTCGGCGTTATATGCCGCACAAACGAGCGGGTGCAGCTGGATAGCTTTACCTTCGATAAGGATTGGTTCAAACGCCTGAATACCCAGACGGTGAAGTGTCGGTGCACGGTTCAGGAGAACCGGGTGCTCACGGATAACTTCATCCAGGATATCCCATACGACCGCTTCTTCGCGCTCAACCATTTTCTTGGCAGCTTTGATGGTGGTAGCAAGACCACGCAGTTCCAGCTTACCGTAGATGAACGGTTTGAACAGTTCCAGTGCCATTTTCTTAGGCAGACCGCACTGATGCAGACGCAGGTAAGGACCTACGGTGATTACAGAACGACCGGAATAGTCAACACGCTTACCGAGCAGGTTCTGACGGAAACGACCCTGTTTACCTTTGATCATGTCTGCCAGAGATTTCAGCGGACGCTTGTTAGAGCCGGTAATTGCACGACCACGACGGCCGTTATCCAGCAGCGCATCCACGGCTTCCTGCAGCATACGTTTTTCGTTACGTACGATGATGTCAGGCGCAGCCAGATCCAGCAGGCGTTTCAGACGGTTGTTACGGTTGATCACACGACGGTACAGATCGTTCAGATCTGATGTCGCAAAACGACCACCATCGAGCGGAACTAACGGACGCAGATCCGGTGGTAACACCGGCAGCACTGTCAGGATCATCCACTCAGGTTTGTTACCTGACTGAATGAAGGCTTCCAGCAGCTTGATACGCTTGGTCAGTTTCTTACGTTTGGTTTCTGAATTGGTTTCATTCAGTTCTTCGCGCAGGTTTTCGACTTCCTGCTCCAGATCCATTGCTTTCAGCAATGCCTGGATGGCTTCCGCACCCATTTTCGCGTCGAACTCATCACCGAACTCTTCCAGAGCGTCGAGATACTGTTCTTCTGTCAGAATCTGGCTGCGCTCCAGGCTGGTCATCCCGCCTTCAACAACAACATAAGATTCAAAGTACAGAACACGTTCGATATCACGCAGCGGCATATCCAGCAGCAGGCCGATACGGGACGGCAGTGATTTCAGGAACCAGATGTGTGCGGTCGGTGATGCCAGTTCGATGTGACCCATGCGCTCACGGCGCACTTTAGTCTGAGTCACTTCAACACCACACTTCTCACAAATCACACCACGGTGTTTCAGACGTTTGTACTTACCGCACAAACATTCGTAATCTTTTACCGGCCCGAAGATACGCGCACAGAAAAGCCCGTCACGCTCAGGTTTGAACGTACGGTAGTTAATGGTTTCCGGCTTTTTCACTTCACCAAATGACCATGAACGAATCATGTCAGGTGAGGCCAGACCAATTTTGATCGCATCAAACTCTTCGGTCTTGGTTTGCGCTTTCAGAAACTTTAATAAGTCTTTCACGAAATGGCTCCTGTCGGAGTTAGACCTGTGAGACAAACGGTAGTCTGTCTGTCCCTTAAACCAGATTTACTGGTGCTGCCCGTGTACCACGGGCAGCCACAACGGTAATTACTCGTCTTCCAGCTCGATATTGATACCGAGGGAACGGATTTCTTTCAGCAATACGTTGAAAGATTCCGGCATTCCCGGCTCCATCTGATGACTGCCGTCGACGATGTTTTTGTACATCTTCGTACGACCGTTAACGTCATCCGATTTCACAGTCAGCATCTCCTGGAGGGTGTAAGCTGCACCGTATGCTTCCAGTGCCCACACTTCCATCTCCCCGAAACGCTGACCACCGAACTGCGCCTTACCACCCAGCGGCTGCTGGGTAACCAGGCTGTAAGAACCGGTAGAACGTGCATGCATCTTGTCATCAACCAGGTGGTTCAGTTTCAGCATGTACATATAGCCGACGGTAACCTGACGCTCGAACTGCTCGCCGGTACGGCCATCAAACAGTGTGATCTGACCGGAAGTCGGTAAGCCACCCAGAGTCAGTAATGCTTTGATTTCCTGCTCTTTCGCACCATCGAATACTGGTGTCGCTGTCGGCATACCTTTTTTCAGGTTATCCGCCAGGCGCAGAACTTCTTCATCACTGAAGGTGTTCAGATCCACTTTCTGACGCGGGTCGTTACCCAGGTCATAGGCTTTCTGGATGAATTCACGTAATTTCGCGACTTCCTGCTGCTCTTTGATCATCTGGTTGATTTTGTCACCGATGCCTTTCGCAGCCATACCCAGGTGGGTTTCCAGAATCTGACCGATGTTCATACGCGATGGTACGCCCAGCGGGTTCAGTACGATGTCAACAGGGTTACCTTTTTCATCGTATGGCATATCTTCGATAGGGTTAATTTTAGAGATAACCCCTTTGTTACCGTGACGACCCGCCATTTTATCACCAGGCTGGATCTGACGTTTAACAGCCAGATACACTTTAACGATTTTCAGCACGCCCGGTGCCAGATCATCGCCCTGAGTGATTTTGCGGCGTTTCGCTTCCAGTTTCTTGGCGAACTCAGATTTCAGTTCGTCATACTGCTCTGCCAGCTGTTCTAACTGATTCTGTTTTTCTTCATCAGTCAGAGCCAGTTCTAACCAGCGCTCGCGCGGCAGTTTGTCCAGTTTGTCAGCTTCCATGCCGCCGTTGATCAGAACGGAACGGATACGGCTGAACAGACCGGCTTCCAGAATCTGGAGCTCTTCGGTCAGGTCTTTCTTCGCGTCACGCAGCTGCATCTCTTCGATTTCGAGAGCACGCTTGTCTTTTTCCACGCCATCGCGGGTAAAGACCTGGACGTCGATAACAGTACCGGAAACACCGTTCGGTACGCGCAGAGATGAATCTTTCACATCTGACGCTTTTTCACCGAAGATAGCACGCAGCAGTTTCTCTTCCGGGGTTAATTGTGTTTCACCTTTAGGTGTCACTTTACCGACCAGAATGTCGCCGCCTTTCACTTCCGCACCGATATACACGATACCGGATTCATCCAGTTTGGAGAGCGCTGCTTCACCCACGTTAGGGATGTCGGCGGTGATCTCTTCAGGCCCCAGTTTGGTGTCACGGGACACACAAGCCAGTTCCTGGATGTGGATAGTGGTGAAACGGTCTTCCTGAACAACACGCTCGGATACGAGGATGGAGTCTTCGAAGTTGTAACCGTTCCATGGCATGAATGCCACGCGCATGTTCTGACCCAGTGCCAGTTCGCCGAGGTCAGTTGACGGACCATCAGCCAGCACGTCACCGCGTTCAACCGGCTCGCCCAGCGATACGCAAGGAGTCTGGTTGATACAGGTGTTCTGGTTAGAACGGGTATATTTGGTCAGGCTGTAGATGTCGATGCCCGCTTCGCCGGCATACATTTCATCTTCATTAACCTTGATAACGATACGTGACGCGTCAACGTACTGAACCATACCGCCGCGTTTGGCTACGGCTGTAACACCGGAGTCAACCGCTACCGCACGTTCCATACCGGTACCAACCAGCGGCTTATCAGCGCGCAGAGTCGGAACCGCCTGACGTTGCATGTTCGCCCCCATCAATGCACGGTTGGCGTCATCGTGTTCCAGGAACGGGATCAGGGATGCACCGACAGAAACCACCTGCTGGGTGGAAACGTCCATGTACTGAACCTGATCACGGCTGAATAAGCTGGATTCACCTTTGTTACGGCAGGTGATCAGTTCATCAACGAAGTGTCCATCGTCATCTAATACGGTGTTTGCCTGTGCAATGATGAAGTTGCCTTCTTCGATTGCAGACAGGTAATGAATTTCATCGGTAACAACATCGTCACGCACTAAACGGTACGGGGTTTCCAGGAAACCATATTCGTTAGTCTGTGCATAAACAGATAAGGAGTTGATCAGACCGATGTTCGGACCTTCAGGGGTCTCGATAGGACATACGCGGCCGTAGTGAGTCGGGTGAACGTCTCGTACTTCGAAGCCGGCACGCTCACGGGTCAGACCACCCGGGCCTAATGCTGAGATACGGCGTTTATGCGTGATTTCTGACAGCGGGTTGTTCTGGTCCATAAACTGGGACAGCTGGCTGGAACCAAAGAACTCTTTAACGGCAGCAGAAATCGGCTTGGCGTTGATCATATCCTGAGGCATCAGGTTATCCAGATCACCCAGGGACAGACGCTCTTTCACCGCACGCTCAACACGGACCAGACCCACACGGAACTGGTTTTCTGCCATTTCACCGACAGAACGGATACGACGGTTACCTAAGTGGTCGATATCATCCACTTCACCACGGCCGTTACGGATGTCGATCAGTTTCTTCATGACATCAGTAATGTCCTGCTGGCTCAGGATACCGGTACCGTCAGAGTCATCACGACCCAGTGAACGGTTGAACTTCATGCGGCCGACCGCAGACAGATCGTAACGATCTTCAGAGAAGAACAGGTTCTCGAACAGATTTTCAGCAGCTTCGCGGGTTGGCGGCTCACCAGGACGCATCATACGGTAGATTTCCACCAGTGCGCTTAAACGATCGTTGGTCGGGTCCACACGCAGGGTTTCTGACATGTAGGCGCCGTGATCCAGGTCGTTGGTGAACAGCGTTTCAATGGTTTTGTGACCGGACTGGCTCAGACGCGCCAGCAGATCCAGTGACATTTCCATGTTCGCTGCACAAATTAATTCACCGGTCGCTTCATCGATGTAATCACGTGCAACCACTTTGCCTGCGATATATTCAACAGGAACTTCAATCTGGCTGACTTCGTCTTTTTCCAGCTGACGGATATGACGGGCAGTGATACGACGGCCTTTCTCAATATAAACTTTACCGTTCGCTTCGATATCGAAGGATGCGGTTTCACCACGCAGACGCTCAGGAATGAGGGTCATGGTCAGTTTATTATTGCGGATTTCAAAGGTGGTCTTCTCGAAGAACAGATTCAGAATGTCTTCGGTGCTGAAATTCATCGCGCGCAGAATGATCGATGCCGGTAATTTACGGCGGCGGTCAATACGGACAAATAAGTTGTCTTTCGGATCGAATTCGAAGTCCAGCCATGAACCACGGTAAGGAATGATACGTGCGTTATACAGCACTTTACCGGAAGAGTGTGTTTTACCTTTGTCACTGTCAAAGAACACGCCCGGGCTGCGGTGTAACTGAGAAACGATAACACGCTCAGTACCGTTGATAACGAACGTTCCGTTTTCGGTCATGAGCGGAATCTCGCCCATGTAAACTTCCTGTTCTTTAATATCTTTAACTGTGCCTTCCGGTGCTTCACGCTCGTAAACAACCAGACGCAGTTTTACGCGCAGCGGTGCGGAAAAGGTAACGCCGCGGATCTGACATTCTTTCACGTCAAATACCGGCTCACCCAGACGGAAGCTGACATATTGCAGTTCAGCATTACCACTGTAGCTCTGAATCGGGAAAACGGAACGGAACGCGGCTTCCAGGCCGTTCTGACCGTCCGGATCGAGTTCAATGAATTTCTGGAATGAATCCAGCTGGATAGAAAGGAGATAAGGTACATCCAGCACTTGCGGACGTTTACCAAAATCCTTACGAATACGTTTCTTCTCGGTATAGGAGTAAACCATAGGGTTCCTCAGCTCGCTTGATCAGTGACCCGGCCTGCCCGTATTAACGGACAGTCGCTACAACTATCTAATTTGGACAGAAAATTGAACATTTTCTGTTAATACCCATTGCTATTACTCTTAAATCATTTCATTGCGCTGCTGACTACCGAGCTACCCGAGCGAATCGCAGTCATAAACACAGTATATTAAGTCGTCAATAGCAAAAAGTATTCGGAGAGTTTGCGGGTGTCAGATAACACAACTGTTACCCCGAAAACACACGCATGCGCATTAGCGCAAAAAGGCTGGTGACCAATAAGTCACCAGCCATCAGCCATTTTCAGGCTGCTACTGCAAAAAGTGGCTTATTTAACTTCAACTTCTGCGCCAGCTTCTTCCAGAGATTTTTTCAGAGTTTCAGCTTCATCTTTGCTCACACCTTCTTTCAGTGCAGCAGGTGCGCTTTCAACTAAATCTTTAGCTTCTTTCAGGCCCAGACCAGTTGCGCCGCGAACAGCTTTGATTACTGCAACTTTGTTAGCGCCGGCAGCTTTCAGAATAACGTCGAACTCAGTTTTCTCTTCAGCAGCTTCAGCAGGACCCGCAGCAACTGCTACAGCAGCAGCAGCAGAAACGCCGAATTTTTCTTCCATCATGGTGATCAGTTCAACAACGTCCATTACAGACATTTCAGCAACTGCGTCCAGGATTTGTTCTTTAGTGATAGACATACGATATGTTCCTAAAATTCAGAATAAGTTTATACGTTAAAAAGCAACGAAGAAAAGAAAGGGCAATTAAGCTGCTTCTTTCTGATCGCGTAACGCTGCCAGAGTGCGAACCAGTTTGCCTGCAGAGGCTTCTTTCATGGTTGCCATCAGGCGCGCGATTGCTTCTTCGTAAGTCGGGAGTGTTGCTAAACGATCGATATCTTTCGCTGCAATTAACTCACCTTCAAAGGCTGCGGCTTTAATCTCGAATGCAGGGTTCGCTTTCGCGAATTCTTTGAACAGACGAGCAGCAGCGCCCGGATGTTCATGAGAAAATGCAATCAAGGTAGGACCGACGAATACGTCTTTCAGGCACTCAGAAGAGGTACCTTCAACAGCACGACGCAGCAGGGTGTTACGTACTACACGTACAGTAACGCCAGCTTCACGACATGCTTTACGCAGACCGGTCATTTTATCTACAGTTACACCACGGGAATCCGCGACAACTGCAGACAGCGCGCCTTTGGCAACTTCGCTGACTTCAGCAACAATCGCTTGTTTGTCTTGAAGATTTAATGCCATTAGCTTCTTGCTCCTGGTTTAGCCGGGTATACAACCCCGGAACTCACTTCACTCAGCACCGGAAGGTGGAGAGCGCTAAAACACGGTGAGCAGAATACTCGAATAAAATTCTTGTGGCTCTGTCACCGTCTACGCAGGAAAATTAAGTAATCACTTACACCTGCGGTCTTGGACGGGGCCCGGAAAAGGCCGGGCTCCAACCGAAATTCTGAGCTGTTCCTGATCCTGTGATAATTTCACAAATCAAATACAGCAAACATTGGGCGTCAGATTCTACAGAAACCTGACCCCAATGTAAAGTGCTTATTATCAGCAGATATTAAGCAGCAGCAGTCAGACCAGACTGGTCGATTGCAACACCCGCACCCATGGTGGTAGACAGGCTGATTTTCTTGATGTACACGCCTTTCGCTGAAGATGGTTTTGCTTTTTTCAGCGCAACCAGCAGAGCTTCCAGGTTTTCTTTCAGTTTATCAGTATCGAAATCTACTTTACCGATGGTAGTGTGGATGATCCCGTTTTTATCGTTACGGTAACGAACCTGACCCGCTTTAGCGTTGTTCACAGCTTCAGCAACGTTAGGAGTTACAGTACCTACTTTCGGGTTTGGCATCAGGCCGCGCGGCCCTAAGATCTGACCTAATTGGCCAACAACGCGCATTGCATCCGGAGATGCGATAACAACGTCGAAGTCCATTTCGCCGGCTTTGATTTTGTCAGCCAGGTCTTCCATACCAACCAGTTCTGCGCCTGCAGCTTTAGCAGCTTCAGCGTTAGCGCCCTGTGCGAACACAGCTACGCGGACAGAACGACCGGTACCGTTCGGCAGTACAGTTGCACCGCGGACGTTTTGGTCAGATTTACGTGCATCGATACCCAGGTTGACAGCAACGTCAACGCTTTCAACGAATTTAGCAGTTGCTAATTCTTTCAGCAGGGCTACGGCTTCATTGATGTCGTACTGTTTGGTAGCATCAACTTTTTCACGGATATTGCGCATGCGCTTGGTCAGTTTAGCCATCGATTAACCCTCCACTACCAGGCCCATGGAACGAGCAGTACCTTCGATAGAACGCATCATAGCTTCTACATCGGCACCAGTCATATCCGCTGCTTTAGTCTCAGCAATCTCACGAACCTGAGCAGAAGTAATTTTACCTACTTTCTCTTTGTTCGGTTTGCCGGAACCAGATTTCAGACCTGCAGCTTTCTTCAGTAAAACTGCCGCTGGCGGAGTTTTAGTGATGAAAGTGAAAGAACGGTCAGCGTAAACGGTAATAACAACCGGGATTGGTAAACCTTTTTCCATGCTGTCTGTTTTGGCGTTAAACGCTTTACAGAATTCCATGATGTTCACACCCTGCTGACCCAGTGCCGGACCAACCGGTGGACTAGGGTTTGCCATACCAGCTGCAACCTGCAGTTTGATATAGGCTTGTACTTTCTTAGCCATTTAAAAAATCCTCAATGTGGGTAATAGCGCCGGGTATCCCGGCTCCCCTATGAATACAGGCCCGCGTGAAAACGCGAACCCCTGAAAAACAAAAGGCGCGAAATTGTAGATAAATTTCCCGCCCTTTGCAAGTCCGGAAAAGAAACCGTTACGGTTTTTCGACCTGACTGAAATCCAGTTCGACCGGTGTTGCACGACCAAAAATAGAGACTGATACCTTCAGGCGGCTCTTTTCGTAATCGACTTCTTCAACCACACCGTTAAAGTCTGCAAACGGACCATCGGAAACGCGGACCATTTCGCCCGGTTCGAACAGCGTTTTCGGACGCGGCTTATCACCCACCTGCTGCAGGCGGTTCATAATCGCATCAACTTCTTTATCGCTGATCGGTGCGGGACGATCGGATGTACCGCCGATGAACCCCATTACACGCGGCACATTACGTACCAGATGCCAGGATGCATCGTTCATCGCCATCTGAACCAGGACATAGCCCGGGAAGAATTTGCGCTCACTTTTGCGGCGCTGACCGCTGCGGATCTCGACGACTTCTTCCGTTGGCACCATGACTTCGCCAAATGAATCTTCCATCCCGTTGATTTTGATATGTTCACGCAGAGACTGCGCAACCCGGCTCTCAAATCCGGAGAAAGCCTGGATGACATACCAACGTTTTTTAGGAGAATCCGACATCTTTAGAACCTCAGAAGGATGTTATATAGGAAACAAGACGGACAAGGATACCATCAAGGCCCCATAACACTAACGACATAACTGCTGTGACAGCCGCAACGATAAGTGTTGTATGCAGTGTTTCCTGACGTGTAGGCCAGATCACTTTACGCATTTCAACCCGTGCTTCGCGGGCAAAAGTCAGTGTCGCTTTGCCTTTCGTTGTCCACAGTGCAATACCACCGGCTAATGCGATGACGACAACGACTGCCAGCGCACGCAGCGCAAGATTAAATTCGCGGAAGTAGTAGTTCCCGCCGATGGCAGCGATCAGCAGAACTGCGACCACTAACCATTTGGCAATGTCAGCACCACGGCCGTTTTGTTGAGCTTCGCTATTCGCACTCATAAACCAACCTGTAACCATGAAATAAAAAAGTCAGCCGGACTGCCTCGCAGTTGCAAAACAAATCAGACCAAAATTAAGGACAGATGCAATTGTATCTGACTTGGCGTCATAATCCAGCATGAGTTTCGTATTCTTCGAGATACTCACCATTCGTTGCGTGAGAGCCTATCTCACCAGTAGTTGATGATCAACTAGTGATGAGATAGGTTCTTCATAAGACAACGCAGAAAAAGGGCATCATTTGATGCCCTTTTTAGGATTATTACATCCGTAATTAACCCAGAACTTTCGCTACAACACCCGCGCCAACGGTACGGCCGCCTTCACGGATTGCGAAACGCAGACCTTCGTCCATTGCGATTGGGTGGATCAGGGTTACGTGCATCTGGATGTTATCACCAGGCATAACCATTTCCACGCCTTCCGGCAGTTCAATTGCACCGGTTACGTCAGTTGTACGGAAGTAGAACTGAGGACGGTAGCCTTTGAAGAACGGAGTATGACGACCACCTTCATCTTTGCTCAGAATATAAACTTCTGATTCAAATTTGGTGTGTGGCTTGATTGAACCTGGTTTAGCCAGAACCTGACCACGTTCGATTTCTTCACGCTTAGTACCACGCAGCAGAACACCAACGTTCTCACCCGCACGGCCTTCGTCCAGCAGTTTGCGGAACATTTCAACACCGGTACAGGTAGTTTTGATCGTGTCTTTGATACCCACGATTTCAACTTCTTCGCCCACTTTAACGATACCGCGCTCAACACGACCGGTAACAACTGTACCACGGCCGGAGATTGAGAATACGTCTTCGATTGGCAGCAGGAACGGCTTGTCAATTGCACGCTCTGGCTCAGGGATGTAAGAATCCAGGAAACCAGCCAGTTCAACGATTTTCGCTTCCCACTCTGCTTCGCCTTCCAGTGCTTTCAGCGCTGAACCGCGAACGATTGGGGTATCGTCGCCAGGGAAATCGTACTGAGACAGAAGTTCACGAACTTCCATTTCAACCAGTTCCAGTAGCTCTTCATCATCAACCATGTCACATTTGTTCAGGAATACGATGATGTAAGGAACGCCAACCTGACGACCTAACAGGATGTGCTCACGGGTCTGTGGCATAGGGCCATCAGTTGCAGCAACAACCAGGATTGCGCCGTCCATCTGAGCAGCACCGGTGATCATGTTTTTAACGTAGTCGGCGTGCCCCGGGCAGTCAACGTGCGCATAGTGGCGGCTTGGGGTATCGTATTCTACGTGAGAAGTAGAGATGGTGATACCACGCGCTTTTTCTTCTGGTGCGTTATCGATCTGATCGAATGCACGAGCGCTACCACCGTAGGTTTTTGCCAGAACGGTAGTGATTGCAGCAGTCAGGGTAGTTTTACCGTGGTCAACGTGGCCGATAGTACCAACGTTAACGTGCGGTTTCGTACGTTCAAATTTTTCTTTAGACACGACTCTATTCCTTATGGAGTCCCTTCTTCATTCTGAGAAGGGACTGAAATTAACGAGTTAAACCGGTAAATTACCGATTATTTTGCATTACGAGCTTCAATAACAGCCTGAGCTACGTTGTTTGGTGCTTCATTATACTTCAGGAATTCCATGGAGTAAGAAGCACGGCCCTGGGTCTGTGAACGCAGGTCAGTTGCATAACCAAACATTTCAGACAGTGGCACTTGCGCACGGACGATTTTACCGGTAGGCATGTCATCCATACCTTCAATCATACCGCGACGACGGTTCAGGTCACCAATGACGTCACCCATGTAGTCTTCCGGTGTTTCCACCTCAACTTTCATGATTGGTTCCAGCAGAACTGGTTTCGCTTTTTTGAAGCCGTCTTTAAACGCCAGAGATGCCGCCAGTTTAAACGCCAGTTCAGAGGAGTCAACATCATGGTATGAACCGTAATGCAGACGAACACCCATGTTCACAACAGGGTAGCCTGCTAACGGACCAGATTTCAGCTGCTCCTGAATACCTTTGTCAACCGCAGGGATGTATTCACCAGGAATCACACCACCTTTGATTTCGTTGACAAATTCGTATTCCATGTTGACGCCGTCAGCATCTTTCTTGTTCAGTGGGTACATGTCGATAACAACATGACCGTACTGACCACGACCACCAGACTGTTTAGCGTGTTTACCTTCGATATCAGTCACTTTCATAGTGATTGCTTCGCGGTAAGCTACCTGTGGTTTACCCACGTTCGCTTCAACTTTGAACTCACGACGCATACGGTCGACCAGAACGTCCAGGTGTAATTCACCCATACCGGCGATGATAGTCTGATTAGTCTCTTCATCACTTGATACGCGGAATGACGGGTCTTCCTGTGCCAGACGGCCCAGTGCGATACCCATTTTTTCCTGGTCAACTTTGGTTTTCGGTTCAATTGCAACAGAGATTACCGGCTCAGGGAATTCCATACGCTCCAGGATAATTGGTGCATCAATCGCACACAGAGTATCACCAGTAGTGACGTCTTTCAGACCGATAGCAGCCGCGATGTCACCAGCGCGAACTTCTTTAATCTCTTCACGTTTGTTAGCGTGCATCTGAACGATACGACCGAAACGCTCTTTCTTGGATTTAACCGGGTTCAGTACGGTATCACCGGAGTTAACAACACCAGAGTATACGCGGAAGAACGTCAGGTTACCCACAAACGGGTCGGTTGCAATTTTAAATGCCAGCGCAGCAAACGGATCTTCGTCAGAAGAGTGACGTTCAGCAGGAGTATCTTTACCGTCGTCCAGAATACCTTTAATAGCAGGAACTTCTGTCGGAGATGGCAGGTACTCAACAACCGCATCCAGCATCGCCTGAACACCTTTGTTCTTAAATGCAGAACCACAGGTTACCAGGATAATTTCGTTAGCCAGTACGCGCTGACGTAATGCTGTTTTGATTTCAGCTTCAGTCAGTTCTTCACCGCCGAGATATTTTTCCATCAGCTCTTCAGAGGCTTCAGCTGCGGCTTCAACCAGATTCTGGTGCCATTCAGCAGCTAATTCCTGCATGTTTGCCGGGATATCTTCGTAAGTGAAAGTAACGCCCTGGTCTTCTTCACTCCACTGAATCGCTTTCATTTTAACCAGGTCAACAACACCGGTGAATGACTCTTCAGCGCCGATAGCTAACTGAAGTGGTACCGGGTTGGCCGCTAAGCGGGTTTTGATCTGATCAACAACTTTCAGGAAGTTTGCACCCATACGGTCCATTTTGTTAACGAACGCGATACGAGGTACATGATATTTGTTTGCCTGGCGCCATACGGTTTCAGACTGTGGCTGAACACCACCAACGGCACAGTAAACCATTACAGCACCATCAAGAACACGCATAGAACGTTCTACTTCGATTGTGAAGTCAACGTGCCCCGGGGTGTCGATGATGTTGATGCGGTGTGGTTCAAATTGTTTACCCATACCAGACCAGAACGCAGTGGTTGCTGCGGAGGTGATAGTAATACCACGCTCTTGTTCCTGCTCCATCCAGTCCATCGTTGCTGAACCTTCGTGGGTCTCACCAATTTTATGGTTCACACCTGTATAAAACAGAATACGTTCTGTTGTGGTGGTTTTACCGGCGTCGATATGTGCACTGATACCGATATTACGGTAACGTGAAATGGGTGTTTGACGAGCCATTTTTTCCTCTCTCTTGGACGTTCGTTTAATTTGGTCGGGCAGCCTTACGGCTACCCTATACACAATTCACTACGGTTTGATTACCAACGGTAGTGTGCGAACGCCTTGTTAGCTTCTGCCATACGGTGAACGTCTTCACGTTTCTTAACGGCAGTGCCTTTGTTTTCAGCTGCATCGGATAATTCATTTGCCAGGCGCAGAGCCATGGACTTATCACCGCGTTTACGGGCAGCTTCAACGATCCAGCGCATTGCTAATGCATTACGGCGGACCGGACGAACTTCAACCGGCACCTGGTAAGTAGAACCACCAACACGGCGGGACTTAACTTCGACAGTCGGACGCACGTTATCCAGTGCGGTTTCGAATGCTTCCAGGTGATCTTTACCTGAACGCTGAGCCAGGGTCTCAAGCGCGGTATATACGATTGATTCTGCGGTAGATTTTTTACCGTCTACCATCAGGATATTTACAAATTTGGCCAGCAGCTCTGATCCGAACTTAGGATCTGGCAGAATTTTACGTTGACCAATTACACGACGACGTGGCATGGAAATACTCCGTTGTTAATTCAGGGTTGTCCAAAACTCAATGAGTTTATTTGACATTAATGCGATAAATGTTTGGCCTTACTTAACGGAGAACCATTAAGCTTTTGGCTTCTTCACACCGTACTTAGAACGAGCTTGTTTACGGTCTTTAACACCGGAACAGTCCAGTGCGCCGCGAACAGTGTGGTAGCGAACACCCGGTAAGTCTTTAACACGACCACCGCGGATCAGGATCACGCTGTGTTCCTGCAGGTTATGACCTTCACCACCGATGTATGAAGAAACTTCAAAACCGTTGGTTAAACGTACACGGCATACTTTACGCAGTGCTGAGTTAGGTTTTTTAGGTGTGGTGGTATATACACGGGTACATACGCCACGTTTTTGCGGGCAGGCTTCCAGTGCAGGAACGTTGCTTTTCACAACTTTCGAGCTACGGGATTTGCGAACCAGCTGATTAATCGTTGCCATTATAAAAAAAGCTCCTGGTTTTTTGCTTCGTAAACACGGATTTGTGCCTCGTATCTGTCAAAGACAAAACACGAGGACGCGAAATTTTATTGCTGACGCAACAGGGTGTCAAGAAATATACAATGATATTTGCTATTCCCACGCAAAATGTTGCGTGTGTGTGACGGTGAGTGCCACAAAACCAGTATAGTCTGTGATTCTCACTTTGCCCGAAAGGAACGGTAATAAACCGCGTGCTTCGGCATCCTCCCGCAGCACACAGGGAATATGACCCGACTGAATAAGCGCCTGCAACAACGGGTTACCTTCCGTTGCTGCGATTACGCCATCTTCGGTAAAAAGGATGTCATCCTCAGGGGATAACAGATTCAGTAATGATTGGATATCAGTACGAAATGGCGATTGGCTGACAGTATATAGCATCTTGCTCACCGTATGTAGATCAAAATGACACCACGGCGTCAAATGCCGCCAGTTTCCGCGCCAGTTCCGCCGCACTCAGACAGGTCACCGGCAGAATATACGGTGTCTCCGGGGACAATCCCCGTGCGGCCATATCTTCTGTGCAGCAGTAGCACTCTTCAATATCGTAAAGCGGCAGGACTTTGAAGGTGGAAATATAATCACGGGCGAGAATATTTGCCGGTGTTTGTTCCGGTAATAACTGTAACACCCCGTCGGACACAAAAAAGGCCGCGACCCCTTCCGTATAATTACTGGTTGCCAGCAGCGCATCCAGCCCTTCCCGGCCACCACTGCTGCCGTGAGGCGCACTTCTGAAAACAAAGGCAATACGTTTCACCGGATCTCCCTAAAACTGGATAACACGGTCACAGGTCACCATGGCTTCCGCCAGCGTGCCCAGACCGCTGAGGGCGAACCCGTCCGCCAGATTAGCCGCAGCCAGTTGCAGCGATGCCGCCTGAGCAGCATCAGTGACACCACGGCGCAGTGCCGCCGCCACACAAACCGCAAGCTGAATATCGTTGTCACGGGCAAGCTGCTGCCACTGACGCACCATATCGGTTTCGTCCCCGGCCGGTGATGTCAGCACATTAGCGTTGCTGACCCCTTCACGGTAAAAAAACACACACTGAATCCGGTGTCCGGCCACAATCACATGCCGGGCAAACAACAACGCGCTGCCGGCACGCTGTGTGCCGTAGGCAGGGCCGGTAACCAGCAGGCAGTAAGATAACGGTGTCATTGCTCCGTGCTGCCTTACTCGCCGTTTTTAAACTGGCGGATGTAGAGATAAACCGTGTGTTTGGAGATATTCAGACGCACAGCAACAAGGTTGATGGCATCTTTGATATCAAATATCCCTTTCTCATACAGGTTCAGCACCACTTGTTTGTTCTTCGCGTTGTTTGCCACATTGCGGTCGGCATTCACTTCTTCGATTGTCTGTTCCAGCGTCTGTGCCACCAGGTCTTCAACGGAAGAGGCGAAGTTTACATTGGACGTTTCTTCCGCCAGTTCTTTCGGGATGAAGGTCTGAACAACCTGAGAAAAAGGCACATCCAGGTTCATGTTGATACACAATAACCCGATGATACGGCGTGACTTATTGCGGATAGCAATAGTCAGCGATTTCATCAGTGCCCCGGTTTTCGCCCGGGTAAAATAGGCTTTCGACGTGCTGCAGTCTTCATCAGTAATGTCGTGCAGCATACGCAGCGCCAGGTCTGTGATCGGGGAACCGACTTTACGGCCGGTATGGTGACCGTTTGCGATCTTCACCGCTGAGCGCTTCAGGTCTTCCAGTGAGTGGAGAACGATTTCACAGTGCTCACCGATGAGCAGCGCCAGACCATCAACGGCCGCCTCATAGGATTTCAGAATTTCATAATCCGTTTCAGTAAACGGATGATTTACGATGTAATCTGAATCATTGTCATTAAATAATACTGGGTTAGACATTTAATACACCACTCTTTGTAACGTGTGAACGTCGTTGGTTTTACTCATCTGTAATCTTTCACTGCAGGAGGATTACCCTGTCATCATGTATCAATTATATACCCGTATTTACCGGGTGCAGGAAAGCTGCAAATGACGGGCTTCCGGTTCTGTGCAGATACCCGCAGGTTAAGTTATAGCGAAAAACAGGCCGTTTTGCGCCTGAGGTGATCAAATTCTGGTAAAAAATACAAAAAAACACGGATGTTTTGCAAATTTTTCATAATCCTGATCGCCGCGGAAACAAAAACCCGCACAGAAAAGTGCGGGTTTTGTCAGTTTCCGGTATCAGCAGGGCTTATTTGGCTGCTGGTTTGATATCCAGTAACTCAACGTCAAAGACCAGGGTTGAGTTTGCAGGGATACCCGGAACACCATCGGTGCCGTAAGCGGCTTCCGGCGGGATAACCAGTTTGGCTTTACCGCCTTTTTTCATCTGCTTCAGACCTTCGGCCCAGCCTTTAATCACGCTGTCCAGACGGATAGTCAGCGGCTCGTTACGATCGTAAGAGCTGTCAAACTGAGTGCCGTCGATTAATGCGCCTTTATAGTGAACGACAACGCTGTCAGTTTCTTTCGGAGATGCACCGTTACCGTTTTTCTCAGATTTGTAAAGCACACCGCTTTTGGTTTTTTCCACGCCTTTTTCTTTGGCGAATGCCGCACGGTATTTATCACCGGCTGCTTTGTTCTCAGTGGCCTCACGTGCCATTTTTTCCTGGGCGGCACCTTTCACCTGCTCTTCAAAACCGCGCAGAGTCTGGTTGATCTCTTCATCACTCAGCTTACTTTTGTTGCTGAATGCATCCTGAACACCCGCCATCATCTGGTCACGATCCAGATCCAGACCAATGGATTTCTGCTCATTCAGGGCATTTTCCATATAACGACCCAGTGACGCCCCCAGCGCATAAGCATTCTGCTGACTTGCGGTTTTAAATGCGCTGTTCAGTTTTACTTCTTCTTTTTTCGGCGCGGTATCCGCATAAGCCTGTGACATACCTAATGTCATTGCCAGCGAGGTTGCGACAACAGTCGCTTTAAACAGTGATTTCATCCTTTTCTCCATAAGTTTTGCAACAGTTACAGGACATACCGCACAGCAGATCACGCCAGAGAGTCCTTGCAGCCGTCACCGGGCGACATCATAATGTCACGGTTTTGTGATGCTGAGACAACCTTAGCAAAAAGAGGTTTCATAGTAACCCCCCAATAAAATATATCCTCTCACACTAAGTGTATTTCACAGGAATATTACATACTTTTACACAGTAATCCCCGTCTCAGACAGGAGAAAACGATGGACCTTTTTGAACTGGAACAACGCCTCGAACAACTGGAGAGCAAAACTGCCTTTCAGGATATGACTATTGAGGAACTCAATCAGGTGGTCACACAGCAGCAGATGGATATTACCCGGCTGAATGAAAGGCTCCGCCTGCTGACCGAACGCCTGAAAGCCACCCCCGGCTCAAATGTGGCACCGCTGTCAGAAGAAGTGCCGCCGCCGCACTACTGATAAACAACGGACATAAAAAAAGCGCATCCGTCAGGAATGCGCTTTTTTTGTCCGGTTCAGACGCGGATTATCAGTGACAACCGCAGCCGCCGTTACCGTGGCCGTGACCTTTACCGTGACCACCGCCGCCACAGCAGCCGCCTTCACCGTGTTCGTGACCATGGTCGTGATCGTGACCATGACCGCCGCCGCAGCAACCGCCCTCTTCGCCGTGGTCGTGACCACCGCAGCAGCCGCCTTCTTCACCGTGAACGTGACCATGCTCCAGCTCTTCTGCTGTTGCTTCACGCACACCGATAACTTCGACGTGGAATTTCAGGTTCTGACCGGCCAGCATATGGTTACCGTCAACAATCACTTCGTCACCTTCGATACCGGTGATTTCAACCGGTACAGGACCCATATCGGTGTCTGCCAGGAAACGCATGCCGACTTCCAGCTCGTCAACACCGACGAAAACGTCTTTCGGTACGCGCTGAACCAGGTTTTCGTCATACTGACCGTATGCATCATTTGCGCCGACATCAACGTCGAACACATCACCGGCAACGCGGCCGTCCAGTGCACTTTCCAGCCCGCTGATCAGCGCACCGCGACCGTGCAGATAGTCTAACGGAGCACTTGCCGGAGACTCATCAACTAATACACCGTCTTCTGTTCTTACCTGATAAGCCAGGCTCACTACCAGGTCTTTTGCTACTTTCATTGGTATCTCCTACACATCCGCGGGGGATAAGATTTTAATTAACGCGCCGATTGTAACGGAATTTACAGCCACTGTATCTGTTTTGGGACAAATTCCCCCAAATTCTCTGTGAAAAACCGTTGCCTGTTATTCCCCCGGTGTAAAGATACCAATTACCTGTTCATCTTTACGTATATGCTGCTCCGCGGGTGCATCCGCCCGGCGCTCAAGATGGCCGCACTGCACGCACTGCACCACATCCACATTATCTTCACGCCACATTGCGAGTGTGTCCTGCGTCTGACATTCAGGGCATACCGCACCCGCAATAAACCGTTTCCGGTTACTCATTTTTCAGCTCCTGTCATCTGTCCGTCCGCTGCCCGGAGAGTCTTCCGTCAGGTTCCAGCTGTCCGGCAGATGTTTTTCCCGTTTCATTTCATTATCAAACAGATTTTCCAGCTCACGCCGCGCTTCTTTGACGCGGGAGATATGCGAGATTTCCTCTTCCGCCTGCGGAATCAGCTCACGCAGCAGCTGCATATCCAGCCTGCGGAATAACTGTTGTGCCCGGTGAGCTTCTGCCGGGTGTGTTCCCAGCCCGATCAGGGTTTTTCGTGCCAGTTCCAGAGCCGACGAGAACGTTTCGCGGCTGAACTGCGTCACGCCGTGCGTGAGCAGCTCATGCGCTTCCACCCTGCCCCGTGCGCGGGCAATGATTTGCAGGTGCGGGAAATGCTCCTGACACAACTGCACAATCGTCATGGTATCTTCCGGCTTATCACAGGTAATAACAATCACCTTTGCTGTCTCTGCCCCGGCAGAACGCAACAATGCGAGTCCGGTCGCATCCCCGTAATACACTTTATAACCGTAACGCCGCATGGCACTGACCGCACTGACATCTTTTTCCAGCACCGTCGGATGGATTTTGTTGGCCATCAGAAGGCGGCCGATGACCTGTCCCATCCGTCCGAAACCGACCAGAATCACATGCGGGTGATTATCTTCCACAAACGGCGTTTCACCCGTTCCCGGTTCAGCATTATTGTAACGGCGCGCCAGAATCATATCGATGCCCTGCATCAGCAGCGGCGTGGTCATCATGGAAAGAGTAACCACCACCAGCAGCAGTGCCATCTGGTGATCCGTGATAACACGGCTGGCCAGCGCCGCCGAGAACAGGACGAACGCAAATTCACCGCCCTGGCTGAGCACTCCGGCAAACTGTAAGCGCCCGCTGCGGCGGCAGGTAAGATGTGCCAGCAGATACAGCACCATCATTTTGACACTCACCAGCACAATCACACCCAGCAGGATTTGCGGCAGATACTGCCACAGCACGCCGATATTCAGCGACATGCCGACAGAAATGAAGAACATTCCCAGCAGCAGCCCTTTGAACGGCTCGATGGTGATCTCCAGCTCATGGCGGTATTCCGTATCCGCCAGCATCACACCCGCAATAAACGTCCCGAGCGCCATGGAGAACCCGAGCTGCTCCATAAACACCGCGGAGCCGATCACCACCAGCAGTGAGGCTGCGGTAAAAACTTCACTGACCCCGGATTTCACCACCAGCCGGAACAGCGGCCGCAGCAGATAGCGCCCGCCAATCAGTAGTCCGGCGAAAGCCAGAATTTTGATACCGATACGATACCAGTCACTGCCCGCAGTTTCCCCGCCCAGCAGCGGGATCACCGCGAGAATCGGGATCACCGCCATATCCTGAAACAGCAGTACAGAAAATCCCATCTGGCCGCTGTCGTTGTTGGTCATGCCCTTTTCATCCATCAGCTGTAATGCCATCGCGGTGGAGGACATCGCCAGCCCCAGCCCGCCGACA
This sequence comes from Morganella sp. Je.2.23, assembly GCF_051129855.1. Classification (NCBI taxonomy): domain Bacteria; kingdom Pseudomonadati; phylum Pseudomonadota; class Gammaproteobacteria; order Enterobacterales; family Morganellaceae; genus Morganella; species Morganella sp. Je.2.23. The sequence continues at coordinate 49,350 of NZ_JBCPSQ010000004.1, forward strand.
ACGGCCGCCTGCCAGGAAAAATCAGTCAGCCAGAGCAGTATCCCGAGGATCAGTGCGGAAAACACCACCTGGGCGGTTCCGGTACCGAAAATAGATCGCCGCAGTTTCCATAACTCACGCGGATTCAGTTCCAGCCCGATCAGAAACATCAGGAACACCACCCCCAGTTCGGAGAAGTGCAGCAATTCATTGACGTTTTTGATAAATCCCAGCCCCCACGGGCCGATAGCAATCCCCGCCAGCAGATACCCCAGTACCGCACCGATGCGCAACCGCTGCGCCACCGGCACCATCACCACGGCCGCCGCAAGAAAAACAATACCTGCATGCAGCAGGTTGCCGTCAGCTGGCTCCATAAGTACGTCCTCCGGTCAGTTGTGGTTCCCGCAGCCAGTCACAATAAGCCTGCGCCTGTTCATGCAGCATCGCTTTCCCCTGACGGCGCGCGGCATACAGGATCACCGGCGCCAGCCAGTGCATTTCACACAGTGCTGCGGTCAGTTCAAAGGGGCGCAGTAATTCACTGAGCGGAAAGCGATTATAACCGCCGTGCCGGTATGCTTCGGCAGGTTCTCCGGTGGTGATCACCTGCCGCCAGTATTTGCCCGACAGCTGTCTGCCGCCCTGCTCACCGGAGAAATCACGGGTCAGCACGCGGTCAAACCACTCTTTCAGCAGTGCGGGACAGCTGTAGGTATACAACGGGTGCTGAAACACAATGATGTCATGCTGCCGCAGCAGCTCCTGCTCATGCCGGATATCGATAAAAAAGTCCGGATAAGTGCCGTACAGGTCGTGCACCGTGACATGCCCGAGTTCCGACGCCGCAGAGATAAGCGCCTTATTGGCGATGGAGTGATGCGGTTCCGGATGCGCGTAAATCAGTAATATGGTCGGATTATTTATCATCACTTCCTCTTAAAAACGTGAGAATCTTTGCGATTTTCGCTACTATGCCCGCTGCAACGATACTCCTCGCCTGCTGACGGGTGATTTGCTGCTGACAACGCACGAATTACATTAATTTTACTCTCAATTACTTACCCTATCGATATTTATGATTGTTTTCTCTTCACTTCAGGTCCGCCGCGGCGTCCGTGTTCTGCTCGACAACGCAACGGCCACCATCAATCCGGGCCAGAAAGTCGGCCTGGTGGGAAAAAACGGCTGTGGTAAATCCACTCTGCTGGCACTGCTCAAAGGCGAATTACAGGCCGAAGCAGGCAGTGTGACGTTTCCGGGAAACTGGTCCATGGCCTGGGTCAACCAGGAAACACCGGCACTGGATGAACCGGCGATTGAGTATGTCATTGACGGTGACCGTGAATTCCGTGAGCTTGAGGCAAAATTACAGCAGGCGAATGAACAGAATGACGGCCATGCAATTGCCGTGATCCACGGCCAGCTCGATACCCTCGATGCCTGGACCATCCGTTCCCGTGCCGCCACACTGCTGCACGGGCTGGGATTCTCGCAGGAACAGCTGGAAACTCCGGTGCGGGCTTTCTCCGGGGGCTGGCGGATGCGTCTGAACCTGGCACAGGCACTGATTTGCCGCTCAGATCTGCTGCTGCTCGATGAACCGACCAACCACCTGGATCTCGATGCCGTGATCTGGCTGGAAAAATGGCTGAAAAGCTATCCCGGCACCCTGATCCTGATCTCCCATGACCGCGATTTCCTCGATCCGATCATCGATAAAGTGCTGCATATTGAACAGAACGGCCTGTTTGAATACACCGGCAACTATTCCTCCTTTGAAGTGCAGCGCGCCGAAAAAATGGCACAGCAGCAGGCTCAGTATGAAAGCCAGCAGTTACGCCGCGCACATCTGCAAAAATATGTGGATCGCTTCCGCGCCCAGGCCACCAAAGCCAAACAGGCACAGAGCCGCCTGAAAATGCTGGAACGCATGGAACTGATCGCCCCGGCCCTGGCGGATAACCCGTTCCGTTTCAGCTTCCGCCCGCCTGAAGTGCTGCCGAACCCGCTGCTGAAAATGGAAAAAGTCAGCGCCGGATACGGAGAGAAAGTGGTGCTGGACAATATCAAACTGAACCTGGTGCCCGGTTCACGTATCGGCCTGCTGGGACGTAACGGTGCGGGTAAATCCACCCTGATAAAAATGCTTGCCGGTGAACTGGAGCCGTTGCAGGGTAAAATTGGTCTCGCAAAAGGGATTAAACTGGGGTATTTCGCCCAGCATCAGCTGGAATTTTTACGGGCGGATGAATCCCCGTTACAGCATATGGTGCGCCTGGCGCCGGATCAGACAGAACAGCAGCTGCGTGATTATCTCGGCGGTTATGGTTTCAAAGGTGATCAGGTGACCGATAACACCGGCCGTTTCTCCGGCGGAGAAAAAGCGCGTCTGGTGCTGGCAATGATTATCTGGCAGCGTCCGAATCTTCTGCTGCTCGATGAACCGACCAACCACCTGGATCTCGATATGCGTCAGGCACTGACTGAAGCACTGATCGAATTTGAGGGCGCGATCGTCGTGGTTTCCCACGATCGTCACCTGCTGCGATCCACTACCGATGATCTGTATCTGGTACATGATGGTCAGGTCGAACCTTTTGACGGTGATCTGGACGACTATCAGCGCTGGCTGGCAGACAGCCAGAAACAGATGCGTCAAAATACAGAACCGGCAGCGGAAAACGGTGAGGAAAAAAATACCGTCACCGCACAGGATCGCAAAGAGCAGAAACGCCGTGAAGCGGAATTCCGCCAGCAGACTCAGCCGCTGCGCAAAGAATCGGAAAAACTGGAAAAAACCATGAGCCGGTTATCAGATGCCATTGCCGCAGTTGAGGAAAAACTCGGTGACAGCGGCCTGTATGATCAGTCCCGCAAAGCAGAGCTGAACACCTGCCTTCAGGAACAGGTGCAGTTCAAAGCTGAACTGGAAGAGGCGGAAATGGCCTGGATGGATATTCAGGAAAACCTCGAAGCCATGACACAGGCGTTTGAAAATCAGTAAGTAATGAAGAGCGGCAGATGCCGCTCTCTTTACCTTATCAGCCGTCCAGGCTGTTAATCATGGTGCGGGCATTAATCACCAGTTGCCGGGCCTGTTCTTCCCGCCGCTGTAACAGCGCCATAAACAGCAGATCCGTCACCGTATTCTGTGCTGTCCGTGAGGAAATGGACGAACTGCGCCACTCATTTTCCTCCGCGACCGTTTCCAGCACATAATCCGCCATTTTCGCCAGCGGTGACTGACGGTTGCCGGTAATCGCAATCAGCGTGGCATCCTGTTTTTTCGCCGTGGCTGCGGTGACCAGCATATCCTTGCGCTTGCCGCTGAATGACAACACCACCAGCACATCCTTTTCGGTCAGTGTCTGGGAAAAGGCGATCTGGATATGGTGATCCGCTTCCGCCAGTGTCATCAGCCCGATTTTCTGGAGCTTATAGGCCAGGTCTTTCGCCGTCAGCCCGGAGCCGCCGATACCGGCAACCTGAATGCAGCGGGCATGATCCAGACACGCGACAATCTCTGCCATCTGTTCAAAATCGATCCGTCGTGTGGTTTCCGTAATGGAATGCTGTTTTTCCTGCGCCAGTTTCTGGGCAATCACCAGCAGCGGGTCATGTGCCTCTATCCGGTTATGCAGCGCCTGCTGCTGATTGGCCGCCAGTACCCGGTTACGGCCAATCTCTTCACTGATAGCCACCTTCAGTGCCGGAAAACCCTTAAATCCCATTTTCTGACTAAACTTCACAATAGCAGACTGACTCACCCCCACCCGCTCAGCCAGTACCTGAGAGGAGAGTGTTACCGTCTCTTCCGGCTGTGCCAGGATAAAATCAGCAATATGCTGCTGATTCGCCGCCAGCTCTGCTTTTGCCCAGCTGATTTTTGTCAGGATCGCCATGCGTGTCTGTTTTCCTTATCCGGATAATAAAAAAGGAATAAATTATTTCAAAAATTAATGCCGAATTATTCCTGATAAACAACGGCTCTGAATAATAAAAAATACATTTATATTCAATGCAATACTTAAAAATAAAAGATGGCGGGATACAGAAATATTCCTGCTATACCATCATAGTTGAATAGATCGCTCTGTGATAACTCTCACATAAAAAGAATAATTAATTCTCTAGCATGCCGATTATATCTTATACAAAGGATCACGCATGAAGATTGACTTAACCTCTATGATTACCGAGAGCCGCAACCCGGCCAGCGCGGATATCGACAGTCTGCCGACATTGGATATGCTGCGGGTGATTAACCGAGAAGACCAGACCGTCGCGCTTGCCGTGGAAAAAACCCTGCCGCAGGTGGCACAGGTCGTGGATGCAGTCGCGCAGGCATTCCGCTGCGGCGGACGGCTGATTTATATGGGTGCGGGCACCTCCGGCCGCCTCGGGATACTGGATGCCAGTGAATGCCCGCCGACCTTCGGCACCCCGGCTGAGCAGGTGGTCGGTCTGATTGCCGGCGGTCATAAAGCCATTCTGAAAGCCGTTGAAAATGCAGAGGATAACCGCGAACTGGCCGTGAGTGATCTGAAAGCGCTGAATTTCAGTGAGAAAGATGTACTGGTCGGGATCGCCGCCAGCGGCCGCACCCCTTATGTACTGGGCGGCATGGAATACGCACTGTCCCTCGGCGCAACAGTTGCCGCCGTCAGCTGCAACCCGGACAGTGAAATGAGCCGCCTGGCCGGTATCGCCATCACACCGGTGGTCGGTCCGGAAGTGATCACCGGTTCCTCCCGTATGAAAGCCGGGACCGCCCAGAAACTGATACTCAATATGATCACCACCGGAGCGATGATCCGCTCGGGGAAAGTGTACGGCAACCTGATGGCGGACGTGGAAGCAACCAACGCCAAACTGGTTGAGCGGCAAAAACGTATTGTGATGGCCGCAACGGAATGTGACAGAGCGACCGCAGAACAGGCACTTACCGCCTGTGACGGACACTGCAAAACCGCCATCGTGATGATCCTGGCACAGCTGAGTGCCGGTGACGCCAAAGCCCTGCTGGCACAGCATCAGGGGTTTATCCGTGACGCGCTGACCGGTGCGGCACACTCTTAACGCAAGGTAATCACCATGGCCAAAATCAGTCAGTCAACCATCATACAGATTCTGGATGCCATCGGCGGTCCGGGTAACGTGGCGCAGAGCGGAAACTGTATGACCCGCCTGCGTCTGACACTGCACAACACACAGCTGGCGGATAAAATCGCCATCAAAAAAATTGAGGGCGTGCTGGGTGTGATTGAAAGTGATGAGCAGTTCCAGATTGTGCTGGGACCGGGAAAAGCACAAACCGCAGCAGAACTGATGCAGAAACATCTCGATGACTATGTTCCCGGCAGTCAACCGGACAGCCGCAGTCTGAAAGAGATTGCCGCCGATCAGAAACAGCATCTGAAAGAGAAACAAACGAACCCGGTACAACGTTTTCTTGCCAAATTTGCCACGATTTTTACCCCGCTTATTCCGGGTTTTATCGGCGTGGGTCTGCTGCTCGGCTTTGCCACATTGTTTGAATCGCTCTGGGTCACCGGTAATCCGTCCCCGAACAGCACGCTGGTTGAAGTGCTCAGTTACATGAAGGTCTTCGGCAAGGGGCTGTTTACCTTTATGGGGATACTGATTGGTTATAACGCACAGAAAGCTTTCGGCGGTTCCGGCGTCAATGGCGCAATTATCGCGGCGCTGTTTATCCTTGGTTATGATCCGCAGGCAACCAAAGGTTTCTACTCCGGTATGGAAACCTTTTTCGGCCATGGTATTGATCCGCGCGGTAACATCATCGGTATTCTGATCGCCACCATCACCGGCGCATGGGTGGAGCGGCAGGTACGGCGCTTTATTCCGGCAAACCTGGATATCATTCTGACATCCGCCATCACCCTGCTGATTATGGGTGCACTAACCTTTATTGTGATTATGCCGATCGGCGTCTGGCTGTTTGACGGCATGTCATGGCTGTTTATGCACCTCAACGCCAATCCGTTCGGTGCTGCAGTTCTCGCCGGTCTGTTCCTGATTGCGGTGATGTTCGGTATCCATCAGGGTTTTATCCCGGTGTATACCGCACTGGTCGGCACTCAGGGTTTTAACTCCCTGTTCCCGATCCTTGCCATGGCGGGTGCCGGTCAGGTCGGTGCGGCACTGGCACTGTATATCCGCGCTAAAAAAGACTCGGTTCTGCGTAATCAGATCCGCGGGGCGATTATCCCGGGTTTCCTCGGCATCGGCGAACCGCTGATCTACGGCGTGACCCTGCCGCGCGTGAAACCGTTTATTACCGCCTGTTTCGGCGGTGCGGCGGGCGGGTTCTTTATCGGACTGATTGCCTGGTTCGGCTATCCGGTCGGGCTGAATACGGTTTTCGGACCATCGGGAATTATCGCGATTCCGGTCATGACATCCGACAGCGGTATCTTCATGGGGATGGCGGTCTATACCGGCGGGTTGCTCGTCGCCTATCTGGCCGGATTCCTGCTTACCCTGCTGTTCGGCAGTAAGAATGTGGATTTAAGCTGATTTCACTGTAGTGATACAAAAACAGACCGCAATGCGGTCTGTTTTTCATGATTATTCAAACAGGATAAAATCAGCGGGAAATAAGTGCCTGCTCCGGTAACTGAACAATAAACTGATTTTTTGAGATCGAATTCGCTGTTGTGGCAGCATTCAGCCGCGCCTCAAGCCAGCCCGGATAACGCAGCGTAAAGGCCTTTAATTTATCAGTCTCTTTAAAAGGCTCAATGCCTTCTTCAGTACAAGATTGTATAAACTCCGCCAGAGACACTGCACCTTCTTTTTTCAGGCCTTCAATGCTGTCAGATACAAAATCGCAATACCCGTTTACATCCAAAAACTTACCGCGGAATGCCTTAATTTCATCCTCATAAGTTACGGATGCAGGGTGACCTTTGATAGTCATGATATTTGTGCTCTTAATCATTACTTATCCTGCCGGTATCATTCAATGATATCACTCTATGCAGGAGTAGCATGACGTCAACTCATGATATCACATGAAATAGTGAGGCAGATTATTGTGAGCCATTTTTCATTCAGCTTCTGTTTTTGTTCCGCAGGTTATATTATGTCGGCTATTCAAGCCAGATGAGCGGCACACAGGCGGCGGTGAGTAACCCCATCACAATGTTGAAGGTGAACCAGGTATTGCGGCTGCGCAGAAAACGGCCGATAAAGGCACCGAATCCGATCCAGATAAACCCGGCAACCAGATTCACTGAGACCATCACGATACTCATCACCCCGACAGACAGCATATAGGCGTCACCGCTCAGGCTGTAACTGCCGACAGCGCCCAGTCCCATCAGCCAGGCCTTGGGATTGATAAACTGTAACAGCGCGCCCTGATACCAGGTAACGGCTTTACTGACCTGAGGTTCATTAAGAGGCTGATAAGGTGCGGTGGCCAGTTTTTTGGCAAGCCACAGAAGGTAAAGACTGCCTGCAATTTTCATAGCAGTATGCAATTTCGGATAAATAAGTAAAATAGCCGCAACGCCAAAGGCGGAAAGGTATAATACCGTCTGCATACCGAGCATAATACCGGCCATCAGCACCAGTGTGCGGCGGAAACCGTACTGCGCACCGGAGGCAGTCAGCAGCAGATTATTAGGCCCCGGCGTGACTGCCGCAATAAACATAAAAACAGAAAGTGAGATAAAAAGGTGTGCAGTCATGAATAATCCGGCAACATGGTCATTTCCTTTACCGGAAATTACCAGCATGTTTTTCATTAAACAAGAGACGTTTTTTCATTACGAACCAAACTATGTCTAGTCATTTTCAACCGATTTCCTGGGCAACGAATCCGCACCTGCAAACACTGCTGCCCCGGATTTTCCGCCGGAAACCGGCGATAAAACCATTCTGGCAGCGCCTGACGCTGCCGGATAATGATTTTATTGATCTTGCATGGAGCGAAGACCCGGATACCGCACGCCACAAACCACGCCTGGTCATTTTTCACGGCCTGGAGGGCAGCTTCCGCAGCCCTTATGCGCACGGTATCCTGGCAGCCGCCGCCCGTCAGGGCTGGCTGGGCGTTGTCATGCATTTTCGCGGCTGCAGCGGCGAGCCGAACCGATCGAAACGGATTTACCACTCCGGGGAAACCGGTGATGCCCGTTATATGCTGAAGTGGCTGCAGGATACCTACGGCAAAGTGCCGACCGGTGCGGTCGGTTATTCACTCGGCGGCAATATGCTGGCCTGTTATCTCGCCGAGGAAGGTGAAAATGCAGCGGTGGATGCAGGTATTATAGTTTCTGCCCCGCTGATGCTGGAACCCTGCTCCTTCAAAATGGAAAAAGGGTTTTCCCGTTTTTATCAGTGGTATCTGCTTAAAGGACTGAAACGCAATGCCACCCGCAAGCTGGTACGCTACCCGAATTCGCTGCCGACAAATCTGCTGCATATCCGTGCAATTAAACGTATCCGGGAATTTGATGACATTATCACCTCGCGCATCCACGGATTCCGGGATGCCTCTGATTACTACCGCCGGTGCAGCGCCCTGCCGAAACTCCCGGCCGTACGTAAGCCGATGCTGATCATCCACGCCAAAGATGATCCCTTTATGGCTCAGGAAGTGGTGCCGGATCTGTCACAGCTGCCGCCATGTGTGGAATATCAGATGACCGAACACGGCGGTCATGTCGGCTTTGTGACCGGCAGCTGGCGCCGCCCGCGCTTATGGCTGGAAGAACGCATTCCTGAATGGCTGGCACCGCATCTGACCGCGAAGGAGACAGAATGATTATTCCCTGGCAGGATATCGCGCCGGAAACACTGGAAAGTATCCTGGAAAGTGTGGTGCTGCGCGAAGGCACCGATTACGGCGAACATGAAAAATCACTCAGTGATAAAGTGGCGGATCTTTACACGCAACTCAAAAACGGCGACATTGTGATCGTCTGGTCGGAATTACACGAAACACTCAACATCATGCCGTCGGCAGAATTCCGCGGCTGATTCAGCCGGAGGAAATGCCGCATGTCACGGACCCACCCGATTATCGCCGTTACCGGCTCCAGCGGAGCCGGTACCACTACCACCAGTCAGGCTTTCCGTAAGATTTTCCAGCAGCTGGATGCGGTTCCGGCCATTATTGAGGGTGACAGTTTCCACCGTTACACACGGCCGGAAATGGATGCCGCCATCCGTAAAGCCCGCGAACAGGGGCGTCATATCAGCTATTTCGGGCCGGAAGCCAATGACTTTGCCCTTCTCGAAAGTACATTCCGTCAGTACAGTGAAAACGGCAGCGGTGAGCGCCGTAAGTACCTGCATACTTATGATGAAGCAGTGCCCTATAACCAGCTGCCCGGCACCTTTACCCCCCGCGAGGCACTGCCTGCCGGTACAGACGTGCTTTTCTATGAGGGTCTTCACGGCGGCGTGGTCACACCGGAACATAATATTGCCGGACATGTGGATTTGCTGGTCGGCGTAGTGCCGATAGTCAACCTGGAGTGGATACAGAAGTTAGTCCGCGACACCAGCGATCGCGGGCATTCGCGGGAGGCGGTGATGGATTCTGTCGTGCGTTCGATGGATGATTACATCCGCTATATCACCCCGCAGTTTTCCCGCACCCACATTAACTTCCAGCGGGTGCCGACGGTGGATACCTCGAATCCGTTTTCGGCCAAATCCATTCCGTCACAGGACGAAAGCTTTACCGTGATCCGCTTCCGCGGCCTGAAAAAAATCGATTTTCCCTATTTGTTATCCATGCTTCAGGGGTCGTTTATTTCCGCCTCAAATACGATTGTTGTACCCGGCGGCAAATTAGGACTGGCAATGGAATTAATAATGGCGCCCCTGGCAGAGCAATTATTACAGGGAAAACAAATAAACAAGCGATAAAAAAACCGGGTAATAATGTATTACCCGGTTTATGTTCAAAAATAAAAATAATCTTTCAAAAAATTATTCAATATTTTTCACTTCAAAACTATGTGTAATGTTAACACTTTCACCTAACATTAATGAAACAGAACAATATTTTTCAGCGGATAATTGCACGGCACGTCCGACAACGTTTTCTGTCAGGTCACGGCCGGTTACAATAAAATGCAGATTGATGTGAGTGAATAAACGCGGCGCGGTTTCACGACGTTCAGCAGTAAGTTTTACATCACAATCAATGACTTGATTACGGCCTTTTTGCAAAATAGAGACGACATCAATGGCGCTGCAGCCGCCGGTTGCCATCAGTACCATCTCCATCGGGTTCGGGGCTTTTTCACCGGCATTACCGTCCATCGTAATCTGGTGTCCTGACGCGGATTCCCCTAAGAAAGTCATGTTCTCAACCCACTTTACACGCGCTTCCATTTTTATACCCTCATCATCAATATAATTCACGACAGACTACCCTTTCATTCACGGGCTGGCAATCTATCTCATAGTTTATTATGCTGAAGCGAGACAGTGGAAGACAGGACTGTTTTCCTGTGCTAAAAACACGGCAAGGATTTATCTATGGCTAAGATCAATATCTTTCCGTGTGGATTATTATACTATTTTAATAAACTAACTTGCCGGAAATTCAGCAAGTTAATATGATAAGCTAAGACTTTATATAATTGCAGAGCGTAAACAACGGTTTGCAATAACTAACAACAGAGGATAACGCGAATGGTTCTCGGCAAGCCACAAACAGACCCCACGCTTGAATGGTTTTTGTCTCACTGCCATATCCACAAATATCCATCCAAAAGCACGCTTATTCATCAGGGCGAAAAGGCAGAAACACTCTACTACATTGTAAAAGGTTCTGTTGCGGTACTGATCAAAGATGAAGAAGGCAAAGAGATGATTTTATCCTATCTCAATCAGGGTGATTTCATCGGTGAACTCGGATTATTTGAGGAAGGTCAGGAACGTACGGCGTGGGTACGGGCAAAAAGCGCCTGCGAAGTTGCAGAAATCTCGTACAAAAAGTTCCGCCAGCTTATCCAGGTTAACCCGGATATCCTTATGCGCCTTTCCGCGCAGATGGCAAGCCGCCTGCAAACCACATCAGAAAAGGTCGGAAACCTTGCATTCCTTGATGTGACAGGCCGCATCGCCCAGACATTACTGAACCTGGCAAAACAGCCGGATGCGATGACGCACCCGGACGGTATGCAAATCAAAATTACCCGTCAGGAAATCGGCCAGATTGTGGGATGTTCCCGCGAAACAGTCGGCCGTATTCTGAAGATGCTGGAAGATCAGAACCTGATCTCCGCACACGGTAAAACCATCGTGGTATACGGCACCCGTTAATCCGGACAGCCTTTATCACCAAAACAGGCGCAATTGCGCCTGTTTTTCTTTTCTTAATCATCGTGATTACTGAAGAATATCCGCCCTGCGGTATCGCAGCTTTCTTTCACGGCAGGCTTGATCAAAGGATGCTTTCAACTGACGCATTGCTGCTGTTTTACGCTCTGCAATGTTCATTTTTTTTATCTCAGAAATGTCGTGTTTTAAGTACATACCCTTTACCTCCTTCACCAAGACCAGCCTTTATTTCAGATAGTACGTTATCATGCCTGAGCTGTAAAATTCTATCATAGTAACGTTTTAGCTTATCATTCTCAGCAATCATGAAATACACCTTTGCAGAATATTGATAATAATGGCGTATCACAATATGTTGCAGGGCAACCGCTAAGTCCTGAACAAATCCATAACGCCGCGAGCCCATTCCTCTTTCAGGTACCTGATAGAACGTTGAATTCAAAAAGTTATCTTCACGATCAAATTTCAGGTCATAGCATCGTTCAGGAAGCCTGAAACCCGCCTCTGAACTTCTGAACGCCAAATATTCAGCATCAGTAATATCGATCGGGCTAAAAAGAACAACAAAATCAAACGAGTCAACAGAAAAACGATAAAGATGAACATAAAAGCTGCCATGAAGAAATTCTTCAAATTTGCCTGAAAGCCGGATTGTCATTATTTTACTGAGAGCAGATAAACATCCGGCAAACTTATCATGACAAAAACAATAATAAAATATACAAATCAGTTAGTTAAATACGTTAATGCGGTGAAATCACTGCATTTCCCGGAAGTCATTCAGGGTTTTTGCCAGTCGTTTCATCCCCTCATCCACATCGGCTTTTTCAATAATCAGCGACGGCGTAAAACGCAGAACATTGGTGCCGGCATTCAGCAGCATCAGGCCATTTTTGGCCGCGAGTCCCAGCAGTGTTTTTGACTGATCGCGGAAGATACCTGTCAGTTCGGCACCTATCAGCAACCCTTTACCGCGGATTTCCGCAAACGCGCCAAATGTGCTGTTCAGGGATTGCAGAGCATCAGCAAACCACCGGTGACGTTCATCCACTCCCGCCAGCAGCGCCGGGTCATTAATCAGATCAAAGGCGGCATTGCCGACAGCGCAGGCCAGCGGATTGCCGCCATAGGTGGTACCGTGGGTACCGGGCACCATGACCTGAGCTATCTCCTGTTTTGTCAGCATCGCACTGATCGGAAAACCACCGCCCAGCGCTTTCGCAGTGGTCAGAATATCCGGCTCAATGCCGTAATCCATATAGGCAAACAGTTTTCCGCTGCGCCCCATCCCGCTCTGCACTTCATCAAAGATCAGCAATGCCTGATGTTTATCACACAGATCACGCACTTCCTGCATAAAAGCAGGAGTGGCAGGCGTGATCCCCCCCTCACCCTGGATAGGTTCCAGAACCACGGCACAGGTGTGATCGTCCATCACCGCTTTGACAGCATCGGGATCGTTGAAAGGTACATGAATAATATCTGCCGGTTTCGGCCCGAAGCCATCGGCATATTTTGGCTGACCGCCGACAGAAACAGTGAAAAATGTCCGGCCGTGGAAGCCATGGTGAAAAGCAATAATCTTGGTTTTATAAGGATGATGACGGGTCAGTGCATAATGACGTGCCAGTTTGAATGCGGCTTCATTCGCCTCCGCGCCGGAGTTGGCAAAGAAAACCCGTTCCGCGAACGTGTGTTTTATCAGCTTTTGCGCCAGTGTCAGTGCCGGTTCATTGGTAAAAATATTGCTGACATGCCAGAGTGACTCACTCTGGGTTTTCAGCGCAGCGACCAGCGCCGGATGACAATGCCCCAGTGCCAGTACGGCAATACCACCGGCAAAATCGACATATTCGGTGCCGTTCTGATCCCATACACGGCTTCCCTGTCCTCTGACAGGAATAAAATCAGCCGGTGCATAAATTGGCAGCATTACTTCATCATAAGTGCCGCGCGTTACCGCATTCTGTTTTGTCATCGTTCCTTACCTGATCTACCCACAAGTGAAAATATAATCACCAAATATGAATAAAAAATCAAATTAAAACGAATGAAAAAACAGAACCGGGGATAAAATAATCGATAACTAATTAGTATTTCAGGAAATTATTCAGGAGTTCATGCCCCTGTTCACTGAGAATACTTTCCGGATGGAATTGTACACCTTCAATCGGCAGGGTTTTATGGCGGATACCCATGATTTCATCCACATTACCGTCGTGCAGGCTCCATGCCGTGACTTCAAAAGAGGCCGGCAGTGTTTCCGGGGCAATTACCAGTGAATGATAGCGGGTGACGGTCAGCGGACGGTTCAGCCCTTTGAACACCCCCTGCTGATTATGATGGATTGCGGTGGTTTTGCCGTGCATGACTTTACGTGCCTTCACCACCTGTGCGCCAAACGCCTGACCGATAGCCTGATGCCCGAGGCAAACCCCGAGGATCGGAATCTCACCGGCGAAATGACTGACGGCATCCAGTGAAATACCGGCTTCAGACGGCGTACAGGGACCCGGTGAGATCACCAGGTGAGACGGCGATAATTGCTCAATATCACTGAGGCTGACAGCATCATTTCGTTTAACCTGTACATCTGCACCTAACTCACAGAAGTATTGATACAGGTTATAAGTAAATGAGTCATAATTATCGATAATTAATAGCATGATTAATCTATATCCAACTGATATATTTATCTTTTTTATTTTCAAACTGCTGTGTCAGGCACACGTTGACAGCGCCCGGCAACCACAGGGGATTGCACAGTCAGCTTCATGAAGCGGGCTATAATACCACAGCCGGACAGAGAAAATAGCCCGAATGCGGCATGGTACCGCAGAGGCAGATATCGTCGGATTCAGACTATCAGGGAGTTTGACATGCTTACGGGGAATATCCGGAAATATTCCCCTTAGTCTGCACGAAAATACGGTTTATTTTACGATAGTTGCAGAAATAATTTTGACCGGTGTTGACGGCACATTCTGGTAAGGACCGATATTTTCAGTCTTCACTTTTGAGATTTTATCGACAACATCCATGCCGTTCACGACTTTACCAAACACGGCATAGCCGAAATCACGCTGGCCGTGGTCGAGGAATGCATTATCCGCCACGTTGATAAAGAACTGGCTGGTTGCGCTGTCTTTATCTGCGGTACGCGCCATCGCAATGGTTCCGCGCAGATTACGCAGGCCGTTATCCGCTTCGTTTTTGACAGGCGGACGGGTCTGTTTCTGATTCATATCCGCCGTAAAGCCGCCGCCCTGCACCATAAAGCCCGGGATGACGCGGTGGAATGTTGTATCGTCATAGAACTTATCTGAGACATACTGTTTAAAATTTTCCACAGTTTTCGGCGCTTTTTCATTATCCAGCGCAATTTCGAAATCACCTGCGGTGGTGGTAAATTTAACATGCGTCTGCTCCGCCGCGAACGCCAGCGAAGTTGCACTGAGGGTACAGGCTGCCACAAATGACACTAAAACTCGTTTTAACATTCCCAATTCCTTTCAACGAAATAAACTTACACTAATCTTAACGATTTTAATGGGCAATGGCGTGAAGTGCCACCGATTTACTTTAATTTACTTTCACGGCAGGGATGAAGAATTAATATAAGAATTTTTCACGTATTTGTACTGATGATATTTCGCTCACGGCCCGTAATTAAGCAAAATACGGCGAAATTTTTCATCCTGCTGATACATTTATTGCATTTAACGTGTAAATATAAATATCACACTGATCTTTATGGATAATTTTCATTTACTGATAAAAGACTCAACTTATGCCAAATAAAAAATAACATCCGATCTTATAACCAATAATAAACCGCCCTGATTTTTTATCTTTTTACGCGTAAATATCAGTGTCTTTTCTACCGGAAACACTTTGTTTTCTCCGGATTATATCTGCTGCCGCTCCCCATCCTATTATTGTTGTCACTTTTTTCATTTCTGAAAATAAACAGGCGCAGTAATCTGTCTGCCGCAGTTCTTAAACAACATGCATTAGGCTATAATCATCCCGGTTTCGACCTGAGGAGAACAGATTTTGACCATTAAAACGCACAACTACCAAGTGACCCATTTTGTCATCAGCGCACCGGATATCCGCCATTTACCGGAAGATACGGGGATCGAAGTGGCGTTTGCCGGTCGCTCCAATGCCGGAAAATCCAGTGCACTGAATGCACTGACACAGCAAAAAAGCCTGGCACGGACCAGTAAAACACCGGGACGTACCCAGCTTATCAACCTGTTTGAAGTCACTGACGGCTGCCGTGTGGTTGACCTGCCGGGCTATGGATACGCTGAAGTTCCGGAAGCGATGAAACGGAAATGGCAGGCCGCACTGGGCGAATATCTGCAAAAGCGCAACTGTCTGCGCGGTCTGGTGGTACTGATGGATATCCGTCATCCGCTTAAAGACCTGGATATGCAGATGATTGAGTGGGCAGTGGCAATGCAGGTGCCGGTACTGGCATTACTGACCAAAGCCGACAAACTGGCCAGCGGCGCACGCAAAAAGCAGCTGATGGCGGTTCGCGATGCTCTGGCAGAACTGAGTGACACCGGCGATATTCAGGTGGAATACTTCTCTGCCCTGAAAAAAATCGGCATTGATAAGTTACGTCTGAAACTGGACACCTGGTTCAGCGAAAGCGACGCAGAGTGATCCCCTCCCGAAACAGATGGTTATTACTGACCATCTGTTCTTTTCTGTAATCATCATCCCTTAGCCAAAAGACCGAAAAAAGCCGCTCTGCCGGCGATAATCTGTCCGGCCTCTCTCTTCCCTGCTATACACAATCTGATGATATGTTCACAAACATAAGGATGTGTTTTATGCGGGAAAAAACATTATATATTTTGGCCGACGATTTATACCGTATGGGCAACAGTAGTTCGTCCCGGCTGGCAAATGTCAGAAGGAGCGATATTAATACCAGAGAAATTGGTGAAACGGATTTCATTGTTGCTGATAATAACGGTGTGAGTGTATTTACCAAAGAAGGTCTGGATGAGTGTCCGCTGACCGGGTGGGTGTGGGAGTTAAAAGCAGGTACTATCCTGCCTGCCGGCCTGACTATTGTTAAACGGGGTTCAAAGGGCCATCATATGATTGTGCCGGCGGAAAATATGCCGCTGACAAAATATATCAGCCTGCTGGAAAGTGTGGCCATGTTCTGTGAAAAACAATATATGAAGAGAGCATAACAGATGCGGGTACTCGAACTCAAAATCGACAGAAGCACATTTAACTTACTGTGGAAATCACTCCATGCCAGGGAAGAAGCACTCCTTCGCAGAGTTGAGGAATACGGGGAAGATTCAGATGAAGGCGCTGATGCCCTGAATGATATCATGGCACTCCGCCTTTACCGGAACGAACTCCGGGAAGATGCCGAACCGGTTTTTGATGCGAATGCCTTTCTCACTGACGATTAACCTTTCCCCGCCTTTATTCAGGACAAAAAAATGCTCCGGTCAGAAGTTGTCTGACCGGAGCAGCTAATATTCAGCTAAATCCGATTACGTGAAGTAAAAGGTCTGAAAGATAGAACATCTTACCTCTGTACCCTACACAAATAACTTTACAGCAAATTTACGGACAAAAAAACCTTTTTTGTAATTTTTTTTCAGATTACGCACGATTCAGCTTGTCATAAAACCGTAAAATTCATCTCAAATGTTCTTTAATTACATATTTATGCGATCTGGATCTATAGGCAGTCCGGACCTGTCCGCACAAAATAGCAACAAAACAGCACAAATGATGCCGTTTTAATACCATACTGTTATGATAGTCTGAGCGCATCCGGGAGTACGCCTCCCCATTATTCCGAATTATATTAGTGAGTTAGCTATGGCATTACTGACATTACGGCATTTTCCTGATCCCTGCCTGCGGGAAACGGCCCAACCGGTCACGGTTTTTGATGACGACCTGAAAACATTTGTTACTGATATGACAGAAACCATGTATGCCGAACGGGGCATCGGCCTTGCCGCGCCACAGGTGGGTGTCTGTAAACGTGTGATTATCGTTGATGTCTCTGAAAACCGGGATCAGCCGATGGCGCTGATTAATCCTGAGTTTATTCAGTGTGACGGAGAAATGATGATGATGGACGGTTGCCTGTCCCTGCCGGAGAGTTATACGGAGACACAGCGCTATTCTTCAGTCACGGTCCGCTATCAGGATGTGAACGGTACAGAACACACTCTTGAGGCAGAGGGATTACAGGCAGGTTGCCTCCAGCATGAAATCGACCATCTCAACGGTAAGTTGTTTATCGACCATCTCTCGCCGCTGAAGCGCCAGCGCATTGAGAAAAAAGTGAAAAAAACCCTGAAAATGCGGGAAGAAAACGCATAACAGGCTCCCTGCAATATCTTTACGCTATAGATTTCGCTCTGTAGCAAGACGGCAAAGAAATATATTTACGCTATAGATTTCAGTCTGTGGCAAGGCGGCAAAGGAAGAAATCCGGGGAGCATACATCAGTATGTGACCCGGATTTCTGAGTGCGGCCAACGCAGCCACAGATTGAAAGATGACGCGTAAATTAGTGGGCTTCGTCCCAATTGGCGCCGACTCCCGCTTCCACTTTCAACGGCACATCCAGTTTCATCGCTGCTTCCATCAGCCCGCGGATCTTCTCTGCCATCTCTGCCTGTTGTTCTTTTCTGACTTCAAACACCAGTTCATCGTGCACCTGCATAATCATCAGTGCATCGATATTCTCTTTTTGCAGCCAGTCATCCACGGCGATCATCGCTTTTTTGATGATATCCGCTGCGGTACCCTGCATCGGCGCATTGATGGCCTCACGTTCGGCGGCTTTACGGCGCATACCGTTGCGGGAATTAATTTCCGGCAGCCAGAGACGGCGGCCTTCCAGCGTTTCCACGTATCCTTTTTCTGCCGCATGTTCACGGGTGCGGGCCATATACTCCAGCACGCCCGGATAGCGTTCAAAATAGAGATCCATATAACGCTGTGCTTCACCACGCGGGATGCCCAGCTGACGCGCAAGACCGAATGCGCTCATACCGTAAATCAGGCCGAAGTTAATCGCTTTCGCGCTGCGGCGCTGATCAGACGTCACTTCTTCCAGCGGCACACCAAACACTTCTGCGGCAGTTGCGCGGTGGATATCCTTGCCTTCGGCAAAGGCTTTCAGCAGCCCTTTATCCTGTGACAGATGCGCCATGATACGCAGCTCAATCTGCGAATAGTCCGCCGCCATAATGCAGTAGCCGTCACGGGCGATAAACGCCTGACGGATACGGCGTCCCTCATCCGTCCTGACAGGAATATTCTGCAGATTCGGGTCACGGGAAGACAGGCGGCCGGTTGCCGTCACTGCCTGGTGATAAGAGGTATGCACACGGCGGGTTTTCGGATCCACCATCAGCGGCAGTTTATCAGTATAAGTAGTTTTCAGTTTGGACAGACTGCGGTGCTCCAGGATCACACGCGGTAACTCGTGGTTATCCGCCAGCTCTTCCAGCACTTCCTCATTGGTTGACGGTGCGCCGCCCGGGGTTTTCTTCACCACCGGCAGATTCAGTTTTTCAAACAGAATGGCCTGTAACTGCTTCGGTGAAGAAAGATTGAATTCTTCACCGGCGATGGCAAATGCCTGTTTTTCCAGCTCATCCAGGCGGGCGGTCAGTTGTACTGACTGTGCCGCCAGCACATTGGCGTCGATCAGAACCCCTGTCCGTTCCATACGGGAAAGCACCGGCACCAGCGGCATTTCGATATCCTGATAGACATGCAGCAGGGATTTTTCCGCCTCCAGCTGCGGATAGAGCGCCTGATGCAGCAGCAACGTGATATCCGCATCTTCCGCCGCATAATTGGCGGCTTCTTCCAGCGGGATCTGATTAAACGTCAGCTGCTTTTTGCCTTTCCCGGCGATCTCTTCAAATGTCGTGGTTTTATAATTCAGATGGCGATCGGCCAGGCTGTCCATATCATGACGCCCGGCAACACTGTTGAGCACATAGGATTCCAGCATGGTGTCGAAAGCGATACCGCGCAGCTCCACATCGTAATTTTCCATAATCCCGCGATCAAACTTCAGGTTCTGACCGATTTTACGGATTTTTTCATCTTCCAGAATCGGTTTCATCACCCGCAGCACCTGCTCAGTCAGCAGCTGATCCGGCGCATCCAGGTAATCATGGCCGATCGGCACATAAGCGGCATGACCTGCTTTTGCAGCAAATGACATCCCGACCAGACGCGCAGAAAGGTTATCCAGACTGTCGGTTTCGGTATCAAAGGCAAATTCACCGGCTTCACGCAGGATATCCGCCCAGCGGTTCAGTGCCGCTTCATCGAGGATAGTTTCATAGTTTTCATTGCTGATTTCCGGCACAGCCACCGGTGCTGCCGGAGGTTGTGCTGCGGCGGCGGCACTCACCGCTGCTTTTGATGGCGCACTGCGGGTGCTTTTCTTCGCCAGCCAGCCTCCGTTTTCCAGATCACTTATCCAGCGTTTGAATTCATACTGCGTGAATAATGCATGCAGCTTATCCAAATCCGGTTCTGACAATACAAGAGTATCCCAGGTACGATCGAGCTCCACATCGGTTTTGATGGTCGCCAACGTGTAAGAGAGATACGCCATCTCTTTGTTGGTTTCCATCTTCGGCGCGAGGGTTTTGGCACCACGGAAGCTCAGCCCGGCAATTTTACTCAGATCTGTATAGATATCATCCAGACTGCCCAGCCCCTGTAACAATGCCTGCGCCGTTTTCTCACCGACGCCCGGCACGCCCGGGATGTTATCGGAGGAATCGCCCATCAGCGCCAGATAATCGATAATCAGTGACGGCGGAACACCATACTTGGTTTCCACTTCCTCCGGCCCGAGAATGGTGTTATTCATGGTATTGATCAGCGTGATATCCGGCGTCACCAGCTGTGCCATATCTTTATCACCGGTGCTGATCAGTACCGCACGGCCTTCGGCTGCCGCCTGTTTCGCCAGTGTCCCGATAACATCATCGGCTTCCACACCGGAGACAGATAACAGAGGCATGCCCATCGCGATAACCATGTCATGCAGCGGCGCTATCTGCTCACGCAGGTCATCCGGCATCGGCGGACGATGTGATTTATAGGCTTCGAACAGTTCATCGCGGAACGTTTTACCTTTGGCATCAAATACCACGGCAACATGGCTGGGTTCATACTGCATCACCAGGCTGCGCAGCATATTCAGCACGCCGTACATGGCACCGGTCGGTTGCCCGGCACTGTTGGTCAGCGGGGGGAATGCGTGGTAAGCACGATAGAGGTACGATGAACCATCGACTAAAATCAAGGGGTTGTCTGCAATCTGAGCCATAATTGCCTTCACAGTATTAAATGGAGTCTTGCGGGTAGCATGCCACAGACTGCGGCATCCGACGACTATTATCGGCCGCAGCCGTTAATCTTCCCGCACATCAGAACAGGACGGGTACGCCGGTAAAATAAAAAATAACAAACTGTGGATAACTTTGTGGGTAAATTTATGAACCCTATGTAAATCACTGTCTGCAGCGTGATATGCCTGAATCTCGTTCAAAAAAATCAATAGGTTATAAACGAATAGCGCAAGATAATCTGCCGCTGTAATCACTTGATTAATGTGGATAGTAAAAAAGCAATGGCGTTACCGCCATTGCTTCCGGGAGATACAGATTCTGAGATTAGTTCTGCTTCAGCAGATAATTGACCGTATCAGAGAACGCTTTACCGTATTCATTCACATCTTTGACTTCCAGACCGGCGTTGTTGATCTGGTATTTGCCTTTCACAAAGACGGCCGGAACACCGCGTAATTTGTAATCTGCCGCCGCTTTCTGCTGCTTGGCGATCAGC
The DNA here is from genome assembly GCF_051129855.1 of Morganella sp. Je.2.23. Taxonomy (NCBI): domain Bacteria; kingdom Pseudomonadati; phylum Pseudomonadota; class Gammaproteobacteria; order Enterobacterales; family Morganellaceae; genus Morganella; species Morganella sp. Je.2.23. Next base: position 70,557 of record NZ_JBCPSQ010000004.1, read on the forward strand.
GATTTCACAAAAATGCTGTTAGCGGCGGAGTCATAATCCTCACCGGTCACACCCGCCTTGATAAAGGCTTCACGGACATCAGCAGGGGTTTTGATTGTGCCGGTTTTCTGAATGCCTTCAAACAGGATCGGCGTGACTTTATCCTCAACGCCCATCGCCATTGCCACAGCCCAGGCTTTGGTCATTTCAGGACCCATCGGGCCACCGAGGAAATCAACATGATAGCGCTCATGTTTCGCGCCTTCCGGCAGGTTTTTGCTGATGGATTCCGGCACTTTGAAGTTTTCTTCAAACTGGTAGCAGTGCGGGCAGTAGAAGGAGAAAAACTCCACCACATCCGGCTGATTTGTTACCGGTGTGCTCAGCTCGTTATACTGCTTTCCGGCCACCGGGTTTGCAAAGACACTGAATGACATCGCAAATCCGATCAGCGCTAACCAAAGTTTCTTCATCTTTATCTCTCCTGAAAATCAATAAGGCAGATAACGTGTCAGCGGAGGCTCCGCCAGCACAGCTATCTGTTCAGTCATCAGTGATTGCTGCTGTGACCAGAAATCACTTTCCGCCATCCATGGAAAAGCTTTAGGAAAAGCGGGATCCTGCCAGCGGCGTGCCACCCAGGATAAAAAATGAACCATGCGCATGGCGCGCAGCGGTTCAATCAGTGCCAGCTCGCGCGTATCAAAGTCACAAAACTCCTGATAGGCATCGAGCAGAATGTCCAGCTGATAACGGCGGGAGTCGGTATCCCCGCTGAGCAGCATCCACAGATCCTGCACTGCCGGGCCGTTGCGGGCGTCATCGAAATCCACCAGCCACGGCTCATCACGCCATAAAATATTACCGGGATGACAATCCCCGTGCAGACGGATGGAATGCCAGTCATCGTGCCAGCGGGCAGATGTCTCGCGGATCAGGGTATCCAGCGTCTGTATAAAATCGCTCCGCCGCGCCTGCGGGATCAGCGGACACTCCGCAAGAATCTCACGCGGTGTCAGCAGATATTCCTGCAATCCGATCGTCGGCCGGTGCTCAAAACAGCGTTCCCGGCTTATCTGGTGCAGCCGTCCGAGCAGACGTCCGGTGCTTTCCAGCTGATCAAGGTTATCCGTTTCATACGCGCGCCCGCCGACCGACGGGAACAGTGCAAACAGATAACCGTCCTGTGACAGCAGCGTATCACCGTCAAACGCCAGCGGAGCCGCAACCGGCAGTCCGGCCTGAGCCAGTGTCAGCGTCAGCTCGTGCTCCTCACGGATTTGAGCCTCATCCCAGCGCGCCGGACGATAAAATTTCACCACATAGCGGGTGCGGTTTTCATCGGTAAACTGATAGACACGGTTTTCATAGCTGTTCAGCTCGGTCAGACCGGAATCTAACCAGATACCGTAACGGCTCAGACTGTCGATCAGGCGATCAGGCCGGAAATCCTGAAAAGTGAAAACCGGCGGAGTCGTCGTCTGCATTACTCTTTGATGATGCCGCGGGCACGTAACAGCGCCGTTTTAAAATCGTCTTCGTAATCTTTTTTCAGACCCGGAATCGCGTCTGTTGCATCAGAGCCGCGCATTTTCAGGTGATAAATAAGAATATCATCGGTCAGATCTGACAGTTCGCCCTCAAACCCGGCTTCATCCGCCAGTTTCTGCAGCATCTGCATCAGGTTCAAATCAGAATGTTGCTGCCAGACCGGCTGCAGGAGTTCGATAACCTCATTAAGGCGATGACATTTCATAATAAATTCCTTATAAGCAAGATCGTAACACATTACCAATTATCCGCCGCTCCGGAAAGAACAGGACTGTCAGGATGCGTAAATATTGGCTGTCTGTAATAACTGCGGCATATTATCCGTGATTATCACAACCATTGCATTGTTATTTGCGGACACAGATATTTGCGGACATAGGTATTCGCGGACATAGATATTTGCGTACATCGATATTCGCGCTCACTATACCGGAATCCTTGTTAAGATAAGTTCAGAATATTTATCAGAGATTGTCAGAGAAACTGAAAATGATGATGCAACTCAGCGGCTGTATTCTTGCCGGCGGCCGGGCCACCCGGATGCAGGGGCAGGACAAAGGCTTGGTATTACTGGGCGGGCAGCCGCTTTATCAGCACAGTGCAAAACGGCTCGCTCCGCAGACAGATGACATTTTTATTAATGCCAACCGCAATGCACGGGATTATCACGCCACCGGCCTGCGGGTAGTGGCGGATACACTGCCGGACTTCCCCGGTCCGCTTGCCGGGATGCTGGCCGGGCTTGAAAATGCCCTGCACGACTGGGTGCTGTTTGTGCCCTGTGATGTGCCGCAGTTCCCGGCGGATCTGGCAGAAAAACTCTGGCAACAGAAAGGCGATGCCCTGTGTGCCTATGCCTGTGATCACCAGCGGGCGCATCCGGCCTTTGCGTTGTGTCACCGTTCGCTGATCACCCCGCTGAAAGAATACCTTACCGGCGGCGATCGCAAACTTCTCTTGTTTATGGATAACATCGGCGCAAAAGCCGTCACATTTGATGCAAATCCCGGCGATTTTATTAATCTCAATACCCTCGCGGAGTGCCGCGAATGGGAAAAACAGCACCGGCTGCCGCATCCGGTTCCGCTGCTGGCTGTCACCGCCTACAGCGGCACCGGTAAAACCACCCTGCTGAAAAAACTGATCCCTCAGCTGCGGGAAAGCGGACTGCGTATTGGCCTGGTTAAACACACTCATCACGATATGGATGTCGATACCCCGGGAAAAGACAGTTATGAGCTGCGAAAGGCGGGAGCTTACCAGACCCTGGTGGTCAGTCAGGAGCGGTTTGCGCTGATGACAGAAACGCCCGGCGGTGCGGAGCCTGACCTGATGCAACTGGCCGCCCGCTTTGATACGCGGGAGCTGGATCTTATCCTGGTGGAAGGGTTTAAAGGTGAATCCGTGCCGAAAATCGCCCTGTTCCGCGATGTGACTGACCGCCCGTATCAGACATTACTGGATGAGTTTGTCATTGCCTTTGCCTCTGATAAGCCACGGCAGGATGTCACGGTGCCGCAATTGGATATCAACAATGTCACTGCCATCCGCGACTTTATTGTCAGCTGGCTGGAAAACAATCCGTAACCGCCACTCATATCGGGACTGACATAAAATCGTGTTACCCGGCCCGATATGAGTTTCATCTGCATGCTCATACTTTTTATCCTGAAAAAACCATTTAATCTTATTATTTGCGTTTTAAAAACGGAGAAATATTGAATATGACGTTATTTGATCTATTCTGAAAACGTATTTGTTGTATTTCCCGAAACAAAAAAATGAGGTTTCTTTATCATGAAAAAGTATTTCGTCACCGCGTGTCTGGTTGCTGCAAGTGCATTTTCCTCAGTAGCTCTCGCTGAACCTGCTGATATTCAGGTTCCGGATAAAATGACCTGTAAAGAATTCGTGAATCTGAACCCGCAAAGCTGGGCGCCGGTTGCCCTGTGGGTGATCAGCAAAGATACACAATACCCGGGCGGTGACTTCGTGGCACTGTCAGAAAAAGGGATTGCGGAAGCACCAAAAATTGTTGAATTCTGTAAGAAATTCCCGGAAGGCACACTCCAGGATTACCTGGCTGCCCGCAATAAATAATCCCCCCGAATAAATAATGAAGCGCCGGAGATATATTCCGGCGTTTTTATGCCACTATTCCGGCAAACTTTCCGCTGCATATTTGCTACAGTATATCTTTCAGCCGCTTTACCGGATAAAAGATATAATGAGTGATGAACTGATTCTGGTCGATGAACATGATAATACCGTCGGGTACGACGAAAAACTCCGTGTTCATCAGCTCGGGTTACTGCACCGTGCATTTTCTGTATTTCTGTTTAACGATGCAGGTGAACTGCTGATCCAGCAGCGTGCGCTCAGCAAATACCATTCCGGCGGATTGTGGGCTAACAGCTGCTGCAGCCATCCCCGGCGCGGGGAATCGCTGGCGCAGGCCACACAGCGTCGTTTGCAGGAAGAGTTAGGTATCGCCTGTCCGTTACAGCCGGCCGGTCATATCATTTACCGCGCGGAAGTCCCGCCGTCACTTATTGAGCACGAGTATGATCACCTGTTCACCGGTCACTATAACGGAACATTTTCCCTGAATCCGCAGGAAGTGGCCGCCGTGCGCTGGATATCCCTCACCGAACTGAAAAAAGAGTTACAGAGCCATCCGCAGCAGTTTGCCGAATGGTTTAAAGTCATCGCCGGAAAATTTCCGCCATTACAGATAGCAATCTCATGACACTGATTACTGAAGAACGCGTACCTTCCGCACAGGAGTACTGTGCGCTGCGTATTAAAGCCGGATTATCGGCAAAATCACTGAAAGCCGCAGAGATCGGGCTGCCTAACAGTTTATATATGGTGACGATCCGTGATGCCGGAACGCTTATCGCCATGGGACGCGTAGCCGGTGACGGTGCCTGCAATTTTGAGGTTGTTGATGTTGCCGTTGACCCGGCGTATCAGGGAGCAGGACTCGGCCGTCAGATAATGGCATGTATCGACAGATACCTGGCATCTGCCACACTGGAAGGCTCCTATGTCTCGATGATCGCCGATAAACCCGGTTTCTATGAAAAACTCGGCTGGAAATCTGTCGGCCCGGCATCAGAGGGGATGTCGAAGAAGTTCAGGTGATATAGCCGGAGATCAAAATATCCGTTATTCTCAGGTGATTATCTCCGCTCTCAGGTGTTGTAATAACAAATAATAAAATTCCGGAATGCGAATAAACGTTTTACAGCACCTGAAATAGCAGCACGTTTCTGAATCTGTTAATCATAAATTGATGTGACTACCTGCGAAAAACATAACCTGATACGCATCATTACAGAAAAATTAATATATTAATTTAATGCCAATTACTTAACCGGTTGTTTTATATAAAGCGTTCTGTATACTACCGGCGGATGACAGAAGATGAAACATATCAGCTCCCGTTATCTTCTGAATATTTCCGCGGTGTTAACACACCATCAAAGATGTATAAACCTTTCATTTACACTCACATATATCAGTAATATCAAAAACCAAAACAATCATACCATGTTCATCTGACCGATACTTAATCGCGTATTCGCTATAGTGGTTTTATTTCTGTTTACTTATAATAAATATACGTAGATACTTTTAACTAGAATATATTCAGATGTTATTCCATCTGCGTCTGGTTATTTTTTAAAAATCATATTTTACAGGTTAATTAACCAAACCCATCTGAATCTATATCAGTACATTAGTCATTATTTGTTTTATATCCGTTAATAATGGCTAATCAGTTTTATACATTACTTTCGGAATATATTATGAAAAAGCATTTAATCGTTGCTGCTTTAATCGCGTCCTTTTCAGGAATCAGTGCAGTGCAGGCAGCGGATGTTACAGCTCAGGCAGTAGCAACCTGGTCTGCAACCGCCAAAAAAGATACCACCAGTAAACTGGTTGTCACACCGTTAGGCAGCCTGTCATTTCAGTATGCTGAAGGTGTGAAAGGTTTTAACACCCAGAAAGGTTTATTTGATGTTGCTATTGAAGGTGATACTACCGCAACCGCATTTAAACTGACTTCCCGTCTGGTCAGCAATACATTAACTCAGTTAGATAACTCAGGCTCCACGCTGACTGTCGGCGTCGATTACAACGGCGAAGCGATTGAGAAAGCGCAGGATACAACCCTGATTGATACCAAGACAAGTAAACTGGGCGGCAATCTGAGCGCACTGTCCCAGGGCTATAAAACGACCGGCCGTACTACCGCACAGGATGCATTCACATTCTCCATCATCGGCGGCACAACTGACGGAACAACTCCGGCAACTGACTATTCCACATTACCGGAAGGTATCTGGAGTGGTGATGTCAGTGTTCAGTTTGATGCAACCTGGACCAGCTGATATCCCGCTGACAGCCTCGTTATCTTTTTAAGGGCAGATAACTGCCCTTCTATATATTCATATTATGCCACGGAGTTATTATGAAAAAGTATCTGGCTGCCTTCAGTTTGCTGGCAGGCATAATATCACCATCCTACGCTATTGATGTCGGCGATATTTCAACCTTTATTTACAGTGATAAAGACAGTGTCAGTAAAGAAATTAAAAATACAACTGACAGTGGCCGACTGATTAATATTTCTGTTGAAAGAATCTCATCACCACTGGAAGACGGGCGGATTATCCCGAAAGAAAGTAATGATGAATTATTATTATCTCCGGCAAGTTTATTATTACCGGCTGACTCAAAAGAAAATATTCGTTTTTTCTACCATGGTCCGAAAGATAACACTGAGCGTTATTATCGTATTGTCTGGTTTGATCAGGCGCTGAGTGATGCACAGAGCAATAATAATAACCGCAGTGCAATTGCCACCGCTTCTGCACGCGTCAGTACAATTCTGGTGGTTTCTCCGCGGAATATAAATTACGGCTACCGTTATGATAACGGCAAACTGACCAATACCGGGAATGGTACGCTGCGCGTGATTGCCTATGGCCCGTGCCTGAAACCATCAAAAGACAATCCGGGAAACGAGTGTAAAGAAAATTATTATTTAATGCCGGGTCGTGACCGGACATTTTCTGCTGTTGATGTGACCGATAAAAAAGGCCGCGTTGCATTATGGCAGGCTGAGCAATTTATTTCCGTTAAATAAACTTCCGTTTTTATTAATTACAGGCATCCTCTATGAACAGGTATATTAATCAGACTATTGCGGCATTTCTTACCGCAGGAATAGTTACTGTTATACCTGTATCCGGATATGCCGGTAAACCATCATCCTCTGCTATCCGGGTCGGTGATGTTGTTATTCCTCAGGCATTTGGTAATGCACTGCGCGACGGAATGAGTATTCCGCTGTTTATCCATCTGGACGATAATAAAGACAAAAATTCTGATATTCGTATTGGTACTGCCTTTCTCTGGCTGGACGGCGATAAACTGACAATACGTAATATCGAACCGGATAATGGTAACTCACTGCTTAATACCGATACCCATAAGCAATTAACCGCTTTAAGCGAACAGCCGTTTAATGATGAGCTTCGTATTCCTGTTTCGTCAGACAGCGAATTATATCTGGATCTCAAACAACTCAATTTACAACTGGTGATCAGCAAATCTGCATTAGGTACAGTTATGCAGTCCAGAAGCTCAGATATCGGTGAATCCGGTGTCAGTCAGCTCAGCAGCACCCTGAATTATAACCTCGGCGTTTATAATAACCGTGCCCGCAACAGCTCAAGTAATACATCCGGTTATCTGTCCCTGGAAAATATCACAGCATTACTCGAGCATCATATTATCCTGAATGGTGCACTTTACGGTCTCGGCAGCGGGCATAATACCAGTACGCTCTACAAAGCCTTATATGAACGTGACTATAATGGTCACCGCTTCGCGGCCGGTTTACTCGACAGCTGGAGTCTCCAGTCTCTCGGGCCGGTCACCGCGATCCCGTCAGGAAAAGTGATGGGATTTTCATGGGGAAACCGGGCCGATTCAACCATTTTTGATAATAACCAATCTGTCACCCCGGTGGTGGTTTTTCTGCCTGCGGCCGGTGAAGTTTATCTCTACCGTGAAGGCCGGTTACTGAGTATCCAGAATTTTGATATGGGTAACCATGAGGTAGATACCCGATCACTGCCTTACGGCAGCTATGATATTGATGCGGAAGTGATGGTTAACAGTAAAATAATCGAAAAAAGAAGCTACCGAATCAATAAATTATTCACCCGTAATGGCAATAATGCACCGTTCAGCTGGCAGTTCTGGGGCGGCAGTCTGAAGATGGATCGCTGGTATCCCGGCGGCAAACAGACCTCAGATAAAATCACCGCTGAACATACTGTTGTTGAACGCGAAAAAATCACGTCTCTTGCCGGGATTTCCGGCTCCGGCTCTTTCGGGGTTTTCAGCTGGTCAGCAACCGCCTACGGCTATGATAAAAACGCCATTCTGGAAACACAGGCATCCGTTCCGGTCTCCGATAAAATTAATATCAATATCCAGAATATGGTTGCCAATGACGGCTCACACAGCAATATTGCCAATATCAGCGCAACATTGCCGGGCGATTTCAGCTCTGTCTGGATAACCAGAGAGAAAACCAATATCGGTGATCGGATACGGCGCAGTGATGTTGACAGCCTCTCTGTCGGGGGAACAATAAACCTGGGCGCAGCCTGGTCACCGCTGGGTACACTGACAGCAAGTTATACTGATGATAAAACACATGAAAACCGTTATTACACCGTAGATTATAATCAGAACCTGTATTCGGGTTCATGGGGTAATCTGAGTATGCGGGTCGGCATGCAGGCCTATAACAATACGAATAATAACAATACCGGAAAATATGTTTCACTGGATTTTTCATTGCCGCTCGGGAATTGGTTCAGTGCAGGTATGACTCATCAGCGTGGTTATACTATGGCTAACGTCTCTGCCCGGAAGCATTTCGATGACGGCGCGGTACGTACCCTCGGTGTAAACGCATCACGGGCTGTTTCCGGTAATACCGGCGATGATAAAACACTCAGTGGTGGTGCATATGCGCAATTTGATACCCGTTACAGCAAAGGCACCGTCAATATCAGCAGCGGAGCCGACGGATACGTCAATACCAGCCTGACAGCCAGCGGATCTGCCGGCTGGAATGGTAAATATATTGGCGCCAGCGGTATGACAGACGGTAATGCCGGTCTTATTTTTAATACCGCTATCGATAATGACGGTTTATTAAGTGCCGATGTTAACGGCCGCAGAGTGGAACTGAAAAACGGATATAACTACCTGCCGGTATCGTCCTATGCTCAATATGATATTGAAATCATGAACAGCAAGAAGTCCACCGCCAGCTATAATATTGCCGGTGGCCGGAAAACAAAAGTAACCCTCTATCCGGGGAATGTCGCTGTTATCGAACCGGAAATAAAACAGATGGTTACGGTATTTGGCAGATTCAGAGCGGAAGATGGCACATTACTCACCAATGCACATATTAATAATCATATCGGCCGGACACGTACTAACGAAGCAGGTGAATTTGTGATGGATATTGATAAAAAATTCCCGGTTATTGATTTCAGTTACGGCAATAATCAGAACTGTGAAGTTGAACTGAACTTAACCGGCAGCAACGGCGCAATCTGGGTGGGTGATGTGGTCTGTACCGGTCTGAAAACGTATGCGCAAACACAATCATCAGGGAAAAATTATGAAGGTTAATCATTTTGTTACTTCACTGATGCTGGTCATTGCCATACTGGGCAGCACCCCGTTTTTCGCTTCTGCGGCAATCACCAAAAATCAGCTCGCTGATGGTGCGGAAAGGCAGTTTGCTTTTATCGAAAATAATACAGATAACAACTATTTTGTTACCCCTCTCGGTCCCCGTGATCCGCGAATGGGTGGTGCAAACCGATGGACCGGGCTGAAATATCAGGGCTCCGGCACCGTTTACCAGCAAAGCCTGGGATATATCGATAACGGACATAATACCCCTCTGGCTGCCGGCCGCCGGTTCGATATGTGGCTGGAAAATACCCCGATCCGGAATCCTCTGCTCGGACTTCGTTGTATTAACTGGTATGCCGGCTGCAATATAGAAACCAGTCTGATACCCCCGCAGGCAACTGACAGTAAAGGTTTTTATGGCGCAGTTGTCACCAGCGGCGGCGCAAAATGGATGCACGGTATGATGGCCGACCCGGTTTATGAATACCTCAAAGGTATGGCGGTCGGTGATATGCTGAATATGGAGATCAATACCTGCCAGACTGCTGATCAGTATGATGCCGCCCGGGGTGAGCGCTGTATTGATCAGAAAACCGGTACATGGAACGCTGCCGTCATGCACCACCGGAAAGGGGCTCATATGTCACTGCATAATACTAATTCGCTCTCCGAAGTATTTATTAACAGTGATGGTATTCCGCTGATTGGTGAAGGAAACAGTGACTGTAAGGTCATGACCATTGGCCGGAAAAACGGGCTGGCCTGTAAAATGGTGAACTATACCCTGCAAACCAGTATGAGTAACGTGACAATCCGTATCTTCCCGGCGATTAACAATACCGCGCTGGCCTCCGCGATTGGCGCTGATGACATGCAGTTCAGCCTGAATGGTTCAAACTGGAAATACGTGCGCAATAATAGCTATTACTACACGTTCAATGATCTGAAATCCGCAGATTCTGTCTATATTTTCATGTCGAGTGATTTTTTTAAACAGATGGTAAAACTGGGGATCGCGGATTCAAATACCCGTGACTTATTTAATATTCGTTTTCAGAATACAGAATCGCCGGAATCCGGCTGGTATGAATTTTCCACATCAACGGCGCTGATTATAAAGCCACGCGACTTTGGCGTCAGTATTATATCAAAAGAGTATGAACTTCATCCGCACCGAGAGGGGAAAGTTGAACATATGGCTCCTCCGCTCGATTTCGAATATATTGTGACAACCAGCGGACGGACGAAAGCAGACCAGGTTTTAATTAATGTCACCGGCCCGTCACAATCACTGGGCGGAAAAAGTTACTGTATCTTTTCCTCTCCGGACAAAAGCGTCAATGTCCCGTTTCCGGGCTACCTGAGCTTTATAACGCAAAACGGAAAACAGGTGAAAGATGCCGGATGCAACGGCACCTGGTATGACATGACAGATGCATTATGGACAGCCACTCCGTGGACAGACATCTCCGGTGATCCGGGATTTCTGAATAAAACCACCGTTATGTTTAGTATTCCGATGGATAATAAAATATCGGAACGAACCGTGGAAAATAACGGCTGGTTTGGTGAGGTCAGCGCATCCGGTGAAATACACGTACAGGCAACCTGGCGTAACATTCAGTAACTGAAGGAGAATTCTGTGCTACGGTATTTAACTTTCATTATCGCGCTCGGCACCGTATCACTACCTGCGGCGGCAATTTACATCGGAAATATCACGTTCACACTTCCGTCAGATCAGAATTTCACATCAAAAAATGTTCTGAATAATAACCAGAGCGCACGGATCTATCAGGTCAGTATTACCGGGATAGACAGCCCCGGTGAATCAGAAACCCGGACCAGACCCGCTGATGGTGAATTACTGTATGCACCGAAAGCAATGGCTCTGAGCGCCGGACAATCTGACTATTTTAAATTTTTCTACCATGGCCCGCAGGATGATAAAGAACGTTATTACCGTGTTTCATTCCGGGAGATCCCCCCGGAAAACCGGGCCGGACAAAATACCACCGGCGGAAAAATCAATATCGCGCCGGTTATCATTATGGATTCAATCCTGGTAGTACGTCCGAGAAAAATTCATTTCAGTTATGACTGGGATAAAAAAAATCATACGCTGACCAACAACGGAAATACCTATTTTAAAATACTACTGAAAAATGGCTGTCACTCATCAGAAGAAGACAGCGACAGCTACTATTTACGTCCCGGTGAGGTATTACGCAGCCCGGCACTGCAACGTTCCGGTGAGAAATATATTCTTTATAATGAGAAATTTATTTCACTCTCTGAGGAATGCAATAAATAGCAGCAGTTAAAAAACTGACGATAAGCTACGGCTAAAAAAGCGTTTACCGGTAAATAATGGCATGCGATGAACGTTCCCTTCCCTCACAGATATATTTAAAAGGAACGTTCATCCGGCTCTGTTATACAAAACCCGGCAGAAGAATTACAAACTGATTTTATTTAAAGACTATTCAGCAACTCCCGCCGGTAAGGTAATGCAGTCATAGCCCCTTTCGCTGTTGTCGCCAGTGCACCGCAGACCTGAGCCTGCCTGATTATCGTACTGAGTACCTGCTCATCCTCCGCCAGTCCGTATATTGCAAGACCTGCCAATAAACCGGCCACAAATGCATCACCGGCTCCGGTGGTATCAACAGTAACAACAGGTGTTGCCGGGAAATGCTGTGTTTTTCCGTCCCAATATACCATTACTCCCTGTTTTCCCAGAGTTACCAGTAATAGCTCAGGAGAATACTTCGCCGCCAGCAGATCAATTCCCCGCTGAATATTCGTTTCACCACTGATAAAAAATAGTTCTTCCTCTGATAATTTTACAACAGATGCAAACGTCAGTGCTTTATGCAGACAATCCCGCAGTAATGTTTCATCCTGCCATAAATCGGTACGGATATTGGGGTCAAAGCTGACACGCCCCCCTGCATCACATATCTGAGCCATCGCCTGAAATGCTGTACTCCGGCATGGTTCAGCGCTTAGTGCAATAGAGCAGACATGAAGCCATTCATTTTCATGAAATACCGGTAAGTCTTCCTGCTCCAGAAAAAGATCAGCCGAAGGACGAACCATAAACGTGAATGTCCGCTCACCATACTCATCAAGTTCCACCACAACAACTGATGTCCGGTGGCGGGGGTCACGGATCATATACGCTGTATCCACTTTTTCATTTGTCAGCGTCCGGTACATAAAACGACCAAACGGATCATCCCCCACCCGGCCGATAAAACCACTTTTCCCGTCAAGACGAGCAATACCGGCTGCCACATTGGCCGGAGCGCCTCCCGGAAGCTGCAACAGATAACCTGGTTTATCCGTTAATAAATCAACAACGGCATCACCTAAAACCCATACTTTTGATGTCATAATTAACTCCGCTGACAATTTCAAATCAAGCTAAAACGATTAAGCTACCACACCAAAAGATACAGCCCCGATAAATACGGAATAATAGTAACGCAATTCAGGGAGAATCTTACGGCATAAACTATGCGGAATACCGGCGCATTTTCCGGTTACAGCTATTCACACTGAAGCCCGGTTCAGCCACGGCGAAGAAATACAAACTGTATCATGGTGCGTTTCACCGTTAATAATATGCAGGGCACTCTGCCTTCCTATTTCATAATGCGGCAATTGCACTGTTGAAAGTGGCGGAATAAACAGCCCTCCGATCCCGACCATATTGTCATAACCGGTCACAGCAACATCAGCAGGAATATTCAGTCCGCAGGCCAGTAAAATCTGATATACAATAAACGCGATTCTGTCATTTCCGCAGATAACAGAATCAAACTCCGGTTTACCATGACGGATATACCTGCGCACCACATCCGGAATATCGGAATAATGTTCATCAGATAAATAATGATGCAGTAAGTTTCCGGTATCCACACCATAATCCCGGAAGGCACGCGTCAGACCCCTTATACGGCGGGCTGTCGCCGGATGTTCAGCCGGCAGGTACAGGCACAGGGGCCGCCGGCGGCCTGCATTCAGCAATGCACTTACCGCATCATATTGTCCGCTTTCATCATCTGGTACATAAGACGCTGTCGATGTATTAACACTTTCACAATTCGCCAGCACCAAAGGAACTTTCAGCATCCGCCCTGAAATTTCGACCTGCCGCAGACCCATTGTGGTAAAAATTATTCCGTCCGGGCGATGCGAGAGCAAAAGATCCGCAATGGATTCCGGATTATCCTCTGCCAGCATATTGACGATATAGCTGTTCCAGCCGTACGAGCGTGCCGTTTCCTCAACAGATAAAATAATATCAACACAGAATGGTGATGTTGCGGTATCCAGTGCTAACACACCTATCGTCCGCGGCCCCTGCCCTGAACGGGTGCTGCGTATCATCCGCGCCGATAAATCCGGCGTGTAGCCGGTTTTACGAATGGCATCCTGAACACGAGCTAACGTTTCTTTTTTTAGTTTATCCGGCTTGTTGATAGCTCTTGATACGGTCATCATAGAAACTTCAGCCAGCTTCGCCACATCCTTCAGAAATACCATCCTTCCTCCCCGATTACTCTGGCTGCTTTCCTAATCCCGGAAATAACGGTCACACCCGACGACCGGAGAGAGTATAGCAACCAATAATATAATTATTTATTCCACCTATCAGAATAACGTGACATTAATCACAAAAACCCAGTGTTAACATTAACATTAGTGATTAACATCCGGTTATCACCTTATTCGGGTTTTCGTAAAACAGTATTGACATTAAGAATATGACCAATCCAACGAAAGAGAATCTGCCCATGAGTAATAAAATACGTATTAATCGCTATGCTTACATGACTCTGAGCGGCCTGTTATTCACATTCTTCTGGACATGGTCATCAGTGTTTTCTTTGGTATCACTCTGGCTCAGCCAGAAAGTCGGTCTGAAGGGAACAGATACCGGTATTATTTTTTCCGTTATCAGTCTGACAGCATTTTGCGCTCAGCCACTGTACGGATTCATTCAGGATAAGCTCGGTTTACGTAAAAACTTACTGTTGTTTATCGGCTTACTGCTGCTTATCAGCGGTCCGTGGTTTATTTTTGTCTGTACCCCGCTGTTACGGTGGAATATTGTTTCCGGTGCTATCAGTCTGGGTGTTTACGTCGGGGCAACTTTTTTCGCAGGCATAGGAGCACTGGAGTCTTATACTGAACGGGTCAGCCGCATTGCCGGATTTGAATATGGCCGTGCCCGCATGTGGGGCTCTCTTGGCTGGGCTGGTGCCACATTTTTAGCAGGGATATTATTTAATATCGATCCTAATCTGAACTTTGCAATGGGATCTGTTTCTGCGGTCCTGTTTCTGATTTTATTATGGACGCTGCGGGACGTACGGCCCCACGCAATGAATGAACTTGAATTCGGAAAAAGCAATGCACTGACATACTCAGATGCCTTTGCTCTGCTTCGTATGCGTTCATTCTGGTCACTGGTTATATTTGTCTGCGGGGTCAGTGTCTATAATGTGTATGATCAACAGTTTCCGGTATATTTCGCTTCCATGTTCACCGATGTGAATGAAGGAAATGAAATGTTCGGATACCTGAATTCCCTTCAGGTTTTTCTGGAAGCAGGCGGAATGTTCCTCGCACCTTTTCTGGTAAACCGCGTCGGAGCCAAAAATGGCCTGCTTATCAGCGGATTTGTGATGGCGTTACGCATTTTCGGATCAGGGCTTGCAGCGGATGCTGTCACTATTTCACTGATGAAATTACTGCATGCCGTAGAACTTCCTATCCTTTTGATTTCACTATTTAAATATATCACAACTGTATTTGATAAACGCTTATCAGCAACGATTTATCTGGTCGGATTCCAGTTTATTTCCTCACTATGTGCGGCGATTCTGTCCCCGCTGGCAGGGTACGGTTACGATACCCTGGGCTTCGCCGATACCTATATGATCCTCGCCTCCATCGTTCTGATCATGACGATAGTATCAGGACTGCTGCTTAAGCAAACCGGCACACCCGGAACCCGCCACATCACCATTGAAAAACGGACGGTAATATGATGAAACAACAACTTCTGGACGCGCAATCAGCACTTGAACAACTCCGCTCCCGGCGTGGTGACGAATTCTATCCTGACTTTCATCTTGCCCCGCCGGCCGGATGGATGAATGATCCGAACGGGCTTATCTATTTTAACGGATATTATCACGCCTTTTATCAGCATCACCCGGTTAATGCAGACTGGGGGCCAATGCACTGGGGGCATGCAACCAGCAAAGATATGATCCGATGGCAGCACGAACCGATAGCGCTGGCTCCCGGAGCAGAATATGACCGTGATGGCTGTTTTTCCGGTTGTGCTGTTGATGATAACGGTGTGTTATCACTCATTTATACCGGACATGTCTGGCTTAGTGATGAAGGAGATGACAGTGCTATCCGCGAGGTTCAGTGTCTGGCGACAACAACTGACGGGATACATTTCCGGAAACAAGGCGTTGTTCTGACACCGCCTGATGGCATCATGCATTTTCGCGATCCGAAAATCTGGCGTGAAGATAATGTATGGTGGATGGTTCTGGGGGCCCGTGATGCCTCAGATACAGGACAGGTATTACTGTATCGCGGAACGTCACTGAGAGAGTGGCAATTCGATCGTGTTCTGGCTCATGCCGGTTATGGCAACAGTTATATGTGGGAATGTCCTGATTTTTTCCGCTGCGGTGAACATCACTATCTGATGTTTTCACCACAAGGCATGCAACCTGACGGTTATCAGTACCGTAATCGTTTCCAGAGCGGTACTATCCGGGGACACTGGCAGCCCGGTACTGTATTTGCGCAAACACAGAAATTTCAGGAGCTGGATCACGGACATGACTTCTATGCTCCGCAGTCTTTTACCGCGCAGGACGGACGCCGTATCGTCATGGCATGGATGGATATGTGGGAATCACCAATGCCGTCAAAACAGGAAGGCTGGGCCGGATGTATGACACTGCCGCGGGAATTATTCGAACGGGATGGCCGGTTATGTCAGCGCCCTGTCCGTGAAACCGCGTTATTACACCGGGAAAGTACCCCGGTAACCAGCGGTATACTACATGGCAAAAAGGTATTAGCTGAAAATATCGGTGCGACAGAACTGGAAATAACCTGGAATACCGCAGAGAGTCATGCTGAACGTTATGGTATACGACTGGGCAATGCCATGGAATTATATGCCGATAATCAGCAAAAACGCCTGATACTGTGGAGATATAACCCCGGCGACAATTCAAACAGTTACCGCAGTATTGCATTACCGGAAGGAGAGCAACTGACACTCCGTGTATTTATTGATCGTTCCTCTGCGGAAGTCTTTGTTAATGACGGGGATGCAACGCTGTCCAGCCGGATTTATCCGCAACCGGGTACCCGCGAACTTGCCTTATTTGCCGACGTGGGAAGTGCTGTAATATCCGCAGGCACTCTGCGGAAACTGGGATAATCTGAAAAACCGCAGCCGGTAATCCTGCTTCCCGGATAATCCGGCTGCGGTTTTCTGTCAGCGCATGGTCACAAACTCTTCCGCTGCTGTCGGGTGAATGGCCACGGTGTTATCGAAATCTTTTTTGGTTGCACCCATTTTCAGTGCAACCGCAAAGCCCTGCAGGATTTCGTCCATACCGTAGCCGATGCCGTGGATGCCGACGATTTTCTCGTCTTTACCCGCACACACCAGTTTCATTTTGCATGGCTGGCGGTGGCTGGTGACCGCGGTATACATGGCGGTGAAAGAGGATGTGTAGCATTTCACATTGTCTGCGCCGTACTGCTCAATCGCCTGCGGTTCAGTCAGACCCACGGTACCGATAGCCGGGTGGCTGAAAACAACGGTCGGGATATTGGTGTAATCCAGGTGTTCATCCGGTTTGTTGTTGAACAGACGCTCAGAGAGACGGCGGCCTGCGGCAACCGCAACCGGTGTCAGTTCAACCGCACCGGTGTTATCACCCACCGCGTACAGGCCCGGAACCGAGGTGTTCTGGTATTTATCCACCTGAATATAACCACGGTCATTCAGTTGCACGCCGGTCACATCCAGATTGATATTATCTGTTGCCGGTTCACGGCCGATAGCCCAGATCAGGCAATCCACAGTCTGTTCGTGGCCGTTTTCCAGTTGCAGGGTCAGGCTGCCGTCCGTATTTTTCACAACGGCTTTCGGTACAGAGTTGGTGTGCAGTGACGGCCCTTCGGTGTTCATGACTTCAACCAGCGTTTCGGTGATCAGCGGGTCAAAGTTACGCAGCGGCGCATGTTTGCGGACAAACAGGTGTGTTTCGCTGCCCAGTGCATTCAGCACCCCGGCCAGCTCCACAGCGATATAACCCGCACCGACAACCGCCACACGCTGCGGCAGAGCTTTCAGTGCAAAGAAACCGTCAGAATCAATCCCGTATTCCGCGCCCGGAATGGACGGCGGAACCGGACGGCCGCCGGTGGCGATCAGGATATGATCCGCCGTGTACGTTTCGCCGTTCACTTCCACAGTATGCGCGTCTTTAAAGCGGGCAAACCCGGTGATCACGTCCACTTTGTTATTGCCGAGAACGCGCTCATAAGACTGGTGAATACGATCAATATATGCAGAACGGCTTTCCAGCAGTTTGTCCCAGCTGAAGTGGTTGATGGTGGTATCAAACCCGTAATCCGGGCCGTACTGGCGGATGGCTTCTGCAATCTGCGCACCGTACCACATCACTTTTTTCGGGACACAACCGACGTTAACACACGTGCCGCCGAGCGCCTTTGCTTCAATCAGGGCACATTTCTGCCCGTACATCGCAGCCCGGTTTACAGACGCAATACCGGCGCTGCCGCCGCCGATTGCAATATAATCGTAATGTTTACTCATAGTTGGCTCGTTCCATTTATCAGTCAATACATAAACACCCGCTGCTGTCATGCCCGCAGCGGAAACGAATTATTCCGGTGTGATCCATTCAACCAGTGTATGCCCTGTGCCTTCCGGCACCAGGACTTTATGCAGCCACGGCAGGAGAGATTTCATCTGCGATTCCAGCTTCCACGGCGGGTTAATCACGATCATACCGGATGCGGTCATACCGCGCTGATCACTGTCAGGACGCACCGCCAGTTCGATTTGCAGAATTTTGCGGATACCGGTTGCCTGGAAGTCTTTTACCATCCGCTTGATCTGCTGGCGCAGCACCACCGGATACCAGACCGCATAAGTGCCGGTGGCAAAACGGCGGTGGCCTTCCTGAATCCCTTTAACAACGGCCTGATAATCACTTTTCAGTTCATACGGCGGGTCAATCAGCACAAATCCGCGCCGGGATAACGGCGGTAACTGTGATTTCAGTTGCTGATAGCCATCTTCCCGCACCACACGGGCACGATTATCACGGCTGAATTCATTACGCAGCAGCGGGAAATCAGACGGATGCAGTTCGCTGATATTTAACTTATCGTAGTCACGCAGCAAATGTGCGGCGATCAGCGGAGAGCCCGGATAAAAACGCAGATCACCGCGCGGATTCAGTGCACTCACTGCTTCAAGATACGTTTTCAGTTCTTCCGGTACCGATTCCTGCGCCCAGATGCGGGCGATCCCTTCCAGGTACTCCCCGGTACGCTCCGCGTGCTCGCCACTGAGCTGATAACGCCCGGCACCGGCGTGCGTATCCAGATACAAAAAAGGTTTGTCTTTCTCTTTTAATGATTCAATGATCAGACTCTGGACGGTGTGTTTTAACACATCCGCATGGTTGCCGGCGTGAAAGCTGTGGCGGTAACTAAGCATACAAGGGCCTCAGATGGTCGGGTGTGAACCACCCGGAACAAGAATATCAGTACAGATTGAAGTACTCAGTATAACCTGATTTCAGCAGGAAAGAACCAATGCCCTTTCCTCATCTGTGCGGCGTGATAATGAACCATTATCATTACAGGTAGTCATAAAATGACGACTAATATAAAAAACGAGGTAAACATGACACGTTTTACAACTGCCGTTCTGGCACTGGGAACATTACTGGTAAGCACCTCCGCACTGAGTGCGCAGAATGGCTGTGATATCAAAAAGAGCAAAATTCAGGAGCAGATCAGCTATGCCAAAGCACACGGCAACACACACCGGGTGCAGGGGCTGGAGCGGGCTTTGCAGAATGTAAATACTTACTGCACACCAAACAGTCTGCGTAATGATGCCCGTGATGAAGTCAGCGACCGGACAAAAGAAGTCGCTGAACGCAAAGCGGATTTACAGAAAGCCGTTGATAAAGGTGATATCAGTAAGATTGCCAAACGCGAACGAAAACTGGCCGAAGCCGAAGCGGAATTAAAAGAAGCGCAGGCAGAACTGGACACATTATTAAAGTGATAACACCGCTGCCGGTTTTTTTGAAAATAAAAACCGGCAGGCGCGGTTAAATTTCGGTTGCTTTTAACCCGCCAAAATAATTTGTCAGATGAAAACGGATTTCAAAATTTCGTGTTCCGGGGTGAATATTCAGACGGCGCTGAATCTCTGACCCGACAGTTATCAGCGCCGTATAAGCATAACCGCTCCGGAAAGGATAATTTTGCGTTGAAATACAGTGTCCCCGGCTGACAGCAGACTGTTCCGGAGTAAAAGTCTGTGTTAAAAGACGTTTATTCACACTGCCGATCTCATTAATATCCAGCCGGATAATTTTTTCATCTCCCTGCGGACGGATCAGCAGACAGACCTGATCTGAAACAACCATGACTTGTGCAGGTAAATACGGCCCTTCGGGTTTATAAACACATCCGGTGATAAACAACGGAATAATAAGCATCAGAAAAGAGAGATTCTTTTTCCTGTTATTACGGAAAAAAACACATTTATTATTCATATTATGAACACATTATAAGGTGATATTTAATTAATCGTTTTAAGCGCTAATACGCTGATTAATTACATATTATTATCCCTGTTAATCAATCGGTAAATTCTGAAGCCGGTTATATCCGGTTCCGGTCAGAGCCTGAATTGTTCATCCGGTTAGTCCTGTAGTAAACTTAAACGGAATCAATTTCCGAACAAGCGAGGATACATGACCCGGGAACACGACACACCGGAAGATGACAACAGCACATCATCATTAAAACCCCTGCGGAAGAATTTTGATGAAGGGATAAAACAGGGAAAAAAAGCCCTGAAATGGAGTGTGAAAGCCGGAAATTATATCCGCAATATTCCGTTTATTGCTCATCTGATCCGCACAGCAACCCGCTTTAATGACAGAATGGGCAGCCCGTTCGGTGCAGCGATTACCTATTTCTCGTTTTTATCCATGATCCCTATTCTGATGGTCTCTTTTGCCGCCGCCGGTTATGTGCTGGCCTTCAATCCGGAGCTGCTGACCCGGCTTATCCGCGGTGTTGCCAACAGTATCAGCGATCCGACACTCGCCGGCACCATTGAGCGCAGCATTGATACCGCTATCCGCCAGCGTGCGACGGTCGGGTTAACCGGTCTGGCGCTGGCTCTCTATTCGGGGGTGAACTGGGTGGGTAATCTGCGGATGGCTATCCGTGCGCAATACCACGACCAGTGGGAGCCGGATATTGAAGTGAAAGAAAATATGTTCCTGCGCTATCTGCGCGATTTCCTGGCGCTGATCGGCCTGCTGGTGGCGCTGGTGGTCACCCTGTCCCTGACATCTATTGCCGGTGCCGCTCAGGCCCGGATTGTCGCGTTTCTCGGCCTGGATGCAATTGAGTGGCTGCGTCCCGCCTGGACGGCAATCGGCCTGACAATCTCTATCCTCGCCAACTATCTGCTGTTTACCTGGATTCTCTGGATACTGCCGCGGATGAAGCTGAACCGCAAATCACTGCTGAAAGGCACGCTGCTGGCCGCGATCGGGTTTGAGATCCTGAAAACCATTATGACCTGGCTGCTGCCGAATATGGCGGCTTCCCCGTCCGGTGCCGCATTTGGTTCTGTTATCGGGCTGATGGCCTTTTTCTATTTCTTCGCGCGGCTGATCCTCTTTTCTGCTGCCTGGATTGCGACTGACATCCAAAAAAATAAAACCGCCTGAGATTTTGGCTGCAATATGGTATGAATATCAGTCAGTGTAACGGATACTGAACCGTTACCGGCTGATATTCAGACAGTTGCAGACCAACACATCTATCAGGAGTCACTATGCCATTCATCAATATCCGCATCACCAAAGAGGGTGCGACCGCAGAACAAAAACAAAAACTGATTGAAGGTGCCACACAATTACTCGTTGATGTGCTGGGGAAAAATCCGGCCTCAACTTTTGTGATTATTGATGAGGTGGAAACCGACAACTGGGGTGTCGGCGGGCAGACCGTGACAAAACTGCGCGCCGGTGCGAAGAAATAATCATGCCGGTACGAAATTTGTCAGCCCTGTTACAGGATGTTCAGCCGGAAGGTTTTGCCACGGCATTTTACTTCACCGGTGCAGGTTGTGACCTTCCGGACGGAGCAGCACACGGCGGGCTGAGCAAACACGACAGCACACCGGTCACACCGGATACCCCGGTGCGGATCGCCAGCAATACCAAAACCTTTACGGCAGCGGCAGTATTGCGCCTGTATGAACAGCAGAAACTCAGTCTCAGTTCACCTGTCGCACCACTGCTTTCCCCGCAGTATGTCCGCAGGCTGACAGAGGCGGGTTATGATCTGAACGCCATCACCGTACTGCATCTGCTCAGTCACAGCAGCGGGCTGTATGACCATGCTGATGAAAAATATATCCGCGACGTACTGGCTGACCCGGGGCACCTCTGGACACGGGATGAACAGATCCGCCTGTATGTCAGCCGGGGTTATCCGCTGATGAAACCGGGTCTTTGTTATCTGTATTCTGATACCGGATATCTGCTTTTGGGGGATATTATTGAGCGGGTCACACAGCTGCCGCTGGCACAGGCTGTCCGGCAGTTGCTGCGCTTTGATATGCCGGGCATGGGCTCCGCTTACTGGGAACTGGAAGAACCGGTCCCGGCCGGTCTTCCGCCGCGGGCACATCAGTATCTCGGCAATACCGACGGGGATACCATCAGCCCGACAATGGATCTTTGGGGCGGCGGCGGGCTGATTATGTCCGTAAGCGCCCTCGCCGTTTTTATGGCGAATTTGTTTGAGGGACGTATTTTTGATAAACCGGAAACCCTTGAAATCATGATGAAACAAGGCAGCCATGACGGTGCGGAAGAGTACCGTTGCGGTGTGATGGTCACAGAGCGGGACGGGCAGACGCTCTGGTATCATTTGGGATTCTGGGGAACCGCTGCTTATTATCACCCGCAGAAAAAAATTGCGGCGGCGGGATTTGTGAATAACCGGGATACCCGGCCGTGGCTGATGAATCTGCTGGAAAGCAGCTTGTGTCAGGACGATGAATAGTCATAAAAAAGGGTATCTTGCAGATACCCTTGAGATTGCTGACAAAGCAGGATAAAACGTGGTTTTTCCTGCTTTGTGTTATCAGTCAAAAATCAATAAATTGATTTTCCTGGTTTATTTTTTACAACCTCTGTCGGTCGTCGCCAACCCCTGCGGGTTTGGCAACGGCCTGAAGGGTATCTTGCAGATACCCTTTTATTTCATATCGTTACCAAATTCAGGCACTGACACCGTCGGTGTTATTATCTGCCGCCGGTGGCTCGGTATTACCGTTTTGCCCGCCTTTTTTAGCCGGAGCCTGAACCGGTGCTGCCGGTTTCACCGCCGGTGACGGCTCTGCTGCCTCCGGGGTTACTGCCTGTGCTTTAGCCTGCTCTGCTGCGGCTTTCTCTGCCGCTGCTTTTTCCGCAGCAGCTTTTTCAGCCAGTTCCGCATCAGCCGCAGCCTGTTTCTCCGCCGCTGCAACGGCTTTCTCCGGATGCATTATCTTATCAAACTGCGCGCGCAGCTGATCCACATTCATTTCTGTCTCGCCTTTAGGCTGAGTAAAGAAGAATGCGGTATCCTGCTCTAAAATCGCGTGAATTTCGGTATTCAGTACTTCCGGTGTCAGGTTATTCAGAAATGCCTGACGCAGACGCTGATACTGTTCCGGCGGAATATCAATGATATTACTCTGCTGGGACATCAGACGCTGGTTGATCAGAATATCGCTGGTGGTACGGGCATAGATAGCAAACAGCTGCTGAAGCTGGGCCTGTTTCATGGCAATCAGAGCATTGAAATTCTCCGCAGAAATACCTTTCTCTTTCAGAACAGCGAGTTCACCCGCCAGCTCCGGAACAATCCCCGGCATTTTTTCATTCGGTGCACGCAGGCTGAGCATGCAACTGGCACGCTGGTACTGCATCCGGCAATCCATGTTCATCGCCATGAATTTTTCATTTTTCCTGCCGATGCCCTGCTGTAATGAACCGAAAATTGCTTCGCGGGCAAGGTCATTTAACCAGTAACGGTTCAGTGCCTCCGAATCTTTGACAGAAGACCAGTTCAGATCCCAGACCAGTGCCAGCATGTCGTCTTTCTGGTTTTCATTTACGGCATGGACTGAGCGCGGTTTCATCCGCGGCAGTGTGGCCACACTGACCGGTGCCTGACGTTTGCCTTCCAGGGAACCGAATGCTTTGCTGATACCCTCTTCCAGCGCACGTTTATCAACCGGACCGGCAACATACAGTGTCGCCATATCCGGCGTGTACCAGCGCTGATAGAAGTTGCTCAGCGCTTCGATATCAATTTTTCCCGCAGGCGGCGGCACCGGGTCAAACCCCTGCAGGGTGGTGCCTTTTATCCGGGCACGCCAGATAGGATCATTGATATTCGGCGGATAGGTGGCGACAGGTGAATCCGGTGCGGCCAGAGCGGCGGCAACGGTTTCCTGATTAAAAATTCCGTGACCGGAGACATCCGCCATCCAGCTCAGTGCCGCTTTCAGCACCTCCGGATTATTATTCGGCAGGCTCAGGTTATAAAGTGTGAAATCATAAGAAACAATTGCCGGCGGCAGTGGCATATCCGGGCTGATCCCGTTACGCAGCAGGTTAGATAACTGCTGTGTGTTCAGGCTCTGACTGTTGAACATAACCACTTTCGGAATGAGATAAGCAAACCCTTTTTCAGCCGGTTTTTCCATCATGGAGCCGGTCTGAACAGAAAGACGCATCTGAATACGATCATTCGGGCGTTGTGGCGTCTGAAGCAACTGCCAGCTGAATCCGTTTGCCAGTTTCCCCTGCTGCCATGCAGGGTCCGGCTGCAGAGCTTCTGCGTGTAACTGAGATGTGACGGCAATCAGGACGCCACCGAGTAAAACACGTAAATAAGAGCGTTGCATGCTAACCTCTTTTAATATGAATCCCTGGTATGCCTTCTTCTGAGGTTTACCACTGATGCCGGAAATACTGCTATGTCAGACGATACGCACAGGCAAAACTGACCGGCTTCCGGGACGTCCCTTTGATTCGTCTGGGTTTAGACAGCAAACCGTCCGGGAAGTTTTATGATGACCCTGATTTATGTTTGTTCACCTGGTTCCGGTACCCCTTCGCCAGCAAACCGAGTTCATCATCCTCATGATATGCCGAACAACTGAGCTGCTCCGCAGGCTCATCACTGTTCAGTTCACAGGCCATATTACGCAGCGGCCGCACGATCAGGCGGTTAATACACCAGCTTATTGCGATCACCAGCACCAGTGCCAGTAACAGATAACTGGTCACCATCAGTGCCACGATATTCATCGCGAAGTGGTATATGCGGTTATCATCCACCTGAAGAATGAGATAACCCTGCGGGGGTTTGCCGGTATGTGCCACGCCGTAAGCGTAAAGCGGCACCTGAATTTCAACCGGTATCCCGAAAATCATTTTTGCTGCGCCGGGAATAGGACGGTGTGTGGCAAAATCCAGGCTTATCACCTGAACATTTTCCGGCGTCATCACAATCGCGCGTCCTAAAATCCCGCTGGCACGTAATGTTATCAGCGTCGATTTTACAGCGTTTAAATCTGACCCTAACAAAGCATCTGCCAGCGGTTTCCTGACCTGTACTGACGAATTATAAAGCTGATTGATGTAATCCGCTTTTCGCTGTTGTATCAGATGTGATAACAGAAGCGTCATAAAAAGTGCGATAGTCACCAAAGTCACCGCAGCGACAACTGACATCTGTTTGATAGTCAGTGACTTTCTGACTTTTACACGCATATTCCACGCCTTTCGTTACAATTCAGTTATCACATCTTTCGTCGTACGCAGTGATTATACGTCATCATTATGCTTTGTGCTGATCTAATCTCACCCCTCAGACAGCAAAAAGCGATAACGGAGCCCTCCATTATCGCTGTTTGTGTTCAGTTAAAACATATTTTTCTGTAATTTCCGGTAAAACAAAATGTTATGCAGACGTTTTTGCCTGTTCTTCCCTGTCCGCCGCAAAACAGGCAATCAGCTGTCCGCCGTAGGATTTCAGCTCCGGGCGGAACTGGGTGCAGGTGCCGAACGCATGACGGCAGCGGGCGGCAAAAGCGCATCCCGGCGGCGGATTCAGCGGGCTCGGCAGTTCACCGGTCAGTTTTATCCGCTCGCGGCGCTGCGCCGGATTCAGCCGTGGTGTTGCGGATAACAATGCCTGTGTGTAAGGATGGCGCGGATTCTCAAAAATCTGCGCTTTAGTGCCTTTTTCCACACAACGCCCCAGATACATGACCATCACATCATCCGCGATATGCTCCACCACGGATAAATCATGCGAAATAAACACATACGACAAGCCCAGCTCATCCTGGAGATCCATCATCAGATTCAGTACCTGAGCACGGACTGACACATCCAGCGCCGATACCGGCTCATCGGCAATCACCACATCCGGGTCCAGCATCAGACCCCGGGCAATCGCAATACGCTGGCGCTGACCGCCGGAGAACATATGCGGATAACGGCTGTAATGTTCGGTTTTCAGACCGACTTTCGCCATCATCGCCAGCACCTTCTCTTTTCGCTCCGCCGCACTGAGTGATGTGTTGATAATCAGCGGCTCTTCCAGAATCTGCCCGACTTTTTTACGCGGATTGAGCGAACCGTACGGGTTCTGGAACACAATCTGAATTTTCTGCCGCCGCAGTTTCTCCGCATGTTTATCCGCCACCAGCAGATCCTGCCCCTGATAAAACAGTTCCCCGCCGGTCGGTTTTTCAATCATGGTCAGCAGACGACCGAGTGTCGATTTACCGCAGCCGGACTCCCCGACCACTGCCAGGGTCTTTCCCCGGTTCAGATCAAAAGATACGCCGTCGAGGGCTTTCACCATCCGTTCCGGTGAGAAAAAGCCTTTTTTCACCGGATAATATTTTTTCAGATCACTGACATGTAACAGCGGCTGTGTGGTTTCACTCATGGCCCGGTCTCCCTTCATCATCCAGCGGGGTATGACATTTCACCTGACGCGCCCCGACAGTACGCAGTTCCGGTTCCGTGCTGCGGCATAAATCCGTGGCATACGGACAGCGCGGGTTCAGCAGACAGCCTTCCGGCCGGTCATATTTTCCGGGCACAACGCCCGGCAGTGATGCCAGCCGGCTCTTGTTACCGGCAAATTCCGGCAGCGCCCGTAACAACGCCTGAGTATACGGGTGACGCGGCGCGCGGAAGATATCCGACGCCTTACCGGACTCCGCCACCTGCCCCGCATACATCACAATAATGTGATGAGCGGCTTCCGCCACCAGCGCAAGGTCATGGGTGATCAGTACCAGCGCCATGTTTTCCTGATGCTGCAATTCCAAAAGCAATTCAATAATTTGTGCCTGAATAGTCACATCCAGCGCCGTTGTCGGCTCATCCGCAATCAGTAGCTTCGGACGGCAGGCTATCGCCATGGCAATCATCACCCGCTGGCTCATCCCGCCGGACAACTGATGCGGATACACATCCAGCCGCGATTTCGGATCAGGGATACCGACCAGTGTCAGCAGATCGATAGTCCGCTGTAACCGGGTTTTCCGGTTGCCGCCCTGGTGAACTTTCAGGGCTTCCATAATCTGATACCCCACGGTATAGCAGGGATTGAGGCTGGTCATCGGATCCTGGAAAATCATCGCCACATCCGCACCCACCAGCTCGCGCCGTTCTTTTTCTGAGATGGTCAGCAGATGGCGGCCGTCAAATTCCAGGTTCTCCGCCATCACACGGCCCGGAAAATCAATCAGCCCCATAATCGCCAGTGAACTGACGGATTTACCGGAACCGGATTCACCGACAATCCCGAGCACCTCGCCTTCCTCAACCTGATAACTGATCCGGTCAACGGCGCGGAATGGCATCTCTTTTTCACCGAAGTGAACAGATAATTTATCAACTGTTAATAACGCCATGTCTGCACCTCTACTGCTTAAGCTTAGGATCAAGGGCATCACGCAATCCGTCGCCCATCAGGTTAAACGCCAGTACCGTCAGTAAAATCGCCAGGCCCGGGAAGGTCACCACCCACCACGCGCTTTGCGTAAACTGTAAAACATCGGACAGCATGGTTCCCCACTCCGGTGTCGGCGGCTGTGCGCCCATCCCGAGGAAACCTAATGCGGCCATGTCCAGAATAGCGTTGGAGAAACCCAGCGAGGCCTGCACAATCAGCGGTGCCAGGCAGTTCGGCAAAATATTGACAAACATCTGGCGCACCGGGCCCGCACCCGCCACCGCAGAGGCGGTCACATAGTCACGGCTTACTTCAGTCAGCACCGCTGCGCGGGTCAGACGGATATAGTGCGGCAGTGCCACGAAAGTCAGCGCCAGCGAGGCGTTAACAATCGACGGGCCGAAAATCGCCACCAGCACCAGCGCCAGCAGCAGGCTCGGCAGTGCCAGCATAATATCGACGATACGCATGATCAGAGCATCAACCCAGCCGCCGAAATACCCGGCCGCCAGACCAATCACCACACCCAGCAGCAGCGATAACGCCACCACCAGACAGCCGACCAGCAGCGAAAGCCGGGCGCCGTACATCAGGCGTGACAAAATATCGCGGCCGATATCATCAGTACCGAGAATAAACTGCCATGAGCCGCCCTCCTGCCAGACCGGCGGCTGTAATAAATGGTCACGGAACTGCTCATCCGGCAGATGCGGGGCGAGCAGCGGGGCAAAAACAGCGATCAGCAGCATCGCCAGGATATAAATCAGACCGATCAGTGCGCCTTTATTGCGCCGGAAGTAGTGCCAGAATTCGCGCAGCGGGGAAAGCGGCTCAGGCGCGCGGGTCACGGTAGTATTTGTCGTCTCAGACATTGTGCGCTCCTGTTATTTTTTATGACGAATACGCGGGTTAACGACGCCGTAGAGTAAATCCACACACAGGTTAACCAGAATAATCAGAATGGCGATCAGCAGAACGCCGCCCTGCACAACCGGATAGTCGCGGCGCTGAAGAGCATCAATCAGCCAGCGGCCGATACCGGGCCAGGAAAAGATAGTTTCGGTCAGAATCGCCCCGGCCAGCATCACGCCGACCTGTAAGCCGATCACCGTCACCACCGGCAGCAGCGCGTTGCGCAGTGCATGCACCACAATCACACGGAGGCGGCTCAGCCCTTTGGCACGGGCGGTACGGATATAGTCCTCACCCAGCACTTCCAGCATCGCCGAGCGGGTCATACGGACAATCACCGCCAGCGGAATAGTACCGAGCACAATGGACGGCAGAATAAGATGCATCACGGCATCATGGAAATCGCCGTCCTCACCCCAGATCAGAGTATCAATCAGCATAAATCCGGTCAGCGGCTGGCTGTCATCGAGGAACACGCTATCCGATAAGCGCCCTGACACCGGTGTCAGATCGAGATTCACCGACACCAGCATGATCAGCATGATGCCCCACCAGAAAATCGGCATCGAATAACCGGTCAGGGAGATCCCGATAGCGGTGTGATCAAAGACCGAGCCCCGTTTGACTGCCGCCAGCACCCCGACAGGGATCCCGACCGAGATAGCGAAAATCATGGCGCAGGCCGCGAGTTCCAGCGTGGCTTTAAAGCGGGGGACAAATTCATCCCATACCGGCTGGCGGCTCTTCAGAGAGAGGCCGAGGTCACCGTGCAGGACACCATTGATATAATGAAGGTACTGTTTCCAGTATGGCTGATCCAGCCCCAGAGCCGCCATCAGCTGTGCGTGGCGTTCAGGGGAGATCCCCCGCTCACCCGCCATGATAGTGACCGGGTCTCCCGGGATCAGATGAACAAATATAAACGTCAGTAACGTAATACCGATAAATGTCGGTATTACCATCCCGACACGCCGGAGGATAAATTGCAGCATATCCCTGTTTCTCTTGTAATGGCCGCTGACAGCGCTCAGGTCATAAGACCGGACGAAAGGGAGGACTTTCCCTTTATACTCACACGATGAATAATATTGTTTTAATTATGTGTTCTGCGTCGTCCGTGCAATGCGGTTCGATACAGGGTTGCCGCCTCCGGGAGGAGGCGGCAGACCGGTAACACTGATTTCCGGTTTACTTATTTTTCGATAGAGACATTGTCAAAGTGGTGTTTACCCAGCGGGTCCACCACATAGCCTTTCACTTCTTTGCGAACCGGCTCAAACACGGTGGAGTGGGCAACGATCAGCGCAGGTGCCTGATCTTTCATCACCACCTGAGCCTGTTCATACAGCTTGGCGCGCTCTTTCGGGTCAGCCGTGGTGCGTGCCGGCTGAATGATGTTTTCAAAGGACTGATCACACCATTTCGAGTAGTTCGACCCCTGCTCTTTGGCCGCACAGCTGAAGAGTGTGGCGAAGAAGTTATCCGGATCCCCGTTATCACCGGTCCAGCCCATCATGACGGTCTGAGGCTCACCCGCTTTCGCGCGCTTGAGGTACTCACCCCACTCATAGGTCACAATCTTGGCTTTCACGCCGACTTTCGCCCAGTCTGCCTGGATCATCTCAGCCATACGGCGGGCATTCGGGTTATACGGACGCTGAACCGGCATCGCCCACAGGTCGATCTCAAAGCCGTTTTCCATGCCCGCTTCTTTCAGCAGCGCTTTGGCTTTTTCCGGATCATACGGATAGTCTTCGATACCGTTGTTATAACCCCACATGGTCGGCGGGATCAGGTTTTTTGCTTTCTGGCCAGCACCCTGATAAACCGCGTCAATGATGGCATCTTTATTAACGGCCATATTCAGTGCCTGACGGACTTTGACGTTATCCAGCGGTTTTTTCGTGACGTTATAGGAGAGATAGCCGACGTTCAGGCCCGGCTGCTCTTTGAGAACAATGTTTTTATCCGCACGCATACGCTCCAGATCAGCCGGATTCGGATACGGCATCACCTGGCACTCATTTTTCTGTAATTTAGCGTAGCGGACAGAAGCGTCCGGCGTAATGGAGAAGACCAGACGGTCAATTTTCGGTTTACCGTTCCAGTAATCATCATTAGCTTTATACAGGATACGGGAGTCTTTCTGGTACTGCTGTAACACAAACGGCCCTGTACCGATCGGGTTCAGATCCACTTTCTCCGGCGTACCGGCTTTCAGCATCTGATCAGCATATTCTGCGGAGAGAATTGAGGCGAAGTCCATCCCGAGGTTGGCCAGGAATGGCGCTTCAGAGCGGCTCAGCTGAAAACGGACGGTGTTGTCATCGACTTTCTCAACTTTGTCGATAATTTTATCCATATCCATACCGCTGAAATATTCATAACTGCCGCCGGATACTTTGTGATACGGGTTATCCGGGTTTTTCTGACGATCGAAAGTAAAGATCACATCATCCGCATTTAAATCGCGGGTTGGTTTAAATTCCTTGCTGCTGTGGAATTTCACCCCTTTCCGCAGGTGGAAAGTATAGGTTTTTCCGTCTTCACTCACTTCCCAGGATTCAGCCAGGCCCGGCTCCAGCTCAGTCGTACCGGCCTTAAACTCGACCAGCCGGTTATACAGCGGCACGGAGCTGGCATCATAGGTGGTTCCCGAGGTGAACAGCTGCGGGTTAAATCCTTCCGGTGATCCCTCAGAACAAAAAACCAGTGTTCCCGCCGCATTGACGCTTGCAGACACCGCCAGGGCAACCAGTGTAATGCCCAGCTTCGCTAATCCTGTCTTACGTTTGGCGCTTCTCATCATCATTATCTCCGCCTGTCGTTGAATGTCGTGTTTGCTCTGTCGTCCGGCAGCACCGGACCACAGATTTCAGTTTGTTTATTATTTTCTGACACTTCACTAAATCAACTGTCACAGAGGCAGTCAATACTATTGACTATGGATGATGACTACACATAAAACACACAAATCAAACGTTTTAATAACAAAAACAGCTAAAATGTTTGAGCAGGCGCACACCTGAGCATTTATTCACCTGCCTGGTAAAACGTTCACAGAATAAACAGCTGACAAAAATTATCCGGATTTTGTGACTGAATGCTTAATTACTGCGCGATTATTTTGTCTGATATCATTGTCACAGTGTTTTCCGTTGCACCTTTTGCCACGTTTGCCGCTGTAATCCGCTTCCGGCCTGATATACAGCGGAACTATCACGCAATGAAAGCAATTATCGTCAGTAGCTGACACTAACCGAGATCCCGCCCACCGGGGAAAATGCCCGCACACCCTCAGCCTCTTTCAGCGGCATACCGGCAAAAACCTGATAGCTCAGCGACTTGTAAAATCCCTTAATCCCGGTTTCAACACCCGCCAGGCCGTGTGACCGGGTTCCTCCGGACATCTTAACGCCGGGAAGTGCGGCATCCGCTGCCAGATACAGATTATGCCCCGGCAATACCTGCTGCCAGACCACTTCATTGCGGCTGATAAATGCCCGCGCAGAACTCATACTGTGGGAAAACGGATAACCGCGGACCGAATAGCGGCCGCTCAGCGATTCATAATCCATCTCATCCGCTTTATCCGCATTAACAGAGCCGCGTATCACATTTTCATAATAAAACGACTGACCGGCCAGACGAAACGGCACTGTCAGTGTTGTTTCCGCGATCAGCTGCCGGGTGTGTTTCAGTTTTTTTTCTGTCACCGGCATTGCACCAAAACGGTTCAGTGAATGTTTATACTGAACCTGATACTGAAGGGTGAAGGCCGGATGATGCCAGCGATGATTCAGCCCGGCGTTCCAGTAAACAGAACGGCGCTCAGGTAATATCAGCGGCGAATGCCCGAGCGTAACCTGCCGGGTTACCGCAGAAATGCCGCTGCTGAGGGTGATATCATGCGCCGGGGTCAGCAACAGTTTGCGGCCGAGATTCAGATCCAGTGTTTTACTGCGGGTAAAATAGTCCAGTGATCCCCGGTACACCGGGTATTGCTGCTTTTGTTCACTGTAACTGCCGCCTGCCGTAAATTCCCAGTGCCGGAAAGGGATTCGGTACTGACCATAAATAAATTTCACACCGGCAGAATGATCGCGGTCCATATCCCGCAACGCATAAATAAACAGACGATCATACAACTGCAACGGGTTCTCAATACTGAGCCGGTTACTTATCTGACTGCTGCCGGTTGACGGGCTGCCGTAATTGTTAACTTCAAACGAACCGTTTATGCTGCGTTTTTTCTGCTGTGTAATCGTGATCACACTATTACCGGGATTCAGCGGATCGGGTTCCACTGCCGCCTGAGCCCCCAGTCCGGGCAATTGATTCAGATGTGTCATCCCCAGTTCGGTATCGCGGATATTCAGTTGTCCGTCAGACCGCTGCGAAAAAATCAGATTCAGGCCAAAGCGTGCTTCTCCGCTCTCTTTATCACGGTAGCCGCTCAGATAACCGGGCTGATACCGGAGTGTCAGCGTACCGTCACTGACATTCTGCGGCGGCACACTGATTTGTGCCGTGATGAACCCGGCCTCGTGCACCGCTGACTCCAGCGCAATAACCGCTTCCGCCATCTGTTCTGATGTCAGACAGTGTCCGGTAATATTTTTTTCAAATTGATCCGCCAGATAAGATGAACCGATTAATTCGCGCTGCTCAATCACCACCTTTGACAGTATGGCGCAGGAGGCCGGAGAAACCGGCGAAGAAGTGTATGTGCTGCCCCATGCACAGCCACAGGCTGCCATCGCAACAGCTGCGATTGTTTTTTTTATCATGTATCCGTCCGTCTGATGAAATCCTTTTCAGCGGGCAGTAAAACGGATAACGGAAAACAGCGATATCAAAAAAGCGGCGTAATTTTTTGAAAGGAGCAGAAGAAAAAAGTGCAGGATGCTGAAAAGCAAAAAACCCTGCTGTAAAAGCAGGGTTTTTCTTAATATGGTCGGCGAGATAGGATTCGAACCTACGACCCACTGGTCCCAAACCAGTTGCGCTACCAAGCTGCGCTACTCGCCGAAAGCGGGATGGATATTACTGCCGGAAAGGATAAACGTCAAGAGCTGAAACCGGAATTTTTTGTTTTTCGCCACATTATTTTTGTTTCGCCGGTTTATCCGCCAAATTTCTGTTTTTTATCCTCTTATCGGTAAACGATATGTTTTTTATTTGCTATCGGAATGCTGAAAACTGACAAAAAATAACCACTCTGTTCATATCTCCTGTCAGCGACTTTATTTATCCTGCCCGTGGATTTTATATCTCAACAACAACCAGGGAGTGGTTATGCAAAAAATAGTGAAGTTATCTGTTATCAGTAGTGCCCTTTTACTCAGCCAGTTCGCCTCCGCGGCAAATATTGACGTTAATCCTGCGTCTGCAGAAACAACTAAAGTCGTCCGCCAGGGAAATACTACGACCATTAATGTCGCGCCGGCAAATACACACGGCATTTCTTATAACGCCTATGATAAATTTAATGTCGGGAAAAACGGTGTGGTTTTTAATAACCGTGAAGCCGGTGCCGGGACAATTATTAACGAAGTGCTTTCAGGTGAAAAATCACGTCTGCGCGGCAATATGCATGTGGATGGCCAAAAAGCCCATCTCATTATCGCTAACCCGAACGGTATTACCTGTAACGGGTGCAGTGTGACCGGTGCGAACAGTTTAAGTCTGGCTGCCGGTAATGTCAGTATGACGCCGGAGGGGCAATTTTCCGGTTACCGGAATATCAGCGGAAAAGTCCGTATGCTGAATACCGCAAAACAGCATTTTGCTGATACCGATAAACTCACATTCATTGCCGCGGCTATTGACATGAAAAACAGCCAGCTGAAAACCAAAAATCTGGCAACCTATATCGGTCATTATGATCTGGCAAAAACAAACAGCGGTCTTCGTGATTTAGAACTGATCAATCCGGATTACTCTTTGGAAAACAGAAAAAATACCAGTAACTTTCTGAATATCAAAGCAAACAGTCATATCAAAGCGGATAATATGTATATCCATTCTGCTGCCGCACAAATACGGAACGCAGGACAGATAACCATCGGGCCGGAATTACAGCTGACAGACCCGAAAAAAACGCCGATGCACGGCAATAACCAGCTGACAATGGATCTGCATCATTCCATATTTGAAAATAAATCATCCGGTAAAATAAATACATTACTGATGAATACCATTATGAGTAACAGCAGCATTGAAAATAACGGTCAGATGAAAACAAATTACCTTAATCCAAAAAGCCCGATCAGCGATTTCACCCTGGTTTTTGACGGTACCAATTATCTCGGCGGAAAGCAGGATATTGAGCTGAATAAAATGGATATCCGGAAAACTGAAGGCGCATTATTACTGCCGTTTGAGTAAAAAAACAAAGCCCGGTCAGACCGGGCTTTATATCGTAACATCACTGTTTAATAAAAATTACTGCAACAGCGAAATATCCGCAACACCCAGGAACAGGTTGCGCAGTTCATTTAATAATGTCAGACGGTTGCGGCGGATATTGTCATCCTTATCCATCACCATCACACTATCAAAGAACGCATCCACTGATTCGCGCAGAGAAGCCAGTTCAGTCAGCGCTTCCTGATATTTGCCTTCCGCATAAAGCGGAGCCAGTTGGGTTTTCAGGTCAGTCACATACGCAGCCAGACGGATCTCTTCCGGTGCATTCATTAATGACGCCAGAACCGTATCATTCAGTACATCATCACTCTTCGACAGGATGTTGGAAACACGCTTGTTGGCGGCAGCCAGGGCAGCGGCTTCGTCCAGCGTGCGGAAGTGCGTGACCGCTTTCATGCGGGCATCAAAGTCCGCAGGGCGGGTCGGACGGCGCGCCAGAACCGCCTGAATAGTATCAATCGCAAAACCCTGCTCCTGATACCAGGCACGGAAACGGCCTAACATGAAGTCAACCACGTCAGTGACCACATTTGCGTTCGTCAGCTTATCGCCATACAGACGAACCGCTTCCTGTGTCAGCGTTTCCAGGTCGAGGTTGTAACCTTTCTCAACGATGATACGCAGCACGCCGAGTGCGGCACGACGCAGTGCAAACGGGTCTTTGTCCCCTTTCGGATGCTGGCCGATACCGAAGATCCCCGCCAGGGTATCCATTTTATCGGCAATCGCCAGTGCATCAGACACCGGCGTTGACGGCAGGTTATCACCGGCATAACGCGGCTGATACTGCTCTTTCAGTGCCAGTGCCACATCTTCAGATTCACCGTCATGGCGTGCATAGTGCATCCCCATCACACCCTGGGTGTCAGTGAATTCAAAGACCATGTTGGTCATCAGGTCACATTTGGCCAGCAGACCTGCACGGGTGGCGTGATTCACATCCGCACCAATCTGCCCGGCAATCCAGCCTGCCAGCGCTTCAAGGCGATCTGTTTTATCACGCAGTGTGCCCAGCTGCTGCTGGAACAGGACGGTGCTCAGACGCGGCAGGTTATCTTCCAGACGTTTTTTGCAGTCGGTTTTAAAGAAAAATTCAGCATCTGCCAGACGCGGGCGAACCACTTTTTCGTTCCCGCTGATGATCTGTACCGGGTCAGAAGACTCGATGTTAGCGACAAAGATAAAATTCGGCATCAGGTTGCCGTTTTTGTCGTAAACCGGGAAGTACTTCTGGTCACCTTTCATAGTGTAAACCAGCGCTTCTGACGGAACTTCGAGGAATTTTTCCTCGAATTTTGCTGTCAGCACAACCGGCCATTCCACCAGCGAGGTGACTTCCTCCAGCAGGCTGTCAGTCAGATCAGCCACGCCGCCCAGTGCCTGCGCGGCTTTTTCCGCGTCACGTTTAATCATGGCTTTACGGGCATCGTAATCCGCCATCACTTTACCGCGGGTTTCCAGAATAGCCGGATATTCATCCGCATGCGCGATAGTGAATTCCGCTTCACCCATAAAACGGTGACCACGGATAACGCGGTCAGAAGTGATCCCCAGGACTTCACCCGGAATAACATCCGCACCCATCAGCATTGTGACGGTATGAACCGGACGTACAAAGTGAGTCTCTTTATCACCCCAGCGCATCAGTTTCGGGATTGGCAGTTTTGCCAGCGCACGGCTGACCATACCGGCCAGTAATTCTTTGGCGTTGCTCCCTTTTTCCACCGCGCGGTACAGCAGCCATTCACCTTTATCAGTGACCATGCGATCAGCCTGATCAACGGTGATTCCGCAACCGCGGGCCCAGCCTTCCGCCGCTTTGGTCGGTTTGCCTTCGGCATCAAATGCCTGAGCAATTGCGGGGCCGCGTTTTTCCACTTCGCGATCAGCGGCAGATTCCGCCAGACCGGCAATTTTTACTGCCAGGCGGCGCGGCGCCGCGTACCAGGTCACATCACCGTGAGTCAGGTTAGCCGCGGTCAGTTCTGCGGTCAGGTTAGCCGCAAAAGATTCAGCAAGAGAACGAAGCGCCTTCGGCGGTAACTCTTCTGTGCCGATTTCCGTCAGGAAAGTCTGTTGTGTCATGACAGCCTCTTAGTTCTTTTTACACATCGGGAAGCCCAGTGCCTCACGGGAGGCATAGTAAGCTTCGGCAACGGCTTTGGTCAGGGTACGGATACGCAGGATATAACGCTGACGTTCTGTCACCGAAATCGCTTTACGCGCATCAAGCAGGTTGAAAGAGTGAGCCGCTTTCAGAATACGTTCGTAGGCCGGTAACGGCAGCGGGGTTTCCAGTGCCAGCAGTGCCTGCGCTTCTTTTTCATACTGTTCAAAACAGGTGAATAAGAAATCCACATCCGCGTATTCAAAGTTATACGTGGATTGCTCTACCTCATTCTGATGATAGATATCACCATAGGTGGTTTTGCCCAGCGGGCCGTCACACCAGACCAGATCGTAAACGCTGTCCACGCCCTGGATGTACATCGCCAGGCGCTCCAGACCATAAGTGACTTCCCCGGTAACCGGTTTGCACTCCAGGCCGCCGACCTGCTGGAAGTAAGTGAACTGAGTGACTTCCATCCCGTTCAGCCAGACTTCCCAGCCTAATCCCCAGGCACCCAGCGTCGGGTTTTCCCAGTTATCCTCAACAAAACGGATGTCATGAACCGTCGGATCAATACCCAGCTCTTTCAGCGAGCCGAGATACAGTTCCTGGATGTTATCCGGAGACGGTTTGATGATGACCTGAAACTGATAATAGTGCTGCAGGCGGTTCGGGTTTTCCCCGTAACGGCCGTCCGTCGGACGACGGGATGGCTGCACATAGGCCGCCGCAATCGGCTCCGGCCCTAACGCTCTCAGACACGTCATCGGGTGTGAAGTGCCGGCGCCGACTTCCATGTCCAGTGGTTGAACAATGGTACAGCCCTGGCGCGCCCAGTAATCCTGTAATGTCAGGATAAGACCCTGGAAGGTTTTGGTATCAAACTTTTGCATGTTGGATCCGCACGCGAGAAAATGAATAATAAAATAAAAGTCATTCAGTATACCCTCTGACCGCCGGACTATACAGCGCTTCTCTGATCTTTTTCCGCCCGGATCGAAAAACCGGGAACATCCCCGTTTACATGGGTATTTATCCAGTATAAATTAATGAAAACGCCGTTTTCCGGGAGAACTTAAATGCCAATATCCGCTGCTGCTCAGACCCGCTGTGCCTGGGTTACTGATGATCCGCTCTATATTCAGTACCATGACACGGAATGGGGTGTCCCCGAGCGGGATAATCACAAACTGTTTGAAATGATCTGTCTTGAGGGCCAGCAGGCGGGGCTTTCCTGGCTGGTGATCCTCAAAAAGCGTGAAAATTACCGGCAGGCATTTTTTCAGTTTGATCCGGAAAAAGTCGCCGCCATGACAGATGTGGATACCGACAGGCTGATGCAGAACCCCGGCATTGTCCGCCAGCGGGCAAAAATCAATGCCATTATCAGTAATGCCAAAGCGTATCTGGCGATGAGAGAGGCCGGTGAAGATTTCAGTGAATTTTTGTGGGCGTTCACCGGCAACACACCGCAGATTAATCACCATACAGACAGCAGCACAATCCCCGCGGATACCCCGCTGTCTCATACACTGGCGAAAGCGCTGAAAAAACGCGGATTTAAATTCTGCGGGCCGGTTATCTGTTATTCCTTTATGCAGGCCGTCGGTATGATTGATGATCACCTGGCACATTGCCGCTGCCGGTAAAAAAATCCCCGTTATGTGGTAAGAGCATAACGGGGTAAAGGTATAACGAGGACTTTGGATCTGTTAACTGACATCACTGACCGGTATAAAGCACAAGGCATATTTCCCTCACACCGTTCAGTAATGCGTCCCAGTTTACCCGGAAGATCTTCCCGCAATGGCTAAAATAATCCTGTAATTATCATTATGTTAGCGTCAATAACTCGTACTGTTTAATAAATTTCGTCACATTTTCTGACAGATTATTTTGCCGGTTCTGTTAAAACAGTTCCCGTGAATGATACCCTTTGTCTGTAACCTGTGTGTTTCAGCCGGTAACAGAACGCCGGCGGTAAGCAGAAATCCGGATCACACAAAAAAA
The DNA here is from genome assembly GCF_051129855.1 of Morganella sp. Je.2.23. Taxonomy (NCBI): domain Bacteria; kingdom Pseudomonadati; phylum Pseudomonadota; class Gammaproteobacteria; order Enterobacterales; family Morganellaceae; genus Morganella; species Morganella sp. Je.2.23. The sequence continues at coordinate 109,702 of NZ_JBCPSQ010000004.1, forward strand.
CAAAAACTTCTCAGTACACTCTATTTATGGAATAGTACGCCGGTCGGGTGAAATAATTACCGGTACCCGCCCGCTGTATATGCAGGGATATGTTATGACGCGCAAATATATGATGATAAGCGGATTGCTGGGACTGAGTACGATACTCGGCGGCTGCTCAAGTATTATGACCCGGACAGGCCCGACAGAGGGCTACTATTCCGGCACCAAAAACAGCATCGCGATGTTGCAGGATGACGAAACCGGCTGGGTAATGAAACCGATTGTCGCCATTGACCTGCCTTTCTCTGCTGTGCTCGATACTCTTCTGGCACCGGTCGATTATGCATTCGACGGTAAAGACAACACTGAGTCATCTCCTGCGGAACGGGTAAAACGCCTGGAAGCAGCGGAAACGGCTCATAATTCCCCGGTACCTGCACCGCAGGAGTAATCTGCCCGCCGTTACAGCCCGGTATCTGCCACCCAGATCTGCTGCCAGCCATTTGTACGGCGCAGAAATGCCACCCGGCGGTTATCCGGTGAGAACACTACCGCATCTCCTGAAACCGGTTCTGCCGATGGTGCTGTCACCGCCCGGCACACACCGGTTTCTGCACAACAGACCACCACCTGCCCCTTACGGACAAAAGTCAGATACTGCCCGCGGCTGTCCCAGCTGAATGCAGATGCAATACCGTCACTGCCGGAAGTAACCTGACGCGGCTCTCCGCCTTGCGGGGAAATCGTCCACAGCTGAACAATTCCCTGATCGTCCTGCATCAGAAACGCAATTCTGTCACCCTGCGGTGAACTGCGCAGCCAGAAACGCGGCTGTTTTGCCAGCCCCGGGTATTTGCGCTGATGGGTAAACGTCAGACGTGTCTGAATAACACCGGCCGGTGGTGCGGGCATCGTACTGTCTGTTCCCTCAAGCGGCTGATCACCGGCAATGGCATAATCTTCAGGCATTTCCGGTAAATCGAGACGGAAAACCTCCGGGATCACTTCCCCGTTTTCTGCCCGGGTGTCACCGATAAACGCAATCGCCCGCCGCTGACGGGTACCGTCGGCACGCAGATACCCCTGCTGACCAATCCAGCCCTCTTCATATGCACGACTGATATCATCACTGCCCGGCCGTGGCGCCGGCGTTGTCCGCGATACCACACAACAGAAAAACTCACCGTCATATTCACGCGGGTGATGTTTCCCTGTACATACCGGATGCAGCGGAACCGCCACCGCCACATTGCGCAAATCCTCCGCAGGATTCCGTTCATGCAGGACATGGTCGTTATACGTAAAACTCAGCCATTCCCCGTCCGGACTGAACACATGCACATGTGTTCCGCCGCGCAGAGCGCCGGGCTGATAAGGTGGTGTAATGCAGAAAGCATCAATATTATGTGCGATATCCGGCGCGTCATCGCTGACCATCACCCCCTGACGGTGGTGAAAATCATACTGCCACTGCTGATCCGGATTCAGCGGCCCGCGGATAAAGGCATAACGCACGGGGAGCTGCGGACTGACAGTCACCACACCGGCACAGGCACCGGCGGTTCCCCGGTAGATTTTACGGATTTCCTGTGTATTCACATGAATTTTTTCTATCGTTTCACCGGTAAATGACGATCCCTGAGGCCGGACATCATAAACAAGCCATTGGCTATCCGGCGTCCATATATTAATATTAGTAAGCTGATGATGACGGGGTGTTGTTGTTATCTGATATTCATTCATTAGAGTGATACTCTCTTTTTATACCATCAGTTCGGATAACCTCAGGTAATCCGATTGGGTCAGACTAAAAAAACTCAGTCGAGACTTACGGCTGCGCTGACTATGCTAACCTTCCGATAAACCGGCAATGATAAAACTATGTTACTCAGTATCCTGTACATTATTGGTATTACCGCTGAAGCCATGACCGGTGCTCTTGCTGCCGGCCGCCGTAAAATGGATGTCTTCGGGGTGATTATTATCGCCTCCGCAACCGCTATCGGCGGCGGATCTGTCCGCGATATGCTGCTGGGCCATTACCCGCTGGGCTGGGTCAAACACCCTGAATATATTATTACGGTTGCCTGTGCTGCCGTTATCACTATCTGGGTTGCGCCGATGATGAAACATCTGCGCCGCCTTTTCCTGATCCTGGATGCCATCGGCCTGATGGTATTTTCCATTATCGGTGCCCAGATAGCACTCGATATGAATTACGGCCCGATCATTGCCGCCATTGCCGCCGTTATCACCGGTGTTTTCGGTGGTGTGCTGCGCGATATGCTGTGTAACACCATCCCGCTGGTCTTCCAGAAAGAATTATATGCCGGCATCTCCTTTGCCGCCGCCTGGCTCTATATGGGATTACTGTTCTACACACCGCTGCCCCGCGATGCCGTCATTATTATTACCCTGGTGGCCGGTTTGTCATCCCGGTTAATTGCCATCCGCTACCGCCTCGGGTTGCCGGTCTTCAATTACGAAAACCAGGATTAGCCGTATCCGCCCCGCCCGGAACCGGACAATACATGCTCCGGTTCCGGTTATCAGCCCTGTTTATCTGTTTTTTCCGGCTATCCCGCACTGTCATGTAATCCGGGAGTTGTACGTACATTTTTATTCCGCCGGAGCGGAAAAATGAAATATCCGTCCTCATCTGACCGGAAAAATAAGAAATTTTCAGCAGATAATCACCTGAACGCTGCATGTCGCTGCGCGTGTGTGTATACTATATACGGGGATTTATTCCCCGAGGCTTTTTCAACCCCCAATCAGACAAGACATCAACAATGACCCAAGGTACGTTATATATTGTCTCTGCGCCGAGTGGCGCGGGAAAATCGAGTCTTATTCAGGCATTACTGAAAACGCAGCCTTTATATGACACCCAGGTTTCTGTTTCGCACACCACCCGCGGTGTCCGCCCGGGCGAAGTGCACGGAGAGCACTATTTCTTCACCACTGAAGATGAATTCAAAAGCATGATCGGCCGTAATGAGTTTCTCGAGCATGCCTGTGTTTTCGGTAATTATTACGGCACCGCCCGTAAAACAGTGGAAGATATTCTGAACTCCGGTGTTGATGTTTTTCTTGATATTGACTGGCAGGGAGCCCGCCAGATCCGGGAACAGATGCCGGCAGCACGCAGTATCTTTATTCTGCCGCCATCCCGCGAAGAATTGCTGCGCCGCCTGCGCGGCCGTGGTCAGGACAGTGACGAAGTCATTGCCGGACGTATGGCACAGGCGGTCAGTGAAATGCAGCACTATGGCGAGTACGATTATCTGATTGTGAACGATGATTTTAATGTCGCGCTGACCGATTTGCAGACCATTATCCGTGCGGAACGTCTGCGTTCAGGTCGCCAGGTTCAGCGACATGATGCTTTAATCGCCAAATTATTGGCACAGTGATACAACTTTCAGTATCATGCCGAGTCATTTATTTATCTGTGGAGTAGCACACCTATGGCACGCGTAACAGTCCAGGATGCAGTAGAAAAAATTGGTAACCGTTTTGACCTCGTATTAGTGGCAGCACGCCGTGCGCGTCAGTTACAGGCCGGCGGCAAAGAGCCTCTGGTTCCGGAAGAAAACGATAAAGTCACCGTAATCGCCCTGCGCGAAATCGAAGAAAATCTGATCAACGGCCAGATCCTTGACGCCCGTGAGCGCCAGGAACAACAGGAGCAGGAAGCTGCTGAAATGCAAGCGGTTTCTGCAATCGCCGAAGGACGTCGTTAAGTTAAGGTAGGTCTGCCTTGTACCTGTTTGAAAGCCTGAACCATATTGTTAAGGACTATCTGCCGAAAGAGCAGATTGATCTGTTAAAACAAGCCTATGTCGTTGCGCGGGATGCTCACGAAGGGCAGACCCGTTCCAGTGGCGAACCGTATATTACCCATCCGGTCGCTGTTGCCTGTATCCTGGCCGAGATGCGTCTCGACCTCGAAACACTGATGGCTGCACTGCTGCACGACGTCATAGAAGATACACCTGCCACCTTTCAGGACATCGAACAACTGTTCGGCACGACCGTTGCCGGGCTGGTGGAAGGGGTATCAAAATTAGACAAACTGAACTTCCGCGATAAAAAAGAAGCTCAGGCTGAAAACTTCCGCAAGATGGTAATGGCGATGGTAAAAGACATCCGCGTCATTCTTATCAAGCTGGCAGACCGCACGCACAATATGCGCACGCTCGGGTCTTTGCGTCCCGATAAGCGCCGCCGTATTGCGCGCGAAACCCTTGAAATCTACAGTCCTCTGGCTCACCGTCTTGGTATCCACCATATCAAAACGGAGCTTGAGGAGCTGGGATTCGAAGCCCTTTACCCGAACCGCTACCGCGTCATTAAAGAAGTGGTGAAAGCCGCACGCGGCAACCGTAAAGAGATGATCCAGAAGATTTTATCTGAAATCGAAGGACGTCTGACGGAAGCCGGCATCAGTTGCAAAGTCAGCGGGCGGGAAAAACACCTTTACTCCATCTACCGGAAAATGCACCTGAAAGAGCAGCGATTTCACTCGATCATGGACATTTATGCTTTCCGCGTGATTGTGAGTACCGTCGATACCTGCTACCGCGTACTGGGTCAGGTTCACGGCCTGTACAAACCACGTCCCGGCCGCGTCAAAGATTATATCGCTATCCCGAAAGCCAACGGCTATCAGTCATTACACACCTCCCTTATCGGTCCTCACGGGGTGCCGGTGGAAGTGCAGATCCGTACCGAAGATATGGATCAGATGGCAGAAATGGGGGTGGCGGCACACTGGGCTTATAAAGAGCACGGTGAATCCGGCACCACCGCACAGGTGCGTGCTCACCGCTGGATGCAGAGCCTGATAGAACTTCAGCAAAGCACCGGCAACACCTTTGAATTTATTGAGAGCGTAAAATCCGATCTCTTCCCGGATGAGATTTATGTCTTCACCCCGGAAGGCCGGATTGTTGAGCTGCCGACCGGCGCCACGCCGGTGGATTTCGCCTATGCCGTCCATACGGATATCGGCCACTCCTGTGTCGGCGCGCGAGTTGACCGCCAGCCGTATCCGCTCTCCCAGCAACTGACCAGCGGACAAACCGTTGAGATTATTACCGCACCGGGCGCAAGACCGAATGCTGCGTGGCTGAACTTTGTTGTCAGCTCAAAAGCCCGGGCAAAAATCCGTCAGCTGCTGAAAAACCTCAAGCGCGATGATTCCGTCAACCTCGGCCGCCGTCTGCTTAATCATGCCCTCGGTAACGGTCGCAAGATCACCGACATTCCGCAGGAAAATATCAGCCGTGAGCTGGTGCGGATGAAACTGGCCACTCTGGATGATCTGCTGGCGGAAATCGGTCTGGGAAATGCCATGAGCGTGGTGGTTGCCCGTAACCTGCTGAATGAACCGGAAAGTAACACCGAAGAGAACACCACCCGCAAACTGCCGATCAAAGGTGCGGACGGAGTGTTGATCACCTTCGCCAAATGCTGCCGTCCGGTGCCGGGTGACCCGATTATCGCTCATATCAGCCCGGGTAAAGGTCTGGTTATCCACCATGAATCCTGCCGCAATATCCGCGGATATGAAAAAGAGCCGGAAAAATTCATGGCCGTTGAGTGGGACAGCGACATCGACACGGATTTCATTGCTGAAATCAAAGTGGATATGTTTAACCACCAGGGCGCGCTGGCTAACCTGACTGCCGCAATTAATGATGCCAATTCCAGTATTCAGAGCATGAATACCGAGGAGAAAGATGGCCGCGTTTACTGCGCCTTTATCCGCCTGACCGCAAAAGACCGTATCCAGCTTGCGAATATTATGCGTAAAATCCGCATTATGCCGGATGTCCTGCGCGTCAGCCGCAACCGGAATTAATCACACGGTATGAATTCCCAACGTTATGAGCGCATCTGCCGGATGATGGCGATGCGCCAGCCCGACCTCACTCTGTGTCTTGAGGAAGTGCATAAGCCGCACAATGTCTCCGCCGTGATCCGCAGTGCGGATGCTGTCGGTATCCATGACCTGCATGCCGTCTGGCCGGAGAAAATCAAAACCCTGGTTTCTTCCGCCGCCGGCAGTAACAGCTGGGTGAATGTGCATAACCATGACACACTCGGCGATGCCGTGACACTGCTGAAATCGCAGGGTATGCAGATCCTTGCCACTCATCTGTCTGACAGTGCGGTTGATTTCCGGGCTATCGATTTTACCCGCCCGACCTGCATTATCATGGGCTCAGAGAAAACCGGCATATCTCAGGAAGCGGTCAGACTGGCAGATAAGCATATTATGATCCCGATGTCCGGCATGGTACAGTCACTGAATGTGTCTGTTGCTGCCGCCGTGATCCTCTATGAGGCACAGCGCCAGCGCGAGGCAGCCGGTCTTTATGAACATCCCCGCTGCGCCCTGGCACAGGATGAACAACAGCGCCTGCTGTTTGAACGCGGCTATCCGGTGCTGGCACAGGTCGCCCGTGAGAAAAAACTGCCCCGTCCGCAGATTGACGAACAGGGCCATATCATTGCGCCGGACAGCTGGTGGGCTGCCATGCAACAGAAGAAACCATCCGCCTGATACGAAACGGAGCAGAAAATGAAAGGTCAACTGCTTGATGCTATCCCACTCACGACTTTGCACGGCGTCGGGGCCGGACAGGCGGGCAAACTGGCCGGTATCGGTCTGCATACCCTTCAGGATCTGCTTTTCCATCTGCCGCTGCGTTATGAAGACCAGACCCGGCTTTATACCATCACCGATCTGTTACCGGGAATTTATGCCACGGTCAGCGGTGAAGTGCTGCGCACCGATGTGGTCTTTGGCCGCAAACGGATGATGACCTGTCAGATAAGCGACGGCACCGGCATCTTAACCCTGCGTTTCTTTAATTTTTCGGCCGCGATGAAAAATGCACTGGCGGCCGGCAAACAGGTCACGGCCTACGGCGAAATCCGGCGCGGCAAAAACGGCCCGGAAATTTTTCACCCCGAATACAAAGTCCGTCAGAGTGATACTTCCGTTGAGTTACAGGAAACACTCACCCCCATCTATCCGACCACCGAAGGTGTCCGCCAGGCCACGCTCCGCAAACTGCTCGATCAGGCGCTGGAGCTGCTCGATACCTGTGCCATCAATGAATTACTGCCGCCGGAACTGACCCGCTCTATGATGAGTCTGCCGCAGGCGCTGAAAACGCTGCACCGGCCACCGGCGGATACACAGCTTGCCGAACTGGAAAGCGGGCAGCATCCGGCACTGAAACGGATTGTGCTGGAAGAACTGCTGGCACATCACCTCAGTATGCTGGCGGTCAGGGCGGGCGCACAGCGCTACCATGCACTGCCTCTGCCGCCACAGGAGACGCTGAAAAGTCAGTTCCTGGCACAACTGCCTTTCTCTCCGACTAACGCCCAGCAGCGCGTGGTGGCGGAAATAGAGCAGGATCTGGAAAAACCGGTGCCGATGATGCGCCTGATTCAGGGGGATGTCGGTTCCGGGAAAACGCTGGTCGCTGCGCTGGCGGCACTCCGTGCTATCGCACACGGCAAACAGGTCGCGCTGATGGCACCGACAGAGCTGCTGGCTGAACAACATGCCAATACCTTCCGTCAGTGGCTGGAGCCGCTGGGTATCAGTGTCGGCTGGGTGGCCGGAAAACAGAAAGGCAAGGCACGGCTGGCGCAGGAAGAAGCCATTGCCGCCGGTGATGTGGCGATGGTTATCGGCACGCACGCCATTTTTCAGGAACATATCCGTTTTCATTCCCTGGCGCTGGTGATTATTGATGAGCAGCACCGCTTCGGTGTCCACCAGCGGCTGGCGTTATGGGAAAAAGGCGAACAGCAGGGATTCCATCCGCATCAGCTGATTATGACCGCCACTCCGATCCCGCGCACCCTGGCCATGACCGCCTATGCGGATCTCGACACCTCCGTTATCGATGAACTACCGCCGGGCAGAACCCCGGTGACCACGGTAGCCATTCCGGACAGCCGCCGCCATGAGATTATCGAACGGGTGCGCAGCGCCTGTCAGGATGAAAAACGCCAGGCCTACTGGGTCTGCACACTGATCGATGAATCTGATTTGCTGGAAGCACAGGCTGCGCAGGTAACGTTTGATGAGCTTTCCGCCACCCTGCCGGATCTGCGGGTCGGGATGGTGCACGGCCGTATGAAACCGGCAGAAAAGCAGGCGGTGATGGCGCAATTTAAGGCCGGAGAACTGGATCTGCTGGTCGCCACCACGGTTATCGAAGTCGGGGTGGATGTGCCGAATGCCAGCCTGATGATCATCGAAAACCCGGAACGGCTGGGCCTAGCGCAACTGCATCAGCTGCGCGGCCGGGTCGGACGCGGCTCTGCAGTCTCCCACTGTGTGCTGCTGTATAAAACCCCGCTGACCCAAACAGCAAAACTGCGTCTTCAGGTACTGCGGGACAGCAACGACGGCTTTGTTATCGCGCAGAAAGACCTCGAAATCCGCGGGCCGGGTGAACTGCTCGGTACACGGCAGACCGGTAATGCGGAATTTAAAGTCGCGGATTTACTGCGCGATCAGGGCATGCTGCCGGAAGTACAGCGTGTGGCACGTCATCTGCACCAGAATTACCCGGAGCAGGCAAAAGCGCTGATCGAGCGCTGGCTGCCGGAACGCACGCAATACACTAACGTATAACGAAAAAAGCCACCCCGGAAGGTGGCTTGCCTGCTTAAGCGTTGTTTGTTACCCGCCCGCAACCGGGAAGATAGGTAATGCCAGGAAGAACGGGATAACCAGTGCGTTAATCAGATCGAGGAAGAACGCCCCCACCATCGGTACCACCAGGAAAGCCACATGGGAAGGACCGAAACGATCCGTCACTGCCTGCATGTTGGCAATCGCGGTTGGTGTGGCTCCCATCCCGAAACCACAGTGACCGGCAGCCAGAACCGCCGCATCATAGTTTTTGCCCATCACACGGTAAGTGACGAAGACAGCATATAACGCCATCACGATAGTCTGTACCGCCAGGATGACCAGCATCGGGACCGCCAGAGAGGCAATTTCCCACAGTTTCAGGCTCATCAGTGCCATCGCCAGGAACAATGACAGACTGACGTTACCCAGTACCGACACCGCCCGCTCAAACACACGGTAAAAGCCCATCAGTGACAGACTGTTGCTCAGGATAACCCCGATAAACAGAACACACACGAATGCCGGGATCTGGAACTTCCACTGCATTGACGTGAAGAAATCCGTCAGAACACCATACAGATACGTTCCTGCCAGCAAACAGATAGCAATCAGTGCAATTGTTTCAAGCAGAACCATTGAAGTGATCATGCGTCCGGCCTGCGGTTTTTCAAACGCGGTCGGTGCTTCATCATCCTGTAATTTCACATCGCTCATGGCCGTTTTTTTGATCAGGAAACGGGCTACCGGGCCACCAATCAGGCCGCCGAGTACCAGACCAAAGGTTGCGCAGGCAATCGCGATTTCTGTTGCGGAGCTGAAACCATAGCTGTCGCTGAAAATTTTACCCCATGCAGCCCCGGTACCGTGACCACCGGAGAGCGTGATAGAACCGGCCAGCAAACCAATCAGCGGGTCAAGCCCCATCATTTTTGCCAGAGAGATACCGACTGAGTTCTGCACAATCAGTAAGCCCACAACCGCAATCACAAAGATAAATAACGTTCTGCCGCCCGCCTTCAGGCTGGCTAAGTTGGCGTTTAAGCCGATGGTGGCAAAGAAAGCCAGCATCAGCGGGTCTTTGAGTGAATCATCAAATTTCACTTCCAGATCCATACCGGATTTGAACCCCAATAATACGATCGCAACCAGAAGACCACCGGCCACAGGTTCAGGAATTGTATACTTTTCGAGGAATGGTACAGTTTTTACGAGTTTACGTCCCAGTAATAGGACGAGTGTGGCCGCAACCAGCGTGCCGTAAACGTCGAGTTGATACATTCACGTACCCCTTTTATTGTTGGTATTTGTTACATCAATATCGCGTTAATAACGTCCCTGTTACGCAAAAAGAAAAAGCAGGTATCCGGATTAAAGAAAAAAAAGCGGATAAAGACAAGTTAAAATAAATAAAACTGTGATTATATTCCGCTATAAAAAATAACATCTCATCGGCGCAAACGATTGCTTTTGTGCCCCGGATCATTAAAATACGGTAATTGCTTATCCCGGACCTGTTGATATGAACTCTGCAATTTCTGATAAAACCAGTGTAAATCCCGCAACTAACACAAATAGTGAACTCATCTACCGGCTGGAAGATCGTCCGCCGCTGCCGCAAACGCTCTTTGCCGCCTGTCAGCATCTGCTGGCGATGTTTGTGGCAGTAATTACACCGGGGTTGCTTATCGCCCAGGCACTCGGCCTTTCCGCCCACGACACCCAGCGGATTATCAGTATGTCACTGTTCGCTTCCGGACTGGCATCACTGCTGCAAATCCGCACCTGGGGGCCGGTCGGTTCCGGGCTGCTCTCTATCCAGGGCACCAGCTTTAACTTTGTGGCTCCGCTGATTATGGGCGGTATGGCGCTGAAAAATAATGGTGTGGATACCGAAGGGATGATGGCTGCACTGTTCGGCACTCTGATGCTGGCGGCCATGACAGAAGTGATCCTCTCCCGTTTTCTGCATCTGGCACGCCGCATTATCACGCCGCTGGTTTCCGGTGTGGTGGTGATGATTATCGGGCTGTCGCTGATCCAGGTCGGGCTGACCTCCATCGGCGGCGGTTATGGTGCCATGGCGGATAACACCTTCGGCTCTGCCAATAATCTGATCCTCGCCGGTATTGTGCTGGCGGTGATTGTGCTGCTTAACCGCCAGAAAAACCCGTATCTGCGCGTCGCATCTCTGGTGCTGGCGATGACAGCAGGCTACCTTGCTGCCTGGTGGATGGGTATGCTGCCGGATAACCATGCGGAAATCCCGGAGGAAGTGATGGTGATCCCGGCGCCGCTCTTTTACGGCTTATCCATTGACTGGAACCTGCTGCTGCCGCTGATCCTGATCTTTATGGTGACTTCGCTGGAAACCATCGGTGATATCACCGCAACATCCGACGTCTCCGAACAGCCGGTATCCGGCCCGCTCTACATGAAGCGTCTGAAAGGCGGTGTGCTGGCAAACGGCCTGAACTCCGCCCTGTCTGCGGTCTTTAATACCTTTCCGAACTCCTGTTTCGGGCAGAACAACGGCGTGATCCAGCTGACCGGCGTTGCCAGCCGTTATGTCGGTTATGTGGTGTCGCTGATGCTGATCGTACTGGGGCTGTTCCCGGCCGTCGCCGGATTTGTGCAGCACATTCCGGAACCGGTACTCGGCGGTGCCACCATTGTCATGTTCGGTACGATTGCGGCATCCGGTGTGCGGATTGTCTCACGCGAAACCCTGAACCGCCGGGCGATTATGATTATTGCGCTGTCACTGGCTGTCGGCATGGGCGTTTCCCAGCAGCCGCTGATCCTGCAATTTGCGCCGGACTGGCTGAAAACCCTGCTCTCTTCCGGAATTGCGGCGGGCGGCCTGACCGCGATTGCCCTGAACCTGATTTTCCCGCCGGAGAAATAATCATCTGTTTAACCGCGTGACCGGAAACGGTCACGCGTGCTGCTCTGTGCGGAAAAACCGCGATAATCCTTGTCACCATAAAGAGCCTCACGCTAGTATGCCCTCAGGATTATCTCTCGGGAGCGCATTATGAAATGGTTGGGACGGGCTGTTTTCTGGCTGATAACACTGGTCATTATTCTTATCGTTGCCACTGCCCTTGTGGTGCAGACATCATGGGGCACAAAACAGATTTCAGCCCTTATCAGTGACAATACACGCTACAAGGTGTCACTTTCTGCAATAAGTCACTCGCTCTCCTCCCCTTCCCTTATTTCACTCAGTGATATCAGTATCAGCACAGTATCGGGGGATTTTGCCCTGGAAGCAGCCAATATTGAGCTGACGCTGGACTGGCGCAGTTTCTCTGAACCCGGCTGGTTTGCCCGCATTATTGTGCAGAAAGGGGATATCGAAATTTCTGATGCTGCTGACAGCGGCACGCTGCCGGTCAGCGCCGGGTTATTGCAGCTCAATCAGACAAATGTCCGCCGCACCGACGGCAACCGCAGTATTGATGCAGAGGGCGTCACCGGAGGTATCACCCCGTGGCAGCCGCAGGGCAGCGACCTGACCGGTAACGGCAAATATCAGTTTTCCGCTAACGGCCTGAATTACTACGGCCTGCCGCTGAAAAATATCCTGACGCAGGGTGAAGTCAGCGGAAAGCAATTCACGTTTGATAACCTGACCGCCACCCTGGAAAACGGGCTGATCACCGCGACCGGCCGCCGCAGCGCCGAAGGTCAGTGGCAGCTTGATACTCTGCTGCTCAATGACATCCGCTGGCAGACACCTCAGTCTCTGACACAACTGGCAGACAGTACAGAAAGTCTGCCGGATATTCAGGCCAAAAATATCACTGCCACCAATATTAAACTTGAAGGTCATCAGTGGGCGGTTAACTATCTGGAAGGCACGATCAAAAATCTGGCCTTTAAACAGGGACGCTGGCAGACGGACAACGGACAGGCGGATATCGCCGCAGCGGATCTGACACTCAGCGGGCAGCATTTTTCTGACATTATCAGCACGCTGGAACTACGCGGTGATCAGATTGACGTCAACCGCCTGACCGGCCGTTATGACAAGAGTATTCTGCGCTTTACCGGGAACTGGAACCGCGCCACCCGGACACTCGATATCACCAGCGGCGTTACCGACAATCTGCTGTACAGCTTCCCGGAACAGTGGTTCTCTGCATTACAGGAAGCGGCCCCGCAGGGGATTGATGCTATCCGCTTGCAGGATATAAAAGTCTCCAATGCCCTGCTGATTGATACACAAGCGATTTTTCCGTTCCAGCTCACCAATGTGAACGGCTACATCAAAACCATGCAGATCCTGAAATCCGGTCAGTGGGGATTATGGGACGGCGAACTGTCGGTCAGTGCGGGCAATGCCACCTTTAACCGCGTCGAACTGCACCGTCCGTATCTGACACTGACGGCCGGGGCGGACAGCGCGGCAACCACACAATTTGCGGCTTCCGCCGGAGAGGGACTGCTGAAAATGCAGTTTCAGGTCACCCCGTCCGGGACTGCGCCTTTCCGTTTCGCATTACAGGCTACCGGGGCTGACAGCCAGATCCTGTCACAATGGGGCTGGCAGCCTGCTCCGCTCTCCGGCAGTGCCAATTACACACTGCACCTGAACGGACAACTGCGGGCAGAGGATATCCGCAGCACACTGAGCGGTATGCTCTCCGGACAGGATAAACAGGGGAATCAGATAAACCGGGCTATCACGCAGGGGCAGATGGATAACGCCCCGGTATCCGCAGAGCCGGTGCCTTCTGCCCCGCCTGCACAGCGGGTGATCCCGGATAACAGCGAAACCGGGGAAATACTGTAACCCCTACTGATACAAAAACAGCGCCTGATGGCGCTGTGGTGTGATCTTCTGAAACCGGGGAGCTCTGATAACGGGCAAAACGAAAAGCCGCTGTGAACACTTCCCTGTGCGCTCAGGCGCGTCATCCATGACGCGCATGCTTTTCGTTCGCCTGCCCGTTATCACCGCCGTATCTGACCAATTATTCTCTCTGTCAGCCACAGCAAAAGAAATGTATCTTACCCGTTACTCCGCGCTGTGTTTCTGTCCGGGCAACACCATATAAGTGCCGGTAAAGACCGCCCCGACCTCATCGCCCTGTCCGACGGTCACTTCCAGCTTAATCCGCGCCTTACTGCCGCGCGCCAGACGATCCAGGTCGCCGCTGAGTTTATCGCGGGAAGCAATCGCCTCCGGCCGGCCTGCCACTGCCTTGCGGTAACGGATGTTGGCATCCACCAGAACGATATCGCCGTCCAGTGAGTTCTCCTGTAACAGCAGCCAGATAAGTCCCCAGCCGGTCAGTGTCGCCATAGAAAACTGACTGCCTGCAAAAATTGTCTGATGCAGATTCTGATTCGGGCCTTCCGGCATGGTGGTCATAAATTTCTGACCGGTATACTGCGTAATACGAATCCCCATTTTTTCACTCAGGGGGATGGTTTCATACCATGCTTTCTGTAACTCAGCACACCAGTCGGGACGATGCAGAATCGCATCGAGGGTTTCAACGGATTTAATCATAAAAAAATGACGAACAGGCGTCGTTTGCGGGCCTGTAATCGGTCCTCTGTTTTCAAAACCTGATTTTTCAAAAAATGCGACCGCTTCCTCACGGGCACTGCACACAATCCGCTTCACGCCCTCCTGACGGGCCACTGACTCCAGTGCGCGTGCAATCAGTGTTCCGAACCCGCGTCCCTGCATCTGCGGATCAACAGCCAGAAAGCGGATCGCGCCTTCATTTTCTGCATTGATATACAAACGGCCGACAGCCACAGGCTGCCCGGTTTCATCCACCACCATCTGATGATGTGCATAGGTATCATAGCCGTCCTTTTCCGACCCCTGCGGCTGATTCAGCGGTTTGCGCAGCATCGCCCAGCGGAAATGAAAATAGCTTTCCAGCTCCTGATCGGTTTTGGGTACCCGTAAATGATACATTGCACTTTCTCCTGTCAGTGGTAACCGGTGACCGGCCTGAGACTGTTGTATCATACCTGCAGCCAGAAAGTGACCGGACCATCGTTTGTCAGACTGACCTGCATATCTGCCGCAAACCGGCCTGTTTCCGTCACCATTCCTGCTGCCCGGCACTGTGCCACAAAGTGCTCATATAAGGCATTGGCTTTTTCCGGTGCCGCGCCGTTTGAAAATCCCGGGCGCATTCCTTTTTGTGTTTCTGCTGCTAACGTAAACTGTGACACAACCAGCAGCTGACCGCCGGACTGCGCCACATTCAGGTTCATTTTTCCGTCCGCATCACTGAAAATGCGGTAACCCATCACTTTCTCACTCAGGCGTTTCGATTTCTGTTCGTCATCATCCCGCTCAACACCCAGCAGAACCAGTAATCCGGGACCGATTTCACCGGCAACTTCCCCGGCGATCCGGACATCCGCGCGGGTCACACGCTGTATTAATGCAATCATGTCATATCCGTTTAAAAAACAATCAAATCTGAATTATTCAGTCACTTCTGCGGAAAAATCGTATTCTGCAAAATAACGGGAGACAGTATCGCGATCAGTAACAAACACGCCTTTGATACCGAGTTCGGTTGCCGCATCCACGTTCTCACGGACATCATCGAAGAACACGACGTCCTGCGGTTCAAACTCTTCGGTTTCAAGCACATACTGATAAATATCCGGGTCCGGCTTGCGCAGCCCCAGATCCTGGGAAAGATACAGAAAATCGGCGGAAGCGGCGATTTCCGGATAGTGCTGCGGCCAGTAATCCTGATGCAGACGATTGGTGTTAGAGAGTACCACCACGCGGTGTCCCTGCTCACGCAGCCTGTTCATGATATCAATCACTTCAGGGCGGACAGAGATAAAGATAGCCTGCCAGCCTTCGGCAAACTCATCGAAACTCAGCGACATTCCCAGCTCATCATTAATGGCTTCGGCAAATTCAACATCGGAAATTTTGCCGCACTCATGCTGTTTAAAGGTTTCGCCGTGAATAAAATCACTGCTCAGTTCAGACAGCGGCTTGCCGCTCAGATTACTCCAGACTGATAAAACACGTTTAAAATCAATATCAATAATGACATTACCCATGTCAAAGATATAAAGCATACCATCCCTCCGGGTTGATGAATTATTTTTACTCTACCCGCAGACTCTCTTCCTGAACAGAGTGAAAACCGTTTTCGGTGAGAAAAAATATCCGGGACTGCGATCCCCGCCCATATTTCCGCACGGTTATCAGCCTGTAACCTGTATGTAACGGCAGACAGAAAAAGCTCAGGGCGCCCGGAGGCGCCCTGAGTGGCATGAATCAAAACAACCGGCAGAGATTAATCTTTGCTGCGGTGTGCGCGTTTGCGGTCGTTTTCAGTCAGGTGGCGTTTACGCAGACGGATAGACTTCGGCGTAACTTCCACTAATTCGTCGTCATCGATAAATTCTAACGCCTGTTCCAGGGTTTTCTCGATAAACGGAGTCAGTGTGGTCGCTTCATCAGTACCGGACGCACGCATGTTGGTCAGTTTCTTACCGGTCAGGCAGTTAACTGTCAGGTCGTTTGAACGTGAGTGAATACCGATCAGCTGGCCTTCATACACTTCAGTACCGTGACCGACAAACAGCTTACCGCGATCCTGCAGGCTGTACAGTGCATAAGCAACTGCTTTACCCTGGCCGTTGGAAATCATCACACCGTTCTGACGGCGGCCGATTTCACCCTGTTTAACATCATCATAGTGACTGAATGTTGCATACAGTAAACCGGTACCGGAAGTCATGGTCATGAATTCAGTACGGAAACCGATCAGACCACGGCTCGGGATGCTGTAATCCAGACGTACGCGGCCTTTGCCATCCGGCATCATGTTACTCAGTTCGCCTTTACGCTCACCGAGTGCGCGCATGACATCACCCTGATGCTGCTCTTCGATATCCAGAGTCACCTGCTCGAACGGCTCTTGTTTACGGCCATCGATAGTACGGAAGATAACGCGCGGACGGGATACCGCCAGCTCAAAACCTTCACGGCGCATGTTTTCGATCAGAACAGATAAGTGCAGCTCACCACGGCCTGATACACGGAATGC
This sequence comes from Morganella sp. Je.2.23, assembly GCF_051129855.1. Classification (NCBI taxonomy): domain Bacteria; kingdom Pseudomonadati; phylum Pseudomonadota; class Gammaproteobacteria; order Enterobacterales; family Morganellaceae; genus Morganella; species Morganella sp. Je.2.23. The sequence continues at coordinate 126,418 of NZ_JBCPSQ010000004.1, forward strand.
ATCCGGGTCTTCAGTTTCTTCAACGCGCAGTGCCACGTTGTGAACCAGTTCTTTCTTCAGGCGGTCAAGGATCTGACGGGAAGTCACATATTTCCCTTCTTTACCGCAGAACGGAGAGGTGTTAACGCAGAAATACATGCTGACGGTTGGTTCATCAACGGCCAGTGGTGTTAATGCTTCAACACAACCGGTGTCACAGATAGTATCAGAGATATTCAGTTCACCCAGACCGGTCAGTGCGATGATATCACCGGCTTCCGCGATTTCAGATTCGATACGATCCAGACCTAAATGGCTCAGCACTTTACCGATTTTAGCGTTACGGGTTTTACCTTCCGCATCGATAATCGTTACCTGCTGGTTTGGTTTGACTTTACCGCGCTTGATGCGGCCAATCCCGATAACACCTAAATAGTTGTTGTAATCGAGCTGGGAGATCTGCATCTGGAACGGGCCGTCGAGGTCAACCTGAGGCGGCTCAACATATTTCACGATAGCTTCGTACAGCGGGGTCATGTCATCCGCCATATCGTTATAATCGGTGCCCGCGATACCATTCAGCGCAGATGCGTAAATGATCGGGAAGTCGAGCTGCTCGTCAGTTGCACCGAGGTTGTCAAACAGGTCAAACACCTGGTCGATAACCCAGTCAGGACGTGCGCCCGGACGGTCAATTTTGTTGATAACAACGATTGGTTTCAGGCCGTTTGCAAACGCTTTCTGCGTTACAAAGCGGGTCTGCGGCATAGGACCGTCCATCGCATCCACCAGCAGCAGTACGCTGTCAACCATGGACATCACACGTTCTACTTCACCACCGAAATCGGCGTGCCCCGGGGTGTCAACGATGTTGATGTGATAGTCGTTCCACGTAATCGCGGTATTTTTTGCCAGAATAGTAATGCCGCGCTCTCTTTCCAGATCGCCGGAGTCCATTACACGCTCTTCCGGTTTTGAACGCTCATCAAACGTACCGGACTGCTGTAATAATTTATCGACCAGCGTGGTCTTGCCATGGTCAACGTGAGCGATGATGGCAATATTTCTTAATTTCTCGATAGACAAAGACTTGTACCGTTTTCGTTAATGGATGGGAATTACGTCACAGATAGCATTCTTTTCAACAACGCCCATCTATGGTGTAGATGTTTGGTGGTATTTTACACGTTCTCTGAGGCAAGTGAAAGAAGTGTGATACATCTCACTTAAAAAATAAATGATTATAAAACATAGAGATAAAATCCATCCTGCCATTTTTTTACAAAATCAGCGGCGCATACCACGCTCAGCGACGAATTCAGAGGGGCATATCATAAACCTATTCAGGATAAAAGAGATACTTTTTTTGCGTTTGCGGCCGGGAAACAAGCGGGCCGGTCTGATTGCACCACATTGGTGCGCCAGCATCTCACAGACAGAATCAGAAACGCACCAATATGGTGCAATTTACGACATTTCCGCTATCCTTATTTGAGTAATTCGCTGCTGTAACGCGGTTTACCCCCTTTTAAAAAAGTTGGCACGCTTTTCGCTTTATATTTATCAAGCAATGTGAGAACCGCAATCAGTGTCCCTCCGGGTGACCACCAGAGGATTGACGGAACATCCCAAACCAGGAGATCTGAATATGTCTGTTGAACATGTATTGACCATGATGGAAGAGCACAACGTTAAATTCGTGGACTTACGCTTTACCGATACCAAAGGCAAGGAACAGCATGTATCGATCCCTGCTCATCAGGTAGATGAAGATTTCTTCGAAGACGGAAAAATGTTTGACGGTTCCTCAATGGCCGGCTGGAAAGGCATCAACGAATCCGACATGGTACTGATGCCGATTGCGGAATCCGCCCTGATCGACCCGTTCTTTGAAGTCCCGACACTGGTTCTGCGCTGTGATGTGTTAGAGCCGAACACCATGCAGGGTTATGACCGTGACCCGCGCTCTATCGCCAAACGTGCCGAAGATTTCCTGCGCACCAGCGGTATTGCGGATACTGTCCTGTTCGGGCCTGAACCTGAGTTTTTCCTGTTCGATGACATCCGTTTCGGTGCGGATATCTCCGGCGCTTACTATCATATCAATGATATCGAAGCGGCCTGGAACACCGGTACTGTCTATCCGGAAGGCAACAAGGGCCACCGTCCGCGTGTGAAAGGCGGTTATTTCCCGCTGCCGCCGGTCGATTCCTCACAGGATCTGCGTTCTGAAATGTGCCTGGTTATGGAAGAGATGGGCCTGGTCGTTGAAGCGCATCACCATGAAGTCGGTACTGCCGGCCAGAACGAAATTGCCACCCGCTTCAATACCATGACACTGAAAGCGGACGAAACCCAGATGTACAAATACGTGGTGCAGAATGTGGCGCACCGCTACGGTAAAACCGCAACCTTTATGCCAAAACCGCTGATCGGTGATAACGGCTCCGGTATGCACTGCCATATGTCTCTGTCAAAAGACGGCGTTAACCTGTTCTCCGGGGATAAATATGCCGGTCTGTCAGAAATGGCGCTCTATTACATCGGCGGGATCATCAAACACGCCCGTGCCCTGAATGCCTTTACCAACCCGACCACCAACTCTTACAAGCGTCTGGTGCCGGGCTATGAAGCACCGGTGATGCTGGCATACTCCGCGCGTAACCGCTCGGCCTCAATCCGTATTCCGATTGTGTCCAGCGCGAAAGCCCGCCGTATTGAAGTCCGCTTCCCGGACCCGGCAGCTAACCCGTACCTGGCCTTTGCCGCACAGCTGATGGCCGGTCTGGATGGCATCATCAATAAAATTCATCCGGGTGATGCAATGGACAAAAACCTGTATGACCTGCCGCCGGAAGAAGCGAAAGAAATCCCGACAGTCGCACCGTCTCTCGGTGATGCACTGGATGCGCTGGCAGCTGACCACGAATTCTTAACCCGTGGCGGTGTGTTTACCGAAGATGCGATTAACACCTATATCGACCTGCTGCGTGCTGATGTTCAGCGCCTGAATATGACTCCGCATCCGGTTGAATTTGATATGTATTACAGCGTGTGATTCTGATTGTGCCGTCGTTTGGCGGCACTCAGAGTGACAGGCTCCGGTTTATTTTGTTGCCGTGAAGCACTTGACCCGCCGTTGGGCGGGTCCTTTTCTCCTGCGGGGTAAATACGCTACAATGCACCAAATTGGTGCAAAGAGGTGGATGACAATGAACCCGGATAACAGACCGCAGGCGGAACAACTCCTTGATTCACTGATTAACTGTGTCCTGCTGCTGGATAATGATCTGATTATCCGCTACGCCAACCAGTCGGCCATGCAGTTATTTGCCCAGAGTGCCCGTAAACTCACCGGCACACCGCTCCCTATTTTATACAGTTACCTTTCCCTCGATACCGCCGCCTTTCAGTCCGCACTGGCAGAAGGCCACAGTTTTACTGACAACGATGTGACCCTGGTGGTGAATAATCAGATGCATGCACTGTCCCTGAGTGCACAGCCGGTATCCGGGAATTTTATTCTGCTGGAACTGACCCCCCTCGACAGCCACCGGCGCATTACCCAGGAACAGTTACAGCAGGCGCAACAGGCTGCTGCCCGTGATCTGGTGCGCGGACTCGCTCACGAAATCAAAAATCCGCTCGGCGGGCTGCGCGGTGCCGCACAGCTGTTATCCCGTGCGTTACCGGATCCGTCACTTCAGGAATACACACAGGTTATTATCGAACAGGCTGATCGCCTGCGGGCGCTGGTTGATCGCCTTCTTGGTCCCCAGCATCCGGGCCGGAAAAGTATGCAGAGCATTCACCATGTGGCGGAACGGGTCTTTCAGCTTATCAACCTGGAAAAGCCGGACAATATCACGCTGGTCAAAGATTATGATCCCAGTTTACCGGAGTTATCGCATTATCCCGACCAGATCGAACAGGTTATCCTCAATATTATGCGTAATGCCCTGGAAGCCCTGCACGCCTCAGGGGGCACGATTATTCTGCGTACCCGCACTGCATTCCAGGTGATGCTGCACGGCGAGCGCTACCGGCTGGCAGCCAGAATTGATATTGAAGACAACGGCCCGGGAATTCCGCCGCATATCCTGGATACCCTGTTTTACCCGATGGTCAGCGGCCGTGAAGGCGGCTCCGGGCTGGGTTTATCCATTGCCCGTAATCTGATCGATCAGCATAACGGCAAAATTGAATTCAGCAGCTGGCCGGGTCACACCTTATTTTCACTTTATCTGCCAATCCGTCAGTAAGCCTGTTGAGGAGGTCATATGCAGCCGGGAAAAATCTGGGTCGTTGATGATGACAGCGCGATCCGCTGGGTGCTTGAACGGGCACTGAACAGCGCCGGTTATACCTGTATCTGTTTTGACAGTGCCGAAAATGCCCTGGCGGCGCTGAACAGCGGTCAGCCGGACGTACTGATCTCCGATATCCGTATGCCGGGCATGGACGGATTGTCCCTGCTGGCGGCTGTCAAACAGCATAACCCCCTGCTGCCGGTGATTATCATGACCGCCCATTCCGACCTGGATGCCGCGGTGAATGCGTACCAGCAGGGCGCGTTTGATTATCTGCCGAAACCCTTTGATATTGATGATGCCGTTACGCTGGTCGCCCGTGCTCTGGAACATTACCGGGAACAGCATCTGCCGGTGCGGCAGGAAGTCACTGCTGATCCGGTTTCCGGTATTATCGGGGAATCCCCGGCAATGCAGGAAGTGTACCGGGTAATAGGCCGGTTATCCCGCTCCTCCATCAGTGTGCTGATTAACGGTGAATCCGGGACCGGGAAAGAGTTGGTGGCTCACGCTCTGCACCATCACAGCCCGCGCGCGGACGCACCGTTTATTGCGCTCAATATGGCAGCGATCCCGAAAGACCTGATTGAGTCAGAACTCTTCGGCCATGAAAAAGGGGCGTTTACCGGCGCCTTACAGGTACGTCAGGGGCGTTTTGAGCAGGCTGACGGCGGCTCGCTGTTTCTCGATGAAATCGGTGATATGCCGCTCGATATTCAGACCCGGCTGCTGCGCGTGCTGGCAGAAGGCCAGTTTTACCGCGTTGGTGGTTATGCGCCGGTGAAAGTGGATGTGAGGATTATTGCCGCAACTCATCAGGATCTGGAACGGCTGGTAACAGAAGGTAAATTCCGCGAAGATCTGTTTCACCGCCTGAATGTTATCCGCATACAGTTACCGCCGCTGCGGGAACGACCGGGGGATATTCCGCGTCTGACACGTCATTTTCTGCAAAAAACAGCAAAAGAGCTGGGAACTGAGGCGAAAACACTGCATCCGGATACGGAAAAATTACTGATGCAGCTGCGGTGGTCCGGTAACGTCCGCCAGCTGGAAAACGCCTGCCGCTGGCTGACCGTGATGTCCGCCACTCAGGAAGTGCTGCCGCAGGATCTGCCTGCTGACCTGACAATGACCGCTGCCGGAGAACAAATCCGTTATGAAAACAGTTATGACCCGGCTGCCGGCAGCTGGGATAAACAGCTGGCACAGTGGGCGGATGCACAGTTACAGGCCGGAAAAACAGATTTGCTGGCGGATGCCCTGCCGCTGTTTGAGCGCACCCTGTTGCAGTGCGCACTGAATTACAGCAACGGACACAAACAGGATGCCGCCCGTCTGCTGGGCTGGGGGCGTAATACGCTGACACGGAAACTGAAAGAGGCCGGGATTGATGACACCGCATCAACCCCGGAAGCAGATTAAATCACGCGGGAGAACTGACGCTGCCGCATCTGGTTACGCAGGTAAGTATCAAAACACATACAGATATTACGGATAAGCAGACGTCCGCGCGGCGTGACCACCAGAGCATCGTCGCGGATCTCAACCAGTCCGTCATCGGCCATCGGCTGCAATAATTGCAGATCTTCGGCGAAATGGGTTTTAAAATTCAGGTTGTACTGTTTTTCAATCTGCGCATAATCCAGGCGGAAATTACAGATCAGCGCCTTAATCACATCACGGCGCAGGCAATCCTCTTCAGTCAGCACCAGCCCGCGGCACAACCCGTTACCACGTTCTTCCACCTGTGCATACCAGGTTTTCAGGTCTTTCTGGTTCTGGGCATAGTGATCACCCAGCATGCTGATCGCAGAGACGCCAAAGCCCAGCAAATCACACTCCTCATGGGTGGTATACCCCTGGAAATTGCGGTGCAGAATACCGTTATTCTGAGCGATAGCCAGTTCATCATCCGGTTTGGCAAAGTGATCCATCCCGATAAACTGATAGCCGCTGCCGGTCAGGTTTTCAATTGTCTGCTGTAAAATCGTCAGTTTCTGCTCTGCGGATGGCAGGTCTTCATCTTTGATTTTCCGCTGGGCGGCAAACAGGTTCGGCAGATGGGCATAGTTAAAGACACTCAGGCGATCCGGTGACAGCTCCGCCACCCGTTTCAGGGTAAAGGCAAAACTCTCCGGGGTCTGTTTCGGCAGGCCGTAAATCAGGTCGATACTGACGGATTCAAACCCGGTTTCACGGGCACGCTCCACCAGGGCAAAAATCGTGGCTTCATCCTGCTCGCGGTTGACCAGGCGCTGTACTTCTTTATTGAAATCCTGCACCCCCATACTCAGGCGGTTAAATCCTTCCGCCCGCAGATGGTCGATAACATCCAGTTCTATTTCACGCGGATCAATTTCAATGGAAAGCTCGGCATCCGCCGCAAAATCAAAATGTTTGCGCAGCATACCGGTCAGACGGCTGATCTGCGCTTTATCGAGATAGGTCGGCGTGCCGCCGCCCCAGTGCATCTGATGCACTTCGCGTCCGGCAAATAACGGGGCACGGGCGGCGATCTCTTTCTCCAGCACAGCCAGATATTCATCCGCCTTATGCTTCTGCCGGGTGACTAATTTATTACAGCCGCAGAAATAGCATAATTTATGGCAGAACGGGATATGCACATATAACGACAACGGACGCTGCGGATAGCGGTGTGCCGAGGCGATAAAATCACTGTCACTGTACTGCTGATTAAATTCCAGTGCAGTCGGATACGACGTGTATCGCGGACCGGAATAGTTATATTTCCGGATCAATGCCAGATCCCAGATGATCGCGTCAGACATGCTCTCCCCTTTGCTCACCTTTGCAGAATTAATATGTTTCCGTTCTCTGACGGTTTAGTGTGCCGCACAGTTTATCGGATCTGCCGCCCGATTAATATGATCACACCACAGACAGACAATCCGGCGTCGGTGACATAACTACAGAGCCGTCAGCATCGCCGCTAATCCGAACAGAACACCGGGCGCATTGGCGACCGCCACCGGCAGATCTTTCACTTTAATGCCGTAAATCACCCAGAGTGTACAGTTAAATGCGGCAGCCAGCGGCTGTAACGGGGATGTTTTATGCCCCGCCAGATTGTCCATTATCTGAGGAATATACGAGACATACATGCAGAATGCTGTAAAGGTTGCCACCCAGCCAAGGCAGCGGATAAAGCGGCTGTGATCATGCGGCTGACGTTGTGTATTACTCATTGGAATCTCCCGGAGAACCGTATCAGCATAACTTTGCATTATTCTTCAGAATTATTTATTATTTTCAATAATATATCTGCCCGTGCCGTCACAGAAAAAACGCACTGATATTGCAGATAACCGCCTTAATACCGGTATTTAATCCGCTATTAAGGCAGATAACACGGCAAACACGTAGGCTGAATATAAGAAAACCGGCATAACAGTCGCCTGTTACGCCGGTTTTAATGCAGTACCGCCGGTTTCAGCGGAATAACGGAAGATCAGCGCCCTTTCAGCAGTTGCATGATGTCGTCGGTTTTCTCTTCATCATCATCTTCATCAAGAGAAATACCGAGTTTTTCCATCAGCGCATCGATACGTTCAAGCATGGTATCGACGTAAGTATTTTCTTCTGCGGTCAGGGTTTCATTGTTCTCAAGGCGCTGCAGTAATGCATCGAGACGCTCGTCGTTCTCGAGTTTTACCAGCTCTTCTTCCGGAGACAATCTGGCTTTGAGCGGCTCAGCCGGTTTTTTTACCGCCGGTTTGACAGAGGTTCTGCCTTCAGCAATCAGCGGAACCGGTTTTTTACTGCCGATACGCGGATCAGCAACCGCATTATCCGTACCACGGCCGGTCTTGCGGGCATCATCCTGCTGACGGGCACCGGACGGATTACCGCGGTGCTTTTTCTGCCGTTTACGTTCACGGCCTTCCGCGTTGAGCTCCTCACGGCTTTTTTTGGGTGTCCGTGACCGGGATGGTTTTTTTGAAATAGCGGCCATATACCTTACTCGCTTAAAAATTAACTGATTAATTTGTGTTAACATTTACCACGTAAATGAACAGTACAAAACTATATTCACGGCTTCCGGGTTACCCGCAGCTATGACAGTGATTCGCTGGCGGCTAGTTTACCCTGATTTCCGTCAAAACGATCTATCATTTCGCCTCCGGGTGAATAATGAACACAGCTATTATTTTAACCAAGATATAGAATTATGCACTTTTCACAACAAACGTCACACCGCCCCGTCTGGTTTTGGGTCGCAGCTTATGTCACGCTCTGGATTATTATCAGTTACAGATTCGATCCGACAGTACCGTATGATGCAGTAGAAGCCCTCAACTGGGGAAAAACCGGTGAATGGGGTGCGCCGAAAAATCCGTGGCTGGTCGGCATGCTGATGTATCCGGTCATCGCCTTCCCTGATCTGATTGCCGCCGATTTCTACTGGTATTTCATCCATTTTACCGGCATCGGTATCGGTATGGGCGGCGTGTGGTATCTGACACACCGCCTCACGCAGCGTACTGATTTTGCCTGGCTGGCACTGCTGTCACTGAATCTGTCGGGGATCATTAATTTTGATTTAATTCCTTATAATGATAACTATATCCTGGTCACCTTCTGGCCATGGGTGCTGTACTTTTTTGTCCGTGCCGTTTATGACAATCCCGCCTGGTGGATGGGCTTTGCACTGACGTCGGGGCTTGCCACCATGGGCAAATATTCCACGCTGGCGCTGGTCGGTATGGTCTTTCTCTTCACGCTGTTTGTACCGAAAGCGCGGGAAAGTTACCGCTCGCCCTGGTTTTATGCCGCTATCGCCCTCTGGTTTGCTCTGGTCATTCCGAATGTTATCTGGCTGGTTAACAATGATTTTGCCGCCTTTAAATGGGTCGATTCACAAATTAAAACCGGTTTAACCCTGAAAACCACCGGTTCACTGTTCACGGTTTTTTATCCGCTGATCATTATTGCCGTCATTATCCGTCTTAAAGGCGGCCGTTTCAGCTGGCCAAAAGAACAGGCAAAACGGCTTATCAATATTATGATTCTGGCACCGCTCGCCGTAATTTATATCTGGTTCACCTTCCATAAAGGCGGACGCATTACCGAGTGGTTACAGCCTTTTGTCCTGCTCAGCATCCCCGCGCTGATCTGCTCGGTGGTAACACCGCCGGTAAAACCGCTGAAAAACGTGATGAACGGGCTGATAGCCTTTGCGGTTATCGTTATCGCAGGCTATGCCACAGTGATGAGTCTCAATATCCGCGATGCCGGACAGAAAAATATCGGGCTGAAAACCTTTACTGCGGAGGCGGAAACCTGGTGGGAGCAGGAAACCGGAAAACCGCTGAAATATACCGGCGGGGAATACCTGCATGAGTGGCTGACCTTTTATGGTAAGCACCAGCCGGAAACTATCCAGCCGTGGATCAATGAGTTTGGCCATACCTACCGGGCAACCAATATTTATAACCTGCATGTCACCCGTGAGGATATCCGCCGGGACGGTGCCCTGCTGATCGGCAAAGCGAACCGCACCTGCGCGGATGAGCCGTTTACCGGCGCGCTGGAAGACTGGCCGGATCTGGTTATCACGAAGCGGAAACAGGTCATATATCAGTCACAGCCCGGCGCAAAAGAAGAAGCCGTCTGTCTGGGGATTGTGTATCCCGCACACTAAAACAGAGACAAAAAAACCGCGCCGGTATCACCGCGCGGTTTCAGGCCGTTGACAAACCCGCAGGGGTTGGCGACGACCGGCAGAGGTTGTAAAAATAAACCAGGAAAATCAATTTATTGATTTTCGGCTGATAACACAAAGCAGGAAAAACCACGTTTTATCCTGCTTTGTCAGCAATTTCAAACCGCGCCGATCACCGCGCGGTTTTTTCACATCTGACTGACGGCCTGAATCAGGCGTCCACAAATACCATCTTCAGAATAAACAGCAGTGATACCACCACTACACACAGGTTCAGCTCACGCCAGCGGCCGGTGCCCAGCTTCATGGCGCAGTAAGCGATAAACCCTAACGCAATCCCTTCGGTGATAGAGAAACTGAACGGCATCATCACGGCAGTCACAAACGCCGGAACCGATTCGGTCAGATCATTCCAGTTCACGCGCACCAGGCTGGAGGTCATCAGCACGCCGACATAAATCAGCGCCCCGGCAGTCGCATAAGCAGGAACCATCGCTGCCAGCGGTGAAATAAAGATCGCCGCGAGGAACAGCAGACCAACCACAATGGCGGTCAGACCGGTACGACCGCCGACAGAAACCCCGGAAGTACTTTCAATAAATGCGGTCACGGAGGATGTTCCCATCGCAGAGCCGGCGACGGAGCTGATGCTGTCCACATACAGCGCTTTTTTCATATTCGGGAAACGGCCTTTCTCATCCGCCAGCCCGGCTTTGTCTGTCACACCGATCAGCGTACCGGAGGAGTCAAACAGGTTCACCAGCATAAACGAGAAGATAATCCCGGCGAGGGATAAATCCAGCGCGCCCATGATATCCACATGGCCGACCACAGAGGTAATTCCCGGCGGCACATCAAATATGCCCTTATAGGTGACATCGCCGAGGAAAAGCCCGATGGAGGTGGTCACCACGATTGACACCAGTACAGCCGCGTGGATATTGCGGGCAGCCAGAATGGCGATAATAAAGAAGCCCAGTGCGCCCAGCACCACACCGTGATCGGTAAACTTACCGATAGTCACCAGCGTATCCGCGTTCGGCACAATAATACCGGCGTTTTTCAGCCCCATCATGGCGATAAACAGCCCGATACCGCTGGTGATCCCCACCCGCAGACCCAGCGGGATATGCGCAATCAGCCAGTAACGGATGCGCAGCAGGGTCAGGATAAACAGCCCGACCGCCCCCCAGAAAATCGCGCCCATCGCCACTTCCCAGGAGTAGTGCATTGCACCCACCACCACAAAGGCGAAAAAGGCATTCAGCCCCATCGCCGGCGCAACCGCCACCGGCAGATTAGCAAATAACCCCATCCCGATACTGCCGATGGCCGCAATCAGACAGGTGGTGACAAACACCGCTTTGATATCCATCCCGGCGAACGAGAGGATTTGCGGGTTTACAAAGATGATATACACCATGGTGAGGAACGTGGTCAGCCCGGCAATAATTTCTGTGCGGACAGTTGTGCCGTGTTCCTGTAATTTAAACACGCGCTGGAGCAGGCCCTGATGAGGATCAGTGCCGGAAGTCGGAGTAGTCATGAATAAGGAGTCCCGGAAATTTGTTTTTTTCGGCTTATCCTACCGCATCATTTTCAAAAAGAAAACGTTTGCGTTTCATTGCGGGAAAATCCCGGCCATTAACTGTACCGGGATTGTCACTGATCAAACTTATGATGTACAGGCAGCCGGTTTTTCTGACAACTGTACCGGTTTCTCCCTGCCGCGGCCAGACAGACGGGCGAGCCATGACTGACGGGGCTGCCGCTGCAATGAATAACGGCGCATCAGGGCATTTGCGCCCAGTTCCAGCCCGGAGCACATCACAAAATAGATAAAGGCGACAAACAGGAAAATCTCTGTCGGATACACCATACTGCGGTTATTGACCTGAGTCGCAAGAAACGACAGTTCCCCCACACCGACAATATAGGCCAGCGAGGTGTCTTTAATCAGCGCAATCCACTGATTAATAAAGGACGGGATCATCATCCGCAGTGCCTGCGGTAACACAATATGCCACAGCACTTCCCACCGGCTGAAGCCGAGAGACATACCCGCCTGCCACTGTCCTTTGCCGATCGCCAGAATCCCCGCTTTCACGCCGTGGGCGATATAGGCCGAGGTGACCAGCGCCAGCGCACAGACCACCGTGGTGATTTCCGGCACATCCACACCGAACGCGATAGGCAGCAGGAAATAAACCCAAAATATCAGCATAATGATGGGAATAGCGCGGAAAAAACCGAGAAATGCGGCAAACAGGTTCACCCACCAGCCGCGCAGCATCGCCAGCATCACCCCGCCGATAGTCCCCAGCACCACGGAAATGGCCCCGGCAATCAGGCTGATCACCAGCGTCAGTGCCGCACCTTCCAGCGGTCCGTCAGGAAAAGTGCCGAACAGCAGATATTCCCAGTTATCACGAATTACAGAAAAATCCATCTTAATACCCCCGTGCCAGTGCCCGCTGTGTCCGCCACTGTCCGAATGCTTCCATCACAGCGATAATGGCGATATAGAGGATCGTCGCGACGCCGAAAGCTTCAAAAGTTTGTAAGGACTGACTTTCTACCTGACGCGAGGCGTAAGAGAGCTCAGCCACGCCGATCGCCATGGTCAGGGACGAATTTTTCACCACATTCATATATTGGCCGAGCAGCGGCGGCATGGCGATTCTGACCGCCTGCGGCAGCACCACATACCGCATGGACTGCCACGGTGTCAGCCCGAGCGCCAGTGCCGCTGATTTCTGCTGACGCCCGGTACCGGCAATGCCCGCCCGCAGTTCTTCCGCAATAAACGGTGCGGAGTAGAGCGTCAGCCCGAACCATCCGGCGATAAATTCAAATGACGGCCAGGCGAGTGTCAGCCCGGCCAGTTCAATCTCATGCGGCGTATTCAGCCAGATTTTCAGCGCCTGCGGCAGAATTTCCCCCGAGGCGAAATACCAGAAAAACAGCTGTACCAGCAGCGGCGTGTTACGGAATACACTGGTGTAAGCACTAACTAACCAGCGGGTCGGTACAAACTGACTGTCCCGTCCTGCCACCAGCAGAAAACCGAGCAGCGTGGCCGCAAGGATTGTCCAGAATGCGATTAGCAGGGTGATCACAAACCCCTGCCCCAGCCATTCCAGATATTCCGGCGCAAGTAAGTGCGTACTTATAAATTGCTCAAACATCCGCTAATCCCGTCTGTTACCCCAGAAATGCAGGAAGCCTCACCGGAGTGAGGCCTGAATCAGATAATACAATCACATTACTTCGGCTGGTCAGCCAGCGGTGCAAACTTAAATTCACCGCGTGGTTGTTCCGCTTTGGTACCCGGACCAAACCACTGGTTATAAATCTGCTGTGATTTGCCGTCGCTTTCGAGTTTCAGCAGGGTTTTATTCACAGCCTCAACCAGACGGGTTTCCCCTTTTGGTGCTGCCAGTGCCTGGTATTCACGGGTCAGGCTGAACGGTGAGAGTTCAAATTCCGCTTTTACTGACTCCGGCAGATTGCCCAGTAACCCGACCAGCTTGGCATCATCCTGGGTAATGGCATCGACGTTACCATTGCGCAGCGCCGCAAAAGCCAGCGGGGTGTCATCATAAGAAATCACTTTGGTGCCCGGATATTTCTCGCGCAGCGTTACTTCCTGAACGGTGCCTTTATCCGCACCGATGCGCAGTTTGGCCACATCTTCCGGCGTTTTCAGCACACCTTTGCGGGCGATAAATTTCTGTCCGGTCTGAAAATCAGGAATGGAGAAATCCACCTGTTTGGCGCGCTCATCCGTAATCGTGAAGTTCGCCCCGATTAAATCCACTTTACCGGAGACCAGCAGCGGAATACGGTTTGCCGGGTTGGTCGGGCGCAGCTCCAGTTTAACACCCAGGTCATCCGCGACAGCCTGCGCAATATCCACATCATAACCGGCCAGTTTTTTGGTCTGCGGATCGATAAATCCGAACGGCGGGTTGCTGTCAAAAACCGAAATACGGATCACACCGGCTTTCTGAATATCATCAAGCTTATCCGCCTGTGCGGTACCACTTACTAACGCTAAACCGGCAAGCAGAGCCGGAACAAATAATGTCGGTTTCATACACACCCCTGGAATCAGTCACGGAAAACGTCAATTTGTGTAAATCACACTCTCACGCTACCAACTCCTGCTTAGTTCCTGAAATACTAAGAAAGAATAATTCCATAACTGATTGTTCTAAGATGAACATAAGGACAGATGCTGTATCTGTAATAACAAGCCATTATTTTTAATTCATCTATTTTTATCAAAAAAACTAATTACATTATTTATGATTATTCACTGAAATAAAATCACACATTATTTTCCCGGCGGAAACATTCCCGAATCACGATAAGAAACACTTAACAGGCAGTGCAGGCGTTAATTAAAATTAATGACACAGAGAAATTATTCATGAAAAACCGTTTAATAAACAACTATATTTTGTATATTTTCACATTTAAACATAAGACACTATCAAAATAAAAAACGAATACTACATTTCATGAAAATGACAAACTATGAAAATAAAAATTTATAAAATTTGATAATAATCACATATCTGTAAAATACAAAATTAAGCACTGGTAAATATACCTGGTGATTCTAGATTTAAAGAGACTAATCCACATAGTCTCTTTAAATGAAAAACCGCAAAAATAGACGCTTATTTTTGTCAGTCTGGTATCTTATTTTTACCGGAGTTAACCATGTTAAAGAAAACGCTTATTACAGCAGTAGTTTCTGCCGCTCTTTTTTCAGGCTCCGCGTCTGCAATAACAGCAGCAGGCGGTATTATTAACATCACAGGTGCTATCAGTGATACGACCTGTACTATTAACGGAGGCAACAGCGCCGACTTCGCCGTATTATTAGATCCGATTACCGTAACGGATGCCGGAGTGACGGCAAATACCGTCATTACCAAAAATCAGAAAGCATTTACCATGACGTTCTCTGATTGTGCACCCGCATCAGTCCCGCCCGGAAGTAACCTGAAAATACATTTCGCATCCCCCAATAATATATCGTCAACCGGGAATTACCTGATTAACGATACCGTTAATGAAGGGGACCCGGCTGTCGCGAAAAATGTCGGATTCAGTTTATCGTCAACAACCGCACCGTCAGTGGCACTTTCACTGAATGCGGCGTATGACACCGGAGTGAAAGGCGATAAAACGGCACCGGCATCGGATCAGGTGACATTAATTGCCAGTTATTACAAAACCAATACATCTCCTGCAAAAGTCGGGCCTGTACATTCCAACGTGATTTATACAGTCTCTTATTTATAACCATTGTCAGACAGTCAGGCTTGTCAAAAAGCCTGACTGTTTACGGGTGAATATAATGAAACGCCGATTCTTTTTCCTGATAATGCTTATTTTGTCCGGTAATGCCGCTGCAAATATCGTGATTAACGGCACGCGGCTTATTTACCATGAAGAAAATGACAGCATTACTGTTCAGCTGAATAACAACAGTCAGACATCATCATTAGCCCAGAGCTGGACTGATGACGGTGATATTAATGCAACACCGGAAAACAGCAATTCCCCGTTTTATGTTTATCCGCCGATTGTCAAAATAGACGGAATGCAGGGACAGCAGCTTAAAATAAAGAAAAATAATGAAAAACTGCCGGATGACCGGGAAAGTGTCTTTTATCTCAGTGTGCTGGATATTCCGGCCACACCCGCCAATGCCAAAGGAAAAAGTGTGCTGCAGGTAGCCCTGCGGTCACGGATAAAGCTGTTTTACCGCCCTGCCGGGCTGACCGCAAACCCGGAAACCGTCATTGATAATATTCAGTGGCAGCTTAAAGGTGATCATTTATCCGTCACCAATAACTCCCCGTACCATTTTACTATTGCGGCAATCAATGCCAATGACAGCAGCCGCACATGGCTGGCGGCATCCGAAATGATCCCGCCCTTTTCTGAAAAACAATTGCCTCTGAAAAATACACTCCCGGCCCGTAATGCCTCAGTAACCTATGTGGATGATTACGGTGTGTATAAGCCGAAGAATATTACTTTCTGACGGACGATAATAACGTGAAAACACAACATTGCCTGCCGATTCTTATTATTGCCGGATTATGGAGTTATCCCCGCGAAGGCGTTACGGAAGAATTCGATACCACCCTGCTGGCCGGAGAGTCCGCCAAAGGGGATATTTCACGTTTATATCAGGAAAATACACTGCCGTCCGGCGAACAACTGATGGATGTTTATGTCAATAATACCTGGAAAGGCCAGTTCACCGTTGAGGTGGGAGAACACAATAATACCCTGAATTTTCAGCCGGAAGATATTAATAAGCTCGGGCTGAACCTTTCTGATGATGCAAAAAAATTATCCGCAGAGAAACAGCCGGTTCCGGCAGATGCTCTGACATCCGGACTGACTTACCACCTGAATAAAAGTACATTACGGTTAGATCTGTCCGTGCCGCAAATCGGGGTAAAAACAGCTGATGCCGGTTATATCGATCCGGAATTATGGGATCACGGACAACCCGCCTTTATTCTCGGCTATAACGCCAATTACTATAACGCCAGACAAAAAAAGAATAACAAACAAAGTAACGACAGCTTTTTTGCCACGGTAAATACCGGGCTGAACCTCGGTGTCTGGCAATTTCGTGATGAATCCGTTTACTCCGCTTATTCCGGCGGACATAAGGGCTGGAAAAATAACAGCCGTTACCTTTATCGTCCGCTCAGCCGTATTTTATCTGCGCTGACGCTGGGGGATTTTTATACCCCCCCTTCTCTGTTCGGCAGCTTTAAATTCAGAGGGGTATCACTGGCCACGGATATGAATATGCTGCCGCCGTCCGGCCAGGGATTCGCGCCGATCATCCGGGGTGTTGCCCGGACTAATGCTCTCGTCAGTATTTACCAGAACGGTAATCTTATTTTTCAGGAAAATGTGCCGCCGGGTGAGTTTATGTTCCGTGATATTCAGCCGACCGGCGGCAGCGGTGATTTTTCTGTCGTGATTCAGGAAGCAGACGGCCGGAAAGAATCATTTACCGTCCCCTTCTCCGCGGTACCCGATATGCTGAAAGAGGGGATTTATAATTACAGTCTGACCGCCGGTCAGGCGCGGCCGGATAATACACATTACCGCCCGGAGTTTATTCAGGGAGAATTTCGTTACGGGCTGAATAATACCGTAACGCTCTACACCGGCGGGATTGCCGGAAAAGATTACCGTTCAGCTCTGGCGGGCAGTGCCTGGAACCTGCCGTTCGGCGCGCTTTCCGTGGATGTCACTCAGGCAAATGCGGACTTTAAAACCGGCCGGAAAAGCGGCCAGAGCTACCGTATCGCATACAGTAAGTTTGTCAGCACCACATCCACCAACCTGACGCTGGCGACATACCGCTACTCCACCGGGAATTTTTACAGTTTCACGGATGCTGTCTATCAGCAGGATAATTACCGGGCCTGGGATGCTTACCGCGATGCACAGGAAAATACTCCGGATAACACGCCGCGGCAGATACCGGATCTGATGACACTGGATGCCATGCGTGGTGCACGGGCTAAAAATACGTTCACCGTGAATTTAAATCAGTATCTGGGGGAAAACCGGGGAGTGATTTATATCTCCGGTACCCACCGGGATTACTGGAATTCCGGTGGCAGCAACCGCGAATATCAGCTCGGATATTCAAACAGTTATAACGATATCAGCTATACCGTGTCCGCATCGCGGACACGTAATTTCGATGATAAAAATGAAACCCGGTTTTACCTGAATGTCAGCGTGCCGGTTTCTGTTTTCGGCAAAAGTGCATCACTCAGCAGCGGTATTTACGCCACCGATTCCCGTTATCAGCAAACAACAGTCAGCCTGAGCGGTACTGCCGGTAAAGATGACCTGGTCAACTACACGCTGACCGGCTCAAATCAGAACGGCGGCAACAACATGGCGGGCGCAAACCTCAATTACCGCAACCCGTACAGCACGTTGTCCGGCTCATTCAGTGAGGGCAGTGATTACCGTCAGGCGGGAGCCGGGGCGAAAGGCACTATCGTCGCGATCCCGGGCCATATCGCCATGTCCGGTGACACCGGCAATACCTATACCATTATTGATGCCCCGCAGGCCGGTAACCGGATGGTGAATTCAGATAAAGCGTCACTGACAAACAGTGATGGTGTGGTGCTGATGACACAATCCGTCCCTTACCGCACTAATTCATACACGCTGTCAGACACAGAAAAAAGCTCCGGTGCCGAAGTGACCGGTAATATCGGCCAGATCAGCCCGTATAAAGGCGCGGTCAGTTATATCCGCATGGAAACCGATCCCCGCCAGACCTTCATTCTGCGGGCGGCACGGGAAAACGGCGGCACACTGCCGTTCGGTACAGAGGTAACTGACGCGCAGCATCAGTCACTGGGGTATGTCGGACAGTCCGGGCTGCTCTATCTGAAAAGCGGGCAGTTGCCGTCCTCGCTGCTCATAAAACTGACGGCGGACGGGAAACAGCAGTGTGTTATCCGCAATCCGGTGGTGACGCCGGATAAAAACCACAATATCTGCCGGTAAAAGGAAACAATGATGAAAACCTCCGCCGCTGTATTACTTTTATTCCTGACAGTGATAAGCAGCAGGGCGGCTTATGCCACCTGTTCGGTAACATCCACCCAGACAGCACCGGCCGTAATGCTGGATATTTCCACTGATCTGACAGGCGCCACCACACCGGTATCGAAAGTATCTCAGACCAACTTCAGCGGCCAGTTTACCTGTACGACAGCAGTGGTGCTGTTTCCGAATACCATCGGAATCGACTCCCCTTTTAATGGCCGGACAGCGACAATCGGATTTAATAACGGTGCACAACTCGTCAATATCACCCTGACGGCTCAGACAAAAAAGAGTGTTTCCGGCCTGGCGGCAGGTACTCACAACGGGACAGAACTCAATACCGGTTTCACATTGCGTTTTGATCTCGTCACTACACCAACCGGTAACTACACCAAAGTCCCGGGTGATACAGTGACGATTACACCCGTCATTTTTGCCTCTGATGCCACCACGCTGGGGCTGGTCGGCTGGCTGGCCGCGCTTGTCAGTAAGATTCTGCAGTTTTTACTGACACTGCAATGGCCGGCTGACCCGAATGATATGTTTTTGCAGCCGGTGCAGATTACCTACAATCCGCCGGTGACCACCTGTACTTTTACCAACGCCGGGCTGACCGTCAATCTGCCGCTGATGAGCATCAATGCCGTTAAAACCACGGATAAAGCCGGATATACCCCGTTCCGCCTGAATTTTACCTGTGGCAGTCTCCTCCCGGGTAACACCGCGTCCCGGGATATTGCCATGTTCCTGTCGTCGTCAAATTTACAGCCGTCCGATAAAACCGTGCTGACCAATACCGTTTCCGGCGGTGCGGGCGGTGTCGGCTTCCGGGTGGTAAAAGCCAATAACCTCAGCAGCCCGGTACAATTTTCTGACAGTGCCAATGCTCAGGGCAGCGCCACCAGTATTTTCACTGCCGCCAAAGGCAGTGCGGTTTCACCGGCTTTCTCTGTCGATCTCGGTGCATATTACTATCCCTACAGTCCGGGTACGGTGACACAGGGAAAAATGAGCAGTTCCGCGACCCTGGTTTTTTCCTACAACTGAATCGCCGGAGGACACTATGCGGACAGCTGTTTTTATTATCATGCTTATGTGTATTCCGGCGGGATATGCGGGAGTGATGATTAATACAACCCGGGTCATTTTTCCGGGAAATCAGGATAATACTGTGATCCAACTGACCAACAGCGGAGAAATACCATCACTGGTACAGAGCTGGGCAGATGAGGGGGATATCAATTCCTCACCGGAAACGACCGGCGCGCCGTTTATGGTGGTGCCGCCGGTGACGCGGATCGCCGGAGGCGGCGGGCAGCAGCTGAAAATCCGGATTACGGAGAACAGCCTGCCCCATGACCGGGAATCTGTTTTTTATCTCAATGTAGTGGATATTCCGGCGAAAACCGCCGCCACCGGCAATACTCTGCAATTTGCCCTGCGGACGCGGATAAAGCTGTTTTACCGGCCGGATGACCTGCCGCTGCCGCCGGAGGACGTCCCTGAACAAATTTCTGTTTCTCTGTCAGGCGAAACACTGATTCTGAACAATCCGTCACCTTACTATTTCACATTATCCGCACTCGTTTCCGGCGGAGACAATACGCCGTCACATATCAGCACCGTGATGCTTGCCCCTTACTCAGAGAGCCGGGTGGCATATGCAGGGCATTTATCTGCGGGCGGGTCTGTCACACTGATCAGTATTGATGATAAAGGACACAGTGTGCGGACAGAGAAAACGCTGAATTGAAAATGCCGGTCAGGTGATGACCGGCATTTGTCTTACGGATTGAGTGTATTACCGCACCGCCCGCAGAAACGGCTGTCCGGCGGATAGCCGGTGCCGCACTTCTGACAATATCCGCTGATATTCTGCGGTGCTTCCCTGCTGATCTGCTCCGGGTAACCATTATTGTCACGGCCATGCTTGTTGTAACCGGTATTACCGTGTTTGCTGCCATGACCACCGCCGCCGCGGTTTCCGTGACCGGAACCGGAGCCGCTATTAAAAAACCGGTTGAATAAACTCATCATATACACCTCCGGAAACACTGTTTTGTCTGTTTTAAAAAGTATAAACCCCGGAGTTAACTCCAGGGTCAAATCAAAACGGATACTTTTACAAAAACAGACAATATCGCCGGAGAAGCAGCCCTGTTACGCCGGATCATCCCCTTTTTCACCGCTGTTACTGTGTGCGGAAACTTCAATCACATGCTCACCGAGCAGGATGCGTTCCACATCATCCCCTTTCACATGACGGAAATCCTGTCCCTTCACATAGTAGAAGATAAATTCACAGATATTCTGGCAACGGTCACCGATACGTTCGATAGAGCGTGCGCAGAACAGTGCGGTCAGGACACTCGGGATAGTGCGCGGATCTTCCATCATATAAGTCATCAGCTGACGGACAATCCCCTCATATTCCTGATCGACTTTCTGGTCTTCGCGGTAGATACGGATAGCTTCCTGAATATCCATACGCGCAAAAGCATCCAGGACATCATGCAGCATCTGAATCGCGTGACGGCCAAGGGATTCAAGGCTGACCAGCAGCGGCTGATGCTGTTGTGAGAATTTTTCCAGTGCGGTTTTGGCAATTTTATCACCCACATCGCCAATGCGCTCAAGTTCGGCGATTGTCTTTGAAATTGCCATAATCAGGCGAAGATCACTCGCCGTCGGCTGCCGCTTGGCAATAATACGGACGCAGGCCTCATCAATCATCACTTCCATGATATTGACCTGCTTGTCACCGGCGATAACTTCACGCGCCAGGTCTTCATCCTGGTTATGCATGGCGGTGATCGCTTTGCTGAGCTGCTCTTCCACCAGCCCGCCCATCGTCATCATTTCTGTGCGGATATGCTCTAATTCAGCATTAAACTGCCCGGAAATATGTTTATTGTGATTCAGATTTTCCATGATTGTCTCCGCATCAGCCATAACGACCGGTGATGTAATCTTCGGTTTGTTTCTTACCCGGGGTGGTAAACAGGGTATCAGTATCACTGAATTCAATCAGTTCGCCCAGATACATAAACGCAGTGTGGTCAGAACAGCGCGCCGCCTGCTGCATGTTATGGGTGACGATCACCACGGTGTATTCCGATTTCAGCTCACTGATAAGTTCTTCAATACGGCCGGTGGAGATTGGGTCCAGCGCCGAGCACGGCTCATCAAGCAGCAGAACCTCAGGGCGGATAGCAATACCGCGCGCAATACACAGACGCTGCTGCTGACCACCGGAGAGGCTGTAGCCGCTCTGATGCAGCTTGTCTTTGGTTTCATTCCACAGCGCCGCTTTGGTCAGCGCCCACTGTACCCGCTCATCCATTTCGGCACGCGGCAGTTTTTCAAACAGGCGGACACCGAAAGCAATATTGTCATAAATAGACATCGGGAACGGCGTCGGTTTCTGGAACACCATACCCACTTTGGCGCGTAATAACGCGATATCCTGGGTATCTGTCAGAATATTGGTGCCATCCAGCAGGATTTCACCTTCCGCACGCTGCTCATTATACAGCGCGTACATTTTATTGAAGGTACGCAGCAGGGTCGATTTCCCGCAACCGGACGGACCGATAAAGGCCGTGACTTTATTTTTGGCAATATCCAGCGAAATGTTTTTCAGCGCGTGGAACTGGCCGTAATAGAAGTTCAGATCACGGACCTGAATTTTGCTTTCAGTTACGTTTTGAATTTTACTCATGACTCTCTCTCATTCATCCGCAGTCATTTAATCAGTGCTTTTTCTTCGCAAACAGCACACGCGCCACGATATTAATTAACAGCACACACAGTGTGATCAGCAGAACACCCGCCCAGGCCAGACTCTGCCACTCCGCAAACGGACTCATGGCAAACTTGAAGATAGTGACCGGCAGGTTGGCAATCGGCTGCATCAGATCCGTACTCCAGAACTGGTTGGAGAGGGAGGTAAAGAGCAGCGGTGCCGTTTCCCCGGCAATACGGGCAATCGCCAGCAGCACCCCGGTGATAATCCCGGAAACCGAGGCTTTCAGGGTAATCGCTGAAATCATTTTCCATTTCGGTGTGCCGAGGGCATACGCCGCTTCACGCAGGCTGTCCGGCACCAGACGCAGCATGTTTTCCGTGGTACGGATAACAATCGGGATCTGTAACAGCGCCAGGGCAATCACCCCCGCCCAGCCGGAGAAGTGCTGCATTTGCATCACCACAATGGTGTAAACAAACAGCCCGACCACAATCGACGGTGCGGATAATAAAATATCGTTAATAAAACGGGTCACTTCCGCCAGCCAGGATTTACGGCCGTATTCCGCCAGATAAACCCCGGCGAGAATGCCCAGCGGTGTCCCGATAACCGTAGCCCATAAAATCAGCAGGCCGGAACCGACAATGGCGTTCGCCAGACCCCCGCCTTCCGTATTCGGCGGTGGTGTCATTTCGGTGAACAGCGCCAGCGACATGCCGTCCATCCCTTTGGTGACTGTCGAGAACAGGATCCAGATTAACCAGAACAGCCCGAATGCCATCGTGGACATGGATAAGAACAGAGCAATACGGTTTTTCTGACGGCGCCAGTACTGACGTTTCTGCCGTGCGCTGATATCCACTTTCGGTTGTTGAATATTCATTTCAGCCATCTCAGCGCCCCTCTTTCTTATTCAGACGCATCACCATAAATTTGGAGATAGCAAGGACGATAAAGGTGATGACAAACAGGATCAGCCCCAGCTCCATCAGTGCTGCGGTATGCAGCCCGGATTCCGCTTCGGCGAATTCGTTCGCCAGTGCCGAGGTAATACTGTTGCCCGGCATATACAGCGAGAAGCTGTCCAGCTGATAGGTGTTACCGATGATAAAGGTCACCGCCATGGTCTCCCCCAGGGCGCGCCCCAGACCCAGCATCACGCCGCCGATCACCCCGTTTTTGGTGTACGGCAGTACAATCCGCCAGATCACTTCCCAGGTGGTACAGCCGATGCCGTAAGCCGATTCTTTCATCATCACCGGTGTCTGCTCGAACACATCACGCATAACCGAGGCAATATAAGGGATTATCATAATGGCGAGGATAACACCCGCCGCCAGAATACCAATACCGAATGCCGGGCCGGAGAACAGCTCGCCGACAATCGGGATGCTGGACATCACCTCGCCGACCGGCTGCTGGAAATAAGTGGCAAATAACGGGGCAAAGACAAACAGTCCCCACATGCCGTAAACGATACTCGGAATAGCCGCTAACAGTTCGATTGCGATACCCAGCGGGCGGCGCAGCCAGTTAGGAGACAGTTCTGTCAGGAACAGCGCGATCCCGAAACTCACCGGGACGGCAATCAGCAGTGCGATAACTGAGGTCACGATGGTGCCGTAAATCGGTACCAGTGCCCCGTACTCTTCCGCCGGCGGGTTCCACTCTTTATTCCATAAGAAACCTAAGCCGAATTTTTCAATACTCGGCCAGGACGCAATAATCAGTGAAATAATAATACCGCCCAGCAACAACAGCGTAATCAGCGCCGCCAGTTTTACCAGGGCACTGAAAAATTGGTCGCCGCGTTTGCCGGGTGGTTTCATTGCCGTGTTCAGTTCGGCCATAGTCGCTTCCGTCTTTAACACAGATCCCCCCGGTACGGGGGGATCAATTACTGGTAATTCAAAATCACTTCATCATCTGCCGTATCAGTACAGCGGCTTACCGCTGCTGTCTTTGACACTGGTTTTCCATGATGCACGGACTTGTTCAATCACTTCCTGCGGCAGTACTGCATAATCCAGTTTTTCTGCCTGCTCACCGCCGTTCTTGTATGCCCAGTCAAAGAATTTCAGAACTTCCTGCCCTTTGGCGGCATCTTTCTGATTGGTGTGGACCAGGATGAAAGTGGTGGAGGTAATCGGCCATGCGTTCGGACCCGGCTGGTTAGTCAGATCCTGAGCGAAGCTTTTTGTCCACTCTGCTTTACGCGCTGCGTTACTGAAGCTTTCACCGGTCGGGGATACCGCATCGCCGTCCGCAGAAATCAGCTTGGTGTAAGCCAGTTTGTTCTGTTTGGCGTAGGCGTATTCCACGTAACCGATAGAGCCCGGCAGACGCTGAACAAAGGCCGCAATACCGTCGTTACCTTTACCGCCCAGACCGACCGGCCAGTTAACGGTAGAGCCTGCGCCGACTTTCTCTTTCCAGTCAGGGCTGACTTTGGACAGGTAGCTGGTGAAGACGAACGAGGTGCCGGAACCATCCGCACGGCGGACAACCGCGATATCCTGATCCGGCAGTTTCACTGACGGGTTCAGTTTGGTAATTGCCGGGTCATTCCATTTTTTGATGTTACCCAGGTAGATATCACCCAGGGTTTTACCGTCGAGCACCAGTTCACCGGACTTCAGACCCGGCAAGTTGACGGCCAGTACCACACCGCCGATTACGGTCGGGAACTGGAATAAGTTATCAGCGGCCAGTTTATCTTCGGACAGCGGCGCATCTGACGCCCCGAAATCAACAGTGTTGGCGACAATCTGCTTCACGCCGCCGGAGGAGCCAATCCCCTGGTAGTTGACTTTGTTACCGGTTTCTTTCTGGTAAGTATCAGCCCACTGCGCATACACCGGCGCAGGGAATGTTGCACCCGCCCCGGTCAGACTGGTCGCGGCAAATGCAGAAAATGCAGAGAGAGAAAGTGTCGCTGCCATAACAGTGGCTACTGCGGTACGCATCGGTTTCATGATCCCTCCTGACGGGATTTATAGATAATGACGATAAACGTTGTATCTGGTTAATGTCGGAACATGAGGGAAAATAGGACAATCTGGTGACAATAATATGTAGGTTATATGACAGTTTTATGACACTGCAGGTGCGCGGGAACACAAAAGCGGAAAAATGATGCGAAAGAACAAAAACAGGATACACAACCAACAAACTGATTTTATTGAGATTAAAAACAAAATCCCCGGGATAATCGCTTACCTCAGGGATTTATGACAGCCACATGACGATGACATGCGGCTGTCATAATAATTAATCGTCTCTGTCATCCGGCAGCGGCAGCATCACGCGGATACGGAATCCGCCGCGCTGACTGCGGCCGACCTCAATTTTACCGTCATGCGCATCCACAATACGGCGCAGAATAGCCAGCCCCAATCCGGTACCTTTATTGCTGCGCGCTTTTTCACCCTGCACAAACGGCTGGAACAGATGCGGGATATCCGCCTCATCAATACCGTTGCCGTCATCCTCCACCTGAAACCAGGCAAAATGCGCATCCAGACCACTGCTGACACGTATCCAGCCGTTACCGTAGCGGGTGGCATTCACCAGCATATTACCCAGCGCGCGTTTAATCGCAATCGGGTTACCGGTGAGATAAACCGGTGCCTGAATAACATCATTCTGAAGTGTGACATCCGAGTGGATGTGCGCTTCAGTCACTTCATTAAGGACAGATGTCAGTTCCAGATGCACCATCTCCATTTCACGGCCGGTACGCAGATACGCCATAAACTGCTCAATGATACCATCACACTCTTCGATATCATTGTTGATGGATTCCGCCAGATAGTCATCCTCCGGGCTCATCATTTCCGTTGCCAGACGGATGCGCGTCAGCGGCGTGCGCAGGTCATGACTGACACCGGCCATCAGGACAGTACGATCCTGCTCCAGCGTTTTGATATCGCGGGACATCTGGTTAAACGAACGGATCACCGAGCGCACTTCCGCGGCGCCGGCTTCCCGAACGGGGACCAGCGGCCCCCCGGTTCCGATTTGCCGCGCGGCGGATTCCAGCTCGGTCAGCGGGCGGTTCTGATAACGGATAAATAACCAGACCCCGGCAAAGACAATCAGCAGAAAGGCAAAAATATAACGGAAGACCGGCGAGAACTGATCCTGACCAATTTCAGTCAGCGGCACTCTCACCCAGACATCCGGAGCAATATAGGAGTTCAGCCACAGCACGGGATAATCACGGCTGACTTCCAGCCGGACATCCGCATAGCCATCCAGATAATGACTCATCTGTTTACTGAGGGATTCAAAATGACGCGCCCAGCGCAATCCGCCCTCATCAGCTGTTTCTTCGGTAAAAAAGGTAATGCCCAGCTCTTCATAAATTTTCTTACGCAGTGCCGGCGAAACACGTACTGCGGTTCCGTCCTTCAGCACCATTTTTTCGCTCATCAGTGTGCGCACTTCATAAGCCAGAACCCGGTTAAACTGTTGCAGACTGGGCATGACAATAAAGTTCACTACGGCCAGATAACTTGTTGTTATAGTTGCAAACAACAGGAAGATGACCAGAAATAACGAGCGCGAAAAGGTACTTCTCGGCGAGAACCGCAGCCGCTTCATGCTTTATTGCCGTCCGGAACGAAGACGTAACCCAGTCCCCAGACGGTCTGGATATAACGCGGATGTGTCGGATCTTCCTCAATCATGCGGCGCAGACGGGAAATCTGCACGTCGATTGAACGTTCCATCGCACTGTATTCACGGCCGCGCGCCAGGCTCATCAGCTTATCGCGGGACAGCGGTTCACGCGGGTGTGACACCAGCACTTTCAGTACGGCAAACTCACCGCTGGTCAGCGGCATGTTTTCATCTTCGTGGAACATCTCGCGGGTACCGAGGTTCAGCCGGAACTTACCGAACTGAATCACCGCGTCATCCTGGGACGGCGCACCCGGCAGTTCATTCGCCTGACGGCGCAGCACCGCACGGATACGTGCCAGCAGTTCACGCGGGTTAAACGGTTTCGGAATATAATCATCCGCACCGATTTCCAGCCCGACGATACGATCCACTTCTTCCCCTTTCGCCGTCACCATAATGATCGGAATCGGGTTATTCTGGCTTCTCAGACGGCGGCAGATAGACAGCCCGTCCTCGCCCGGTAACATCAGATCCAGGACAATAAGATGAATTGATTCGCGCGTCAGCAGACGATCCATTTGTTCCGCGTTTGCGGCGGTACGGACCTGGAAACCCTGCTCACTCAGATAGCGCTCAAGCAGCGCACGCAGACGCATGTCATCATCAACGACAAGGATCTTATAACTTTCCTGCATGTTTGACTCCCGGGTTCATTTTTTCATGCAACTCTTCAGATTAATTGTGCCTATTCAGCAATCGGCTGATAGCGGATAGACAAAATGACATAATTCACTTCACCGTTAGGTGTTATTACCGTTACTTCATCTTCCGCCTGTTTTCCGATTAATGCCCGGGCCACAGGGGAATCAACTGAAATCCATTTCTTTGCCGGTGAAAATTCATCAGGTCCGACGATGCGAAAAGTCTGAATTTCTTCATCATCATTTTCCAGCTCCACCCACGCCCCGAAAAATACTTTTCCTTCCTGGCGGGGGTCCGGCTCAACTATTTTTAAATTATCCAGACGTTTTGAAAGAAACCTCACGCGTCTGTCAATTTCACGCAGACGTTTCTTTCCGTATATATACTCGGCATTTTCCGAGCGATCACCCTGCGCAGCGGCTTCTGACACTGCCTGAGTGACTTGCGGGCGTTCTGTTTTCCAGAGATATTTTAACTCCTGATCCAGCGCATCCCATCCTTCACGGGTAATCAGGTTACTTTTTGCCATATGTTACCTAAACAAAAAATAAATTATTTAAATAAATTGTAATACTAAATGCATTTTCTGAAAGATAACAGCAATGCATAATTCATTTATATTACTTTATATCGGCTGGTAATTCCCGTTTTGAACACGTATAACTGTCCCCTGAAATTTTTTTACGTCAATTTATCGCAGCCGGAAAGAATATCATGATGAATGAATCTCTGAGCCAGATTATTGCCGGTGAACTGAAGGCACAAACCCGCCAGGTCACCGCCGCAATTACCCTGCTGGATGAGGGAAATACTGTCCCTTTTATCGCCCGCTACCGGAAAGAAGTTACCGGCGGCCTGGATGATACTCAGCTGCGTCAGCTGGAAACCCGTCTCAGCTACCTGCGCGAACTGAACGACCGCCGTCAGACCATCCTCAAATCCATTGAGGAACAGGGCAAACTGACCCCTGAACTGGCGGGGGCGATTAACGGTACTCTCAGCAAAACAGAGCTGGAAGACCTCTACCTGCCTTACAAACCCAAGCGCCGCACACGCGGACAGATTGCGGCGGAAGCCGGTCTGGAACCGCTGGCAGACACGCTGTGGCAGGATCCGTCACAGACCCCGGAAACCCTCGCCGCCACCTATATTGACAGCGAAAAAGGCGTGGCAGACACCAAAGCCGCCCTTGACGGTGCACGCTACATTCTGATGGAGCGTTTCGCGGAAGATGCCGGTCTGCTGGGAAAAGTCCGTGATTACCTGTGGCGTAATGCGCACCTGGTTTCCGTTGTGATCAGCGGCAAAGAAGCGGAAGGCGCAAAATTCAGTGATTATTTTGATCACCACGAACCAATTGCCAATGTCCCGTCACACCGCGCCCTGGCGATGTTCCGCGGCCGCAATGAGGGGATTCTGCAACTCTCCCTCAATGCTGATCCGCAGTGTGAAGAGCCGCCGAAAGAGAGCTATTGCGAAGAACTCATCCGCGATTACCTCGGTGTCCGCTTTAACAATGCCCCGGCAGACAGCTGGCGCAAAGCAGTGGTGAGCTGGACATGGCGGGTGAAAGTGCTGCTGCACCTCGAAACCGAACTGATGGCCGCGCTGCGCGAAAAAGCAGAAGATGAGGCCATTAATGTCTTCGCCCGTAACCTCAGTGATTTACTGATGGCGGCACCGGCCGGTATGCGCGCGACGATGGGACTGGACCCGGGTCTGCGTACCGGGGTGAAAGTGGCGGTGGTGGATGCCACCGGTAAAGTGCTGGCCACTGACACCATTTATCCGCACACCGGACAGACCGCCAAAGCAGCGGCGTCAGTCGCGGCACTCTGCCTGAAATACCATGTTGAACTGGTGGCTATCGGTAACGGTACCGCCTCCCGCGAAACCGAGCGTTTCTTTGCGGATGTGCAGAAACAGTTCCCGGATATCAAAGCCCAGAAAGTGATCGTCAGCGAAGCCGGAGCCTCAGTTTACTCCGCGTCAGAACTGGCGGCGGCAGAGTTTCCGGATCTGGATGTCTCACTGCGCGGGGCAGTTTCTATCGCCCGCCGGTTACAGGATCCGCTGGCTGAGCTGGTAAAAATCGACCCGAAATCCATCGGGGTCGGCCAGTATCAGCATGATGTCAGTCAGACACAACTCGCCCGCAAGCTGGATGCGGTGGTGGAAGACTGCGTAAACGCCGTCGGCGTTGACCTCAACACCGCCTCTGTCGCCCTGCTGACCCGCGTTGCCGGACTGAGCAAAGTCATTGCACAGAATATTGTTGACTGGCGTGATGAAAACGGCCGTTTTGCTGACCGCAAACAACTGCTGAAAGTCGCACGTCTCGGCCCGAAAGCCTTTGAGCAGTGTGCCGGATTCCTGCGTATCGCGGGCGGAAAAAATGCGCTGGACGCCTCCACTGTTCACCCGGAAGCCTATCCGGTAGTGGAAAAAATCCTTCAGGCCACAGAAAAAACCCTCAGCGACCTGATGGGTAACAGTGATGTGCTGCGTAACCTGAAAGCGCAGGACTTTGTTACTGAACAATTCGGTGTGCCGACGGTTTCTGACATCCTCAAAGAGCTGCAGAAACCCGGCCGTGACCCGCGTCCGGAGTTCAAAACCGCGACCTTTGCCGATGGCATTGAAACCATGAATGACCTGCGTCCGGGTATGGTACTGGAAGGCGCGGTCACCAACGTGACCAATTTCGGTGCTTTTGTGGATATCGGTGTTCATCAGGACGGACTGGTGCATATCTCCTCGCTGGCAAACCGCTATGTGGAAGATCCGCATACTGTGGTGAAAGCCGGGGATATTGTCAGCGTCAAAGTGCTGGATGTGGATATCGCCCGTAAGCGTATCGCGCTGACCATGCGGATGGATGAGGAGCCGGAAACGGCAGCCCGCCGCGGCGGCGGCAGTGATAAGCCACGGGCGGAAAAACGGCAGAACAGCCGCCCTGCCCGTAACGGTAACAGTGACACCTCTGCCGGCAACAGCGCGATGGGTGATGCCCTCGCCGCCGCTTTCGGTAAGCGTAAGTAACTCCCCTCTGTATCCTGTACGCGGCAGCGCCTGCTGCCCGTACTTTCCCCTCCCGTTAGTCGTGTATTGCGTTAATCAGTGGTAAAAATTGTTACTAACGTAAATCAATACGTGAAATATCTGCTCTCAATTGTTTTATACGCCGGATATCTTGATATACATCAAACTTCACTGGTTACTTTTCGGGCTAAATAGGTAAAACATTGTTGGTTATGATTTGCATTTACAGTATCAATTAAGTTTGTAAGGATATTTTTCTGCCGGACTGTTCGTGCGATAATCATTTGCAATATCATTCCTTTTTGCATGGTTAACCGGAGCCTTTATGACACTTCAGCCACAACACAGTTATAAAATTCTGGGCTTTTCCGGGCAAATCAGCCCGGCATACCGTCAGAAATTATTGTCTCTGGGCATGCTGCCCGGCTCCGTTTTCCGGGTGATCCGCAGCGCACCGCTGGGCGATCCGATCCAAATCGAAACCCGGCACGTCAACCTGATGCTCAGAAAAAAAGACCTGGCGCTGCTGATGCTTGATGACGTGCAGGTATAACCCGCCGCACATCCCGCGCTGACTCACTTCTTTCCTTCTGCCGCCGGCAGGAGGGGTTTGTATTTATTGATTGGCATATGACACTATGAAAGCACTCACCCTGGGACTCATCGGTAATCCCAATTCAGGGAAGACCACGCTGTTCAACCAGTTAACCGGTTCCAAACAACGCGTCGGCAACTGGGCCGGTGTGACCGTGGAACGGAAAATCGGTTATTTCACCACACCGGAACACAAGATTGAGCTGGTGGATTTGCCCGGTACCTACTCACTGACCACCATCTCCGAGCAAACGTCCTTAGACGAACAAATTGCCTGTCACTTTATCCTCAGCGGTGAAGCGGACATGCTGATTAATGTCGTCGACGCATCCAACCTCGAGCGTAACCTTTATCTGACACTGCAGCTGCTGGAACTGGGTGTTCCCTGCATTATTGCCCTCAATATGCTGGATATCGCTGATAAAGCGAATATCAATATTGATATCAAAGCCCTGTCAGAACGTCTCGGCTGCCCGGTCATCCCGCTGGTTTCCACCCGCGCGTCCGGTATCTGTGAGCTGAAAGCGGCGATCGATAAACACTCAATGGCACCACATGACGTGCTGGTGAACTATCCGGCGGCACTGCTCGACAGCATGAACAGCCTCGCACAATCTATTCCCGCAGAGGAATTCAGTGCCACACAGCGCCGCTGGCTGGCACTGCAAAGTCTGGAAGGGGATATCTACAGCCAGGCCCGCGCCGGTTTCACCCCGGAGCATGTACAGTCTGTCCGTGACGCCATGCAGGCACAGCAGCAGGAAGAGCCGGAACTGGTGATTGCGGATGCCCGCTACCAGACGATTGCGGATATCTGCGAAAAAACCATTGATAACAGCCATTCCGAGCCGAACAAACTGACCGCCTCGATGGACAGAATTGTCCTCAACCGCTGGCTGGGCGTGCCGGTATTCCTGTTTGTGATGTATCTGATGTTCGTGCTTGCCATCAATATCGGCGGGGCATTGCAGCCGTTGTTTGAAGGCGGTTCGGAAGCCATTTTCATTAACGGGACACAATGGCTGGGGATCACCCTCGGCTTCCCGGACTGGCTGACCATCTTCCTCGCCCAGGGGGTCGGCGGTGGTATCAACACCGTGCTGCCGCTGGTGCCGCAAATCGGGATGATGTACCTGTTCCTCTCCTTCCTGGAAGATTCCGGTTATATGGCCCGCGCTGCATTTGTGATGGACAGACTGATGCAGGCGCTCGGACTGCCGGGCAAATCCTTTGTGCCGCTGATTGTCGGTTTCGGCTGTAACGTGCCGTCCATTATGGGTGCCAGAACCCTGGATGCGCCGCGTGAGCGGCTGATCACCGTCCTGATGGCACCGTTTATGTCCTGCGGGGCACGGCTGGCAATCTTTGCGGTTTTCGCCGCGGCGTTCTTCGGCAAAAGCGGCGCAAGCATTGTATTCTCCCTGTATATCCTCGGGATTGTGGTGGCTATCCTCACCGGTCTGCTGCTCAAGCACACTATCATGCGCGGGGAAGCCTCACCGTTTGTGATGGAACTGCCGGTGTACCATGTGCCGCATATGAAAACCCTGTTTATGCAGACCTGGCAGCGCCTGAAAGGATTTGTGGTACGTGCGGGTAAAGTAATTATTGTCGCCAGTATGGTGATCGGTGCACTGAACAGCTTCAGTTTCTCCGGCAAACCGGCGGACAGCATCAATGATTCCGCACTGGCTTCGGTCAGTAAAGTGGTCACTCCGCTGCTCAGCCCGATTGGTGTAACCAATGATAACTGGCAGGCGACTGTCGGTCTGATCACCGGTGCGATGGCGAAAGAAGTGGTGGTCGGGACACTGAACACCCTCTACACCGCCGAGAGTATCACCAACGAACCGTTTGATCCGGAAGCTTTCGATTTATGGGGTGAGCTGGGTGATGCTGTCAATGAAACCCTGGATTCACTGGCAGATACGTTCACGTTCGCAGCCTTGTCCAACCCGATCGAAGCCAGTAAAGGTGACGGTGAAATGGATGGCGGCACCATGGGTACCATGGCCGCGAAATTTGGTTCTGGTGTCGCCGCATACAGCTATCTGATCTTTGTACTGCTGTATGTACCGTGTGTGTCTGTGATGGGGGCTATCGCCCGTGAAACCAGCCGCGGCTGGATGACGTTCTCTATCCTGTGGGGTCTGAACGTGGCTTACTCACTGGCCGCACTGTTCTATCAGGCAGCCACATTCAGTGCGCATCCGGGCAGCAGTTCTGTGATTATCGCTGTGGTGGTGATTTTCAACCTGATTTTGTTTGCGCTGCTGCGCCGCACACGCAGCCGGGTGAATCTCAGCGGCTTCCGCCGTGATGCACACAGCCGCTGCGGTGGCTGCTCCGGCAACGAGTGTCACTGATAAAAGGACACGGACATGATCAGCCTGATCGCAGTACGTGACGCCATTGCTCTGAACGGCCGGGCAGATGCCCGGCTCCTCAGCCACCAGCTGAATACCCCGGAAACCCTGGTACAGGCCATGATGGAAAAGCTGGCAGCCATGGGAAAAATTGAGGCCGTGGATGTCAGCAGTTGCCTGAGCAGCAGTTGCAAACAGTGCCCGGAAAGTCAGGGCTGCGATACAAAGGTGTATCAGATCCGTTCATAAAAATACCCGCCACTGTGCGGGTATTTTTTTATTTAACAAACCCCGTCAGTACCTCACAAAACTCATCCGGATGTGAAATAAAAGGCGCATGTGCACTGTTGCGCATAATCACGGAAGGAGATGACGGCAGTTGTTCATTCAGCAGTGATGCCACTTTACGCGGCACCAGCCCGTCCAGATAGCCGTAAATCCGCAGGAACGGCATCGTCAGGGTCGTCAGTCCGCCGCGCAGATCGGCGGTTCTCAGAATTTCCAGTCCGGCATTCAGTACTGCCGCATCCGGCATCGGCTGTTCCAGTACGACGGATTTCAGTGTGCGGGCATCCTGACGCGCACTGGCGGTTCCCAGTGTCTGCAATGCCAGAAAACGCTCCACGGTGTGCTGAAAATCTGTTGCCAGCTGATGCTGAAAACCGCTCAGAACAGTGGGCTTAATTCCCGGCCAGCCATCTTCCTCCTGCGCACTAAAACAGGGCGACGAACAGATTGTCACCAGATGACTCACCGCCTGCGGATAACGCAGCGCAATATCCGCAGCCACCAGCCCGCCCAGCGACCAGCCTGCCAGCACTGCCTTTTCCGGCATCTGCGCGAATACGGTATCCGACATCTCCGTCAGTGACATCTCACCAAATTCCTGACTGCGCCCGTAACCCGGTAAGTCAACCTTGTGAATACGGAAATGCGGTGCGAGCCGCATTTCAATGCTGTTCCATACTTCGCTGTTCAGTCCCCAGCCGTGTAACAGCACAAGATCGCGCGAACCCTGTCCGCTCTGCTGCCAAAAAAGCGTAGCCATCGTTATTGTTTCCTTATTTATCCGGAGGGAAGACGGATGGTTATTATTGAGAATTACTGCCTGCTGTGCAATCAGCCGCTGGCAATTGCCGCACACGGTATCTGCGGATTCTGCATGCGCGGACTCCCGGAAATGCCGCCGGTCTGCCGGAGATGCGGCCTGCCGCTGGTAACCCCGGAGCCGGAGTGCGGCCGTTGTCTGCAGACGCCGCCGCCGTGGCAAAGCCTGCTGGCGGTGACCGGCTATCAGCCGCCGCTGGCCGCCCTGGTTCACCGCCTCAAATACAGCGGGCAGACCCACATTGCCCGTGCGCTGGCACGACTGCTGCTGCTCCGGGTACTGGCAGCTTACCGCGCGGGGGAATATCCGAAGCCGGATTTACTGCTCAGTGTACCGCTTTACCGTTACCGGCAATGGCGGCGCGGGTTTAATCAGAGCGACCTTATCGCCCGCCCGCTGGCAAAATGGCTGCGCTGTCCTTATGACAGTTCCGGCCTTATCCGTACCCGTGCTACACTGAGCCAGCGGATGCTGTCCCGCACGCAGCGCCTGACAAACCTGCCTTCTGCTTTTGCCTTAACCCGGGATGTCCGCGGACTGCATATTGCGCTGGCCGATGATGTCATCACAACAGGGGCGACCATGACAGCGCTGTCTGAATTGCTCATTCGTGCGGGTGCGGCGGCAGTCCGGGTGTGGTGCCTTTGCCGCACCTTGTAGTGAACCCGCAAATGGGCGTATTATAACCAACCGGAACAGTCAACTATTTTTGGGCAATGTTATGATTACTATTACTGACGCTGCGCAGGCACATTTTTCCAAACTGCTTGCCAACCAGGAACCCGGCACACAAATCCGTGTTTTTGTTATTAACCCGGGCACTCCCAATGCGGAATGCGGAGTCTCTTATTGTCCGCCTGACGCTGTGGAAGCGACCGATACCGCGCTGCCGTTTGAGCAGCTGACCGCCTATGTTGATGAACTGAGCGCGCCGTTCCTTGACGAAGCCGTGATCGACTTCGTGACCGATCAGCTCGGCTCTCAGCTCACCTTAAAAGCCCCGAACGCCAAAATGCGTAAAGTGGCTGATGACGCTCCGCTGATCGAGCGTGTCGAATATGTCCTGCAATCTCAGATCAACCCGCAGCTGGCCGGACACGGCGGCCGTGTTTCCCTGATGGAAATCACGGATGAAGGCTATGCCATCCTCCAGTTCGGCGGCGGCTGTAACGGCTGCTCAATGGTCGATGTCACTCTGAAGGAAGGGATCGAAAAAGAGTTACTGAATATGTTTGCCGGTGAACTGAAAGGCGTTAAAGACCTGACTGAACATCAGCGCGGCGAACACTCTTATTACTGACAGCGCTGTTTACTGATAGTGCTGTACCGGCCGGATATCGCACGGCCGTGATATATACCGTCCGGTGAACTGCCGGGCGGGTTTCCGGCGGTGCTCTGTCACCGCTGATATTCACCTGCATACGAAAAACCATTATGGAACAAATCCGCTTAATCACACCGGATACGGCGTATGAACTCTGGCAGCAGAACGGCGCTGTCCTGGTTGATATCCGTGATCCGCAAAGCTTCCGTGCCGGTCACACTGACGGCGCATTTCACCTGACAAACGACACCGTAAACACCTTCATGGATCAGACAGATTATGAGCAGCCGGTTATGGTCATGTGTTACCATGGGCACAGCAGTCAGGGCGCGGCTCAGTATCTGCTTAATGTCGGCTATGAAACGGTATACAGCATCAACGGCGGCTTTGAAGCCTGGTTGCGCAACTACCCGGACACAGTCAGGTCACTCGCTTAACAACGGACAGCTATATGGTTTATCTGATCACCATCGCCAACCCGCGGATTGCCCAGTCATTTATTGATTATATGGCCTCGCGGGATATTGAGCTTACCATGCGTGCCACCCGCGAAGGGCGCGGTGCGGAATTGTGGCTCGAAGACGAAAGCAAGCTGGCGCAGACACAGTCTGAGCTGGACACCTTTATGCGTGATCCGATGAACAAACGCTATCTCGCGGCCAGCTGGGAATCCGGTGAAACCGATTCCCCGTTCCGCTATCCGGCTTCCCGCGTCTTCAGCAATCTGGTGACGCCGGCCGGGCCGCTGACTATCGCTGTCACGGTACTGTGTGCACTGGTCTTTCTGTGGATGCAGATAAGCGGTACTGACGCGGTGATGGACTATCTGGCATGGCCGCAGCCTGACCAGCAGGGTGAACTGTGGCGGTGGATAAGCCCGGTTTTCCTGCATTTTGGTCTGACGCATCTTCTGATGAACCTGGCGCTGTGGTGGTATCTCGGCAGCCAGGTGGAAAAACAGCTCGGCAGCGGACGGCTGCTGGTGATCACCCTAATCTCTGCCCTGGTCAGTTGCTGGGCGCAATCCT
This sequence comes from Morganella sp. Je.2.23, assembly GCF_051129855.1. Lineage (NCBI taxonomy): Bacteria > Pseudomonadati > Pseudomonadota > Gammaproteobacteria > Enterobacterales > Morganellaceae > Morganella > Morganella sp. Je.2.23. Next base: position 163,565 of record NZ_JBCPSQ010000004.1, read on the forward strand.
TTTTCAGCGGTTCATCTTTCGGCGGCTTATCCGGCGTGGTCTTCGCGCTGATCGGTTATGTCTGGTACACCGGCGCACGTAATCCGTCGGCTGGTATTTATCTGCCCGCCGCCATGATGATGTTCTCCGTATTATGGCTGGTTATCGGTTATTTTGATTTATTTGGTACAATACCGATCGCAAATATGGCACATGCGTCCGGTCTGGCGACCGGCCTGCTGATGGCTGTATGGGATAACCGCCGCCGGGCGGCCTGAATAATAATGACAATATGACACCACCACCGCCTGTCACGGCACGATCCTGACTATGCGGTGGTATTGATCTGACCGGGGGATTTTGTGAAACAAACACAGCGTCACGATGCTATCGTTGAGTTAGTCAGTAAACAGGGCTATGTCAGCACAGAAGAGCTGGTCGAATACTTTAAGGTCAGCCCGCAGACCATCCGCCGTGATCTCAATGAGCTGGCAGAACAGAATAAAATTCACCGTCACCACGGCGGGGCGGCACAGCCGTCCAGCTCGGTGAATGCCGCGTATCATGAACGGAAAAGCATGTGGTCGGATGAAAAACGCCGGATTGCGCGCCGCGTCGCGGCACTGATCCCGGATGGCGCCACACTGTTTATTGATATCGGCACCACGCCGGAAGCTGTTGCGCATGAACTGCTGGAACACAAAAATCTGCGCATCGTCACCAATAACCTGAATGTCGCCACCCTGCTGATGGCAAAAGACGATTTCCGTCTGATCCTGGCCGGCGGCGAAGTCCGTTCCCGCGACGGCGGAATTGTAGGCGAAGCCACGCTCGATTTTATCTCTCAGTTCCGTCTGGATTTCGGTATTCTCGGGATCAGCGGTATTGATACTGACGGCTCCCTGCTGGAATTTGATTATCACGAAGTCCGCACCAAACGGGCGATTATTGAAAACTCCCGCTGTGTGATGCTCGTTACCGACCATTCCAAATTCGGCCGTAACGCCATGGTTAACCTCGGAAATATGGGGCTGATTGATTGCCTGTTTACCGACAAACGCCCGCCGGAAAGCATCATCAAAATTCTCGGTGAGCAACAGGTACAGCTCGAAGTCTGCTGATTTTCTCCACCCGCGTCACTGCCCGGTGGCGCGGTATTTCACCCTCTTTTCTTCTCCGCCTTAATTCATTACTTTTTGTATGGATATGCTAACAAATTGTTATCCGTGTCACGGAGAACGTTTTTTTATGTCCTGAATGTTGGAATATCGTTCACATTGAACTATTATGAGCGATAACGAACATTAAAGAACAAATATGGTCATGCGGGAGTGAGGATGGAAACGAAAGATTTGATCGTTATCGGGGGCGGAATCAACGGCGCGGGAATTGCCGCTGATGCTGCCGGACGCGGGTTGTCAGTACTGATGCTGGAAGCCCGGGATCTGGCCTGTGCCACCTCATCGGCCAGTTCAAAACTGATCCACGGCGGATTGCGCTATCTCGAACATTATGAGTTTCGTTTGGTGAGCGAAGCGCTGGCTGAACGTGAAGTATTGTTAAAAATGGCACCGCATATCGCCTTTCCGATGCGTTTCCGCCTGCCGCATCAGCCACATCTGCGTCCGGCATGGATGATCCGCGCCGGGCTGTTTCTGTATGACCATCTCGGCAAACGTACCACATTGCCGGGCAGCCGCGGCCTGACGTTCAGCAATGCCTCCCCGCTGAAAGCAGAATTTAAAAAAGGATTCGAATACTCCGACTGCTGGGTGGATGACGCCCGTCTGGTGGTGCTGAATGCACAGGAAGTTGTGCGTCAGGGCGGCGAAGTCCGTACACGGACAAAAGTCACCCGCGCATGGCGCGAAAACGGCTTATGGCAGGTGGAAGCGGAGAATGTCCTGACCGGCGGGACGCTGCGCTGGCAGGCAAAAGGACTGGTCAATGCCGCCGGGCCGTGGGTGAAAACCTTCTTTGATGACGGGTTACAGCTCAAATCCCCTTACGGTATCCGTCTTATCAAAGGCAGCCATATTGTGGTACCGCGTGCGCATGACGAGCCGCAGGCCTATATTCTGCAAAACGAAGATCACCGTATTGTGTTTGTTATCCCGTGGATGGATGAATTTTCCATTATCGGCACCACCGACGTGGAATATCACGGTGATCCGGCAGACGTTAAAATCGATGATAACGAAATTAATTATCTGCTGGATGTCTATAACGACCACTTCCGAAAAACCCTGACCCGCGACGATATCCGCTGGACATACTCCGGTGTCCGCCCGCTGTGTGATGATGAATCGGATTCACCGCAGGCAATCACCCGCGATTACACGCTCGATCTGCATGATGATAACGGGCAGACACCACTGCTGTCGGTCTTTGGCGGGAAACTCACGACTTACCGCAAGCTGGGCGAACACGCACTGGATAAACTGGCGGCCTACTATCCGCAGGCCGGGAAAGCATGGACAAAACAGGCGGTACTGACAGGCGGTGAACTGAACGGCCTGAGCCGTGACGACTATGCACGGACACTCACCGGACGCTGGTCATGGCTGCCGAACGGACTGGCGCTGCGCCTTGCCCGTACCTACGGCAGTCAGACAGAAAAAATCATCGGTGATGCACAGTCTCTCAACGACCTCGGACAGTTATTCGGCCATAACCTGTATGAAGCCGAACTGCGCTATCTGGTACAGCACGAATGGGTGATCACCGCAGAAGACGCACTCTGGCGCAGAACCAAGCTGGGGATGTGGCTTACACAGGAAGAACAGCGTCAGGTGGAGCAGTGGCTCCGCCGGGAAGAACAGTAAGGTAACAACACAGACCGGCTCACAAAGCCGGTCTGTTTTTTTATCACCTCAGCGCCGGGATTCCAGTGCCATCCGGACAGCCAGTCCGGCCAGTACCGTTCCCATCAGCCAGCGCTGCACAACCTGCCAGAACGGGCGGCCTGTCATAAATACAGAAACCGATCCCGCCATCAGAACAATCAGTCCGTTTACTGTCAGGCTGATCATAATTTGAGTTGTTCCGAGCGCCAGAGACTGCACCAGCACACTGCCGTGTCCCGGCACAATAAACTGCGGCAGCAGCGACAGATACATCACTGCCACTTTCGGGTTCGCAATACTGGTCAGAAACCCCATCGTGAACAGTTTTTTGGGCTTATCTTCCGGCAGTTCCCGTACTGAAAATGCAGAGCGGCCGCCGGGTTTTACTGCCTGCCAGGCCAGATAAAGCAGATATAATGCACCTGCGATACGCAGGACATCATAAGCATAAGGAACTGCCAGAAAGAGAGCCGTGATCCCGAACGCCGCACTCAGCATATAAAAAATAAATGCCAGACCGACACCCGCAAGAGAAATATATCCCGCCCGCTTTCCCTGACAGAGTGAACGGGAGATCAGATAAATCATATTAGGGCCCGGCGTTAATACCATTCCCAGCGCAACCAGAGCAAATGCAAACAATGACGTAATATCAGGCATAATGCACTCCATAACAGATAATGCATAACAAATAATAATGTAATTTATTGTTTTTTCAGGATATGTAACCACCATGAACAGGTGATCATTGATTATAGCCGGAACAAAAAAAAAGCAGCAACAACATAATTTAGTATGTATTAATAACGTGGGTTACTGCACAAAACAGCAGACACAAAAAAAGCGCTTTTCAGCGCTTTTCCGGACCGGTTGTTCTCAGTGCACCTGTGCCGGGCTGAGAAGCTGATAGATCGTGTCCGGGGTATATTTCTCACCGGAAAAATAGATATTCCAGTCGGTGAGCATCGCGGTATTCAGCGGATACACACCGCCCTCTTCCATCTCTTTCACATAGAACGGATGGTTAATCAGTTTACCGGTAAAGACATCATTATCGAGGGTTTCCGGGATAAACCACATGTGTTCCAGGTCATCCTCATCCCCGTACGGAATGCCGCATTTGACCATAAATACCCACGGATTTTCGTCCTCATCATCACGGGCTTTTTTACCGAACAACCCGCCGAACAAACCTTTTTTCGCTTTGGCCTCCGGCTGCCCGTACTCTGTAAACATCTGGGCAAAATAGTGCCAGCGCAACCGGGCTTTTACCGCCATTTCGTGAGTTTCACTGTTCGGGCGATAAAACATGATGGCGGCATCATCGTCGAAACCACGGAAAAATGTCTGTAACTCCGGCGAACTTTCATTCACCCGGAACAACATGCAGGACGGATGGTCATGCTGATCATCACGGTCGCCGCGATCACCAAGAAACTCATTTTCCGGCATATTATCGTGAGAATAATCAATATCTTCCAATGATTTCAGCTGGTCGATTGGCGTATTTTTGTTGATCTGACGAATACCTTCCTGGTAAGGCAGCGCCACAATATATTCCAGCTGTTTTTCAGTCTGTCCGCACAACATAGGCTCATTGAACAGTACTTTGCCTTCATTGAGGCTCTGTCCGATAAAACTGCGCAGCAGATCAGGAATACCGTAGTACGCATTAATGGTATGCGGCAGCAAGAGTTCCACTTCAGGGATGCCGCAGCGCAGCAGGCCGTGTGTATGGAACCAGTACATGGTCGGCGGGGTATTTTCCGTGTCATAGATAGCATGAATGGTATACAGAGACTCGATGTTCAGCTGCACGTCATTTTCCAGCTGAAAATTGAGCCACTCACGGGTAAATCCGCGTCCGGCTGCTGAAATATCAATACCCAGCAGTAAATCCGGCACCAGAATTTGTACCATCTTCAGCTGATGCCGGTAACTCTTCAGTACGTCATTCTGCAAAAGGCACTCAACATAAATGTCCTGCACGGTCTGGTTAACTTCAGCCAGCAGTGCGGCAGAAAGCGGGTCCGTTGAATAGTAAGGATTGATCTCCAGTTCCGGTGCCCGCGGGGCCAGTGACACCAGAAACAGCAGTTCTTCATCGCCATAATGACAGCTGTAATAAAAGCTGTTTTCATCATGTTCTGCGTATTCAATATCACCCTGTGTGAAAAAGGTTTGTGATGCCAGACGCTCTTCTAACTCTGCGAGGTTAAGCCGCGAGGGAGGGAATGCCACTACCTCCGACGTCATCCTCTTACCTTTACCTTCCGCAACCTCAAGGTAATATTGTTTTATATCCATCGGTAATGCCTTTATCCGCTCTGAGTTGTGCTGCTGTGCTGTAATAGTCTCCGGCGGAACACTCCTTCCGGGGGACATAAGAACTTCGGGCGTCAATTATATTCATTGTGGCAACAATAACCTCTGCTTTTGTCCCGGTTATGCCAAACGAAGTACTGTAAAAAATGAATGTGCTGAAATTAAACTCATTTGTTCATACGTATAAGTACCATACTTCGCATGTGTCTTTCATTCAGAATAATCCACCTATTATTCTGTAAACAGATATTTTGGCCAAAATTATACGGCCGGAAGCAAAAACGGCTATAATCCGATCAGTTGACCGCACCGATCTGAGGTATGAGAAGTTGATAAATAACAAAAAGTTAACGATTACTGTTCCGTTACCGGAGCCTTATCATACCGCGGATTTTCTCGCATTTCATTTACGTGATAACCACCATGTGGCTGAACAGGTCACAGAAAACCGGGTGATGAAAGGTATTTGCCTGCACGGCCATCCAGCTTTACTGACACTTGAAATCCGCGCCGGGGAAGCCGGCGTCACCCTCAGTACTGACGGCCCGGCCATTCTGCCGGAAGACGGGGCGCGGATGCATCATCTCGCCCGGCATATGCTCGGTCTGATCCAGCCGGTTGAAGAATTTGAGGCACAATATCAGGATCACCCGCTGGCCGGGCCGCTGATCCGGCGGCAGAAAGGTTTGAGGATCTACCAGTCCGCCACGCCGTTTGAAGCGATTAACTGGGCGATTATCGGACAACAAATCAGTGTACAGGCCGCGATATCCATCCGCCGCCGCCTGATTCAGCATATCAGTCTGCGCCACTCCTCCGGGCTGTTGTGCTACCCGGATGCGGCACATATTTTACAGACCGATTTTGACGGACTGCGCAGCTGCGGTTTTTCTGCCGGTAAAGCCCATGCGCTGCTGGCACTGAGCGAACAGCTGGCAAGCGGGAAACTGATGCTGCCTGACGTGGTGACGCCGGATAATGCGGATACAGTTTCCGCCTCTCTGACCGCCATTAAAGGTATCGGTACCTGGACCGTCAGTTATGCCCTGCTGCGCGGATTTAACTATCTGAACGGCTCACTGCACGGTGATGTTGCGGTGCGGCGCAATCTGCAGCGCCTGCTGATGCGGGATGAGAAGATAACCGCGGATGAAACTCAGGCGTGGCTGGCGGATTTTGCCCCCTGGCGGGCACTGATAGCGGCGCATCTGTGGCGGCAGGAATCCGCCGCCGGGTACTGAGCAAAAAAAATGCCGCACATGCGGCATTTTTCCTCTCTGCTGACTCAGCGCAGCCAGTTGGTTTTTGCCAGTTCCACAATCTCATCACCGCGCCCGTTAATAATCGCACGCAGCATATACAGACTGAAGCCTTTGGCCTGTTCAAACTTAATTTCCGGCGGCATGGCCAGTTCCTGTTTGGCGGTCACTACATCCACCAGAACCGGGCCGTCATGGGCAAATGCGGTTTTCAGTGCATCATCCAGTGATTCGCTGTCTTCAACCCGTATTCCTTTGATCCCCATGGCATTGGCCATCGCAGCAAAATCCGGGTTATGGAGATCAGTTCCGTCAGTCAGGTAACCGCCTGCTTTCATCTCCATCGCAACAAATCCCAGTACACTGTTGTTAAAGATGACAATTTTCACCGGCAACTGCATCTGTGCCAGGGAAATAAAATCCCCCATCAGCATACTGAATCCGCCGTCACCGCACATTGCCACCACCTGACGTTTGCGATCAAGTGCCTGAGCACCGATAGCCTGCGCCATGGCATTTGCCATCGAGCCGTGGTTAAAGGACCCAATCAGCCGCCGTTTGCCGTTCATAGTGAGGTAACGTGCTGCCCATACTGTCGGCGTGCCCACATCACAGGTGAAAACGGTATCGTCATCCGCCAGTTCGCTGATTTTTTTCGCCAGATACTGCGGGTGGATCAGTTCCCGTTTGCTTGCGGTTGCCAGTGCATCGAGGTCACTGCGGGCGGTCTGATAGTGTTTCAGTGCCGCATCCAGATGGGTGCGATCCTCTTTGGCCTGCAAGCGCGGCTGAATGGCATTAAGTGTGGCTTTGATATCCCCGATAACCGCCATATCCACCGCGCAGTGCGCGCCGAGGCTGCCCGGGTTGATATCCACCTGAATAATCTTTGCTTTGGCCGGATAAAACGCCCGGTACGGGAAGTGCGTGCCGAGCAGCACCAGGGTATCTGCGTTCTCCATCGCATAATAACCGGAGGAGAAGCCGATAAGCCCGGTCATCCCGACACTGTACGGGTTATCATACTCAATATGCTCTTTCCCGCGCAGCGCATGCACCACCGGCGCTTTCAGGGTTTCCGCCAGCTTGATAACCTCATCATGTGCCCCGGCACATCCGGCCCCGCACATCAGTGTGATATTTTTCGCGCCGTTAAGGGCATCCGCCAGTTTCACCAGCTCATCCCGCTGCGGCATGACCAGCGGCAGCGACGGCTCATACCAGACATTACGGGCCGATTCCGGAGCCGGTCTTAACGCCACATCCCCCGGAATGACCACCACGGCCACGCCGCGTTCCAGAATCGCCTTGCGCATGGCAATACCGAGCACCTGCTGGATCTGTTCCGGATTGGAAACCAGCTCACAATAGACGCTGCACTCGCGGAACAGCTCCTGCGGATGGGTCTCCTGGAAATAGTGGCTGCCGATTTCGCCGGAAGGAATATGTGCGGCAATCGCCAGCACCGGCACGCGGTTGCGCTGGCAATCAAATAATCCGTTGATCAGGTGAAGGTTACCCGGCCCGCAGGAACCGGCGCATACCGCCAGTTTACCGGTCAGATGCGCTTCCGCCCCGGCGGCAAACGCGGCCACTTCTTCATGCCGGGTGCCCATCCATTCAATGCTGCCCAGTTTACGTAAGCTGTCACTCAACCCGTTCAGTGAGTCGCCTGTGACACCCCAGATACGGTTGATTCCTGCATCCGCCAACATTTTTGCGATATAACCCGCTACAGTCTGCTTCATCGTAAATCTTCCCTCTTACTGGTGATAAATCTGATTCGTAATAAGGTGCTGCACAGAACAATTCCGGCCTGCTCTGTGTGTTTATCCTGTCATTTCAGTGTAGCCCGGGCTTGCCGCAGATAAAACCACCAGTAATAAGGTAAATTTTCAGTACTAATTCAGGATATTGCCGGAGATTCGGCGGAATAATACAAAACCAACCGCAATGATATATAAGTACACTTCTCTTAATTTCTGTTTAATAATATTTATATTATCTTTATTTCGGAGAATGAATTTATATTCCATCCGGAATAAACATAAAATCAGCGTAAATAGAAAATCAAATTAACCCATTGATAAATATAAATTAAATAATGAATTTGCATCGGTGTAATATTATTTCAATACAGACATCATCGTTATTATTCATGCACCATGAAATACTGATATGATATAAACACGATCTCCGTCACGCTCGTTTTTTTAATACTGACGTTAAAATCCCTCCTGCAAATAATAACGAAAACAACTGCTGACAGAAACCCGCCGGTTCCGGAAGGCAGATTCTTTTCGTAAAAATAAAATGTACTCATGTTGCGCCGGCGCTGTGGTATGACCGGTTTCCGGTCATACCCGCGCTTACATCAGGGATTCTTTATCAGCACACAAACCGGTTTCAGTTACGGGGTAAATGTAATGACCAACAAATACAATATCAGTGAAAAACTCTTTGCGCTTGAGGCGTTCAGCAAGAAAACGCGCCAGGATTTACATAAAATCCCTGAGCTGTCCGGTGAAGAATATAAAACCTCAAAATACTGCCGCGAACTGATGGAAAGCTTCGGTTACACCATCCGTCAGTTTGAGGGCTACACCGGCTTTACAGCTGAACTGACCGTGAACCCGGCATACCGGCTGATTGCTTACCGCACCGATATCGACGGCCTGGAAATGCCGGATATGACCTGCAACGAGCACAGTTCCGTACACGAAGGTTGTGCCCACAACTGCGGCCATGACACCCATATGACCATCGCCCTGACTGCGGCAAAATACCTCAGCGAACACCGTGATGAGCTGACCCACAACGTCCGTTTTATCTTCCAGATGGCAGAAGAAGATATGCGTGTGCCGGGTGCGGATAAAATGGTGGAAATGGGCTGTATGGATGGCGTGGATGAAGTCTACGGCCTGCATAACGACGCGGCGATTGAAACCGGCTGTATCCGTTTTAACGCCGGGGTGATGTCCTCTTACGGCTCTGCCTGGACGCTGGACGTACACGGCATTTCCGCGCACGGCTCCACTCCGCACAAAGGACTGGATGCAATCCGCGAAGCGACCCGCATCATTGATTACATGGATTATATCGTCGCCAAGAAAACCGATCCTTTCAGCCCGGCCGTTTTCGGCTGCGGTATGATCAACGGCGGTACTATTCCGAATGCACTGGCTGATTACGTGCAGGCACGCGGCACCATCCGTTCTATGGATGAAGAAACCGATAAGATCTTAAAAGCCAGCTTTAAAGAAATTGTTGCCCGCAGTGAAGCCGGTGGTTTTAAAACCACTCTGGAAGCCTGTGGCTATCCGGCCGTGATTAACCATCCGCAGGCAGCAGACGTGATTAAAAACGCGGCAGCCGCTTTCTTACCGGCTGAAAATATTGATTCAAACGGTAAGCCGATGACCGGCAGCGAAGATTTCAGCTATATGATTAATGCCACCAAAGATAAACTGGGTGCCATGTATTTCCTCGGCAGCGGTAATAAAGCCAAAGGAATTAATAACTATCTGCATGCCAATCCGTATTTTGTTGATGACGATTGCCTGCTGATCGGTGCGCAAATCTTTATTAATATTGCCACCCGGTAAAAAAAAGATAACACACAGCAAATGCAAAGCCCGGTAACTGATGTTACCGGGCTTTTTTATCAGAAATACAGAAAAATCAGAGTTCAGGTAATGCGCGGTACAACTGATCACGGGCTTTCTGATCAACCGGCAGCCACTGTTCCGGCTGGTGAATATAATTCAGGTCAAGATGCGGCGCATAACAGGAAATAAAGTCATACATATAATCCTTCAGATGTGTATGACGGCTGATACAAATATGGGTATAGCTCGGTTTCACCAGATTACCGATATTAATACAGCGCAGTGAATCACTGTCTTCTGCCGGATCAAATGCCACGGATGAAATAACACCGACGCCCGTTCCGCGCTTGACATAAAATTTAATAATTTCTGTATCGACGGCGGTTAATACCACATTCGGCGTCAGGTGATTCTGATAAAATACCTGATCCAGCTTGGAACGGCCGGTAAATCCGAATACATAAGTAATCAGCGGATAATGCGCCAGTTCCTGAATCGTCAGCTGCTCATGTTGTGCCAGCGGGTGATCATGCGGCACAATCGCACTGCGGGACCACTGATAGCAGGGCAACGTCAGTAAATCATCATAAAGATGCAGGGACTCCGTGGCGATCGCAAAATCCACATCCCCGTTTTTCACCATTTCTGCCAGCTGTGCCGGTGCTCCCTGATGAAAATGCAGCGAAATATTCGGATAACGCGCATTAAAGCGTTCGATTACCTTCGGTAATTTATAGCGGATTTGTGTGTGCGTGGTGGCAATACGGAGATTCTGTTTTGTCGTGGTATCTTCATGTGAAACCAGACTTTTAATTTTATCAAACTGCGCAAGAATATCGCAGGCAACACGATGAACTTCTTCACCAATCGGACTGAGCGATAATAAGTTATTATTTTTCCGGTTGAATAAAGAAACGTTCAGTTCATCTTCAAGAATTTTGAGCTGTTTACTCACTGTTGGCTGTGAGGTATACAGCTTCTCGGCAGCATTCGTGATATTAAAGTCACTCCTGACCACCTCAACAAAACTTTTGAGCTGATTAATGTTCATTGCTTATTTATCCAGTAATAAAACGGATTAAAAATACTAAAATTATTAAGAAACAGGGTTATAAGAGTAATACAACATGCTGTGTATCAGGATGATAGCACAAGGCAGGTGACGAATAAATAAACACGTCCCGCAAAATGCGGTATCCGTTATTAGCAGGCTAATAACGGATTTTTGAGATGAGATTCAGTATCACTCAATATCACAACATTACATCAGTTCGGATTCGACCGGCAAAATAACGGTTTCTGCTTTCCAGGATTCCCGTTCATTTCCGCTGTCGCGTTTACTCCGGCCTTCAATTCCGGTGAAGAACCAGCCAACCGGTACTTCAAAGATATCCGCAATACGGACTAAACAATCCACATCCACACGATTTACACCACGTTCATAACGTGACATCTGCTGCTGGCTGATTTCAATCATTTCAGCCAGTCTTGCTGCTGTAATACCGTGATCTTTTCGTAACACCTGAATTTTTTGCCCGACTGCACGCGCGATCGAGTTTTTTGCTTTGGTCATGTCGCTATCCCTCACATATGGCTGTGATAATCACCGGATTCCTCTCCGGTAACTAACAAAAATATGCGTTTATTAAAGAAAGTGGACCAATTGATATTCACAAAGTTTTACTCTTTGTTGTTGTTTTAACTTCCGCATGATTGTACTTATTACAAACCAGCAAAGTACACATGTTGAAACATATATTACATATTCATTTACTAAATTGAAACCTGCCTTTCCTTCACTTAACGGATTGTAAAAAAAGAATTATTCGGTGCACGAAAGAGTTATAACCCTATGTATTATAGTATATTTACCTTCGCCATCACCCTTGGACTAGGTATAAACCACTAAAAATAAAATGACTCATCATTGGCATAAAATAGTAATTATTTAGCTTTAATGGAGTAAGAAACCACAATTAAATGGAAAAAAAACGATATATCTTGAAACATTTATGTCTTTCTCAAATTGCCATTGACAGATATCACTTCATGAAACTCATATTCAGCATATAATTCCAAAGTTTATCTTATAATTACGTAAAGAAATCATTGATGGCTGTTATTATGCATTAATGACCAGCAGCACCACCTTCAGAAAAACACATACAGAAAATTGAGAAATAAGATGAAACATACTGATAACATTGTTTGTTTTCTGAATTCGCCTTATATTTTGCTTATATTTAAACCATCGGCACTATCATTTCACTAATAATTTTAAATACATCGGATTTAGATACCCCTGATTACACTTTTAATGCAATAAAATCGCCCCGAAAACATCATTTCAGGATGAGCTTTTTCAAAAAAAACCGCCTTTCCGTTGATTTTTCAGAAAAAAATAACGCTGAATATTTAGTGACAGTAAGACGTTAAATGCCAAATCAGCAATTAAATTCAGTACAAAAAACCGTTAATTTTACAAAAAATACGATTTATGCTAAATTAGGTGACCTCGTTTCAAAACAAAGGTACTTTTTTTGGTTATTACAACGCACAACTTTCCTATTCTCCCTATCCTGTCTGCGGTTTCCTGTGCCGTCTGCCGTTAGCGCCGCTATACTGATTAATCAATCTATTTAACGGGAAACATGAATACGGGAAAAATTACGTATTTATACTTACCAATTTAGTATTAAACATCTTCTGCTACCGATGAATTCACTATCATACAAAAAGTCGTTGTGGGTTTGAGTGAATCTCAGTCACGTGAATCCCCGTCATAAAACAAAAGGATACAACGATGAGACGCAAGAAAACAAAACAAAAACCTTTAAATATCAATGATATTACTATTATTGATGATGGAAAATTAAAGAAAGCTATCACCGCTGCCTCACTGGGTAATGCCATGGAGTGGTTTGACTTCGGGGTCTACGGCTTCCTGGCGTATGTGCTGGGTCAGGTCTTCTTCCCTTCCGCCTCCCCGGGTATACAGATGATCGCGGCGTTAGCCACGTTCTCCGTACCGTTTCTGGTGCGTCCGCTGGGCGGGGTATTTTTCGGTATCATGGGCGATAAATTCGGCCGCCAGAAAGTCCTTTCTGTCACCATCATTATTATGGCCATCAGTACTTTCTGTATCGGTCTGATTCCGTCTTATGAAAGTATCGGGATCTGGGCACCGGTTCTGCTGCTGCTGGCAAAACTGGCTCAGGGTTTCTCCGTGGGCGGTGAGTATTCCGGTGCAGCTATCTTTGTAGCGGAATATTCACCGGATCGTAAACGCGGATTTATGGGCAGCTGGCTGGACTTCGGCTCAATTGCCGGTTTCGTCTGCGGTGCCGGTGTGGTGGTTCTGATCTCCAGTATTCTCGGCGAAGCAGCATTCCATGAGTGGGGCTGGCGTATCCCGTTCTTCCTGGCACTGCCGCTGGGCGTCATCGGCCTGTATCTGCGTCATGCCCTGGAAGAAACACCGGCTTTCCAGCAGCATGTTGAGGATATGAAAAGTGCCAACCCTGAAACCGGCGAAGATAAGCCACGGGTTTCACTGCGCAGCATTGCCTCACAATACGGTAAGGGTCTGATGATCTGTGTCGGACTGGTCATTGCCACCAACGTCACGTATTACATGCTGCTGACCTATATGCCGAGCTATCTGTCGCATAACCTGAATTACAGCGCGGATCACGGTGTGCTGATTATTATCGCGATCATGATTGGTATGCTGTTTGTACAGCCGCTGATCGGAATGATGAGTGACCGCATCGGCCGTAAACCGTTTGTTCTCGCGGGCAGTATCGGGTTATTTTTCCTTGCTATTCCGGCATTTATGCTGATTAATAGCGATGTTATCGGACTGATTTTCTTAGGGTTGCTGATCCTGGCGGTTCTGCTGAACTGCTTTACCGGCGTGATGGCATCTATTTTGCCGGCCATCTTCCCGACAAAAATCCGCTACAGTGCACTGGCTATCTCATTCAATATTTCCGTGCTGATTGCAGGTGCCACGCCGACAGCCGCAGCCTGGCTGGTCGAGGTTACCAATAACCTGTATATGCCGGCTTACTATCTGATGGTAATTGCGGTTATCGGGATGATCACTGCGATTGTGATGAAAGAAACCGCCAACAAACCGTTACGCGGTGCCACACCGGCGGCATCAGACCGGGCGGAAGCCAAAGAGATTTTACTGGAGCATTACGATAATATTGAACACAAGATTGAGGCGATTGATGAGGAGATTACCGCGTTGCAAAAACGCCGTCAGTCACTGATTGATCAGCATCCGAAGCTGGACTGATGTCCTGCTCAGGCCCGCCTCTCCGGACGCGGGCTTTTTTATTGTTTATGCGGGAGGTAAGACGATGACGGACTCAGCACCGGCGGTTGTCTGGCTGCGGCAGGATCTGCGGCTGACAGATAACACAGCACTTTATGCCGCCTGTCAGGCACACCGGCAGGTAAAACTGATTTTTACCCTCACACCGGGACAGTGGGAACAGCACGCCATGTCTCCGTCACAGCGGGCACTGATTTTCTGTCAGCTGCACACCCTGAACACATCCGCTGCCGCACTCGGGATCACCCTGCATGTGCAGACGTGCAATACCTTTGAGGATGCCGCTGACTGGCTGGCGGAATGGTGCCGGGAACATCGCATCCCCGCCGTGTATGTCAATAAACAGTACGGACTGAATGAACAGCGCCGTGATGCCCGTTTAGCGGATCGTCTGCCGGAAAGCTGCCGTTTTTATGCCTTCGATGACAGTGTCCTGCTGCCGCCGGGAAGCGTAAGCACACAGCAGGGCGGGCTCTACAAAGTGTTTACCCCATTCCGCCGCGCCTTTCTTACCGCACTGATGCAGACCACGGTCCGGGTCTTACCGGTACCGGATGCCAAAGGGCCGCCTGTTTCCCCGGTACCTCTTAATCTGCCGCAGCAGGAACATACTCTTTTTCCTTCCGGAGAAGAGGCCGCACTGCAACGACTGGCGGATTTCTGTCAGAAGCACGCTGCGGATTACAAAACTGAACGGGATTTCCCGGCGATTGACGGCACCAGCCGCATCTCCGCCTATCTTGCCACAGGGATTTTGTCCCCGCGCCAGTGCCTGAGCCGTCTGCGCCTGCACTTTCCGATGGTCGCTGATGAGCCGGAAAGCGGCGCTTATACCTGGCTCAGTGAGCTTATCTGGCGTGAATTTTATCTGCATCAGCTGGCACTCCATCCGGATATCAGCCGCCACCGCCCGATGCAGCGCTGGACAGAGGCCATTGTCTGGTCACCGGACAGCAGCGGGCTGCTTGCCTGGCAGCAGGGAAAAACCGGCTTTCCGCTGGTCGATGCGGCCATGCGCCAGCTGAATGAAACCGGCTGGATGCATAACCGCCTGCGGATGATCACGGCAAGTTTTCTGGTCAAAGATTTATTAACGGACTGGCGGCGTGGTGAACACTACTTTATGTCACAACTGATTGACGGTGAATTTGCCGCCAATAACGGCGGCTGGCAGTGGGCGGCGTCCACAGGCCATGATTCGGTACCGTATTTCCGGATTTTCAACCCGGTCACCCAGGGTAAACGGTTTGACCCGGACGGCAGCTTTATCCGCCGCTGGCTGCCGGAGCTGGCTGATGTGCCCGCAAAATATATTCACACCCCCCATGAATGGGCGGAGAAGAATCAGCGGGAGATTGATTATCCGAAGCCGGTGGTTGATCACCGGATGGCGAGGATCAGAGCTATCGATGCGTATGAAACTGCCCGCCGGACAGCCGCCGGCGGGGATGAAAACCCGGGTTAATCTGCTTTACCTGCTGACCGCCGCACAGTGCTGTAGGTCAGCAGATGTTCCAGATTATAATAACGGGCCTTATTCAGCACGGTCGTGTGAGACATCCCGATTTCGCGGGACACCTTACGGGCTGAACCATAGCGGCGCAGATAATCCTCCAGCAGGCTTTTTTCCTGACGCGCCAGGGACTCTTTCAGGTTGATCTCTTCCGGTACCGGCTGCACCGCAGGCAGCATATCGGCTCTCTGTACCGGATGAGGCCGCTGTACCGGAGAAACCATCACTTCCTCATGCGGCAGCCACAGATCGCCGACGGTAATTTCCCGGCCGGACGCCAGGTGAATCGCCCGCAGAATCACGTTTTGCAGTTCCCGCACGTTACCCGGCCAGGAATAGGCCATTAACTGATGATAAGCGTCCTGAGATAAACTGAGCTGCTTATTCAGTTCCGTCGTGTATTTGCTGATAAAACGCTGTAATAACAGAGGAATATCCGTTTTCCGCTCTTTCAGCGGCGGAATATTAATCGGGATCACGTTGATCCGGTAATAGAGATCTTCACGGAACGATTTGTTCTCGATCATCTCTTCCAGATTCCGGTTGGTCGCCACAATGATCCGCACATCCACCGGGATCTCTTTATGCCCGCCGACCCGGCGGATCACGCCTTCCTGTAATACCCGCAATAATTTACTTTGCAGGATAAGAGAAAGCTCACCGAATTCATCCAGAAATACCGTACCGTGGTTGGCGGATTCAAACAGCCCCATTTTCCCGCCTTTGCTGGCACCGCTGAATGCGCCGCCCTCATAACCGAACAGCTCGCTCTCAATCAGATTTTCCGGCAGCGCTGCGCAGTTAATCGGTGCAAACGGATGAGCACTGCGGTCGCTGGCGTTGTGAATGGCGCGGGCAAAAAGTTCCTTACCGGTTCCGGTTTCACCGCGGATCAGCACAGTATAAGGACTTATTGCTATTTTTTTAGCAAAATCAATAAGATTCATCATGATTCCGCTTTCGCAGATAATGTCATCAAAACTGAACGGCAGGCTTTTATTCACTGATGATGCCATCTGCTGTACAGATCGCAGGCTTTTGAAGGTGATCACCGCCCCCATGACCTGGGACTCTTCACTCAGAATCGGACGGCCGGAACAGATATAGTACAGCTCCCCTTTCGGGGTACTGGTCACCATCTGATAGTGGTCGAAACTGTTGCCGCCGAGCAGTTTGGTGAGCACGGCCTGGTTTTTGCCGCTGAGAATTTTACTGATATTAACGCCGACAATATTTTCCCGCGATATCGAGAAAAAGTCTTCCGCCACTTTATTAAAGTAGTTGATGTTACCCTGATTATTGATACCGATAATACCGTCAGTGGTGGATTCCAGAATCGCCTGTAATTCTTTTTCTTTACGTTCGTAGGGCTGTAATTTGGAACGGGTGACACTGATAACATCAGGATTAAGCAGGAGTTTACTCAGCAGCAGCTTAACATCCCGCTCGCATTCCGCGTTGAATTTGACATAAATTTTGCACGGAAAAACTTCCATGGAATTGATGCTGATTTCTGAGGCCGAAAACTCATTGATGACTTCTTCCACCATGGCGACGCGGTCAATGGTATTAATTAACCATCTATATGCAGACATGTGTTTAGTCACTCCCGGTTAGTGTATGTAGTGCTCTTTTTCACCCACCTACCAGGGTTAACCTATCTTAGGCACTCACTGAAAGGTGAATCAAAAGCGAAATACAACAAAATGGTGCGCAATTAAGGAAAAACCACATGATAAGCAACCTTATCACATAGATTTAATTATTATTTTTTGGTTCAGTTACACTACTTACTATAAACAACTTGAATCAGCTTGTACCCGCCAGATATCTCAATTCCATGAAAAAAGTCGGCCAGACAACGCGTTTACACCCGAACGCATTGAGATCGCAAATCATTAAAAATGCGGTAATTAATAGAATTGATTATTTCTGACGTTGATCATTATCAATCACCGGACGTATCGATTCAGGAAAAAATTTAAAAAGAGATCTGGATCACCCTTCCCTTTTGGGGCTATAATGTGACGCAAGTCCGGTTTTATACCCCAATGTGATTAACCTCACTATCAGAAAGTGGCAACCTACTGTCAACTTTCTTTCCACCTTGTCATTTTTACTTACACTCCGCTTTCCACTTCCTCTGCGTTGTCTTTATCTAAGCTATGCTTTAAAATTATTTATCTCTTTCAATTCAATATGTTATAAAAATAAATCCTGAGTTGGCACGGCTATTGCTTTTATTACTGCAACAACAGCACATGTTGGCATAATAAAAAATTATTCTTTGGAGGATTTATGCACGATTATACGAATAAAGGTTATGACACTAAGATTGTTCACGCTGGCCAACAGGCAGATCCACTGACTGGCGCGTTATCAACCCCAATCTATCAGACCTCTACATTCGTCTTCGACAGCGCAGCACAAGGGGCAGCACGTTTCGCATTAGAAGAAGAAGGTTATATCTACTCACGTTTAGGTAACCCAACTAACGCAGCATTAGAAGAAAAAATGCGTGTACTGGAAAACGGCGAAGCTGCTCTGGCGACTTCTTCCGGTATCGCAGCTATCTCTACCACTATCCTGACTATGTGCGGCCAGGGCGACCATATCGTTGCTTCTGACACTCTGTACGGCTGTACTTATGCTCTGCTGTCTCACACCCTGCCTAAATTCGGTATCGAAGTCACTTTCGTTCGCGCAAATGACCCTGCGAACATCAAAGCGGCAATGAAACCAAACACCAAAATGGTTTACGTCGAAACTCCGGCTAACCCGACTCTGGCAATGATCGACCTCGAAGCAGCGGCAAATGTTGCTCACGAAGGCGGCGCAATGCTGGTTGTGGATAACACCTTCATGTCTCCGTACTGCCAGCGTCCTCTGGAATTAGGTGCAGACATCGTTGTTCACAGTGTGACCAAATACATCAACGGTCACGGTGATGTTATCGGTGGTGTGATTGTCGGTCCTGCTGACTTCCTGGTTCCTGCACGTCTGGTTGGTGTTAAAGACATCACCGGTGGCGTAATGAGCCCGTTCAACGCATGGTTAACCCTGCGCGGCCTGAAAACACTGCACGTCCGTATGGAACGTCACTGCTCTAACGCAATGAAAGTTGCTAAGTATCTGGAATCTAACCCGAACGTGGAAGCTGTATTCTACCCGGGTCTGCCATCTCACCCGCAGCACGAATTAGCGAAAAAACAGATGAGCAACTTCGGCGGTATGATCAGCTTTGAAATCAAAGGCGGTATCGAAGCAGGCCGTAAAGTGATGGATTCTGTTGAGTTATGCATGCTGGCAGTAAGCCTGGGCGATACTGAAACTCTGATTCAGCACCCTGCATCAATGACTCACTCTCCGGTTCCGGCTGAAGAGCGTCTGAAAGCAGGTATCACCGATGGTCTGATTCGTATTTCTGTCGGTCTGGAAACACCTGAAGACATCATTGCTGACCTGGAACAGGCTATTGCGAAAGCAGTTGCTTAAGATCAGAGCGGAAAATTAAGTCTTGCAGTATGTACTCACCTCATTTGCCGTTAACACACAGACGGGGTGAGTACACGAAGCACGCGGAAAAATTCATTGAGAGCCACTCTGAATTCTCTCCGGCGTGCTTTTTAAGTATTTAACAGGTTATTTTTAGCGGTAACAAAAAGAACAACGCAGTGCTGAAATTTTTTAGAAACCATAATCACAATAAATTATTATGAAAACCAAGGGGGCTTAGTATGGCGGACATGACCTCAACCGATAATTCCGCGAAAGCGCTGGGCAAAATACCATTCACAATGTATGACGCCGGCTGGGTTGTGCTTTGTATTGGTATGGCTATCGGTGCCGGTACCGTTGTAATGCCGATTCAGATCGGTCTGAAAGGTATTTGGGTATTTATTTTAGCTTTCATGATTGCGTATCCGGCAACGTATATGTTGCAGAAGCTGTACATGAATACGTTATCTGAAAGTGAAGAATGTGAAGACTACACAAACATAATCACACAGTATCTGGGCAGTAACTGGGGTGTGGCACTGGGGGTTATTTACTTCCTGATGCTTATCCACGGTATCTTTATTTACTCTCTTTCTGTTATTTTCGACAGTGCTTCCTATCTCCATACGTTCGGTGTTACTGAAGGTGTGCTTTCAGATTCACTGATCTATCGTGTCGTTGTTTTTGCCGCGCTGATTTTTATTGCCTCCAAAGGTGAGAAGCTGCTGTTTAAAATCTCCGGTCCGATGGTTATCGTGAAAGTGGGTATCATTGTATCGCTGGGTCTGGTGATGATCCCTCACTGGGATTTCAATAACATCACTGCGTTCCCGCCGATTGCTGACTTTACCCGTGACGTGCTGCTGACCGTCCCGTTTGCTTTCTTCTCTGCGGTCTTCGTTCAGATCCTGAACCCGATGAATATCGCATACCGTAAACTGGAATCTGACAAACGTGTCGCCACCTACCGTGCTATCCGCGCTCACCGCGTGGCCTATATCACCCTGGTGACTATCATCCTGTTCTTCTCATTCTCCTTTACGTTCTCTATCAGTCATGAGCAGGCCGTATCCGCGTTTGAACAGAACATCTCTGCACTGGCCATTGCCGCTCAGGTTATTCCGGGCGCGGTCGTGAGTGTGATGACAACCGTTCTGAACATCTTTGCGGTTCTGACAGCATTCTTTGGTATCTATCTGGGCTTCCAGGAATCAGTGAAAGGTCTTGCGATTAACATCCTTTCCCGTTTCATGGATAAAGAAAAAATCAACCACACGTTATTAAACATCTGTATCTCTGTCTTCATCGTTGCATTACTGACTGCATGGGTGTCCACAGGGTTCTCAGTGGTTGTCTTCTTCCAGATCGGTAGTCCGTTATACGCTATCGTTTCCTGCTTAATTCCTGTTTACCTGGTATTCCGTGTCGCGAAACTGAAAAAATTCAAAGACTGGAAAGCCTGGTGTGTTATGGGCTTCGGTATCCTGCTGCTCATCGCACCGTTCTTCAAATACCTTGAGTGACGGGTAAGATAAAACAGGCGATTTGTCAGTGTACGCACTGACAGAAATAAAGTAACACCCCGGAACCGGTCACAATACCGGTTCCGGAAAGTTAAAAAACTCAGCACCGCAGTCTGAATAAAAAAACCTCTGTCCTTCTAACCATATTTATTAAGTTCCTTGATTGGTTAGCATATTGCGGGAGATATCATCTCCCGCTTTTTTTCGTCTGAACACAGCCCCTGACCGGACATATCACCATTCCCGCTGTTTTATTTCCGCCGGATGAGAGACACGGCAAACCCGTACAGTAATCCGCAAATCAGCTGTACTGGTCTGTCTTTTTATTTCAAAACGGAAATTCTGGTAATTAAAAATCGCGCGGAGAAATAATACTGTCCGCAATAAGGCTCATCCGGATTTCCTGAATATCCCCTTCTTCATTTTCATAAAGAATGTCATCCAGTCCGGTTCCGGTCATATTCATTTCCTCAAAGAAACGACCCGGTGTGAGTTTAAAGGCCAGACTGACACGCAGGAGTGTGTCCACATCAATACGATTAACACCCCGCTCATAACGCGAGAGCTGCTGCTGGCTAATCCCTATTCTGTGTGCCAGCTGCTTTGTGGTTAACCCTGCATTGGTCCGGTATTGTCTGATCACCTGTCCGATAGCTTCGGAGATCGCATATTTCTTCATCATTAATCAATAACCCTATAAAGACCATCACTAAAATTCCTTATTTAGCTCACTGATCATAGAAAAAGCACTTAAAACTATAAGTAGTTTATCGTAGATAGGGGCATTTTTGAAAAACCAAAGGATATGCTGTTTGTGAGTACATTACGGGGTAAGTGAGACTGAATGTTTCAGTATATTTCGCCTTTAAAATCATAGCGTAACGCAACAATATGACAAAATATAAATCGATTGAAAGTGCAATGGGTTAGTAGAATAAGTGTTATATACCAAATAATTAGGAAAAAAATATGTTTTCACTCCATTCGAATACAAATACCGAGTTTTTACAGGATGTGAAAAAGTGTGTTTGATCCCACACATCGGATTTCAGAATAATAAGTTAATACATAGTCTTAATATGAATATCAAACAGAACTTAATAAATTAAATTAATGTAAATATTTTGCACGAATAATTAACTTATTTCGGATTTTGTCAAAAATACAGAAACCGGCACGAAAAGCCGGTGACGAATACGGCAGCAGAAACAGGCTCCGCTGCCGGAACAATAAAAATGCTTACTTCACAAACTCACTGGCTTCACGCGCCAGTTTGCCGATGGCTGCCCAGTCTTTTGCTTTGATAAGCGAAGCCGGTACCATCCACGAGCCGCCGCAGGCCACAATCTGCGGGATAGCCAGATAGTCGCGGATATTGTTCAGCCCGATACCACCGGTCGGCATCACCTGTAACTGGTGATACGGCGCCAGCATGGCTTTGATCATCGGAATACCGCCTGACGGCTCTGCCGGGAAGAATTTCACGAAGTCGATACCCAGCTCCAGCGCCTGCTCAACTGCGCTGGGGTTGTTTATCCCGGGAACAATTTGGATATCCATCTGCTGACACGCCTGAACGGTGTTCGGGTTCAGACCGGGAGAGACGACAAACTGTGCCCCGGCGGCTTTGGCCTGACGCACCTGTTCGCGGTTAATCACGGTTCCCGCGCCCACCAGCATATCCGGGCGGGCTTCGCGCAGCAGTTTAATCGCTTCCGCCGCACACTCAGTACGGAAAGTGATTTCCGCCACCGGCAGACCGTTGTCCGCCAGCGCATTGCCTAACGGGATAATATCTTCCGCGTTATCCACGGCGATCACCGGCACAATTTTCAGCTGCCGGAAACGGGTAATCATTGCCTGTAATTCGGACATCTCGTTCTCCTCTTTTCCCGTTAAAACGTATTATTCAGTAAAGTATCGGTGACCGGGCGGGTTGCCGCCTGCGGGATAATCGCCCCTTTGTGCTGAATCACCACTCCCGCAAGCCGGTGCCCCATCCGGGCAGCATGTTCAATATCCGCACCGGTAAGCCAGCCCGCCAGGAAACCGGCGTTAAAGGCATCACCGGCAGAGGTGGTATCCACCACTTGTGTCACCGGCGTGGTGGCAATATTGATGACCGGCGCATCAGTGCGCAGATCACGGTAGTCACACCCCTGAGCACCCGCTTTGATAATCGCCTGTTTCACCCCGGCCTTTGCCAGACGGGCAAAGGTGACGTTACGATCGCTGTCGCCCCACAGACGCGCTTCATCATCATCAGTGACCAGCGCCATATCAGTCAGTGCATACATCGCCTGATAACAGTCACGGGTTTCATTTTCATCCGCCCACAGAGCCGGACGGTAGTTGCTGTCAAACAGAATGGTTTTTCCCTGCTGTGACAGTGTTTTCAGATCATCCAGCAGCCGCAGACGGTCTTCCGGCGGCAGAATGGCCAGACTGATACCACTGAGGTAAACAGCATCCATCTCCGCCATCTGTGCCAGCAGCGCCGGGTAATCCGGATGGCGGACAAGATAACGCGCCGCTGAATCATTACGCCAGTAGAGGAACGTGCGCTCACCCTGTTCATCCAGCTGAATAAGATACAACCCCGGCTGATGATGCGGATCAGTCAGCACATGTGAGGTTTTCACCCCCTCCGCCTGCCAGCGGCTGATCATGCCTTTACTGAGCGGGTCAGTGCCCATGGCTGAGATAAAATTCACCTCAACAGCTTCCCCCGCCGCGCGGGCCAGATAGACCGCGCTGTTCAGGGCATCACCACCATAACGCTGAACCATCTCCCCGAACGGCGCACCGTTGAGTTCAATCATGCACTCGCCGATCAGACCAATGCGTTTCACTGTCATTATTCACCTTTCGCTGCGGAAAAATAACGCTGTGCATTATTGAAACAGATATCACGCACCATCTGCCCCAGCATATTTTCATCGGCCGGAATTTCACCGTTAACCGCCAGCGTACCGAGCATATTGCACAGAATACGGCGGAAGTATTCATGACGAGTATAGGACAGGAAACTGCGTGAATCTGTCAGCATCCCGACAAACTGACTTAACAGCCCCAGTTGTGATAACTGTTCCAGCTGGCGCTGCATGCCGTCTTTCTGGTCGTTAAACCACCAGCCGGAACCGAACTGAATTTTGCCCGCAATACCACCGCCCTGGAAGTTGCCGATCATAGTTGCCAGCACTTCGTTATCACGCGGGTTCAGGCAGTAAAGGATAGTGCGCGGCAGTTCATCGGTTTTATCCATTTCATCAAGCAGACGTGAAAGCGGATAAGCCACCGGCGCGTCACCGACGGAATCAAAACCGCTGTCGGCACCGAGCAGATTAAACATGCGTGTGTTGTTGTTGCGCAGCGCACCGATATGCAGCTGCATCACCCAGCCGCGTTTTGCATATTGCTTACCGAGCCAGACCAGCACTGCCGTTGCAAACTGCGCAGTGGCGGTTTCATCCGGGATTTCCCCGGCAAGGCGTTTCTGCAGAATCACATCCAGGACGGATTCATCCGGCACCGGTGCATAACGCAGGATCTCAATACCGTGGTCAGACGCAACACAACCGTGCTGTGCAAAGTGAACCAGGCGGCGATCCAGTGCGGTCAGCAGATCGCTGAAACGGCGGATATCCACATCGGCACTCTGTGCGAGCTTCGCGATATAATCTGTGAAACCGTCCAGTTCAATTTTAAAAGCGCGATCCGGACGCCAGCTCGGACGCACTTCAATATCAAAACTGTCATCCTGTGCAATCTGCCGGTGGTATTCCAGTGAATCTGCCGGGTCATCGGTGGTACCGACCATATGCACATTCATCTGCTGCATAATGCCGCGTGCGGAAAATTCCGGCTGTGCCAGTTTTTCATTGGCCTCATCCCAGATACTCTGCGCTGTTTCCGGCCCGAATACTTTGCCTGTGATACCGAACGGGCGGCGCAGTTCCAGATGCGTCCAGTGATAAAGCGGGTTACCAAGTGTCATCGGCACGGTTTTTGCCCACGCCTGATATTTCTCATAATCACTGGTGTCGCGTCCGGTGATAAGCGATTCCGGAATTCCTGCCGAACGCATGCCGCGCCATTTGTAGTGATCCCCCTCCAGCCAGATCTGCCCGAGGTTATCAAAACGGCGGTTTTCCGCGATTTCACGCGGGTTCAGGTGACAGTGATAGTCATAGATTGGCATGTCCGCCGCATAGTCATGATAAAGACGGCGGGCGATGTCACTGTGCAGTAAAAAGTCTTCGCAAAGAAACTGTTTCATAAACTCTCCGGAATTACAGTGCGGCAACGGCCTGGCGGGCACCGACATCAAGTAACTGCTGATACGCGCGTTTCACCGCATCAACAAAGCCCTGCTGTTTCGGCAGGTTGTTACCGAAAATGGATTCAATCGCCAGCAGCTCATCCACTACTGTCACAGACAGACCATGTTTCGCGTAAATTGCGGCGAACGTCTCTGCCAGCGGGTCACGCACATCAATTTTATTGCCCTGTTCATCGGTACCACTGATATAACGCATCCAGCCCGCCACGCCCAGCGCCAGATGACGGTAGTCACTGCCGTCTGCGATATGCTGCGCAACCGGGTCCAGCAGGCGCTGCGGAAGCTTCTGGCTGCCGTCCATCGCAATCTGCCATGTCTGGTGTTTCAGGGACGGGTTGGTAAAGCGGTCAATCAGGTTATCCGCATAGGCAACCAGGTCGGTATCTTCCGGCATGGTGAGGGTCGGCGCCTGCTCATCCAGCATCAGTGCGCGGGCGGCTTTGCGGTAATCCGGGTTGGTCATGGTATCGGAAATATGGGCATAACCGCCGAGATAGCCGAGATACGCCAGGAAGGAGTGGCTGCCGTTGAGCATCCGCAGCTTCATTAATTCGAACGGCACCACATCCTGAACAAACTGTGCACCGGCGCAATCCCACTCAGGGCGACCGTTCACAAAATTATCTTCAATCACCCACTGACGGAACGGCTCACAGGCGATAGCACAGTTATCTTCCGTTCCCAGCAGTTGTGCGATTTCAGCCAGCGTTTCCGGGGTGGCCGCCGGGACAATGCGGTCAACCATCGTACACGGGAAAGTGACATTGGATTCAATCCATGCCGCCAGCGCCGGGTCCTGCAACCGCGCCAGGCCGAGCACCGCTTCACGGGCAACATGACCATTCTCACGGACGTTATCACAGGAGAGCACCGTAAACGGCGGTAAACCACGTTCGTGACGGCGTTTCAGTGCCGCCGTGATATAACCGATAGCAGAGCGCGGTGTCTCAGGCGTGGCCAGATCCTGTTTAATCAGCGCATTTTCCGGGTCGAGCTGCCCGGTGGCAGGATCGGTGCAGTAGCCTTTTTCGGTCACGGTCAGGGAAACAATACCGACATCCGGGGAAGCCATTTTCTCAATCACCGCATCAATACCGTCGATCAGCGGGTGCATCGCTTCTTTCATCGAGCCGATAATTTTCAGCTCTGTTTTATCCGCCCCTTTCTCCGCCACGGTATACAACATGGACTGGGCTTTCAGCCCTTCAATCAGTGCCGCATCCTGTGCCGACATCAGGTTAACTTCGCAGTAACCCCAGTCGCTGTCTGTTTTTTCTAATACGTGATGGGTGTACAGCGCCTGATGTGCGCGGTGAAAAGCGCCGCAGCCGAGGTGAACAATACGGGTGGTGAGACGATCAGTCGTCCAGTCAGGACGCGTTGCGGTGATGTCCGCAGTGACAAGATTCTTTTCCATTACAGGCTCCCGGGGAGCAGGCTGCGGAAGAGATCCCGCAGCCCGGCAGGTACAAAGGTATGAGATATTATTTTGTATAGAATGCGCGGTGAATACCCATTTCCAGGCCACGGATTTCAGCCAGCCCTTTCAGACGGCCGATCGCGGAATAGCCCGGATTGGTTTTCTTCTTCAGGTCATCCAGCATCTGATGGCCGTGATCCGGACGCATCGGGATCAGGGACGCTTCCCCGCTCTCACGGCGGCGGTTCTCTTCGGCAGCAACCGCACTGATGACATTATACATATCCACATCACCGGCCAGATGCGCCGCTTCATGGAAGGTATTCGGGTTCTCTTCACGCATCGTTGAACGCAGATGCAGGAAGTAAATCCGCGGACCAAAGGTCTTAATCATATTGACCAGGTCGTTGTCAGCGCGCACACCGTAAGAGCCGGTGCACATGGTGTAACCGTTGGCATCACTGTTGACGGTATCCGCCATCCACTGCATATCTTCAATCGTGGAAACGATACGCGGCAGGCCGAGGATAGGACGCGGAGGATCATCCGGATGTACCGCCATTTTCAGGCCGCACTCTTCAGCAACCGGAATAATTTTATTCAGGAAATACGCAAAGTGCTCACGTAATTTCGCTTTATCGATACCGGCGTAACGTTTCAGGTGCTGGCGGAATTGTTCAAGTGTATAGCCTTCTTCCGCCCCCGGAAGACCGGCAATAATATTGTTTATCAGTTTTTGTTTTTCATCATCCCGCATGGTTTCAAAGCGGGTTTTGGCCTGTGCCAGTTCTTCTGCGGTATAGTCCTGCTCAGCCCCTTCGCGCTGTAAGAGATAAATCTCGAACACCGCAAATTCAATCTGATCAAAACGCAATGCTTTTGAACCATCCGGCAGCTCATATTCCAGGTCAGTACGGGTCCAGTCGAGAACCGGCATAAAGTTGTAACAGACAGTATAAATCCCGCAGGCGGCGAGGTTGCGCAGGGATTGCTGATAGTTGGCAATCCATTTTTCATACTCACCGGTCTGTGTTTTGATATCTTCGTGGATAGGCACACTTTCAACCACGGTCCATTCCAGATGATTGGATTCAATCAGCGCCTTGCGCTTCTGAATCTCGTCTGTGGTCCAGACTTCTCCGTTCGGGATATGGTGCAGCGCCGTTACGATACCGGTAGCGCCCGCCTGACGAATATCAGATAAAGTAACCGGATCTGCCGGTCCGTACCAACGCCAAGTTTGTTTCATACTAAACCTCGTTTATGCTCCGCGAATATCATCACTGTTTATTTGGTTGACCAATTAAATCCCCGGTGTGGCGAGTATTGCTGTCAAACCTTGCTGTCACGAGTACAGCATTGTCATCTTCCTATCAACACAGAGAGACGTCAAGCCTGAAAACAATATTGGTCAACCAATATCACATTTTGTTTTATGATTAATTTATTGTTTTAACTGTAAATAAAATTACATCAAGGGTACGTGTGTTTTTATTACTTTCTTTTCTTAAGACTGGTAAACCAAAAGTGTCACTCATCCGGCAGGACAGATGAGTGACAACACCAATAATTATGATGGTGTATAGTTCAGAACCAACTCAGGCAGCCACAGGCTGAGCTGAGGGAAATAGGTCACCACCGCCAGTGCCGCAATCAGCGCGATATACATCGGTACCAGTGGTTTCAGAACTTTATCAATGCTGACACCACCCACAGAACACCCGACAAACAGCGCACTGCCGACCGGCGGCGTACAGATACCGATAGCCAGGTTGAATGTCATGATGATCCCGAAGTGTACCGGGTCAATCCCCATATCCATGGCCACCGGCAGGAAAATCGGGGTGAAAATCAGTACCGCCGGTGTCATATCCATAAAGATGCCGACAATCAGCAGAATGATGTTAATGACCAGCAGGATAGTCAGCGCGTTATCGGAA
Organism: Morganella sp. Je.2.23; assembly: GCF_051129855.1. Classification (NCBI taxonomy): domain Bacteria; kingdom Pseudomonadati; phylum Pseudomonadota; class Gammaproteobacteria; order Enterobacterales; family Morganellaceae; genus Morganella; species Morganella sp. Je.2.23. Next base: position 192,163 of record NZ_JBCPSQ010000004.1, read on the forward strand.
ATCGCCATCAGACCGTCCGCAATCAGATACGGCAGATCCGCGTTCGCCATCGCCCATGACATCCCCATGGATGCACCGATCAGGAGCAGCACGATAGAAGTGGTCACCGCCGATTCCAGAATAATTTTCGGCAGACGGCTGAAGCTGACTTCACGGTAAACAATCACCGCCAGTACAAAGCTGTAGATGACGGCAATCGCGGAGGCTTCTGTTGCGGTAAAGATACCGGCGATAATCCCGCCCATAATCACCACAATCAGCATCAGTGACGGCACCGCTTTCCAGACCGTAGAGAAGAACATCCCCCACGTCGGGCGCGGAGCGACCGGATAACCGCGTTTTTTCGCGATAATCCCGGAAACAATCATCAGGGACAGTCCCATCAGGATGCCCGGAATATACCCGGCCAGGAACAGTGCGGCAATTGATGTGCCGCCGGAAACCAGTGAGTAAACAATCAGGGTATTGCTCGGCGGGATCAGCAGACCTGACGGGCAGGACGCAATATTCACCGCAGCAGACAGCTCCGGATCATAACCCTCTTTTTTCTGCATCGGTGACATGGTGCCGCCGACCGCCGCCGCAGAGGCCACGGCAGAACCGGAGATAGCGCCGAACAGCATGTTAGCCATAATATTGACGTGCAGCAGCGAACCCGGCAGACGACCGCCGATCACTTTTGCCACATTAATCAGCCGGGCAGCAATACCGCCCTGGTTCATAATGTTACCGGCGAGAATAAAGAACGGGATCGCCAGCAGCGAGAAGTTATCCACCCCTGCCGCCATACGCTGGGCGACAACGGTAATCGCGGAATCGAGCGGCAGCGTCATGGCAATCGCCACTAACGATGACAGGCCGATAGCGAAAGAAACCGGAACACTGAGAACCAGAAGAAACGCAAAGGTGCCGAAGAGCGCGGCAATCACATACCAATCCATAATTAACCTCTCATCGCACCATTAATGGCTGTCAGTCAGTTCAGTATTGGCTGAACCCGGCTGAAAGAGTGAAAAGATATCAACCAGTGCATACATAATCATCAGTAAGCCGCTGATTGGTAAACAGAGATAGATGTAACCCATCTGCCAGCCCAGTGCCGGGGTGATCTGGCCGCTTTCCAGTGTGGAAGCGACCAGCGTGCTGCCGCCGTACACCAGCACAATGCCGGCAAAGGCAATAATGGCAATCTGGATAATGACGCTGACAAACTGTTTTTTCGCACCTGACAGTTTCATAACGAGAAGGTCAATCGCGAGGTGCCGGTGTTGTCCTGTGGTGTAAGCCGCGCCAATCATGGCGACCCACATAAAAAGGTAACGGGCGAGTTCATCTGTAATCGTACTCGGGGAGCTGAGGATATAGCGGGATAACACCTGCCATGTCACACAGAACACCAGGAATGCTGATAAACAGATAGTAAAAACAGCAAGCCCTTTATTAATCAGCGCTACAAGGTTTTTCATTGGCCTTGTCCTTGTTCTTATTTTGGTTAACCAATTTGGCAACTGTCATACCAAATACAAATTTTGCTGTTCGAGCATAGTCTATCCCGCTGAAAACAGTGAGTGACGGCGATCACATTATGATTTGGTTAACCAAAGATTGGGGTTATTTTGTGATAGTGGTCAACCAATGGAGGTTTACCTTTTGACCACTTAGTGACTTGTGATTAAGGTGAGACAACATAATAAGAAGCTCATTTTCCTCCGGAGAACCCTAACGTGAAAAACAGCAAACGTATCCTCAGCACTGTTATCGGCGCGGTATTTGCTCTCAGCGCTACCCAGGCTTTTGCCGCCACCACGCTGAAACTCAGCCATAACCAGAACCGTGATCATGCTGTTCACAAAGCCATGACACAGTTCGCGGATGACGTAAAAACAAAAACAAACGGTGATGTCCGCATCCGTATCTACCCGGACGCGCAATTGGGCAACCAGCGTGAATCCATGGAATTGATGCAGAACGGTGCGCTGGATATCGTCAAATCCAATGCTGCTGAACTGGAAGCGTTCTCACCGGCCTACTCCGTCTTTAACCTGCCTTACCTGTTCCGTGACAAACCACACTACGAAAAAATTATTTACGGTGATATCGGACAGGAAATCCTCGACTCCAGCAAAGACAGCGGATTTGTCGGTCTGACTTACTATGATGCGGGTGCCCGCAGCTTCTATGCCAAGAAACCTATCCGTACCCCGGACGATCTGAAAGGTCTGAAAATCCGCGTACAGCCGAGCCCGACCGCTATCGCGATGGTAAAAGCACTCGGCGGTAACCCGACCCCGCTGGCTTACGGTGAACTCTATACCGCATTACAGCAGGGTGTGGTGGATGCGGCAGAGAACAATATCCCGTCCTATACACTGAGCCGTCACAGCGAAGTCACCAAATTCTTCTCTCTGGATGAGCACACAATGGTGCCGGATGTGCTGGTGATGTCGACCAAATCACTGGATAAGCTGACGCCGGAACAGCAGGCGATTGTGAAGCAGGCTGCCAAAGATTCCGCGCAGACAATGGCGAAACTCTGGGAAGCTTCAGAAAAAGAAGAACGTGCGAAAGTTGAGAAGCAGGGTGTTGAATTTATCACTGTCGATAAAGTGACATTCCAGGATGCGGTAAAACCGATGTATGACGATATTGCCAAATCCAACCCTGAATTATCCAAAATGGCAGATCGCATCCGCGATGTGAAATAATCTTCGCTGTACCTCTCATATAAACCACCCTGTATTATCAATATCGGGTGGTTTATTTTATATTATAGTCATCAAAATCATTTTTGGTTGACCAATATCTGGTAAACTGACTCCGATTTCATTTTATTTATGGCACCGCAGATGACTCAATTTATCGAATCAAAACGTCCTTATCAGGAAGTCGGTCACGCATTGCGTCAGATGATCACCAACATGCATTATGCCGCGGGTGACAAGCTTCCTCCTGAGCGCGAAATTGCTGAGATGCTCAGTGTGTCCCGTACCGTGGTACGTGAGGCACTGATTATGCTGGAACTGGAAAACCTGATCGAGGTCCGTAAAGGGTCCGGTATCTACATTATTGACCTGCCGCACCAGAAAGACAGCGATACGGATAACGGCTCGCTCAATGCCGCCGGTCCGTTTGAACTGTTACAGGCCCGCCAGCTGCTGGAAAGCAATATTGCAGAGTTTGCCGCCACGCAGGCCACGCCAGTGGATATTGCGAATATGCGCAGCGCTCTCCAGCGGGAACGCGACGAACTGAAAACCGGGGAAGATGAAACCGGTGACCGCGAATTTCACCTGGCCATCGCGCAGGCGACCCATAACAGCATGCTGGTGGAATTACTGAAGCAATCCTGGGCATGGCGGGAAAACAACCCGATGTGGCTGAAACTGCATACGCGGATCACCAATAAAGATTACCGCAAAGAGTGGATGACCGATCACCAGGCGATCCTCGCAGCGATGATTAAAAAAGATCCGGCAGCGGCCAAAGAAGCCATGTGGCAGCACCTGGAAAATGTGAAACAGCGCCTGCTGGAGCTGTCCGATGTCGATGACCCGAATTTTGATGGTTATCTGTTCAATTCCTATCCTGTTGACCTGGTCCGGAACTGATCCCGCCACACACATTTTTTACTTTCAGACACCAGAAACCGGGCAAAATCAGCCCGGTTTTTTTGACCGTAAAATAAAAATAATACCCTTATTATTCATAGTGTGATTCACCTCTCATTCATAAAAATGATTCAATTCACTGATATATAACACTTATTTTATAACAGAGAAATTTATTCTCTGCCGTCTGCGGCTGCGTAATTTTTTTAGAAAATTTTTTCTGACTACCTGTGCCACTATCCGGCCATTACAATAACCATTAAATATTCATCGCATATTTTACAGGACACCAACTATGAGTAAGAAAATTGCCACTGTGCTGATCCACGGCGGACAGCAGCAGGATAAAGTCAACCATGCCATTTTTCCGGCGATCACCACCGCCAGTACGTTTGTGCAGACCAGTCTGAGCGAACACGGTGAATACGCCTATTCCCGTGTCAGTAACCCGACCCGCCACGCCTATGAAACACTGCTTGCCGATGTTGAGGAAGGCACTTATGCCACCGCAACGGCTTCCGGTGTGGCCGCCGCGGCACTGGTGCTGAATATTTTCCCGCAGGGCTCTCATATTATTGCGATGAAAGGCGTGTACGGCGGTACTTTCCGTCTGTTTGAACGCGTGGCAAAAGAAAACTGCGGCCATGAGTTTGACTATGTTGATCTCAATGATTTGGCGGCTGTACGCAGCAAAATCAAAGACAATACCCGTATGATCTGGATAGAAAGCCCGACCAACCCGTTACTGGAACTGGTTGATATTGAGGCCGTCTGCGGGCTGGCCAAAGAACACAACATCGTGACCTGCATCGATAACACCTTCGCGACACCGTGGAACCAGAAACCCCTGACGATGGGTGCAGATCTGATCATGGTTTCCTCCAGCAAATATATCGGCGGTCACTCTGATTTAATCGGCGGTGCGGTGATCACCAACCGTGACGACCTCGCGGAAAGACTGAATTTCCTGAAAACCACCACCGGTGCGATTGCCTCACCGTTTGATGCCTACCTCGCCCTGCGCGGCCTGAAAACCCTGGCATTGCGGATGGCGGCACAGTGCAGCAACGCGCAGGCCGTGGCGGAATTCCTGTCCGGTCATGCCAAAATTGAAAAGGTGTTTTATCCCGGTCTGAAAGATCATCCGCACTATGAGTTATGCAAAAAACAGATGCGCACCGGCGGTGCCGTGGTCACTATTCAGCTGAAAGGCGGTCTGACCGAAACCGAAGCCTTTGTGAAAAAACTGCGCTATTTTGTGCTCGCGGAATCGCTGGGCGGTGTGGAAAGCATGGTGAATCACTCAGCAACCATGTCCCACGGCTCCATGAGCCGCGAAGAGCGCGAGTCTATCGGCGTCTTTGACAGCACACTGCGTTTGTCTGTCGGTATCGAAGATATCGGTGATTTACTGGCTGATTTACAGCAGGCTCTGGCCTGACACAGCATCCCTGACCACAATAATAAAAGAGAAAGCGTATGCAGGACTATGGTATCTGGACGGTCATTACCCCGGTCGTCACAATTATTCTGGCTATCTGTACCCGTCAGGTGATTTTATCACTGCTGATCGGGATACTTGTCGGCTTTACTGTTATTAATGATCACAACCTCTTACTGGGTGTCCGCGCGACCCTGGAAGGGATTATTGATGTCTTCAAATCCTCAGGCAACGCCAAAACCATCATCTTTATGCTGATGATTGGCGGGATTATGCGGCTGGTCGTGGTGACCGGCGGTGTACGGGCACTGGTCCGCCTGCTGACCAACAAAACACAGATCATCAAAGGCCGCAAAGGTGTACAGCTGCTGGCGGTGATTATCACTTCCCTGATTTTTATCGAAAGCTCGATTAACCAGCTGGTTTCCGGTGCCTCCACCAAAGCGCTGGCGAAAAAATACGGCGTACCGCCGGAGAAAATGTCTTACATCATCCAGACCGCCTGTGTGTCTGTCTGTTCTTCCGCCATGATCAACGGCTGGGGTGCGGCAATGATGGGCGTTATCGGTGTGCAGATCTCTCAGGGACTGATTACCGGCGAACCGTTTGATATCCTGGCACATTCCATGGTTTACAACATCATGGCCTGGTTCTCGCTCGCCAGTATCCTGTTCTATATCTTCAGTAATGTCTCCTGGGGACCGATGCGCAAAGCAGAAATGCGTGCACAGGCACTTATCAGCTCAGCGGATGTTATTACCGGCACACCGGAAGAAACCCATGACGAACCGGAAGATGATAACGATATTATCAATCATCCGAACTGCCATACTTCACTGAACTTCTTTATCCCTATCCTCTCCACCATTCTGATGGTGCCGGTGGCGCTGTATATCACCGGGGACGGCGAATTCAGTAAAGGCAGCGGCTCCACGTCTGTTTACTGGGGTGTGATGTTCGGTACGATGGTGTCATTTGTCTGGTTCCTGGTACGCCGGGTCATGAATGTCGATACCTTCTTTAAAGAGCTCTATATCGGCTACGCCAGTATGATCAAAATCAGTTCGGTGATGATCCTCGCTTTCCTGATGGGCTCAGTCTCTTCTGACCTCAACACCGGTGCTTATATTGCCCAGGTGACATCCGGGGTTATTGCGCCGGGATTCTCTGTCGGCTTTATCTTCCTGATCAGTGCCGTGATGTCACTGGCGACAGGTACCTCCTGGGGAACATTCGCTATCATGATCCCGATTGGTGTACAGCTGGGTCTGTCCGTTGGTATGCCGCCGGAATATATGATTGGTGCGGCTATCGCCGGGTCTATCTTTGGTGATATGACATCCCCTATCTCCAGCGATGCGATTGTTGCATCGATGGCGACAGACTGCGACCATATTGAACATATCCGTACCCAGATGCCGTATGCGGTATTAACCGCGAGTTTTGCGCTGGCCGTCTACCTCTGGTTAGGATTCACCTACTGAGTATGACCGCGAATTCAATAAGGAAATGATATGTCTTCTTCTGTAAATACCGCCGGGGCAACCCGGCTGCAACAGACATTAGCGCAGTTCAGCAGGCTTAATCTGCTCAGCGGTGTGACACCGCTGAATAAACTGAACAATCTCTCCCGTCTGCTGGGACGGGAGATTTACATCAAACGCGATGATCTGACGCCGCTGGCGGCGGGCGGCAACAAACTGCGTAAGCTGGAATTCCTGATGGCGGATGCCCTGGAAAAAGGCGCACAGTTTATTGTCACCGCCGGTGCTGTTCAGTCTAACCATGTCCGCCAGACTGCGGCTGTCGCAGCGATGTACGGTCTGAAATGTGTGGCACTGCTGGAAAATCCTATCTGCAGTCAGGACGCAGACTTCCTGAATAACGGCAACAAACTGCTGACCGATTTATTCGGTGCTCACTGCGTGATGTGTGATGCACTGACCGATCCTGATGCGCAGATGCAGGCGCTGATCAACCATATGCAGCTCAGCGATGCGTATATCGTGCCGGTCGGCGGCTCCAATATGCTTGGTTCACTCGGCTATGTGCAGTGCGCCCTGGAAATCGCAGAGCAGACACCGGAAGGCACGGAATTCGGTGCTGTGGTGGTGGCCTCCGGCAGTGCAGGAACACACGCCGGGCTTTCTGCCGGATTGCAGCTGGTTATGCCGCAGACGCCGGTTATTGGTGTCACAGTATCGCGGACTTATGCCGACCAGGCACCGAAAGTCGTGAAACTGCAGAATGAGCTGGCGCCGCTGTTTGGTATTGAAACCCCGGCACCGGTCGCACTGTGGGACAGTTATTTTGCACCGGAATACGGTATGCCGAATGCCGGCGGGCTGGAAGCCATTGAGCTGCTGGCGCGTCACGAAGGCATTTTGCTGGACCCGGTTTACACCGGTAAAGCGATGGCCGGACTGATTGACCAGGTTCGCCGGCATCCGCAGGATACCTCGCCGCTGCTGTTTGTACACACCGGCGGTGCCGCCGGATTGTTTGCCTATCCGGCAGTGAGCGCTGCAATATAAATTAATCTCCGCATACAAAACAGATACCGGTAATAAATCGTATTACGGTATCTGTTATTTCCCGCCTGACTGATAATACTCTCGGCTTTCATAACATATTATTTATCAATCTTTGATGTAAATCATTATTTAAACCTGCAAAAAAATCACCACATTATTTTAGTTTCAAAAAAATACGCCTTTCAGATGTAAGTAAATACTGCATGCTCTTCACGTTTTCCTTTCATTTATTATTCTTTAATTCATTGATATTTAATGACTTACTCTGGTTACTCTTTTGTGATGTATGGAATGGTATAAACAGGAAAACACAAACACAACAAAAATATATATAAAAATCAAAATATTAAAATCAATAACACCGGAAAAATAATTTGAAACACACCATTACATAACGATACCCCGGTGGGTATTCTGAACAAATTATTCCGATATACTCAATCCATGAGTGAATGAGAAGAACTCATATATCCATAAACTAAACAAATAATAAACAGCAGAAAAATAAAATTAAACTCCGGAAAATGAGAAATACAGCAATCATTAACCGGATATTTTCTGCTTTTATTAATTATTGTTTCAGGTAAGACAATAAGATTTCACGTTATTCAGTTCATATTACGTAATAACAAACATTCATTTAAGTAAGGTTTAAGATGAAAAAGTCTTTAATTGGTAAAACGTTAATTTCTGTATTATTTGCAGGTACAGTAATGAACGCTTCAGCCGCAGAGCAAACAGGTACAATTTCATTCAAAGGTTTTATTTATAACGCCACGTGTTCGATTGTCCTGAATGACACCAATTCCCCTAATGCCGATGTTTTAATGGGTCGTTATCCGACAAGTGCCTTTACTAAAACCGGTGATGAAGTTGGCGGCGAAGACGGACATGGTTCTTTAAGTATTTCATTACTGGATTGTCCGGAAAAAGGAAAAGTGACATTACAGCTTCACGGAAAGCCAAAAGATGGCCATGACGCTATTCTGGAACTGGATAACCCGGCATCACCAAATACCGCTAAGAATATCGGTATTGTTCTCTATGACCGCAATGATATGGATACTGATATTGTCATTAATGGTTCTGTTACCAAAGAATATGAAGTTTCCTCCAGTGCCGAATGGCATGCTGATTACGTCGCAAAATATTACAGCACCGCTGACAACGTTGAAGCAGGCCAGGCTGATGCAACACTGAATTACACGCTTTCATATAATTAATTATTTATGCGCAGATGAAATATTCTGCGCGCCCTCATATAAAAATAAATAAGGATTAATTATGTTCACTAAAACAAATATTATCGCTGCCAGTGCATTACTGCTTCTGGTATCAACAAGCTATGCCGGCTTTGGTTTAGAAACAACCCGCGTTATTTATCATGAAAAAAATAACAGTGAGGGCGTTGTTGCATTTAATACGGACAAAGGCAGAAACTATCTGCTGCAATCCTGGGTTGAAGATAAAGCCGGAAATGTAAGCTCTGACTTTGTTTCAACACCACCACTCGTCAAATTACGGGCTGAAAAAAAGAACACATTACAGGTCACAAAAATGGCCTCATTACCCGCTGACAGAGAGTCACTTTACTGGCTGAATGTTAAGTTTGTGGCACCGGGTGAAGAAGGCCGGGAAAACGTCCTGCGCTATTCGATGACGAACAGAATAAAGATTATTTATCGCCCGTCTGTTCTGGATAACAACCGGGACATCGAAACCGGCATGAACACGTTAGCGTGGTCTGTGTCCGGTAATCGTCTTACGGTTAATAATCCTGCACCCTATTATGTGAATATTTCAAAGATAACCGTAAATAATCAGGAAGTAAAATTACCTTCCGGATATCTGTCACCGAAATCGACAGAAACACTAACTGTTCCGCAGGCAATTAAATTACCTGCAAATATAAAAATGACATACATCAATGATTACGGCAAAGCCGTTGAATTAAATTATTCCGCAAAATAACACGTGATAATAATGATGAATAGATATCATAATAAAAATAATTTTATGTCATTATCTGTGATGTCTCTCCTTCTGGCAGGGTCATCCCTCTCTGCTATGGCAGATGATTATTATCCGGCCAGTTTATTTAATATTCCCGGCACTGACTCACAGCTGACCAATGAAGATATTGAAGTTTTTAAAGACAATGATAACGCACCGGGAAAATACAAAGTCACCCTGATCATTAACAACAATAAGGTTGCTGTAAAAGAAATTGATTTTGTTATGAAAAAAAATAAAGCCGGAGATGAAAAACTCATCCCTTGCTTATCACGGGAAGAATGGAAAAATGCAGGACTGGATTTCCCGTTATCAGATAACGATGATACCGATGGCTGCCTTAATATCAATGGCATTGAATATACGCATGGCTATCTCGATCTTAATACAAAGGTCTATGCACTGACGACACCACAGTCATATATCAATAAAGATAAGCTGGAAGCATTAGCGCAGGAAACCTGGGATAACGGCATTCCTGCTCTGTTTGTTAACTATTTATTTTCAGCCGTGAATCGTCAGCACAATGGTGACTCAAAAGACAGCTATTACGGAAACATTCAGACCAGAATCAATTTAGGTGCCTGGCGTTATCAGAATTACTCCACCTGGATGAACGATGATAACAATAAAAACAAATGGAAAAACATCAGTAATACCTTATCAAGAAACATAAATGCCCTGAAAAGTGAGTTTACCGCCGGTAATTTATATTCATCATCACAGTTATTTGATTCTGTTAAATTTCGTGGTGTCCGTCTGACCACGGACAGATCAATGGACCCGGTCAGCAAAACAAACTATGTCCCGTCTATCTCCGGAATCGCCAATTCCGAAGCCGTTGTAACGGTTGTCCAGAATGGCGAAATTATCCTGAGACAAAGCGTCCCGGCCGGGCCGTTTAATCTGACCGAATATTACCCGATGAATAATGGCGGAAATCTTTATGTTAATGTGAAAGAAACTGACGGCAGCGAGAAAAATTTCATCGTCCCTTTCTCCTCGATTTCCACTCTGGAAAAGAAAGGAAATGTACGATACAGCATTTCCGGCGGAACCTACGACAGCAACAACAAGGGTAACGGAAAAAAAATTAATCAGGCTGAAATATTTTATGGTCTGACTGACTTTGTCACGGTATTTGGCGGCGCATTTGTGGCCGGGGGTTATCAGTCCGGCGGTATCGGTGCTGCATTCAATTTTGGCGCCTTTGGTGCCATCACCGCGGATGTCCTGCATGCAAAAGCAACTCTTAATAATGATAAAACCTCTGCCGGTAATGCATTCCGCGTTAACTACGCAAAAAGAATAGAAGCAACAAATACCAGCGTCTCTCTGGTCGGTTACCGTCACTTTGATACTAAGTTTTATCGTTTTGAAGATGCGATGTCATATGATGAAAACCGGAACGATCGCAGTAAACTTAAAAATGAGTATACCTTATCGCTGAATCAGCCTGTTTTTTCCGGTAATTCATCTCTCAATCTGTCTGCCGTTATTTATGAGTATACGTCCGGAAAGAAACAAAAATCCTATAATACCGGGTTTAACAGCTCATTTAATAAAATGAACTACGGTATTTATTACAACTATTATCAGGGTGCAAGAACGGAGAACGGCAAGAACAATACGTATAATGTGAGTATGAATCTCAGCGTTCCGCTTAATATCAAAGATAACGCCATATGGGCAAATTATAATATTTCCTCCGATGGTGATCATCAGACATTACAGACGGCCGGACTCAGCGGAAATTACGGTAAAAACCAGCAAGGCAGCTGGGATATTTATCAGAGTCAGGGTAACAAAGGCACAGGTAATTCCGGCGGCCTGAGCAGCGCCTACCGCTCACAATATGCGACGGTTAATGCCGGTTACTCATACAGTAAAAATAATAAAAACCTCAGCTATGGCATGAATGGTTCGCTACTGGCAACGCAATACGGCGTACTTGCCGCCCCTGCGTTGCAGAATACCAATGCACTGATTCTGACCAAAGATACTGCCGGTATCGGTATCATTAACGGCCAGTCTGCTCAGACCAATAATTCGGGCCTTGCGGTTGTTTCAGGTATGACGCCGTACCGTAAAAACAATATTGTGATTGATACACAGACAATTCCGGACGATACCGGGATAGAAAACAATATTATTAACGATATTGTTCCGACAAAAGGTGCGCTGATTCTGGCAGATTTCAATGTGAAAAAAGGCTATAAGCTGCTGATCACACTAAAAACCCCGGATAATAAAGAAATTCCGTTAGGTGCCAAAGCGACGATGCCCGGTGATACTGAATATTGGGTGTCTAATTTTAATACGCTCTATTTTATTGCGGATAAAGAAAAAGGTGATATCCGCGTAACGTGGAAGCAGGACGGAAATATGCAGCAATGTGTTGTCAGATATGACATTACCGGCACGTTACCCAAGAACGGAATATATATTACAGAGCTGAACTGTCAGCGGGAGATTTGATGAAATACTGTCACCTGATAAAAAGAACCAAACATCTGATTTTATCTCTGTTAATTGCCGCAGGCGGATTAGGTACAGCGGGCCACGCTTATGCGTTACAGGACTGTCTCAGAGGCGGAAATCAGAACCATTCCACCATGACCTCAACCATTAATCTGCGCCTTACCGGCAATATAAAGCAGAACCAGGAAGTCGGCCGCTTCACATTTGTCCGTGAAGGCGGTATCGGCGGCGTGGCGAACTGCGGGCCGGATGCCGGTATTCACGGCTATACCAGCTACAGTGAAGGCAGCGGTATTGTTGCCAAGTATTACGGCGATATTGACGGCTATCCTGCATATCATATTTATCCGGGCGGTGATCGGAACTTTGTTTATGTACTGGTCGATAACCGGACCGGTATGCATTTTCAGAATCAGCCGGGAAGTAATGTGCCGGTACCGGAAGGCCCGCTGCTGCCGCTTGATTTAACGGTCATTATTTATGCCGCAAAAGATAACCCGGATACGCTTTCTTTAACCGGCGGGGCATATATCGGTACTGTTTTAATTCAGGCGTACAACCCCGGCGGCGGCACAACAGCAGTAGGCTATAGCTACAGATTAAAAGGTAAAATTGAAAGTGCACCGGCATCATGTTCGCTGGACAACGCTAATCTGGAATTTAATTTACCCCGGGCGCCGCTGAACGCGTTTTCATCAAAAGGACTTCCGGACGGTAATTATAAAGCTGAAGATAATTTACTTATTTCATGTAATGGCGGGCTGTCTGCCCGGATGAAATTAATGGCGGCTAAAACCGAAAGTTATAACGGAAAAGAGTCTGTTATTGTTCCTGATAACGACGGCAATAATAATGCGTCCGGTGTTGGCTTTGTTGTTACATCACCGATGAATGATGATGCCGTACTGGTTAATCATGAATTTGTTAAAATTGCGGAATTACAGGATGGAAAAACACGTGTTCCGCTGGTTGCCGAATATTACCGCTATAGTGATTCGGTCAGCCCCGGCAAACTGGAAGCAAATACTCAGTTTATTTTACAGTTTGACTGATATCAGCGCCGTCCGGATTATCCGGGCGGCGCCCGGTATTCAGCTGATACCGGTGCAGCCCCGCCATGCCATCGGCACGGCGGCAAGATTGTAGAGCGGTGTTCCCAGCAGGTAATGGTCATACACCGTCAGTCCCGGGGTTTTATCTTTTTCCATCGCGTAATATTCAACCGGAAGAATAAACGACAGTAATAACAGAGAGATACCGGCATTACGGATTGCCCGGCGCGGTAATGCGCTGCTCAGCAGATGAACCACCGCGAAATAGGCCCCGGAAACCACAATAAAAAACAGCACAATACCACTGTTTTCATTCAGGAATTCACCGGCGGACAGGGAGTATCCCTGATGAAGCAGATCAGGTAAGTTTGTCAGATATTCGGCCCCCGCCTCACGGCGGAAAAAAGCCGAGGCAGATAAATTCAGCCCCCACAAAATCGTCAGCAAACCAACCACGATTTTTCCTGCTGTATAACGACAGAGATACACATTCGCCAGCAGCAGTAATATGCCCATCACCGTAATTTTCACATTGTACTCCGCCCCCGGCCCGCCGGCTAAAACCGCCGGTGCCAGAGCAATCAGCACAATCAGTAAAACAGAAGAAAACAGACGCATAAATTAACTTTTAAGTAACATAAACAAGCGGGTTGCAGTAAACCATTAACAACCTGATAAAACAAGTGGCGGAGAAAAAGAAAAGCGCGGTCCCCGGGCCGGAAACCGCGCTGTCACCTCTGTCAGTGAGATTTGCCCTGCTCAATTCCCAGGCCGATCTGAGAGCGGATAAACTGCGCCTCAAAGCGGCTGCGTTCTTCCTGACCCTGTGCGGAGTTATCCGTCACAGACACCAGCCAGGCTGCGATAAAGGCAGCAAACATTGAGAAAAGTGCCGGATATTCATACGGATAAATTGCTTTTTCATGTCCGAGGATACCCACCCAGATTGTCGGACCCAGGATCATCAGTACGACTGCTGTTACCAATCCCAGCCAGCCTCCTGCCAGTGCACCGCGTGTGGTCAGCCGTTTCCAGTACATGGAAAGCAGGATGATCGGGAAGTTACAGCTCGCCGCAATAGAGAAGGCCAGCCCCACCATAAAGGCAATATTTTGTTTTTCAAACAGAACACCCAGCCCGATGGCAACAATCCCGAGGATAATAACGGTGATTTTGGAGACTTTTAATTCATCCCGCTCATTGGCTTTGCCGTCTTTGATAACACAGGCATACAGATCATGAGAAACTGCGGATGCACCCGCCAGGGTCAGCCCGGCCACAACCGCCAGAATTGTTGCGAACGCCACCGCAGAGATAAAGCCGAGGAAGAGATTTCCGCCGACAGCATCCGCCAGGTGTACCGCCGCCATGTTAGTACCGCCGATCAGAGCTCCCGCTGCATCCTTAAATACCGGATTCGGACTGACCAGCAAAATGGCACCGAAACCGATGATAAAGGTCAGAATATAGAAGTAACCAATAAATCCGGTGGCATAAAATACACTTTTACGGGCTTCTTTGGCATCACTGACCGTAAAGAAGCGCATGATAATATGCGGCAGCCCGGCAGTACCAAACATCAGCGCCAGTCCCAGGGATAATGCGGAAACCGGATCAGATACCAGACCGCCCGGGCTCATAATCGCCAACCCGTTTTTATGTACCGCAACCGCGTCTTTAAACAGGGTGTTAAAGTTAAAATCCACGGCTTTCATCACCATCAGCGCCATAAAACTGGCTCCGGCAAGTAACAGAACCGCTTTGATAATCTGCACCCAGGTCGTTGCCAGCATGCCGCCGAACAGGACATAAAACACCATCAGAATACCGACCAGCACAACCGCCACGATATAATTCAGCCCGAATAACAGCTCAATCAGTTTACCGGCACCCACCATCTGCGCGATCAGATATAACGCCACCACCACCAGCGAACCACTGGCGGAGAGCACACGGATCGGACGTGCTTTCAGGCGGTAAGAGACCACATCCGCAAAGGTATAGCGGCCGAGATTACGCAGACGTTCCGCAATCAGAAACAGGATCACCGGCCAGCCGATCAGAAAACCGATGGAGTAAATCAGGCCATCATACCCGGACGTGTAGACCAGTGCGGAGATCCCGAGGAATGATGCGGCGGACATAAAGTCGCCGGCGATCGCCAGCCCGTTCTGAAACCCGGTAATTTTCCCTCCTGCAGTATAATATTCCGCCCGGGAACGTGTCCGTTTTGCCGCCCAATAGGTGATATACAGTGTCAGGCCGACAAAGATCAGGAACATAATAATGGCCTGATAGTTTACCGGCTGGCGCTCCACCGGCCCGCTGATGGCATCAGCGTGACTGAACAGCGGAAACAGCAGGGATAGCAGAAGAGCAGAAAGGCGCGTTTTCATTGTTTCACCCCGCGGATAATTTCGGCAGTCAGACGGTCAAATTCCCCGTTTGCCCGGATGGTATAAATACCGGTCAGGACAAAAGCACTGATAATCAGTCCGACCCCGACAGGTATTCCGCGGGTGATCGTCAGACCTTCACCGAGTGGTGTGCCCAGCCATTGCGGGTCAAAGGCAATCAGAATAATAAAGCTGACATACAGCACCAGCGTAATAGCGGACAGTGTCCATGAGAACCGACTGCGTTTTCTGACCAGTTCCTGAAAGCGAGGGTCATTCTCCACCTGTTGATAAATGGATGCGCTCATTGAGGATACTCCTCTGTTTTTGTTATCCGGAGTGTCAGTGCCGCATAACCCGGCACTGACTGAGGTTAGCGTGCTAGTTCATTTTGATGGCCTGCTTTTCTTCGAGCAGTTTTTCGACGACACCCGGGTCGGCCAGTGTTGATACATCACCCAGATTACCGGTATCACCGGTGGCGATTTTACGGAGGATACGGCGCATAATTTTACCGGATCGCGTTTTCGGCAGAGAGTCAGTCCAGTGCAGAATATCCGGGGTGGCAATCGGGCCGATTTCTTTACGGACCCAGTTCCTCACCTCCGCATACAGCTCCGGTGTCGGCTCTTCGCCGTGATTGAGTGTGACATAGGCATAAATGGCCTGCCCTTTGATGCTGTGCGGGATCCCGACCACCGCCGCTTCGGCAATTTTCGGGTGTGAAACCAGCGCGGATTCCACTTCGGCAGTACCGAGACGGTGTCCGGAGATATTCAGCACATCATCCACCCTGCCGGTGATCCAGTAATAGCCGTCTTCATCACGGCGGGTACCATCCCCGGCAAAGTACATGCCTTTAAAGGCGGAAAAATACGTCTGTTCAAAGCGTTCATGATCACCGAACAGGGTACGTGCCTGGCCCGGCCAGGAATCCAGGATCACCAGATTCCCTTCTGTCTCACCGTCCAGAATGTCGCCCTGGTTATCCACCAGCGCAGGCTGAACCCCAAAGAACGGCACGGTCGCGGAGCCCGGTTTCAGCTCAATTGCTCCCGGCATTGCACCTATCATGCAGGCACCGGTTTCAGTCTGCCACCAGGTGTCGACAATCGGGCAGCGGCTGTCGCCGATAGTTTTGTAATACCACTCCCAGGCTTCCGGGTTAATCGGTTCGCCGACCGATCCCATAATGCGCAGGGATTTGCGGGACGTGCCTTCAATCGCATTCAGCCCTTCCGCCATCAGGGCGCGGATAGCTGTCGGTGCGGTATAGAGGATATTGACCTGATGCTTATCGACAATCTGACACATCCGGTTGACCTTCGGATGGTTAGGCACACCTTCAAACATCAGTGTGACAGCGCCATTGGACAGCGGGCCGTAAACCAGGTAGGTGTGTCCGGTCACCCAGCCGACATCCGCGGTACACCAGAACACTTCATCGCCATGATAATCAAAGATATATTTGAATGTCAGCGTGGCGTAGACCAGATAACCGCCGGTGGTATGAAGCACCCCTTTCGGTTTACCGGTCGAGCCGGAGGTATAGAGGATAAACAGCGGATCTTCCGCATTCATTTCTTCCGGCGGACAGTCAGCACTGACACCGCTGACAGCATCGTGCCACCAGATATCACGCCCTTCCTGCCACTCCACCGGATTGCCGGTACGGCAGAAGACGATCACACTGCTGACCGTGGTCACGCCCGGATTTTTCAGGCCGTCATCCACGTTTTTCTTCAGCGGGATAGTGCGTCCGGCGCGCAGACCTTCATCTGCGGTGATCACCATTTTTGCGCCGGAATCAATCACACGGCCGGACACCGCCTCCGGTGAGAACCCGGCAAAAATCACCGAATGCACCGCACCGATACGGGCGCAGGCCAGCATGGCAACCATCGCCTCCGGGATCATCGGCATATAAATGGCGACCACATCACCTTTGCGTATCCCCTGCTGTTTCAGGACATTGGCAAACTGACAGACATCATGATGCAGTTCACGATAGGTGAGAGTACGGGACTCATCCGGGCTGTCGCCCTCCCAGATCACCGCCGGTTTGTCACCACGTTCTGCCAGATGCCGGTCGAGACAGTTGGCACTGAGATTCAGTGTGCCGTCCTCAAACCATTTTATGCTGACATGGCCGGGGTCGAAGGAGGTGTTCTTCACCCGCGTATAGGGTTTTATCCAGTCGACAATCTGTCCTTTCTCACGCCAGTAGCCGTCAGGATCCTGAACAGACCACTGATACTCGTCCAAATACTGCTGATGATTGATTAGCGCATTTTTTGCAATTGCTTCGGGTACAGGATATTTCGTTATTTTTGTCATGATGCATCTCCTTTCAATTGTTAATGCTATGTCAAAATCACGTTAAATAAAGTTGCCGTTTCGCCTTTGTTTCTTTTTTGCGCTAAAGATCACGGATTGAAAAAGGGGAGATTCACAGCGTTATCATTTGATGCGAAAAGCACCAACGATATAAAACATCATCATTGAGATAAAAATCAGTGTATGACATTATGCGGGGAGAGTTAGCTAAAATATTTAACTAAAATAAGACAGTAAAATAACAAATAAAAAGAATCCGCACAGATCGCACAGATCTGATAATCATTTTCATTATCATCTGTTTCATTATAATGTTTAGCCTGTTCACACACGGTGTGAGCGGTTCGGTCAATTACTGGAGTTATAATTATGAGCTATGTATTACCTGCATTACCGTACGCTTATGATGCGTTAGAACCGCATTTCGATAAAATGACAATGGAAATTCACCATACCAAACATCATCAGACGTATGTGAATAACACCAACACCGCGCTGGAAGCCTTCCCTGAGATGGCAAACCTTGATATCGACGATCTGGTCGCACAGCTCGATAAATTCCCGGCGGACAAACGTACCTTTATCCGCAACAACGCGGGTGGTCATTCCAACCACAGCATGTTCTGGAAAGGCCTGAAAACCGGCACCACATTACAGGGTGACCTGAAAGCCGCTATCGAACGCGATTTCGGCAGTGTTGATGCATTTCAGGCAGAGTTTGAAAAAGCAGCGGCAACCCGTTTCGGTTCCGGCTGGGCATGGCTGGTGCTGAAAGACGGCAAACTGGCTGTCGTTTCCACCGCTAACCAGGACAGCCCGCTGATGGGTGAAGCGATTTCCGGTACTTCCGGTTATCCGATCATCGGTCTGGATGTGTGGGAGCACGCCTACTACCTGAAATTCCAGAACCGCCGTCCGGATTACATCAAAGCATTCTGGTCTGTAGTCAACTGGGATGAAGCAGCAGCGCGTTTCGCTTCTGCCAAATAAGTTCTGAAATATGTGCGGGCATTGTCCGCACATATTCTTCTTCCCCGCTTTCGATTATGATGTCTGTCTCACTCAATACGGAGGCGGCATGGCATACACACCTTTAGTTTTCACCGGTCCCGTCAGGGATACAGCCCGCTGCGGACGCAGCGCAATTGAGAAGCGTCAGACTGAGGGTGTCCTTCAGCTGGGTGCCTCCGGACTCGCCGGTGATGAGCAGGCGGAAAAAGCCTTTCACGGCGGCCCTGACCGCGCGTTATGTCACTATCCCCGCGAACACTACGATTACTGGAAAATGATGTATCCGGAGATTGAGGATCGCTTTGTCGCGCCGTTTTTCGGGGAAAATATTTCCACTCTCGGTATGACGGAAGACACCGTTTTTATCGGCGATATTTATCAGTGGGGCGGGGCGGTTATCCAGATCACCCAGCCGCGCTCACCCTGTTATAAGCTCAATCCGCTGACTGATGTGTCCGATTTTGCGCAGGTAATGCAGGACAGCGGGCGTACCGGCTGGCTGTACCGCGTGATAGGCAAAGGCGAAGTCAGCGGACTGCATCCCCTGAAACTGCTGACGCGAACCAGCGCGGTATCTGTCAGAGAAGCCGTGGCAATTGCGTTTCATCTGCCGTTCGATGAGACGGAATATCGCCGTCTGCTTCATGCCCCCGGCTTATCCGCCAGCTGGACGCTGACGATGCAGCGCCGCCTGACCAGCGGAAAGATTGAAGATTTCAACCGCCGGTTATTCGGTTTCGCCGGACCGTTCGGCTGACAACTGAACCCGCCGCTGATAACGGACATTGGCGACAGTGAACAGCAGAGCCGCCAGCGCAATCACTGCCGCCAGTACGAATCCGCCGGTATAGCCAATCGCCGCCGTCAGGCTGACCAGCATCATTGCGCAGGCCATTTCACCGATATCCCGCATACTTTGCACCGCCGTCATATCCGTTCCGGCCTGCTTCGCCTGTGAGGCGAAACGCATCCCGGCCGTCATAATTGCCACAGATGTTATCCCGGAAGAGAGTGAGCCGAACAGAATACACACGGCCACCATAATGACACTGACACTGCCCTGAGACTGTGCAAACCAGAGCAGCGACGAAATCAGCGCGCACAGAAGACCCGCCGAAAAAGCCCGCCATACCCCTATTTTTCCGATAAGCCAGGCACCGCCGCCGCAACCGAGCACCAGCGTGACCATCCCGCCCGCCATGCCCGCTTTACCGACATCTTCCAGCGCCCAGCCCGCATCGGTGAGAAACAACTTTGCCAGCCCGAAACCGGAAACCGCCGTCACCGCCGATAACAGCGTCAGCGTCAGCAGACGGACAGCTCCGGAACGGCGGACAGTTTTCAGCAGACTGGCCTGAGCCTCATCAGGCCGGACATCCGCGTGATAACGGGGCGGCTGCCGGAAACGGCTGATCAGGATCAGGCTGAATGCCGGTACCGCCGTAAAAATCAGTAATGCGCCCTGCTGACCCAGCACACCGGTGAGCATCATCATACCGGCACCGCCGAGGAAAAAGCCGCCCATCACACCCGCTATCTGAACTGCATTAATATTTGCCAGCAGACTGCCTCCCGCATGTTCCGCCGCCATACCGTCAGTAGCGATATCCTGGGTGGCACTGGCCAGAGAAGCCACCGCGAGCAGGGCAACACACAGACCGGCATTGTCAGCCGTGATACCGGTCAGACTGAGTGCCAGCAGACAAAGTGTGACGATCACCTGCATCGGAATAATCCAGCTGCGCCGCCGGCCCAAAGAAACAGACCAGTGATTATCCACAAACGGTGCCCATAAAAATTTGACCACCCACGGCAGCCCGACCAGCGGAATAAAAGCCAGAGCTGCAAGGTCAGTTCCGGCACGGCGTAATATCGCGGGCAGCGCATCCATAGCGATACCCATCGGAATACCCTGTGCCAAGTACAGAAAGCCCAGGGTTATCACCAGGCGGCGATGTTTAATCAGTTCATGCATAATTCACTCCGGCAGCGGTTTTTCCGCCATAACACAACAGCACATAACAGACACCCCGCCGCAGTCAGCAGCAGCGCGGCATCGGTATACCACTGCGCACCGGCGCAGGAAAACAGATGAACCAGCGCCGCAAACACGAATCCGGCGGCACAGAACAGACAGATCAGCAGCAGTGCGCGGCTGAGCGACGGGTACAAAAGGGTGAAAAAAACCGTTATCAGCCATACCGCAGGAAATACCGCAGGGGCTGATAACGGGGAGAACCACGCACTGAGCAGCAGTACGGTACAGGCAAGTACCGGGCCGCCGCACAGGCCGATGGTTAAACGGGATGAGAGACTGTCAGGGGCATTCAGTGCCCGCATCGACAGGCCGCTCAGTGTCAGAAGACAGGCTGCGAATCCGGCCAGAAAATGCAGTGCGCTGAGCCACGGCGCAGCACCGGCAAGCCAGGTATATTGTCCGTAATGCAACGGCTGAACTGCAATAAAGGCACGGGTCCAGATGCCCTGTTCCGCAGAATCGCGGATGCCGGTCAGACGCAGCGGCGTTCCCTGCCAGCGCAGCTGTTCAAAATACGCGGATCCCGGCTGCCCTTCACGGACGCCGCTGATAGTCACCACCCGGTCATCACGTCCGGGGTTTTGCAGAGACACCATCTGCGGAATAAAGCCGGGATAGCGGGCCGGTAACTGCGCAAGCAGTTCAGTAACCGATGAAAACACCGGTTCTTCCGCCGCATCCGGCTCACGGAATGATCCCATCAGCTGCTGCATAATCTGCTGCGGTGCCTGCGGACTGACGCGATCGGCCAGCATCATTGTCCCGAATGCCCCGAGTCCGGACAGCGCACCGGTCAGCGCGAACAGCACCAGCCACGGATAACACCACAGGCCGGTCAGGTTATGCAGATCAAAAGCAAAGCGCCGTATTCCCTGCCGCCATCTGAGACGCAGTAACAGCCGGATTTTCCGGTGATGAATAACCAGCCCGGTGATCAGTAAAACCGTCAGCACAACGCCGGTCAGGCTGACCAGCATCCGGCCGGGGAAGCCGAGAAACAGATTTTTGTGGAGTGTCACCGGGATATCTGTCGGTGCGGCAGCACTTACCGGCTGACCGGTGACGGCACTGAGCAGCACCGGGCAATCCCCCGGATGGCGGCAGACACTGATCACCGGATAGCGGTCTGAAGGCAGTACGATGTGAACCCCGTTCTCCCCGCTCAGCTGTGCCATCCCCTGCTCTGTCAGAACAGACAGCGGCAGCGGTTCACCGGCGGGCAGATGCTGCCACCACAAACGCAGGCTGTCACCGCCGAGGCTCCAGGTGCCGCTGAATAAGATGATAAACAGCACCACACCAAATACAGACCCCGCACTTCTGTGCAGTTGTGCGAACGATGCCTTCAGTCCCGGACGCATCAGCAGACTCCCGGCAGCAGCAAAAGTGGCGGCCACCAGATCCATGCCCGCAGAAATACCGCCCCCGGTCCGGGGGATGTCAGGGCATAACACAGAATGGCGCACAGAATAAAGAACGGGATAAAAACCCCGGCATAGAGACGGTTAAGTGCATCACTGCCGGGATAAAAAACGGTGATCACCGCAGACAGTGTTACCGCACCGGCAACACAGCCGGTGACCGCCATCAGCATCATCCACCGCCGTAACCCGGCAGACTTCATCAGAAATCTGCCTTCAGTGTCAGCATAATATTACGCGGCTCGCCATAGCGGTTATTCCACTGCGGGGTGAATAATCCGGCGTAATAACGGCGGTCAAACAGGTTATTAATATTGACTGCTGCGGACCAGTTATCATCTATCTGATAGCCCAGCCGGGTATTAACCACCGCATATCCGCCCTGGCGCAGAGTGACCCGGCCGTTGGAATTACTGAACTCACTTTGTGCCTGAACACCACCGCCGACACTCCATTTCCGTTCATCCCAAGGTAACTGATACTGTGTCCAGACCCGGACCATATGCCGTGGTGTCAGGCTGTTAAAGGTTTCGCCCTGATTCTGTGTGTCTTCTTTATAACGGGTATCGGTATAGGTATACCCGGCCGTGATATCCCAGAACGGCGTGATATAGCCGGTTCCTTCCAGTTCAAAGCCCTGACTGACCACTTTTCCGCCGCTGATATAGTTGGTATCAAAAGCGCCGCCCGGGTGCTCAGGGTCAGCCTGCGGGTTATTTTTCATATCAATCCGGTAAACCGCAGCAGAGACATTCAGTCCGCCGTTGAGCAGCGAGCCTTTCACACCGCTTTCCAGTGTCTGTCCCTCAACCGGTTTCAGCATGTTACCGCTGTAAGTTTTGCCGGTCTGCGGCTGATACACCGTGGAAAAACTGCCGTACCATGACCATTCCGGCGCAAAGTCCCAGATCAGACCGCCGTAAGGTGTGATTTTTCCGTCTTCGGTAAATTTCGCATCCGGCTTGCGTACCTGCCACCAGTCTGCCCTGGCGCCGGCCACCACTGTCAGCGGCTCCGCAACCTTGATCCGTCCCATGGTGTACAGGCCTTTGCGGATCGTTTTTGTGGTTCCCGGCGATGAATACGCGCCGATGCCCGGCACCGGTACACTGTGCGGATCCCAGCGGTAGACATTGACCGGCACATTGAGCGGTGTATCAAAAGCAGCAGTGAGCTGCTCTTCCTGCGCACCGGCATAGCTGATTCCGGCTATCAGATCATGCTGTAAGCCGCCGGCGGTCAGTTTGCCGGTCACATTACTGTCCAGGCTCAGCTGGTGGTTACGGAATTTATACGCGCCGCCTGTCAGCATTGCGCCATCCCCGGTCAGCGGGTCAATATTTCCCCATGCCCCGGCATACAGCAGGCGGGCTTTTACATGCTGATAATCAAGATGAGTATTAAACTGCCAGTCATCATTAATCTGATGTTCCAGTTGCGCAAAGGCACGGGTGGTATCCCATTTGAATTTATCCCAGCTGACATCCAGATACGTATCACGCGGCAGATGCAGATCACTGCCGTCGGCCGCCATCGGGACACCGGCCATGTTAGTGACAGAATCAATGATCTGATATTGCAGGCCGGTACGTAACAGCGTGTCCGGTGTAAGATCCGCATCCACGGTGGCATAGATCAGCCGTGTCTGCTGGTCAGACACATCGTAGAAGAAATCACGATCTTCCCACGCCACCACGACCCGGCCACGCACGCTGCCCGATTCATTGAGCAGTCCCCCGGCATCCGCCTCTGCGCGGTAGCGGTTCCAGCTGCCCGCCGTCAGCGTGATATTCGCCTGATCCCGGTGCGGAGCATGTTTACGTACCATATTCACGGTCGCAGCCGGATTACCCATACCATGCAGCAGGCCATTAGAGCCGCGCAGAATTTCCACCCTTTCATACACCGCCATATCCTGCGGCGACGAGGCCATATTACCGAGCAGAGCGGGCACGCCATCAAGCTCAAAAGAATCGACTTTAAAACCCCGGGTATAATACGCCGTGGTCAGCAGAACAAACGGCGCACTGGTGACGCCGGTCGCCCTGCTCATCACATCATCAAGCGTATTCAGGTTCTGCTGTTCAATCTGCGTCCGGTCAATAACACTGACCGACTGTGCGATTTCACGCGGCTTCAGTGCCATTTTCCCCAGCGTGGTAACACCGGGCGCGATATAGTCATCCCCGGCGGCAGCCGGGCGATCAGTGACCACAATGATATCACCGGTGTCCGGCGCGGTTGTCTCTGCCGCTGACGGCAGCGCTGAGAGCAGCAGTGCGCACATCAGTGTGTGTTTGCTGAGTGTGAAACGGGCCGGTAAACCGGGTGTTTGCTGTGTATGTGTTATTGTCAGGCGCGTCATGTCTGTTCCGGCTTATGAAATGATAATCGTTATCATTTTATCCGTTTCAGATAATCTGCGGTTTCGATTGCCGGACAATTTCTGTCGATTGCCGATCAATTTCAGCGGTCTTCTGTCCGGCGGCACAAAAACCGGCGAACCAGTCAGATTGCTGTGCGACTTCTGCCGGAGTGCCCTGCGCACAGAGATAACCGTTGTCCAGCACGATAACCCTGTCAGCCGCACGGGCAAGTGCCGGGCTGTGCGTCACCACAATCCGTGTCCCCGGAAACGAAGCCAGCAGACGGATGACGTTATCACGGCTGACCGCGTCGAGACTGGCGGTCGGTTCATCCGCCAGCAGTATCGCCGGTGCGGCTAACAGCGCCCGGGCCAGACACAGCCGCTGCTTTTCGCCCCCGGAAAAGCGATCGCCCTGTTCACCGGTATCGTCATCCAGTTGTGCCGCGGTAAGGTGCAGACCTGTTTTCCGCAGTTGCGCAAGCAATTCCGCATCGTCCGGGGTTGCAGCTCCCTGTAACAGTGACCAGCGCAGAGAGCCGCGCAGCAGCCGGGAAGATTGCGGCACCAGCTGACGGAACGATGCCAGTACCGTTTCAGACAGCGACGTCACCGGCAGATCGCCGTAGCTGACCGTTCCGCTCTGCGGATCAGCCGTCCGCGCCAGCAGGTGCAGCAATGTGGTTTTCCCGGCACCGGACGGGCCGGTAATGACGGTCAGACTGTTCTCCGGACAGGTCACAGATACCGCATGCAGCAACGTTTTTCCGTCATCAGACAGTGCTGTCAGCGACGCTGCCGAGACCCCGGCTGACTGCGGTTTTCCGCTGTGTGCCGGTGAACAGCGGGTTTCCCCCCTCAGTTCCTGTTCTGCCGCATTCAGTGCAGCCTTCGCCTGACGCAGCGCCTGATCAATATGGGAAAGCTGGTTCAGCGGCTCGATAAAACGGGCGATCAGCACCATCACCGCCAGCCAGCCGTTCAGTGTGATTGTGCCGTGAGAAACCTGCCATGCGCCTGCGATCAGAATTACGATAAAAATCAGCTGGATCAGCAGCCCGGATAGCAGGTGATACGGCAGGCTGCGGCGCAGAAGTCTGATTTGGGATTCATGCTGTGCCGACAGTGTCCGCTGTAATTGCTGTACCGCTCCGCTCATCTGACCGCTTTTGCGCAACAGTGCCTGATGGAATGCAAAATCGCCCAGCGCCTGCGCAGCCCCGGCACGGGCGCGGAGGAGCCCGGTTTCATCCCGTTTCAGCCGCTGCGCACTGAGGCGGAGTGCGGCAATCAGTATACCGGCGGTTGCGGCAAACAGGAGCGCCGTCACGGGGGAGTAAAACAGCAGACCGGTAACAATCGTCAGCGGTATCATGACGGTACTGATCAGCGGGGAAAGCAGATGCGCCGGAATCGCCGCCGCCGGGATAAGTGCTCCCGTCAGCAATTCCCCGGCGCTGTTATCCGGTGACAGACGACGCGGGATATGCCGGATCAGTGCAAGTGTCAGGCGGCGCATCACAGTTGTTCCGGCCAGAAAGCCCTGTTGCAGGGCAATATACTGTACGATCAGCGTGATAACGGACGCGATCCCCAGATTCCGCAGCGCCGGGAGCGGATCAGACGGCAGAGTCAGGATCACCGGGATCAGCAGTAATCCGCAGATCCCTTCAAGTACCGCACCGGCGGCCATCAGCAATACCGGTCCTTTCAGGGAATAAACCAGCGCTTTCAGCGGATCATGCTTCATGTTGTTTCTCCTGCTGCATAACAAATTCCCGGTATGCCGCGCACTCCGCCATCAGCTCTTCATGTGTGCCGGTTGCAGCAATCGTGCCGTCAGCCATAAACAGCATCCGATCCGCACGTCTTGCCAGCATAAGGTCATGTGTGACAATCAGCCGGGTTCCCGGACTGCTGAGCAGCGCATCAAAAATCATACCGGCGTTCTCCGGGTC
The DNA here is from genome assembly GCF_051129855.1 of Morganella sp. Je.2.23. Lineage (NCBI taxonomy): Bacteria > Pseudomonadati > Pseudomonadota > Gammaproteobacteria > Enterobacterales > Morganellaceae > Morganella > Morganella sp. Je.2.23. The sequence continues at coordinate 218,818 of NZ_JBCPSQ010000004.1, forward strand.
CAGTGCGGATGTCGGTTCGTCCGCCAGCAGAAGCGGGCTTTGCGCAATCAGGGCGCGGGCAATGGCCAGCCGTTGCGCTTCACCGCCGGAAAGCTGGATATCGGTGCCGATCAGCGCATCAATCCCTTTCGCCTGTGCCGCAATCACCTCATCAAAACAGGCGGCAGTGACCGCATGCTGTATCTGTGATTGCGAAGCCTGCGGGTTAAACAGCAGCAGATTGTCACGCAGCGTGCCGGGCAGCGGCTCACTGTTTTGCATCACGATCGTCACCAGCTGGTTCAGCCCGGTATGTGACCATGCAGACAGCGGCCTGCCTGCAAGAAGAATATCGCCGGTATCCGGCAGCATAAAACGCGCAATCAGCCTCAGCAGTGAGCTTTTACCGGCACCGGACGGCCCGATAATCGCAACACTTTCCCCTGCCGTCAGCGAAAACGAGACATCACGCAGTACAGATGTCTGTGTGTGCCCTTCTCCGGCATGCAGTGAGATATTCAGTACCTCCAGCGGTACTGAACGCGGCAGCAGAGCGGCATTATCATACTGCCCGCTGCCACAGGTAATTTCCGGCTGCCGCAGCAACTGACTGATACGCGCGGCGGCACGGGCGCCGGCCTGCAATGCATCGGCGCCGTGCCCCATCGCCGCAACCGGCTCAGTAATACTGCGCAGCAGGAGAATAAACAGGATCAATGCCGGCGCAGATAATGTCAGCCCGGTCACAAACGCACAGAGAAGCAGCCAGACCGCCAGCAGAACCGAACTGAGCAGGATCTGTGCCAGTGCCGCCGGACGGCCGGTTTTGATGACCCACTGATGAAAAACAGACAGGAAATGTGACAGGGATAATTCGGTTTTGCGCACAATGCCGCGGCCGGGAAATTGCTGCGCAATCAACGGGTTTTCGGCCAGAGTCCGGTAATCACCGGATAATGCACGCAATGCGTTATCACGCTGAGCAAAAATATCGCGGCAGCGTCCGGAACGGGTCAGCCGGAAACAGTAAAATGCCCCGCACACCGGCAGCAGTGACAGGATCAGCAACAGGGGATTAATCAGCAACAGTAAAAGTACCGCCGGGAGCGGAACCAGTATCAGCCGGACAATATCGGCCGGTGCATGCGCAACCAGCTGATGCAGTGCGCTGATATCCTGCTGCACATACTGATCCACCCCGCTGCGCCCCTGCTGCACAAACCAGTTCAGCGGCAGATTGCGCATTTTCTCCGCCAGTTGCAGCCGCAGCCGGTAACTGAAACGGGCATCGGTGATGTGGGTAAGATGAAACGCCAGTGTCTGAGCCGCCAGCCAGATAACACCACCGGCCGCCGCAGCCGCCAGCCAGCCGTTATGGCCGGCCGGTTGTGCATCCGCCCACTGATACAGTGCCAGCCAGGGTAATAACGAGGCGATACCGGCGATCGTCTGAAAGAAAAGTGCTGTCGCCAGCAGGGTATAAAAGGGGCGCAACAACGCCCGTAAGTCGTGATACATGATGTTCTCCGCAGTCCTCTGCGGAGAGTAACGGACAGCCGGTTATGTCACCAGCGGCAACCCTTTCGTTTGCGGGGCTATTTCTTTCGCTTGCCGGACATTCAGTTACAAAAATGCCGTTTGCGCACATCCCCGGGCACCAATCCGAAGCGTTTGCGGAAAACCACCGAGAAATGTGCGGGGGTGTAACCCACATGATACGCAACGGCAGATATCGCCTCACCCTGCGTGGTCAGCATCTGCCAGGCCGTCTGTAAGCGCAGTTCCTGCAACCAGCCGTACACAGACTGACCATGCCTCTGCCTGAATCCCTGAGTCAGTTTACGGCTGTTCAGCCCGGTACGCAGCGCCAGTTGTTCCAGACACGGCGGGTTTTCCATTTCATCACGCAGGATCTCTTCCGCCCGTTGCAGGCCGCTTATTTCCCGGCGGCTGAGCGGTTTATGTGCCGCTACCGGTGCGGCTATCACCTGTTGCAGGCACAGTGCCGCGAATTCACCGGCTTTTCCGGCATAGTAGAGCGGTTTCAGTGCATCCTGAACCGTACTGTCAAACAATTGCCCCGCACAGGCAGCGATCCGGCCGCCGAGAGCGATATGGCGGAGCGACAGCGCCTGTCCGCTGCCGAAAACTGCCGGTAACAGAATCTGCTGCTGTTCAAGCCAGTCAGGAGAGAGTTGTAAGAGTGTGTAATGCAGGGGTACACCGGCTTTAAACCGATTCTGTAATGTGTAATTATCACTGCCCGCCGCAATAAAAACTGCCGGTGAATCGATCGTAATCAGCTGTCCGCCGGTGCTTTCGCTGTGAACCCGGCCGCTGTGAACAACGATCAGTTTGAGCCCCGCGTCATAACGTTCTTCCAGCGCAATATCATCGCTGACAGACATGATCCCCTGACGCAGCAGAATTTTGTCGCGGAAATGATATTCCGCCACCTGTTTATGCAGAGGCGGGATACAGGATAAAGATGCGTTTTCAGTCATAAGGCCCGGCCGTCGTCTGGTGAAATACCGGGCTATACTGGCAAAAAAAACATCAAATGACAATTATTATCATTTAAAACAGGAGACACGGATGAAACACCTGATAATGCTGCTGAGCCTGGCAGCGCTTTCTCTGCCTGCCGCCGCGGCAGATCAGAACAGTGCGGATGAGATGGAAATCTTTACGGATAATGCAGAAAACTGCATTTATTTCTCTGGTGAATGGGATGTATCCCTGCCGGAAGATCAGAAAAAAGATATCAGAAAAGCACTGGATGAAACCTGTCCTCCGGCTAAAGAGCAGCAGAAAGTATTGCGTGAAAAATACCGCAATGACCCGGAGATGCTGGCAAAAATTAATGAATTTGACCTCGGCCGGTAGTATCCGCCGTAAAAAAAGCGCCCCCGGTGCAGACCGGAGGCGCTTTTTACTCTGATGCGGCGGCACGTCAGGCGAAGATAGTTTTCTCTGCCGGAATTACCAGCAAAGCATCCTGCCAGCCGCAGAGTGTCAGGGCGGTCAGGGCAGATAATCCTTCATAGAACGGGCTTCCGCATCTTTCCTGCATACGCGCCAGATAAAAGCGCGCCCACGGCAGCAGATGTTCCGCCAGCAGTGAATTCAGGGCATCAGGACGGTTTTCCGCTGTCCAGGCCACCATCATCAGTAACAAACCGATGTGATCTTCCGGCTCATTCTGCGACAACGCAATATCCACCTGATGTGCACGCATCCATTCACGCAGGGCAACTGCGGAATCCCCGAACAGCACCTGCTCTTTATCCAGCCAGACAGAGCCCCACGGTGATGCGGGCAGAGCCTGCGGGCCGATAAACAGCCGCTGATACGCCTGCGGTAATGTTTCCTCCCCGCTGACAGCGATATTCAGTTTCTGCGCTGCATTCTGCTTTTGTGCGTCATCACCATACGGCCATTCCGCCACCCACTCACCGGAAGAGAGCAGTTCCGTTATCTGTGCGATTTCTGACGGCGGATAATAAAATGCCGCGCCGAGAATACGGGCCGTTAAGGCAATATCACTGACTGCTTGCTCACTCATAACTCAGGATCCCCGCAATAAAATACCGGCGTATCCTGCCACGATTTCCGGACGGAAAACAGTAACAGGATACGCGCTGACTGTATCAGGACAGATAGGCCATACCCACTGTCATGTGCAGCCCGTAGAAAATACCGCGGCCGATGATTTCCCCGGCCAGCACCAGGATAAAACCAGCCAGCATCATGATCACCGGCGGATTCGCCCGTTTCACCAGCGGCAGGATCCAGCAGGCCAGACCCAGAACCAGCAGAACCAGACGCCAGCCCATATACAGGCCGAACTCCGGCACCAGCGCGGATGCGCTCTGTACTGAGCTGCGGATAGAAGCCAGATCAAACGCCTGTGAGGTCACCGCAACCGCACTCGCCACCAGCGCGATAATACTCACCAGCGGCAGCCAGCTGATGCAGCGCAGGTCAAATCCGGCAATCCGCAGCAGCAGAGCAGCCAGTACCGGTCCGCCCAGCAGCGCTGTCAGCACAAAGTGGATTGTCGTGTACGGGGTGTGCCAGGTCGGCACCGTGGCAATCTGGTAAACCTGCGGAATGGCGTAAATAAAGACCACCGCCAGCACCATGACCACCAGCAGCCAGAGCTTACCAAGCGCCGCCGGCATTTTGTTCAGCACTGCCAGCAGCCAGTAGAAACCGCCTGCCGCGAAGAAGACCGAACCGGCCGCAATTTCATTACTGAGCGACGAACTGCCGAGGCGGTTAAACGCATTAAATGCGCGCAGCGGTGTGCCCATGTGCATCATGGAGAGCAGGAAACCCGCGCCCATCAGCACCCACAGGCCGAACATGCTGTAATGCACTTTACGGTTCATCTCCGGTGACAGTTTTCCGGACAGCAGCACTGCCGCCATCACAATAAACGCCCCTGCCACACTTTGCCCGATGGTGGTAAAGAACATCAGCGGCCATTCATGAATTCCCGATCCCATGTTATACCTCCTCCGGGTTCGCCAGATGGCCTGTGGTATCCCCGACAGGGCGGCTGTTGGCATTCAGTTTTAAAACGATATTCGGATGTGTGTATTCCGCAGACGGCAGCGGCGCGATTTCCGCCAGTGTGCCGTATTTGGCGCGCAGTTCCTCAATCGGTCCCATATCCAGTGCCCGCAGCGGGCAGGATTCGACACAAATCGGTTTTTTGCCTTCCGCGACGCGCTCATAACAGCCGTCACATTTGGTCATGTGGCCTTTGACCTCATCAAACTGCGGTGCGCCGTACGGGCACGCCATATGGCAGTAGCGGCAGCCGATACACACTTCCTCATTCACCACCACAAAGCCGTCTTCCCGTTTATGCATCGCACCGCTCGGACAGACTTTGGCACAGGCAGGGTCATCACAGTGGTTACAGGAGATGGAGAGGTAGTAAGCAAACACATTCTGCTGATACACCCCATCCTGCTCTGTCCAGTCGCCCCCCGCATATTCATAGATGCGGCGGAAATTCACGTCCGGAGATAAGTTTTTAAAGTCTTTACAGGCCAGCTCACAGGTTTTGCAGCCGGTGCAGCGACCTGAATCAATGTAGAAACCATATTGCGTTGACATAATTCGCTTCCTCAGGCCTTAACGACTTCAACCAGGTTGGAATGGGACGGATTCCCTTTCGCCAGCGGCGACGGGCGCTGAGTGGTTAACACGTTGATACTGCCTGCGTGATCGATACGATCACCGTCCGGGCTGTACCATGCGCCTTCACCCAGACCGACAACACCCGGCAGAATACGCGGTGTGACTTTCACATTAACGCGCACTTCCCCGCGATCGTTGAAGACCTTCACATTATCACCGTGCGCAATCCCGCGTTTCGCGGCATCAACAGGGTTAATCCACAGTTCCTGCGGACAGGCGGCTTTCAGCACATCAACGTTGCCGTAAGTGGAGTGCGTCCGGGATTTGTAGTGGAAACCGGTCATCTGTAACGGGTATTTTTCCTGAAGCGGGTCACCGGCATGCTCAAAGCCTGCGGAATAGACCGGCAGCGGATGGATCTCATCGCCGTCGTTCAGTTCCCAGGTATCACGGAGTTCCGCCAGCTGCGCGGAATAGATCTCGATTTTACCTGATGGTGTGGTCAGCGGATTGGCCTGCGGATCTTCGCGGAAATCACGGTACGCGACATGGTGTCCCTGCGGGTCACGTTTTTTGAAAATACCCTGTTTGCGGAATTCATCAAACTCCGGCAGTTCCGGCAACGCGGCGCGGGACTGTTCATACAGGTGACGCAGCCACTCTTCCTGGGTACGGCCTTCGGTAAACTGTTCACCGACGCCCATCCGTTTGGCGATTTCACTGGTCATGTCATAGATGTTGCGGCTTTCAAAGCGCGGGGCGATTGCCTGATCGGCAAAAATCACATACCCCATGTTACCTGCGGAAGCATCCATACAGAAATCCATCTGTTCGGAGGCGGTGCAGTCCGGCAGCAGGATATCGGCGTATTTGGCAGAAGAGGTCAGGTGGTTATCGATCACCACAATCATCTCGCACTTGCTCTCATCCTGAAGGATGTCATGGGTGCGGTTGATTTCGGAGTGCTGGTTTACCAGGCAGTTACCGGCATAGTTCCAGACCATTTTGATCGGCACATCCAGTTTGTCTTTGCCACGCACACCATCACGGGTGGCGGTCATCTCTTCGCCGCGCAGAATCGCATCAGTCCACATAAACATGGAGATACTGGTTTGCACCGGGTTGGTCAGCGTCGGCATGCGGACAAACGGGATGGCATAAGAGCCTTCACGCGCACCAGTGTTACCGCCGTTGATCCCCACGTTACCGGTCAGAATTGACAGCATGGCAATGGCACGGGATGCGGTTTCACCGTTTGAACGGCGCTGCGGACCCCAGCCCTGGGTAATGTAAGCGGGTTTGGCAGTCCCGATTTCGCGCGCCAGTTTCACAATCCGCGCGGCAGGAATACCGGTGATTTTTGCTGCCCATTCCGGGGTTTTCGCCACACCGTCCGGCCCCTCACCTAAAATATACGCTTTATAGTGACCGTTGGCCGGTGCACCGGCCGGCATCGTGGTTTCGTCATAACCGACGCAATATTTATCGAGGAACGGCTTATCCACCAGATCTTCGTTAATCATCACATACGCCAGTGCGCTGACCAGGGCGGCATCTGTTCCCGGACGGATCGGTATCCATTCATCCTCACGCCCTGCCCCGGTATCGGTATAGCGCGGATCGATGATAATCATACGGGCATCTGATTTTTCGCGTGCCTGCTCAACATAATAGGTCACACCGCCGCCGCTCATGCGGGTTTCGCCCGGGTTGTTACCGAACAGAACCACCAGCTTGCTGTTTTCAATATCTGACGGGCTGTTGCCGTCCGCCCAGCCGCCGTAGGTGTAATTCAGACCGGCTGCAATCTGTGCGGTACTGTAGTCACCGTAATGATTCAGATAACCGCCGCAGCAGTTCATCAGACGGGCAATCAGCGTGCCTCCCGGCGGCCAGGATTTGGTCATGGTACCGCCGAGGGTACCGGTACCGTAGTTGAGATAAATGGATTCGTTACCGTAATCGCGGATCAGGCGCTTCATCGTGTCTGCGATGGTATCAAATGCCTCTTCCCAGGTAATTCGCTCGAATTTATTTTCGCCGCGTTTACCGACACGTTTCATCGGGTATTTCAGACGATCCGGATTATATACCCGGCGGCGCATGGATCGGCCGCGCAGACAGGCGCGTACCTGATGCAGCTCTTCGTAGACATCATCACCGGTATTGTCGGTTTCCACATATCTGATTTCACCATCAACCACATGCATCCGTAACGGGCAACGGCTGCCGCAGTTAACCGTACAGGCACTCCAGACCACTTTTTCATCAGAAGCCGCCGCAGGTGCAGAGGTATTCTCAGCGGCAGATGCCGCATGGCTGAACGGAAGAGACAGGCCGCCTGCCGCAACCGCCAGACCGCCCGCCGCACCGGAGGCTTTGACAAACCCGCGGCGCGTCAGCGGCGCGGTGAACAACGACGTTTTTTTCATCTTTGTCATATACATTGCTCGCTTAATTGATTTTGTTATCGTTATTATTGTTATTGCCGGTTAACGGCTTATTGTCTGATCGCGACTGGTAACCATTCGCAATAAAGTATTTGAAATACAATAACCTGCATTTATTTTACGGTTTTACGATTCAGCCGGGTTGTTTTGTATCAAGAAATGAGCCTGTGAAACGCAGATTATTGATCCCGTTGGTGGCAGACAGCATCCGGTCATGGGAAAATGGCAGTCAGATTACTATGATGATCGGGAAAAGGAGTTAACGTTATCAGACGCAGCGCACTCAACTACCTGATAAACGGCGGGAAAACCATACCGCCGACAGTGAATGATCACTGTGTCAGGAAGAAACTCAAAAACAGTCAGTGTGATAACTGTGCCGCCTGCTGCCCGGCAGATGCGGTAACGTTCGGCTATCTTGATGTCAGAATTGATAACGACCGCTGTTTTCAGTGCGGAAACTGCCTGTTTGTCTGCCCGTCTGATGCGATTGAACACATACCTGTCCGCGAACGCAGCTATAACAATCACGGACAACTGGTGGTGGAAAAGAAAGAAACACCGGCCAGTGCGGAAGAACTGCTGGTCTGGCACCGGCAGTACCATATCCGCGGAATACAGATAACAGAGCCGGAAACCGATAACTGGCTGCCGGTGCTGGCGGAGCTCAATCTGCGCCTGAAAGCGCTCGGTGAGCCGGTCTGGCAACTGACCATCATCCCGCCGCCGCAAGTGGATACCGGAAAGCGCTTTGCCTTATTCCGGCAGAAAACCGTCAGTGCCGGGCTGAATACCGGCCGCGCCATAACCGGACTGAATGAACGTAAAAAACTCTGGCCGGATGACAGCTGGTTTGATGTGCGCCCGGATACAGAAAACTGTATTTTGTGTACCGCCTGCGCGGCAGTGTGTCAGGAGGGTGCGATCACGATTGCGGATAATCAGTTTACCGTGGATAAAACGAAATGCAGCGGCTGCATGAGCTGCCGCGATGTCTGTTTCCCGAAAGCGATTGATGTCATACCGCAGGCAGAAAAAAACAGTCAGCCGGTTCATTATGCGTATTTTGATGCCCGGTGCAGCAGTTGCCATCTGCCTTTTATGAGCTGGCAACCGGAACAGACATTGTGCCCGGTATGTCGTTCCCGCAAAGAAAAAGGCTGGCTGTAACGGATATAAAAAAAGCGCCGCTTCATTCCGGGGCGCTTTTTTCAGTTTAATCAGTCCAGCCGTTACAGCGGGCGGCGCACAAAACCAATTGCGTCGTGGACTTTATCCAGCGTGATCTGTGCACGGGCAGAGGCTTTCTCCGCACCTTCTTTCATCACCCGGTTCAGTAACACATCGTCGTTACGGATTTCGTGATAACGGGTCTGTAACTCTGTCAGCATACCGGAAACAGCATCTGCAACCGCGCCTTTCAGGTGACCGTACATCTGGCCTTCAAATTCCGCTTCCAGCGCTGAAACCGGTTTGCCGGTAACACCGGAGAGAATATCCAGCAGGTTGGAGACACCCGGTTTATTTTCCAAATCATAAATCACACGAGGCGGCTCTTCGGAGTCTGTTACCGCGCGTTTGATTTTCTTCGCTGCCGATTTAGGATCTTCCAGCAGTGCGATCAGGTTGTTACGGTTATCATCAGACTTCGACATTTTTTTCGCCGGGTCCTGTAACGCCATCACACGGGAACCGCCTGACGGGATAAACGGATCAGGCACCACAAACACATCACCGTAAATCGCGTTGAAACGCTGCGCGATATCGCGGCTCAGCTCCAGATGCTGTTTCTGGTCGATACCGACCGGTACCTGATTGGTCTGATACAGCAGGATATCGGCAGCCATCAGCACCGGATAGTCAAACAGACCGGCGTTGATGTTTTCGGCATGACGGGCGGATTTATCTTTAAACTGCGTCATACGGCTCAGTTCGCCGAAATAGGTGTAGCAGTTCAGTGCCCAGCCCAGCTGTGCATGCTGCGGCACATGGGACTGCACAAACAGGGTGTTTTTTGCCGGTTCCAGTCCGCAGGCCATATAGAGAGACAGCGTATCCAGAGTGCGTTTGCGCAGCTCTGCCGGGTCCTGACGGACGGTAATCGCATGCTGGTCGACGATGCAGTAAATGCAGTCAAAATCATCCTGCATTTTCACCCACTGACGCAGCGCGCCCATGTAGTTACCGATAGTCAGTTCGCCGGAAGGCTGTGCGCCGCTGAAAACAACGGGTTTATGTGCTTTGGTGTTAGTTCCGCTCATGATTATCCTTCCTGATGAGTTAACGGAGACAGCCCGAGCGCCGGTAACAGCCCGGCAAAGTCGGACAGTACGCAATCCGGGTTGCTGTCCGCAATCGGAATACCGTAGTTGTAGCCGTAGGTCAGACCGACACACGGACATTCTGCTGCCTGTGCCGCCAGGATGTCATTGCGGGAATCCCCGACAAACAGCATCTCTTCCTTACGCAGCCCAAACTCACCCAGCGTCAGGTAGAGCGGAGCCGGATGCGGCTTTTTATTCTTCACATCATCCCCGCCGAGAACGACAGAGAAGAAATCAGCAATATCCAGCTCTTTCAGCAGCGGGGCAATAAACGGGGTCGGTTTGTTCGTGACGATAGCCAGATCCATGCCTGCATCCGCCAGTTCCTGTAATACCGGCTTCACGTGTGCAAACAGCGGGCTGCCGGTTTTGACGGCATCGGCATAAAACTCATCAAATAACTGACGGCATTTCGCATGCAGCGCGGCATCCGGCGCAGAGCCGGTTGCCCACGTCAGTGCGCGCTCCAGTAGAATATCAACACCGTTACCAATCCAGACGGTGACATTCTCTTTCCCGGCTTTCTGATAGCCGAGTGCCTCTAACGCGCGGTCTGTGGCATCTGCCAGGCCGTGAATACTGTCAACCAGTGTGCCGTCCAGGTCAAATGCAACGGCTTTAATCCCTGTAAATTGCTGTACTGCTGTTTTCTCTGTCATGCTGAAACCTTTGTTAATTCTTTACGCATATCATCAATCACGGCTTTGTAGTCCGGTTTGCCGAAAATCGCGGAACCGGCCACAAACATATCCGCACCGGCCTGCGCCACTGCCGCGATATTTTCAGTATTAATCCCGCCATCCACTTCCAGACGGATGTCACGGCCGCTGGCATCAATGCGGCGGCGGACTTCTTCCACTTTTTTCAGTGTTTCCGGAATAAAGGACTGACCACCGAAGCCCGGGTTTACCGACATCAGCAGGATCAGATCCAGTTTATCAATGACATAATCGAGGTAACTGAGCGGCGTGGCCGGGTTGAATACCAGACCCGGTTTACAGCCGCATTCGCGGATAAGCTGAATGGTGCGATCAACGTGCTCGCTCGCTTCCGCGTGGAATGAAATGTAAGTTGCGCCCGCTTTGGCAAAATCCGGCACAATGCGGTCCACCGGTTTGACCATCAGATGCACATCAATCGGTGCGGTAATACCGTAGTCACGCAGGGCTTTACACACCATCGGTCCGATAGTCAGGTTCGGGACATAATGGTTGTCCATCACGTCGAAGTGAACCACATCACCGCCTGCGGCGAGAACCTTCGCGGTGTCTTCCCCCAGACGGGCAAAGTCAGCAGATAAAATGGACGGAGCAATCAAAAACTCTTTCATTCCTGTTTCCTCTTAATAAGACGCCGCCGGATTCAACGGCTTACTGTCCGCGGTAAAGCGCCAGTAATTCATTCACTTTCTGGCGGTTAAGTGTATTGCGGCTGATAGTGCGGCGCACTTTGACAATGTGCAGTTGCGCCTGATGATACCACTCCCGGGTCAGGGGGGTGTCATGATTCGAGATCAGAACCGGAATTTTGCGATCCGACGAAAGCATTTGTGCAAGCTGTGCCAGGTTCTGCTGCTCAGGTAATCCGAATCCGCTGGTGTGATAGGCCGTAAAATTAGCCGTCACGGATAACGGCGCATAAGGCGGATCACAATAGACAATATCCCCGGCGCCTGCATTTTCCATGCTGGTCACATAAGACTGGCAGACAAACGTGGCGTTGCGGGATTTTTCCGCGAACCATAACAGTTCGGCTTCCGGGAAATAGGGCTTGCGGTAGCGCCCGAAGGGCACATTAAACCGGCCTTTGGAATTGTAACGGCATAAACCGTTATAACAATGGCGGTTCAGATACAGGAACAGAATACTGCGCTCGAAATGATCCGTGCTCTGATTAAACTGTTCCCGCAGGGCATAGTATTGTAATTCATCATTAAATTGCGGCGTAAACAGCTTACGGGACTCATCGATAAATTCCTGAGTCCGCAATTTTACCACCGTGTAGAGGTGGATCAGATCACTGTTGATATCCGCCAGCACATAGCGCGGATAATCGGTATTGAGAAACACTGACCCCGCGCCGACAAAGGGCTCTATAAGACAATCACCCTCCGGCAGATGCCGTTTTATTTCATCTGCCAGAGTGTATTTTCCGCCGGCCCACTTCAAAAATGCGCGTTGTTTCTTCATGCTGTCTGTAATCATTGCTCAAAAAGGCCAGAGCCGCCGATTCTGCTCTGTTTCAGACAGCAAATCAGCACCTGACGGAATCCGTGTTTATTTTTTCATGTCCTGATGCACTTGCTGCATCTTTCTGACCCACGGCTTTTTCCCCTGAATTTCAGCAGGCAGACGCTCAACTTCCCGTTTTGCATCCCCGACTGTCGGGAAATTACCGTATACCAGGACATACCACGATTTTCCGTTACGTGTTGTTTCATAAACCTGATAGTTGGATAAACCGTGCTTCTGTGCAAACGCTTTCAGCGTATCCGCACGGCTCGCACTGCTCAGCTGCAGGGTATAGCTCCCGGCAGGGGCTTTGGCGATCGCAGTACTGCTTTTTGCCGGTGCGGCTGCAGCCGGTTTGGTGGTTTCACGCGGTTTAGCCGGAGTAGCTGTGGTGGTTTTCACCGGCTGCGGTTTCACCTGCTGTACCGGTTTCTTCGGCTCTTCCTGCGGAGTAACCACCGGCGGCAGATTATTCATATTCTGCTGCGCTGCATTATTGATACCGGTCTGTGTGCTTCCCTGATTCAGGGCATCGTTAATATCCCCCGGGATATCCACGCGCTGACCGGTGCCGCCTGTCTGTGACGGCTGTTGTGCCTGTGTCGGCAGGTTATTGATAGCCGGAAGATTCACGCCGGTCTGCCCGCCCTGTGACAGAACCGGTTCGGACGGCTGTAACGGTGTTGCCCCGTCATTACTGCCGGTGCCGAGCGTAATCGGGCGTTCGCCGTTTTGTGCCTGCTGTGGTGCTTCCGGTTCTGACGGCGATTTCAGCGCAGAGCTTATCGCAATAATCAGTAATACCAGGACCACAACCGCCACGCCAATCATCATCTGCTGGCGGGAGACGGCAAACTTAGGCCGTGACTGCGGCGGGCGCGGACGCGGATTACGGCGTTCCGGGCGCTCCGGCCTGTCAGATGCGTCCGGACGGATAGATTCATCATCCGGCTGGCTGAAAATCTGTGGTTCTTGCTTTTCGGGTTTAAAGCCGTCCATTTTGCCCTCCCATCAGAGCAGAAACTGTGTCTTTGGATATAACAGAAGAGAACTGACGCCCGGTACGCGCGTCATAATGCGTAGTGTAACCATTTTCCCGGCACTCAGCGAGACAGATATAAAAAAACATTCTGCCGCGCGTCTCCCGTTAAACGGACTGAATGGCAGCCAGCACCTTGTCATGCGGAATATCCGCACGGACAACCGACCGGCCGATAGTTTCCGGAACAATCAGATGCAGTTTACCGCCCTGCACTTTTTTATCCCGCATCATATGCGGCAGATAGGCTTCCGCCGGCATAGATTCCGGTCCGCGCACCGGCAGTCCGGCACGGGTAAGCAGCGCAATGACCCGCTCAGTCTCTTCCGGGCGGAAGGTACCGAGCAGTTCAGCGGTACGTGCCGCCATTACCATCCCTGCGGCGACGGCCTCGCCGTGCAGCCAGACACCGTAGCCCATTTCCGCCTCGATAGCATGGCCGAATGTGTGGCCGAGATTCAGCAGCGCACGCAGCCCGCTGGTCTCTTTTTCATCCGCAGCCACTACCTGAGCTTTCAGTTCACAGCAGCGGCGGATGCAGTACGCCATCGCCTGCGGCTCAAGTGCCAGCAGGCGGTCGATATTCTCTTCCAGCCAGAGGAAGAAATCGCGATCCAGAATAATGCCGTATTTGATGACTTCCGCCAGCCCTGAAGCCAGTTCACGGCGCGGCAGAGTGTTCAGGCAACCGAGGTCAATCACCACACTGACCGGCTGCCAGAAGGCACCGATCATGTTTTTGCCCAGCGGATGGTTCACACCGGTTTTGCCGCCGACAGAAGAATCCACCTGAGACAGAAGCGTGGTCGGCACCTGAATAAAACGGACGCCGCGCTGGTAAGAAGCCGCTGCAAAACCGGTCAGATCCCCGATAACACCGCCGCCCAGCGCAATCAGCGTGGTATCACGCCCGTGATTGTGCTCCAGCAGCGCCGTAAAAATACGATCAAGGGTAGTCAGGGATTTGTACTGCTCGCCGTCCGGCAAAATCACGGAATCCGCCTGCACACCGGCGTGCGCAAGGTTATCGGTCAGTGTCTGAAGGTACAGCGGGGCAAGGGTTTCGTTGGTGACGATCATTGCACGCTGACCGGCGGTCAGCGGCGCAAAGGTGCCGGAAAGGGAAAAGAGACCCGGAGCAATTGAAATAGGATAAGCACGCTCACCCAAAGTCACAGTCACTTTTTCCATGGCACCTCCGCATGTTGCCGGTAATATAAAATTAACTGTTGGTTTCTAACAGTTCAATGATTTGATTTGCAACCACTTTTGCACTCTGATCATCGGTGTGGATAGTGATATCCGCGATCTCTTCATACATCGGATTGCGTTCATCGGCCAGTTTGACCAGGACTTCCCGGACCGGCTCATCGACCTGTAACAACGGACGCTTTTTATCGCGCTGTGTCCGGGCCAGTTGTTTTTCAATATTGGTCTCAAGGTATACAACCACACCCCGCGCAGACAGGCGGTTGCGGGTTTCCCGTGACTTGACGGAACCCCCGCCGGTAGCCAGGACGATACCCTGCTTTTCAGTCAGTTCATTGATGATTTTTTCTTCACGCAGGCGAAAACCTTCTTCACCTTCGACATCAAACACCCAGCCCACATCGGCTCCGGTGCGGCGTTCAATTTCCTGGTCGGAATCAAAAAATTCCATATTTAATTGCTGAGCCAGCTGACGACCAATAGTACTTTTGCCGGCACCCATCGGGCCGACAAGAAAGATATTGCGTTTCTCTGCCATGTTTTTGGTATAACTAAGAATATTCGTTAATGATAACCCGCCCCGCTCACCCGATCAGCGGCGGGACCTCAAATGAAACCTCATGAGTGAATCTGCGTGAGTAACCTGAAATTATCTCCGCACATTCCGCCCGATTGCAACCATACCGGCACAAAACCGGAAAGATACCTCAGGTGCTGCTGTGTGATGCCTGTCGCAATCCGGCCTCTGAACATCCGCACATACTATCATAACGCCTGCGAAAAACCGCGCCTTATATTTCCGTGAATCCTCCTGCAAACAGGAGCTGCACAGAAACATAAGGCGCGATCTGAAAATCAGGACGTTGTCCGTCAACGAATTAACGGTCTGTTTTACGGCGGCAGTGATTTCATACCTGCTAAATTTGCTAACTCTTGTATGCTAAATCGTTGCAATCGTCAAATGTATAACACCGCAGAACCGGTAAAAAAACCCGCTATCCTGCGTATATTATCCGTGAATTATGATACAACATGCTGATATTGATACAGTTACTAAATATCGATCAACTGCGGTGTAATGAATATCACTAATTCACGGCGGCTGAGTTTATCGTATTGATGAGTAAAAAGCTTTCCCATCAATGGGATCGACGACAAATAGGGCACACCGGTTACCTGTCTGCCCTTATCCTGCTGAAAAATACCGCCGAGGATCAGGGTTTCCCCGTTGCGGACAACCACCTGTGTGGTGATCTCCTGTTTATCGATAGCGTACTGCTCGCTGCCGTTCTGTATCAGTGCCGCACCGGGTGCATTACGGCTGATATGCAGGGTCAGACGCACCTTGTTATCTCTCAGGATCTGCGGTGTGACCTCCATTCCCAGTACCGCCTCGCGGAACTGTACCTGTGAGCCGGATTCATGGTTTTGTGTGGTATAAGGAATTTCCGATCCCTGCTTGATACTGGCCGGGTGCTCATGGGCTGTGGTCAGACGCGGGCTGGCGATAATATCCAGTTGCTGCTCCTGCTCCAGTGCGCTCAGTTCCATCTCCAGCAGATGCCCGCCGAGACGGGCGATATTAAACGTAAACGTGTTGTTTCCCCGTGCCTGATGCAGTTGCAGGCGGTTGCCGGACTCCGGTGACGGCAATACCGTTCCCCACTGAAGCCCCAGCTCATGCAGCCCCTCACGGGAGCCGGACACAATATGTGCCGTAATCTGCACCTGCTGCTGCGGCTGATCCATCTGAGTCAGCCAGGCTTCCGTCCGCGACAGCACGTCCGGCGCTGCCTCTATAAAGAGGGAATTAGTCAGCCGGTCAGCTTCCGGCATCCTGTTACCGGCAAACCATTGCGCATGATGTTGTTTCAGCATAACCAGCATCTCTGCCGCATCCGCATATTGCAGGGAAAACGTGCGGCTTTGCCGGCTCTCAGCTGTCAGTGGCGGGGAATATACCGCAGGAGATTCTGTCAGTGCGGTCTGCGCTTCATTTATGATCACCGGCTGAAAAAGATCCCTCGGATGCGGCCCGCCACACGCCGCTGCCGCAAACAGCAGAGCGCAGCCGGTGATCAGTCCGGCTGCGGATTTTACGTTGTTAATCATCGCGCCATTCCTTATCTGAGTCCGGTAAATCAGAACCCGGTAATGCAAGATGCAGCGTCATCTGTAACAGCGGCGGCGATGCGGATGTTCCGGAGGTCAGCGGATGAAGCGAGAGCCGGGTAACCGGCAACTGAGTCAGCTCCCCGCAGAGGGTATCCAGCAGATCCGCCAGCGCCGGATAATGCGCCTCAAAGGTCAGTACCCAGCGCTCCGGCTGTTCCGGCGGTTCCTGCTGCCAGCCGGTCAGCAGCGGCAGCGCATTTTCGGGCAGCAGGGTAAATAACGGCGGAATGTCCGGTGCCGGTAATGTAATCACTTCCGGCACCGCCTGTTCTGACCGTGCGGTCAGCTGTTGCAGCTGCCGGAGCTGCATATCGGTTTCCCCGGCCGCCGGTTGCAGATAAAAACACCAGAACATCACACCGGCCGATAACCAGATCCCGGAAATCACACCCCACTGCACACGCCGGTACTGCACAAAATGCCACACAGTATTCAGGTTCATGGCAGTCTCCCCCCGGTCACCAATACGAACTGCCGGACATTGGCGGTTTTGTGATGATGCAGGCTGATCAGCCTGAGCGGTATCAGCCCCGGCGGTGCATGGTGTAATAAAGGATGGGACGGGGCGATCACCTGACGGCGGTTGATCGCCAGAGCATGGCGTACGGTACTTTCTTTATCATGCTGTTGCCGCTCAGCCTGATAGCGTGCCAGCCAGGCATCTTCCGGCAATTGCCTCTGCAAAAAAGACAGTAACTCCCGGTAACGGCAGTTTTCCCGGCCGGTTTGCTGCTGCCGCAGTTTATCTGCCTCCGCCTGCTGCTGTACGGCAAGCAGGCGGGTAAATTCAGCCCGCTGAAGCACCAGGCGGGCTTCCCGTTCATCAGAAACCGCCAGCAACAGCGCCAGATGCTGCACAGAGAGGGAATGAAGCAGATAAACCGGCAGCAACGCGGATAACATCACCCAGCCCGCCGCCAGAAACCGGACTGCTATCCCGCGGCAGATCTGCCGTTTCAGCCGGGAACGCCATGCGGTCAGATTCACCCGGAGTGTCATAACCGATCCTCCCCGCAGAACACCAGGCCTGCCGCCGCCGCATAGCCCGGCGGCACATCATCCGTCTCTGCATTCTCATAACACAGGCATTCCGCCTGCCATGCTTCCGGCAGGCTGCTGAGATCGTGCAGACAACGCAGTGCGGCCCGGGTATCATCAAAGCCCTGCTTTTTCAGTTCTGCCGGTAACGACGAAAGTGTCAGATCCACCCGTCCGCTCAGTACCGGCTGAGTTTCACCGGCAGTCCAGCAGACACTGTTACCCTGACGGAAAACCAGCCAGTCCTCTGCTGTCACGCCCCGGGTCCGGGCGAAACGGCGCAGTGCGCAGGGAATAATACTCAGCATCGTCAGCTCCGCCCGAAGCGCTGCCGCCAGCGCCAGCCACTGATCCCTGACAGCGCGGTGCAGCGCTGTCAGGATGATATCGCTGGAAAAGAGCCGGTAATCATAGATAAGATCCTGATGACGCCCCGGAAACGTGCGCGCCAGCCAGGTATCAATCAGCGGAACCACCGCAGATTGAGCGACACGGCTCTCCGGCAGGCGTATCTGCTGCTGAAGACAGAGTGACACCGGCAACGCCGCCCGGCATACCGGACACCCCCGGATACGCCGCCGCCATTTCCCCAGCGCAGCCGCAGCCACAGACAAACCGGGTACACCGTTTTCTGCTGATTCCGCTTCCGGCAGCGTCAGCGTGATAAAATCCTCAAAATCCCACCCCCGGCGCTTACGCCGCGCCAGAGCTATCCTTAATTCCCCGTCCTGAAGGGAAATTCCCGCCATCCGTGAAGCAATCTGCATAAATAATCCCTGAATTATTAATATAAAAAATAATCTTTTCTTTTAATTTTCCGATAGTTATAAAATACGTATTCAAGAAACGTATGAAGCTTTATACTACAGGGTCGCTGTTTATAAACTGTCCACCACACGGCTAACGGAAATTTTCAGGTGAAGTTCTTAAAGTATTTATTGATCTTTGTTGTCTGTTGCATTTTTCTTGGAGCAGCATCGATATATGGCATGTACAAATATGTCGAGGCCGATCTGCCCGATGTCGCCACACTGAAAGATGTCAAATTACAGACACCAATGCAGGTCTACAGTGCAGATGGTGAACTGATTGCACAATTCGGTGAAAAACGCCGTATTCCGCTGACACTCAGCCAGATCCCGCCGATGGTAAGAAATGCCTTTATCGCGACGGAAGACAGCCGTTTCTATGAGCACCACGGAATCGACCCGATCGGGATTTTCCGTGCCGCATCGGTTGCCATGACCTCCGGACGGGCATCACAGGGTGCCAGTACCATCACACAGCAGCTTGCCCGTAACTTCTTCCTCAGCCCGGAAAAAACCGTTATCCGTAAAGTAAAGGAAGCGTTCCTGGCCATCCGTATTGAACAGTTACTGACCAAAGACGAGATCCTTGAGCTGTACCTGAACAAAATTTACCTCGGCCAGCGCGCTTACGGCGTGGGTGCGGCGGCGTATGTCTATTTCGGTAAGAACCTTGATCAGCTGACACTCAGTGAGATTGCGGTGATTGCCGGTCTGCCGAAAGCACCGTCCACCTTTAACCCGCTTTACTCCAAATCCCGTGCCCTGGCCCGCCGTAATGTGGTGCTGACGCGGATGCTGGAAGAGAATTACATTACCCGCGCACAATATGATGAAGCGCGCAGTGAACCTATCGAGGCCCGTTATCACGCTCCGGAAATCGATTTTTCCGCGCCGTATCTGGCGGAAATGGTTCGTATGGCCATGATTGAAAAGTACGGTGAAAATGCCTATACCGATGGTTATAAGGTCTACACCACCGTCAAACGCAAAGATCAGCTCAGCGCCGAAGAGGCCGTTCATAACGGTATTATCGATTATGATATGCGCCACGGTTACCGCGGGGCTCAGCAGGTATTGTGGCCGCAGAACGGAATGCCGTGGGATACTGAACAGATCCTGAGCAAACTGAAGACATTACAGGTTTACGGCCCGCTGAATCCGGGTGTGGTACTCAGTTCAGATGCCGGGCGCGCGCAGGTGATGCTCAAAGACGGTTCCACTATCGACCTGACCATGGACAGCATGCGCTGGGCACGTAAATTTATCTCTGACCGCGCCATGGGCCCGGCTCCGCGGGCGGTAAACGGCGTGGTTCATGCCGGTGAGCAGATCTGGGTGCGTCAAAATAAAGACCGCTGGATGCTGTCACAAATTCCTGACGTCAACTCCGCCCTGGTGGCACTCAATCCGGCAGACGGTGCGGTGATCGCACTGGTCGGCGGGTTTGATTTTGAACTGAGCAAATTCAACCGTGTCACCCAGTCCCTGCGCCAGGTCGGTTCCAGCATCAAACCATTGCTGTACACCGCCGCGCTGGATAAAGGCCTGACACTCTCCTCCCTGCTCAATGACCTGCCGATTGTCCGTGCGGACGGCGCAGGCCCGGACTGGCGGCCGAAAAACTCACCACCGCGTTATGACGGCCCGATCCGTCTGCGCCAGGGGCTGGGACAATCCAAAAACGTGGTCATGGTTCGTGCCATGCGGGCTATGGGCGTGAACTATGCCGCTGATTACCTGCTGCGCTTCGGCTTCCCGGACAGCAACATTGTCCGGACTGAATCCATGGCCCTCGGCTCTTCCTCCTTCACACCGATGCAGATGGTGCGGGGTTATGCGGTCATGACCAACGGCGGTTATCTGATTGATCCGTATTTTATCAGCCGGATTGACAGCGCGGACGGCAAAGCGCTGTTCACCGCAGAGCCGAAAATAGCCTGTCCGCAGTGCACCAATATCCCGGTGATTTACGGCGAGGGTTCACATGACCTGGAAAGCAGTCTGAACAAAGACGCACTGGAAACGGATGTGGCGCAATCAGACAACCAGCCGCAGGAGAATGACCAGCCGGCAGCACCGGAAGCCGATCTGGAAAAAGCACCGCTGGCGGGCAGTGATTCCCCGTATGCTCCGCATGTGGTCAGCACTCAGGTCGCTTTCCTGATCAAAGATGCCATGAACTCCAATATCTACGGCGAACCGGGCTGGAGCGGAACCGGCTGGCGGGCAATGCGGGATATCAAACGCCGCGACCTCGGCGGTAAAACCGGGACCACCAACAGCTCAAAAGATGCCTGGTTTGTCGGCTACGGCCCGGACATTGTGGCGGCGGTCTGGATTGGTTTTGATGAAAACGCCCGTGATCTCGGCCGTGGAGAGGCAGGTGCGAAAAGCGCCCAGCCAATCTGGAACGACTTTATGAAAGTTGCGCTGGAGGGTGTGCCGGAGCGTAAAGATCCGCCGCCGCCGGGAATTATCTCCGTTCAGATCAACCGCAGTACCGGTAAACTGGGCTCCGGGGCCAACTCCCGTTCCGAATACTTTATTAAAGGCACCGAACCGACAGATTACGGTGTGTCTGAAGTGGGAACGACGATTATTCAGCAGGACGGCGGTTCCGAAGAGCTGTTCTGATTAAGCGGATAGAAACAGAAGGGCTGCCTGAGGGCAGCCCTTTTTTTCAATCGCCGTTACTTAACACAAATGTATGTCTTTTTTCGATGATTAACACAAATCAATTTGTGTTAAAAATAGTTCACTGACCGGTACGCTGTAAAAATTTCTGTGCCAGGAACAGCGCGGTAATATTGCGGGCTTCGTTAAAATCCGGGTGCGTCAGCAGATCCATCATCTTACTGACCGGCCAGCGCTCCTGAACCAGCGGTTCCGGCTCATCGCCCTCCAGCTTTTCAGGATACAGTCCTTCCGCCAGCAGAATATTCATCTGCCCGGAGAAATAGGACGGAGACATCGTGACGCGGCGCAGCGGTGTCAGAGTCCGGGCACCAAAGCCGATTTCTTCTTTCAGCTCGCGGTTGGCGGCAGTCAGCATATCCTCACCGGGATCGACCGCGCCTTTCGGGAAACCCAGCTCATAGCTGTCCACCCCGGCCGCGTATTCCCGGATCAGGATAAGTTCGTTATTAATGACAGGAACAATCAGGACAGATTCACGGGTTGCAGGACGCATACGCTCATAGATCCGTTCCGCACCATTACTGAATTTCAGTGCAACAGACTGGACAGTAAACAGACGGGATTGGGCAACAGTCTCGATGCGGATAATTTTCGGTTTTTGTAATTCAGCCATGTATGCCTCAGTACGTAATATAAAAACGCAGTACAACCATACAGCGTAAAACTGTACAGCATCAAACAGTACCGCTTTGCGAATAAGTAAAAACCGGGGTAAATTCCCTGGTTCACTCACTTATTGCTCTGCTTCATATTACCCGTTCCTGAGACAAAGAAAAGCGCCGGACGGGATGAATGAATAACAATAACCTACAGCATAATCAACAGGTGAATGTAAAAATAACCAGTTATAACAGACTGTTATTTAAAATGATTTTTTTTGCATAATCAGAAAAGGCCGATTTTTTAACAGCTTCTTTCACTGTTATGCTGCACAGGCAATTGCAACGGGGAAAAAATGAATATTACCCTCATTATAGCGGCCGCTCTGGTGATCGGTTGTCTTATAATGGTTTCGGTTATCAGCCGCCGGCGGAAACAGCACCGTGCGGGTTATGTCTTACCTTCACTGGCAAGTCTGACACATCACCGGCCGGGTACCGATGAAATTCAGGCTATTGAGTACCATCTGACCCGTGCGGCCCGGCAGGCCGTCAGTGATGATCTGCATTTTACATTACCGGCTTTCCCCGGAAAAAATGATCACGTCTATCGCCTGTGTAACCGCATCAACCGTTATGCTATCCCGGAAAAAAACGGACAGCAGTGGCATTACTACATTGAGGGCAACGAAGTTTATCTGCCCGCGGTTCTGGATGAATTCATTCAGGCCACGAATGTTATTGATGTCATGTTTACCGCCCGGGTGCCGATGATTGTCGGGCTGAACGGCCATGATTTACGTGAGTTTACGGATGACTACCCGCTGACAGGACTAATGACAAAAAATAATAACGTACCGGTACAGGCCGCGATACTGACTAACAGCAATGCTGATATTGAGTTTCTCGGCACACGCAGGGAGAGCAGGCAGGAATATAACCTGCAGCACAGTCACGGATTTATCAGCGGAACGCTGATTATCTGCGGCGTGCTGACGGCACTTACTGCTGTCTTTATGCCGCCGTTTTTATTTTACTGGATGATAGCGGCCGGCGCCGGATTGTTACTGCCGGGGATTATATTATCCCTGATCCCGATCCGTAACCGCCGCCGTCTGCGGGATATCCAGTGCTACCGGGGGATCCCGAAACGCTGGGGTCTGTTCGGCGATTTTGATCACAGCCAGAAACACAGCATTTCCCTCGGCGGTATTGACCTGATTTATCCGCGTCACTGGGAACCCTGGCTGCATCAGGATCTGGGCTCGGTTACTCAGATTGAAATGTATGAAGATCAGCAGGTTGTCCGCCAGGGGAAATACCTTTCCCTGCGTGAGGAATCCATCCTGTTTCCCTATCGCCGTTACGGAAAAAATCTGCTGATCACCCTGACCAGCGCCTTTGCCCTGCTGGTTCTGGCCTGTAATCAGCCGGTCAATCTGCCGCTCAAACTGGCCCTGAACTGGCTGACCGGCACAGACACCAAAGTCACCACAAACTTCAGTGAGCTCCAGAGTATGCCGCTCTATGTGGGGGATTTTCTGGAAGCCAAAGGTGTGGGGATGTGCTATATGCCGCCGAACCTCTCCGCCCAGGACAAACCCAATTTCCGGGCATTTGACTGCTCAGGGATTTACTGGAACAACACCTCTCCGCTCCCGGTTCCGGAATCCGAACAGGTTGATCGCGCCGCCGCACTGCTTACCGAACTGAATAACCAGCTGCATCCCGATGCCGGGTCCCGTAAAGTGAATGACAGTCTGCGCAATGTTATCACCCGCTCCGGGATGAGCCTGCTGGACGATTTCTCCTCACTGGTTCTGAAAACCCAGGCGTTATGTGAATTTGAAAACAGCGACTGCGTCCGGCTGAAAAACGCCCTCGTCAATCTGGGGAATTCCCCGAACTGGGAAAATTTATTAGCCCGCGCCAGAGCCGGTAAACTGGAGCAATCAAATGTTTTATTGCGTCCGGCAAGCGCCGAGGCCTTGGAAAAGCTGGTTATCGCCACCACATCTACTGCTATAAACAAAGAAGTGGAAAATGCGGCGATGCGGCTGAACAGTCCGCCGCCGGGTGGTGTGCTGCTGATCAGTGATGAAGGCAAATCGCTGGTGGAAAACGTCCCGGTCAATGAACAGACCGAGGAAATGACACCGCTGGCGCACTGGCAGTCCCTGCAGAAGCTCTCCAATATGCTGCTGCACACCCCGTTTGAGGTTCAGGGCATCATCACGGATGTGTCTGTGGATGCCAACGGCACCCGTCATATCCTGCTGCACTTCCAGCCGGATAATGTCATGCTGGCGCGCTTTATCGGCAGCTGTGTTTTACTGGTCGTCTTTTCCCTTCTGGTTATTATCAACGGTATATATACGTTTATCCGCTGGCGTCAGCGCCGCCGCCGGATGGCTGATATCCGCCGTTATTACGACAACTGTTTCCGGCACGACTACCCTTCTTCTGAGGTGCAGCCGTAACGGCTGCACTGTCTGTCACGGAGTAACCATGCAACAGGCTTTACAGGTCACAGAACCTGTCCGCCTCGATAAATGGCTCTGGGCGGCCCGGTTTTACAAAACCCGCTCCATCGCCAGAACCATGATTGACGGCGGCAAGGTTCATTATAACGGGCAGCGGACCAAGCCCGGCAAACTGGTCGAAAACGGTGCGGTTATCGTCCTGCGTCAGGGAAATGATGAACGGACAATCCGCGTGCTGGGCGTCACTGATAAACGCCTGAGCGCACCGCTGGCACAAAAACTCTGGGAAGAAACCCCGGAGAGCATCGAAAAACGTGAAAAAACCGCACTTGCACGTAAAATGAATGCCCTGACGATGCCGCACCCGGAACGACGTCCTGATAAAAAGGAACGACGGACATTGTTAAAATTTAAACACAGTAATTCAGATACCGCGGAATAACCGGCGGTTAAGACGAGAGAAAATTATGTCTGCACGACAAGATACATTACACCGGTTCCTGTTTAACAAAAGCGATGTCCGGGGAGAACTGGTCAATGCTTCCGGCACATTACAGCAAATCCTGGATAACCATCATTATCCGGAACCTGTCCGCCGCCTGCTCGGCGAACTGCTGGTCTGCACCAGCCTGCTGACCGCGACCCTGAAATTTGAAGGGGATATTACCGTTCAGATCCAGGGCGACGGCCCGGTCCGTCTCGCTGTTATCAACGGCAACGACCGCCAGCAGATGCGCGGGATCGCCCGTATGAACGGCGATGTTCCTGCCGGTGCCGGTTTCCACGATATGATCGGTAAAGGCTTTATGGTGATCACCATTACGCCGCGTCAGGGTGAACGCTATCAGGGTATTGTAGCTCTCGAGGGAGATACCCTTGAAGCATGCCTGGATGCCTATTTCCGCCAGTCTGAACAGCTGCCGACCAGCCTGTTTGTCCGCGTTGCGGAACACGACGGTAAAATGCAGGCCGCCGGGATGCTGTTACAGGCACTGCCGTCATCGGCAGAAGCCCGTACCCCGGAAGAAACACAGAATATGTTCAGTCACCTGATGCAGCTAACCGCGACTATTTCGTCTGATGAGCTCTTTACCCTGGATGCCGAGACCATTCTGTACCGCCTCTATCACGAAGAAGACGTTATGCTGTATGAACCGGCACCGGTAGCATTTCATTGCGGTTGTTCCCGCGAACGATGCGCTGATACACTGGTAACGCTGCCGGAAGACGATGTTAATCATATTTTGCAGGAAGATGGCAAAATTGATATGGAGTGTGAATATTGCGGTGCTCACCATATCTTTAGTGAACAGGATATCCGTGAAATCCGCAGTGAGAAAAACGCCTCTCTGCACTGATTCGTTTTAGCTGACGCAACACCAGGCCGCGCCGGGCTTCCCGGGCGCGGCCTTTTTGTTTATTTTTTCTTATGGTATCGAGTCAGCTCACAAAATAAAGTCAAATAAATTCCGGATTTTCATTTATTTGATAGCAATCGCTGTTAACCAGTCGTAAATAATTATGATATATGGAGATATTCCGACAACCCGGAGGCTTTGGATGAGCGTAAAAACAATGGCTGTGAATGAACTGGAGCAGTATGGTATCCGCGATGCCGCAGAAATAATCTATAACCCGAGTTATGACTTACTTTTTGATGAAGAAACCCGTCCCGGCCTGACCGGTTATGAACACGGCGTTGTCACCACCAGCGGCGCAGTCGCGGTGGACACCGGTATTTTTACCGGCCGCTCTCCGAAAGATAAATACCTGGTCAGAGATGATCTCACCCGCGATACGGTCTGGTGGGCAGATCAGGGAAAAGGTAAAAACGACAACAAACCCCTGTCACAAGAGACCTGGAACGCCCTGAAAAACCTGATCACCCGTCAGCTGTCCGGCAAGCGTTTGTTTGTGGTGGATGCGTTCTGCGGCGCCAATGCCGATACCCGCCTGAAAGTCCGCTTTATTACCGAAGTTGCCTGGCAGGCACATTTTGTCAAAAACATGTTTATCCGCCCGGATGAAAATGAACTGCATAATTTTGAACCGGATTTCATTGTGATGAACGGTGCGAAATGTGTGAACCCTGACTGGCAGGCACAGGGGCTGAATTCAGAAAACTTTGTGGCATTTAACCTGAGCGAGCGCATCCAGCTTATCGGCGGTACCTGGTACGGCGGTGAGATGAAAAAAGGCATGTTCTCCATCATGAACTACCTGCTGCCGTTACAGGGCATTGCCTCAATGCACTGTTCGGCAAACGTGGGGGAAAAAGGTGATGTGGCTGTTTTCTTCGGCCTGTCCGGTACCGGTAAAACCACGCTGTCCACTGATCCGAAACGTAAACTGATCGGCGATGATGAACACGGCTGGGATGATGACGGCGTCTTCAATTTTGAAGGCGGCTGCTACGCCAAAACGATTAATTTATCAGAGGAAGCAGAGCCGGATATCTATCACGCCATCAGCCGTGATGCGCTGCTGGAAAACGTGGTTGTCCGTCCGGACGGCAGTGTGGATTTTAACGACGGCAGTAAAACCGAAAATACCCGGGTTTCCTACCCTATCTACCATATTGAAAACATTGTTAAACCTGTCTCCAAAGCAGGACACGCCAATAATGTGATTTTCCTGACTGCCGATGCTTTTGGTGTGCTGCCGCCGGTGGCGGAACTGACACCGGAGCAGATGCAGTATCATTTCTTATCCGGCTTCACCGCCAAGCTGGCTGGTACCGAGCGCGGCGTCACAGAGCCGACCCCGACCTTCTCCGCCTGCTTCGGTGCGGCATTCCTGACATTGCACCCGACACAGTATGCAGATGTGCTGGTTAAACGGATGAAAGCGGCGGGAGCAAAAGCGTATTTAGTGAACACCGGGTGGAACGGAACCGGAAAACGCATTTCAATTAAGAATACACGTGCTATCATAGACGCCATTCTTAGTGGGGATATTGATAAAGCAGCGAAACATACGCTGCCGGTCTTTAATCTGGCCATTCCCCGCGAGCTGCCGGGTGTCGACAGTCATATACTCGACCCGCGCAACACATACGATAATGTGGCGCAGTGGCAGGAAAAAGCGGAAGATCTTGCGGGACGGTTTATAACTAATTTCGATAAATATACCGACACCCCGTCAGGTCAGGCTCTGGTCAGTGCAGGGCCTTCGCTGTAAACGGATAACAAGAAAAGTAGTGTGAGCAACACAGTAGCCCCGGGTCAGATGATCCGGGGCTTTCTGTTTTATTGTGCCGGCGGCAGGTCAAACAGCAGAATTTCACTGTCTTCCGCGGCTTTCAGGCTGATTAACGACTCATCCCATACGGCCACACCGTCACTGGTTTTTACCGTCTGACCATTCACAGTCAGTTCACCTTTTACCACCTGGAGCCAGATCATTCGTCCGCTCTGAGGCTGGTAGTCACCCTCTTCACCGGCAGCCAGTGTCCAGCGCAACAGTGTCATGTCCTGAAAGACTTTCAGCGAACCGTCACGGGCATCAGGAGACAGCACCAGCTGGCGTCCGTTCGCCGCATCAAACCGGCGCTGCTCATAGCGCGGGGTCAGACCGGTTTTTTCCGGGATAATCCAGATCTGGTACAGATGCAGCGGATTGTCATTACTCGGGTTGTATTCCGAGTGGCGAATTCCGGTTCCGGCGCTCATAATCTGGAACTCACCGGCAGGTACCTGTTCTTTATTCCCCATGCTGTCCTGATGCTCAACCGCACCACCCAGCACATAGGTCAGAATTTCCATATCTTTATGCGGATGGGTGCCGAACCCCTGGCCTTCCGCGATAAAGTCTTCGTTAATGACCCGCAGGGCGGAAAAGCCCATAAAATCCCGGTCATAGTAATCGGCAAACGAAAAAGTGTGCCAACTGTCCAGCCAGCCGTGGTTGGCATGGCCGCGTTCATTTGCAGGACGTACATAGATCATAATTTTTCTCCTCAATCTGATGAGGTTAAGTTTACGTCCTGCCGGTAATTTCACCAGTAGCCGGGTTTAACGCAAGGATTCAAAAAATTTGAATAAGTGCAGTATCAAACCATCTTCTTCCGGACCCGGGCGGCGGGATAACCGGCAAAGCGTAAAGACGCTGACACATCCCTGCCGCTTCACACTTTCCTTTTTTGCCGATTAATCCCTTATGTACTTCAACTCTGTCAAAAACAGAAAAACAGAAAAACAGGAAAACAGGAAAACAGGAAAATGAATCTGCTAAATCATCCGGTTTGTGGCAAGGCGGCGAAGTGAGGATATCCCCGGGAGCATACATCAGTATGTGACCGGGGTAGCCGAACAAAGCCAACACAGCCACAGGCCGGAGGATGACGCAGAAAAGCCAACGCACCTGCGGCGCGAATGGCCCCGGGGAAAAAGGGAAAAAAAAAAGCCAGCACTGGGCTGGCTAAATAAACACTGGAAGCAATGTGAGCAATGTCGTTCTTTCATCTGAACCCTGAAGGTGGTCATCTGAAAGTGATTTGATGATAATGGTTCTCAGTATCATTTGTAAAGCACTTTTTGCTCAATATTTCATATAATCACTGATGTTTTCTGTTAACCCACTGATACCGTGATTTATTTTAATAAAATTAAATAATTCCATAGGGTTATCATGGATTAAGCATCCGGCGAAAACGGCAGTGCCTGCGCACATGCCCACGCTGAACTCCATGCCCACTGGAAGTTATAACCACCAAGCCAGCCGGTGACATCGGTCACTTCACCGATAAAATAAAGACCGGGCACATCACGGGCTTCCATGGTTTTGGAGGAGAGCACCTGTGTATCCACGCCGCCGAGCGTCACTTCCGCTGTCCGGTAGCCTTCTGTACCGTTCGGCTGCACCTGCCAGTTCTGCAATTTTTCGGTGATCTCCTGCTGTGCGGCTTTGGATAACTGATTCAGGGTGATATCCGGCAGATCCCCGGTTGCCTGTAAGCACTCCGCCAGCCGTTTTGGTAACAGCTTCGCCAGCGCATTACGCAGGCTCAGATTCGGGTGTTTTTCCCGCTGCACGGTGAAGAACTCCGCCAGATCAGTGCCCGGAAGTAAGTTAATACTCACATACTCCCCGGGATGCCAGTAACTGGAAATCTGAAGAATTGCAGGGCCTGACAAGCCACGATGGGTAAACAAGATATTTTCAGCGAAACGGGTGCCGTCCTGTGCGGTAACGGTAGCAGGTACTGCCACACCGGACAGTGTCTGTAAGGCTTCCAGCAGCGGTTTATGCAGCGTGAAAGGCACCAGCGCGGCACGGGTCGGCAATACCGGCAGGCCGAACTGCTCCGCGAGACGGTAACCCAGCGGAGTCGCACCCAGTCCCGGCATCGATAATCCGCCGCTGGCCACCACAAGTGAGTGAGCACTCACAACTTTTCCGTTCACCGTCACACAGAAGTCGTTGCCCTGTTTCTGCACGTCCGTCACTTCACTGCGCAGGCGGATAACCACGTTCCCTTGTTCACACTCCGCCAGCAGGAGATCAACGATCTGCTGTGCGGAATCATCACAGAAAAGCTGACCGAGGGTTTTTTCGTGATACGCAATCTGATATTTCTGCACCAGGGCAATAAAATCCCACTGTGTGTAGCGGGCAAGCGCTGACTTACAGAAATGCGGGTTTTTGCTCAGATACGCCGCCGGTTCGGTATAAAGATTGGTAAAATTACAGCGCCCGCCCCCGGACATCAGGATTTTCCGCCCGGCTTTTTTGCCGTTATCCAGCACCAGCACCCGCAGTCCGCGCTGCCCTGCCTGCGCGGCACAGAACAGCCCGGCGGCACCCGCACCTATTACAATCGCGTCAAACTTTTCCAAAATAGTGTTCTCTGTGTCTTAAAATGTGGAGAAATTCCGATAAATGTCTTAAATTTGTCATGATGATTAAATCGGGCCTGAAATTTATTATTTCCAATAAAGGAGACTAATCCGATGATATACAAGGATTAATAATTCCTTAAGCTGATTTGATAAAGGTATCAAATCAAAAAAAGGCCATATTTCACTTCCCCGTGACGCATTTGTCGCTGATAATGCGCCGCGTTCATGTCCAACAACTGGCTTAACGTCTATGCTACATCTATTTACAGGCCTGGAATTTCACACCGGCCTTTTATTAGTACTGGCACTAATCTTTGTGCTGTTTTACGAAGCCATTAACGGCTTCCATGATACCGCAAACGCGGTAGCAACTGTTATCTATACCCGTGCAATGCGCGCGCAGCTTGCTGTCGTCATGGCGGGTGTGTTTAACTTCCTCGGGGTACTGCTCGGCGGTCTGAGCGTGGCGTATGCGATCGTGCATCTTCTGCCCACGGACTTACTGCTGAACGTCAGTTCGGCCCATGGTCTTGCCATGGTCTTTTCCCTGCTTCTCGCCGCTATCATCTGGAACCTGGGCACCTGGTACTTCGGTATCCCGGCCTCAAGTTCTCATACCCTGATCGGCGCCATTATCGGGATCGGCCTGACCAACGCGATTGTGACCAACAGTTCCGTGGTTGATGCGCTGAATATTCCGAAAATGATCAGTATTTTCCTTTCTCTGATTCTGTCACCGCTGGTCGGCCTGGTCATTGCCGGATTAATGATCTGGTTCCTGCGCCGCTACTGGAGCGGCACGAAGAAACGCCGCCGTATCCACTTAACACCGGCAGAACGTGAGAAAAAAGACGGCAAACGCAAACCGCCTTTCTGGACGCGTACCGCCCTTATCCTTTCCGCAGTCGGCGTCAGTTTCTCACACGGCGCAAACGACGGGCAGAAAGGTATCGGTCTGATTATGCTTGTTCTGATTGGTGTGGCACCTGCCGGCTTTATGGTGAATATGAATTCCAGTGATTATGAGATCGCCCGTACGCGCGATGCCGTGGTCAACCTGGAGCAGTATTACACCACCCACAGGGAAGCACTGGCGCACGCCATTGAGCTGACACCGGCACTGAACACTGAGAATACCGTTCTCAATGAGCAGTTCCACTGTGACAGCTCGCGTACCGGTATCGTATTGAGACAGGCTCAGGATCTGCTCGGTAATATTCATACCTATGATGACTTATTACCGGAACAGCGCAGCCAGATGCGCCGTCTGCTGATGTGTATTTCGGATACCGCCGCAGAAGTGGCGAAATTACCGGAAACCAAACCGGAAGATGCGCGTTTCCTGAAACGTCTGTCCAATGACCTTCTGAATACTGTTGAGTATGCCCCTATCTGGATCATCATTTCTGTCGCACTGGCACTCTCTCTGGGTACTATGTTCGGCTGGAAACGTGTTGCAGTGACTATCGGTGAGAAAATCGGTAAGAAAGGCATGACGTACGCCCAGGGCGTGTCTGCACAGGTCACCGCGGCTGTCTCCATCGGTGTGGCAAGTTATACCGGGATGCCGGTGTCCACCACCCAGGTGCTCTCCTCTGCGGTGGCAGGTACGATGATTGTTGACGGTGGTGGTGTTCAGACCAAAACCATCAAAAACATCATGCTGGCCTGGATTCTGACACTGCCGGTGTCTATCGTGCTGTCCGGCGTACTTTACTGGATCTCTCTGCAAATCATCTGACCGCAGATTGCCATCCTCTGAAACTGAAAAGCCTGACACATGTGTCAGGCTTTTTTTCGTATCCGGTTATCCCTTACGGCCAGATAATCATCATCAGCAGTGAAGCAATGACAATGCCGCATATCGCACTGATCATGGTGAACTGACGACGGATGCGTTCACAGCGTAAAACCACTTCAGGATCATGATGAGTGAGATATTCCCGCTGGTTGATATAGCGGATAAGGCGCAGCTGTTTCTGCCACTGAGTGTGGTCAGTGAACGCATGATTACCGCCGACAGCATGATACAGCAGCGGGTCGCTGTCACGCAGGACAGAAAGCAATGCCCGGGTGGATGAATAAAACCGGATCATGTTAATCAGACAGAGAAAACATAACGCCCAGAACAGTGTAAGTATACTGAACATAATCCACTCCTTAGACTATCTGCGGAGAAAGGACCGGTGATATCAGTGTCTATCACATCATACTGACAGTATTTTATGTATTCAGTATGGACAATGCTGTGAAGTTCCACAAACTCTCGTATTCTTTCACGATAATCTCCTGAAAATATCCGTTTTGCCACTCTCATCCTTGTGAGAAGTGTGCAGACTGGTATATCTTATAAATCAGACATTCTCTGCTGCTGATAAAAGCATTGAGTTGTGATCCGCATTACACTCTTTAATGATATTAAGCAGTTATAGTATTCATAAAGGATAGCGGCGCAAGCCCTGCCAACCCCTTAACCCTTTGAACGGAAGGAGTTTCTTATGGCATATAAACATATTCTGGTCGCAGTCGATCTTTCGCCT
This sequence comes from Morganella sp. Je.2.23, assembly GCF_051129855.1. Taxonomy (NCBI): domain Bacteria; kingdom Pseudomonadati; phylum Pseudomonadota; class Gammaproteobacteria; order Enterobacterales; family Morganellaceae; genus Morganella; species Morganella sp. Je.2.23. The sequence continues at coordinate 251,385 of NZ_JBCPSQ010000004.1, forward strand.
GAAAGTGAAGTGCTGGTAAGCAAAGCAGTTTCCATGGCAAAACCTTACAACGCCAAAGTTTCTCTGATCCACGTTGATGTCAATTATTCTGACTTATACACCGGACTTATCGATGTAAACCTGGGTGATATGCAGCAGCGTATTACTGAAGAAACCAGTAATTCACTGAAGAATCTGGCAAAAAATTCCGGTTACGAGATTCAGGAAATGCTCAGCGGCAGCGGTGATCTCGGCCAGGTATTAGTCGATGCCATCAGAAAATATGATATGGATCTGGTTGTCTGCGGACACCACCAGGATTTCTGGAGCAAACTGATGTCTTCCGCCCGTCAGCTGATTAACACCGTTCATGTCGATATGTTAATTGTTCCGCTGCGGGATGATGATAACGCATAATCATCTGCTGAAAAATTATTCATCTGAAATGCCTGCTTATGCAGGCATTTTTTTTGGCTGAAAATGCGGCAGCCGGATCAGTGAAAAAGGCCGTCAATGAATTTTTTTTGTTATATATGAAAAAAACAGCTTGAAAACAGGATATAAACAAGAGATAAATTCAAGTGGTAAATGCAAACACATCTCACATTATTCGAAAAATAAAACAAAAATGTTCGGGATACCTCACAAAGTAACGTAACCCGATATCATTCGTGTCACAGATATGCCGTACGCAGAAATATTCCGGAGAACCTGCCCCGGGAGACAAGTGTGGCCTGCATAACTGCTGCATGAAATGAGAAGGGCATGACAGACAGGAAATCAACATGAGTAACTTTATCTCTTTGGAATCGTTTCTGGAAAGTGTTCAGCGCCGTGACCCGTCACAGCCGGAATTCCTCCAGGCCGTGCGCGAAGTCTTCTCCACACTGTGGCCGTTTCTTGAAAAAAATCCGCAGTACCGTGATCAGAATCTGCTCGCCCGCTTTGTTGAGCCGGAGCGTGTGATTCAGTTCCGCGTGACCTGGGTTGATGATCAGGGTCAGGTGCAGGTAAACCGCGCATGGCGTGTGCAGTTCAGCTCAGCCATCGGCCCGTTTAAGGGTGGCATGCGCTTCCATCCGTCCGTGAACCTCTCCATCCTTAAATTCCTCGGCTTTGAACAGACACTGAAAAATGCCCTGACCACACTGCCGATGGGCGGCGGGAAAGGCGGCTCTGATTTTGATCCGAAAGGCAAAAGTCAGGGTGAAGTGATGCGTTTCTGCCAGGCACTGATGACCGAACTGTACCGTCATCTGGGTGCGGATACCGATGTACCTGCGGGTGATATCGGCGTCGGCGGCCGTGAAGTCGGCTACATGGCGGGGATGATGAAAAAACTGTCCAACAACACCGCGTGTGTGTTTACCGGCAAAGGTCTTTCCTTCGGCGGCAGTCTGATCCGTCCGGAAGCCACCGGTTACGGGCTGGTTTACTTCACTCAGGCCATGCTGGAACGTCACGGTATGAGCTTCGGTGGTATGCGTGTTGCGGTTTCCGGCTCCGGTAACGTGGCACAGTACACTATCGAAAAATGTCTGTCGCTGGGTGCGAAAGTGATCACCGCATCTGACTCCTCCGGTACTGTCGTCGATGAAGACGGTTTCACCGCCGAAAAACTGGCGCGTCTGACCGAAATCAAAGATCGTTACGGCCGTGTGGAAGAGTATGCAAAAGAGTTCGGACTGGTGTATCTGAAAGGTCAGACTCCGTGGGCTGTACCGGTGGATATCGCCCTGCCGTGCGCCACTCAGAATGAGCTGGATCTGGCAGATGCGGAAGTGCTGATCAAAAACGGTGTTAAAGCCGTGGCGGAAGGCGCAAACATGCCGACGACTATCCCGGCAACCGATGCCTTCCTGGCCGCAAATGTGCTGTTTGCACCGGGCAAAGCCGCGAATGCGGGCGGCGTGGCAACATCCGGCCTGGAAATGTCACAGAACTCCGTCCGTCTCGGCTGGAAACGTGACGTGGTGGATGAGCGTCTGCATCACATCATGCTGGATATCCACAATGCGTGCGTTGAGTACGGCAGTGAGGAAAAACAGACCAACTATGTGCAGGGTGCGAATATCGCCGGCTTTGTAAAAGTCGCTGATGCCATGCTGGCGCAGGGTGTGCTGTAAGTCTGTAAACTGTTACTGAACAATGTCACAGTGCCGAAGGGGGTATGACAAGCGGGAAGTCTCACTTGTTACCCCTTCGCGAAACGGGAACTGCCCTGTCCCCTTTTCAGATATTATTCAGTGTTATCCCTCTGCTTTCACGCAGGGATAGATATCAAAACGATGATTTTTTGTCTCAACCGCCGCCGCAGCTTTCTGCCCGGCTAACGGCTCCGCATAATCCGGCCGTTTCACCACCACACGACGGGTTGCCAGCGCCAGTGCAGGCGCCAGCAGAAGATCAGCATCCTCATCCGCGCCCACCAGCGACTGAAACACCCGCATTTCTTTCTTCACCAGCGCGCTTTTCTGCCGGTGCGGATACATCGGGTCAAGATAGACCACATCCGGCGGTGGTGTGATATCCGCCAGCGCATCAATCCCGGACGCATGGATAAGGATCATCCGCTCCTGCATCCATTCACCGATTTCACTGTCCCGGTAAGCCCGCTGTAAACCATCATCCAGCAGTGCCGCAACGACCGGATGGCGTTCAATCATCCGTACCCGGCAGCCCAGCGACGCCAGAACAAACGCATCACGTCCCAGACCGGCTGTTGCGTCCACCACCGACGGAAGATACGATTTTTTAATCCCGGCAGCCTTTGCCACCGCTTCACCGCGCCCGCCGCCGAAGCGGCGCCGGTGTGCCATCGTTCCTCCGGCAAAATCCACACGGATCCCGCCGAGCTTCGGTTCATCACACTTACGCAGCTCCAGCCCTTCCGCCGTCAGCACCAGCGCCATCAGCGCGGTATCGTCATGTTCCAGACCCCACCGCGCCGCCAATACATCAAGGGCGCAGCTGTCTGCGCCCTGTTCACACTGTAAACGAATCTTCACGTATTACCCGTTGATTCCGTAGCCTTTTAACATCGCATCCAGTTCCGGCTTACGGCCGCGGAAGCGCTCAAACAGGACCATCGGCTCTTCCGAGCCACCCCGGCTGAGAACGTTATCCAGGAAAGACTGCCCGGTCACCGGGTTGAAAATGCCTTCCTCACTGAAGCGGGAGAATGCATCCGCTGCCAGCACGTCCGCCCACAGGTAGCTGTAGTAACCGGCTGCATAACCCCCGGCAAAGATATGACTGAAGGCATGCGGGAAGCGGTTCCACGGCGCAGCAGGCACCACAGAGACTTTCTCTTTCACAGACAGCAGTGTCGGCATTACCTGCGCACCGGTTGCCGGGTCATATTCCGCGTGCAGACGGAAATCAAACAGCCCGAACTCCAGCTGGCGCAGAATAAACATCGCAGACTGATAATTCTTCGCCGCCAGCATATTATCGAGCAGTGACTGCGGCAGCGGCTCACCGGTTTCATAGTGACCGGAGATAAAGGCCAGTGCCTCCGGCTCCCAGCACCAGTTTTCCATAAACTGGCTCGGCAGTTCGACCGCATCCCACGGCACACCATTGATACCGGAGACATCCGCCACATCAATCTGTGTCAGCATATGATGCAGGCCGTGTCCGAACTCATGGAACAGTGTCAGCACTTCATCATGGGTAAACAGCGCCGGTTTGCCGCCGACCGGTTTGTTAAAGTTACAGGTCAGATACGCGACCGGTTTTTGCAGTGAATTATCTTTATGGCGCATACGACCGATGCAGTCATCCATCCACGCCCCGCCACGTTTGTGCTCGCGGGCATACAGATCCAGATAGAAACTGCCGCGTAATTCACCGTTCTTATCAAATAAATCAAAGAAACGAACATCCGGATGCCAGGTTTCCACCCCGAAACGCTCTTTGGCGGTGATCCCGTAGATCCGGCGGATCACTTCAAACAACCCGCTGATCGCTTTCTCTTCCGGGAAATACGGACGCAACTGCTCATCACTGACCGAGAACAGATGCTGTTTCTGTTTGTCGGCAAAATAGGCCATATCCCACGGCTCGAGTTTATCAACGCCGTAATGTTCTTTGGCAAAGGCCGCCAGCTGAGCGACTTCCTGCTCACCCTGATGATGAGCGCGTTCCGCCAGATCATTCAGGAAATCCAGCACCTGCTGCGGGTTTTCCGCCATTTTGGTGGCAAGGGATTTTTCCGCGTAGTTTTTAAAGCCGAGTAACTGTGCCAGTTCATGACGCAGCGCCAGGATCTCCGCCATCACACTGCTGTTATCCCACTTGCCGCCGTTCGGCCCCAGCTCGGAAGCACGGGTGCCGTAGGCTTCGCTCATCTCTTTGCGCAGTTCGCGGTTATCCGCGTAAGTCATCACCGGCAGATAGCTCGGCATATCCAGGGTAAACAGCCAGCCCTTCTCACCTTTGGACTCTGCCAGTGCCTGTGCAGCAGCAACCGCACTCTCCGGCAGACCGGCCAGCATGCTTTCATCAGTAATGAGCTTGCTCCAGCCCATAGTTGCATCCAGCACATTATTGCCGAACAGCGAACCCAGCTCAGACAGACGGGCCGAAATCTCACCGTAGCGCTTCTGTTTCTCCGGTGGCAGACCAATACCGGATAACTCAAAATCACGCAGGGAATTTTCCACTGACTTGCGCTGTGCCTGAGATAATGATGCAAACGCAGGGCTGTTTTTCAGTGATTTATACGCGTTATACAGCCCCTCATGCTGACCCATCCAGGTACTGAACTCAGACAGCAGAGGCAGACACTGCTCATAGGCTTCGCGCAGTTCGGGGCTGTTTTTGACCGAATTCAGATGACCGACCGGCGACCAGACACGGGATAATTTATCGCCGGCTTCCGCCAGCGGAACACACACATTTTCCCATGTAAAATCAGGTGCATGACTCACCACCTGCTCTACCGTCTGACGATAATTATCCAGCGTTTCTTTCACCGCAGGCACAATACATTCCGGATTGATGGCAGAAAATGCCGGTAACTGATTCTGGGTCGGGGTAAGCAAAGGGTTCATCATAAACCATCCTGTTGGCTGCTGGTGCACGTCCGCCGCGGCGCACATACACATGAAAAATGAATACTGAAACTCTCTATAAGATGGGGACACACACCGGCAAGTTCAATGATTTTTCGTGTTATTAAGCTGATTAAAAATCATTCCCGTAAAAAATCGCACGATACTGATGTACCTCAAAGGAAAAAACGAGAGAGAACTTTTGAATCCCTGCCGGAAAGCGTATACTGTGCAACCTCAAAACGGAAGATCATCGTCCCCGGTGGGGCGGCCGGACTTCAAATCCGGTTGGGGCCGCCAGCGGTCCCGGGCAGGTTCGACTCCTGTGATCTTCCGCCAATCAAGTTCAATATACCTCCACAAAGCTCAAGTAATCCCTTATAATACCTAATATTAATACACTCACCAGTCTCCTGATGTCAACCAAGGTCAACCTACATCAATAGGTTTTTGGGGGCATATCAGGGGGCACTAAAAATTAACCCCAAAATGAGGTGCCCCCAATGACATTAACCGCCCGTCAGGTAGAGACTGCAAAGCCTAAAGAGAAGTCATATAAACTCTTTGATGGTGGCGGTTTATACCTTGAAGTTACCGCTAAAGGCTCACGCTACTGGAGAATGAAGTATCGCTTTGGTGGTAAAGAAAAAAGATTAGCTTTTGGTGTTTTTCCTACCGTGACACTTGCTGAAGCACGTGAAATGAGAAACCAAGCAAAAAAGGTACTCGCTGCTGGTGGAGATCCGGGAGAAGTCAAAAAAGAAGAGAAGGCGATTCAAAAGCTCAGTACAGGAAATACTTTTGAAGCCATTGCCCGTGAATGGCATAAATCGAAAGCCGATCGCTGGTCACTGCGTTATCGAGACGAAATCATTGATACCTTTGAAAAGGATATCTTTCCTTATATTGGTAAACGCCCAATAGCGGAAATCAAGCCGTTAGAGCTGCTGGAAACGCTGCGTAGGATGGAGAAGCGCGGTGCCTTAGAGAAGATGCGTAAAGTCCGTCAGCGCTGCGGAGAGGTTTACCGATACGCGATTATCACGGGCAGAGCTGAATATAATCCCGCCCCAGATCTGGCAACAGCGCTTACTCCACCGAAGAAACAACATTTTCCATTCTTAACCGCTGAAGAGTTACCTTATTTTCTGAAGGATTTAGCTGGGTATACAGGCAGTATAATCACCAAAACGGCGACTAAAATTATTTTGCTGACAGCGGTACGGACACAAGAACTCCGTTTTGCTCGTTGGCAGGATATCGATTTAGAAAAAGGGATTTGGGAAATTCCGGCTGAAGTGATGAAGATGAAGCGACCGCATGTTGTGCCATTATCAAAACAGGTGATCAAGCTGTTTAACTCACTCAAACCACTATCAGGGCATTATGAGCTTGTCTTCATAGGTCGTAATGACCACAGAAAGCCGATCAGTAAGGAAAGCGTAAATCAGGTTATTGAGTTGTTGGGATATAAAGGTCGGCTAACAGGGCACGGCTTCCGCCACACGATGAGTACGATTTTGCATGAGAAAGGATATAACTCGGCATGGATTGAGACTCAGCTTGCACATATCGATAAGAATGCGATCCGTGGCACGTATAATCATGCTCAGTATATGGATGGACGCAGAGAAATGATGCAGTGGTATGCAGACTACATGGATGAGTTGGAGAGCAGTTTGGATAATGTTGTTAATGTGAATTTTAAGTAATATTTAATAGCCATCTTTACGCCTGAACGTAAAGATGGCTATTCCTGTATATTTTAATTTTTTATAAAAAATATATAAGATATCTAAGTAATATGAATGAAGATCTCTGGAAATAAATGTGACCTTTTGTTGGGATATTTATAATACCACTCAAAAATAATTTATTATTTTTCAACTATACTTTAAGTTCAATATAAATGTGGCAGCCTTTGCCTGATAACATTATGTTGCAGCAAACCAGTACCCCCTTGTTGCAAAGGAAATCAGACCACTGTTGCAGGTAAGCGGATTATTTCTGTATCAGTACAATGATGGCTAAAGGATTTCAGCATCTATGTACCTCTTGCTGAGTCACTACCCCCGTTATATAAAGATTAATTTAGTATTAGATACATATCTTAATTTTCTCCTTTTATGTATGCAATATAATTTTTGGACAGTGGATGTGAAAGATTGTGATTTTGTGCACCAATGATTTCAGCTATGATCGTCTGATAACCAGCTATCCATGCCTTATCGGTGGATTTAGCCTTTTGATGGTTGAGATTAAACATCAATTGCTCCATAGCTTCTTTATTTTCCCAATAATAATTGTTAATGAGCCGTCCAGAATTCTTATCTGTGTAACTTTCCATCCCAGCAAAACCAGGTAGCAAAACTGCAAAGTCTTCAATTTTCTTATCCAAGATATAAAATTCATCATCATATTGATTTTTCTCAAAAATAAAACTTGTTAAAAACATAGCACCTCCAGTTTATATGCTTATTTATTCATATCCAGCTCAGCTTTAGCCATTCCATATAAACATAATTACAAAATAAATATTCCTTCGGTTCATTTCAATGAGCTTGGTCAAATATTTCACTAAATAACCACTGAGTATATTATATATATAATACACATAAACAAAAAAAGAAATATATATAGAGAAATAAATATTACATAATAATTCTAATTAAATATTTTTATAAAAAAATCAATTCGTTACTCAAAGTAAATAATAAAAATTATGTTTATATAATGAAATGTGTTTTATACCAGATTTAAAAACTTGAGCCATATCTTAAAAAACAAAAATTCAAATCAAAAATGTTATTTTAAAACAAAAATGTTATTTATTATGACTGTACTTAATGTAATTATTAGGTATCCATTATCAGGATATAATGACGTAATAAAAAACACTAATATCAATTGCGAGGATTTATGAAAATTAATACTATTTGTGTCCATTCAGGAAATAAAGATGATGATACATATGGTGCTTTGCACACCCCAATTTACTTAACAAGTAACTACCGGATACCAACTGATGGAACACCAGTGGACTGGAGTGGTGTTCATTCAAATATTTATGCCCGAAACAGAAATGTGAACCAATCTGTTTTAGAGGATAAATTAAAAGAAATTGAAGGAGCGGAAGATTGTGTCACACTGGCAAGTGGTGTTGCTGCATTACATTCTGTGTTTGCAACACATTTAAAACATGGTGACCATGTCATCTGCTCTCAGGTCTGTTATAGTGCAGTTAATATTCTGTTTCGTGACATCTTACCTGAACAGGTAGGTGTTGAAGTCAGTATGGTTGATACTCGGGATATTGAAATAATCAGAGCAAGTATAAAGTCTAACACAAAATTAATTCATATTGAAACTCCGGGGAACCCTACAACTGGAATTAGTGATATAGCAGAAATTTCTAAATTAGCAAAAGAAAATAATATATTATTATCTGTTGATAATACATTTGCATCTCCTTTATATCAAAAACCATTATCTTTAGGTGCTGATTTAGTGGTACACAGCATGACAAAATATATTAATGGTCATGGTGATGCACTGGGTGGTTGCGTATTAGGTAGCCATGAGTTGATAGAAGATATTAAATTAAAAGCTATGGTTAATTTTGGTGGTATCATTAGTCCATTCAATGCCTATTTAATTAATAGAGGCTTGGTGACACTTCCTCTCCGTATGAAGCAACATTCCGAAACTGCAATGAAAGTTGCTGAATTTTTATCAACACTGCCATTTGTGAAATTTGTTTACTACCCAGGGTTAAAATCTCATCCGCAACATGATATTGCCTGTAAACAAATGACAGGTTTTTCAGGTATGATAAGTTTTGCATTACATACTACTGAAGAAAAGGTTAATTATACATTCCTTGATAATCTATCTCTTATTTCACATGCAGTTTCACTAGGTGATGGTGAAACATTGATCGTGTATAATGATAAATCATCAGAAAAACTGCCGTACTACCCAATTGAATTTCATGATGGATTTTTCCGCCTTAGCATTGGATTAGAAGATGCGGATGATTTAATTAATGATTTTAATAATGCATTTATTAAATGTAATTTAAAATAACATATATAATATATAGGGCCATTTAAATGATTAATAAATATAACTCTAATGATTTAGTTTGGTCACTAGGATGTTTTGGTACAGCTATTGGTGCCGGAGTTTTGTTTTTTCCAATTACAGCGGGTATAGCGGGAGCTATACCTTTTTTAATTATGATTGTAATTGCATTTCCAATAGCATACCTATGTCATAGTGCCTTAATTAAGTTTATTACTGCAGGAAACCGTGACGGAGTTAATGATATAACTAATGTTGCCACTATATACTTTGGTAAAAATGGAGGAAAAATAGTTACGTTACTATATTTTTGTGTTATCTGCCCTTTGTTGTGGATGTATGGAGTTGCATTTACTAATACTATTATTAATTTCCTTGAACATCAAGTGCAGATATCATCCCCATCACGAGCAATTATATCTCTTATGGGCATTATATTCTTGAGTATTATAATTCAATATGGTCGTGATTTAATTGTAAAAGTAGTCAGCTTTATTGTTTATCCATTTATTCTATGTTTGATAATAGTATCATTATCCTTGATTCCTTATTGGGATGGTGGTATTTTTCAGGGCGGATTTAAAAATAATATTAATTTTATAGATATACTGACAGGGGTATTTTTTGGTATTAGTGTAATGGTTTTCTCATTTAATCACTCCCCTATTATTTCATCAATGTGTGTTGCTTATAAAGAAAAATATCCTGATGAAGAGAATGATAAACTGATAAGTAAAATTCAGAAAACAGAAAAAATAGCTTCTATATTGATGACATTTGTAGTTATATTTTTTGCAATAAGTTGTGTGTTGACTCTTTCTAAAAATGATTTAGCTCTAGCTAAAGAACAAAATGTAACAATTTTGACATACCTGGCTAATTCATTTTCAAGTTCAAATGAAAATGAATTGATCCTATCATCTATTTTAATGTGGGCCGCACCGATAATTGCAATAATTTCAATTTTTAAATCATTTTTCGGTCATTACCTTGGTGCTTTGGAGGGATTAAATGGTTTAATAAAAGGAGTATTTAAAAATAATAAATTCACAAATTACTTTTCTCTTATTATTATTATGGGATCCACATGGGCGATAGCATGGATAGACCCTGGCATTCTTGATATGATAAATATTGTATCAGCTCCTCTGATTGCTATGCTTCTTTGTATTATGCCTGTTTATGGCATATTTAAAACAGAACGATTAAAAAAATATAATGGACTTTCTACATACTGGGTTGGTTTTATTGGTTTGGTAACATTGGTTACCAGTATAATTAACATGATTTAGTTTTAATAATCCAACAGTCATCACCATTGTGGAATGGTGATGACTATATTTATATGCCGTTAATTATAATAATAATTATCAATTTAAAACACCAAGTAAAATTAAAAATAAGTACTAATATCTTATATATTAAAATCACTTAATACAGTATTTTTAGCTATAAAACAATTAATGTCCAATATATTATTCACTCTATTAACAATATTTATTAATTCTTTATAGAATAATTATCCTAAGGTTTTTAATATGTATTTCTGTCACCAAAAATTATATGATACAGACTGTATTGTTGAGGTATTTGTGGTGGGTACCGGCGGGGTCGGTAGTGCACTATTAGAGCAAATCTGCCGCCAGCAGGCATGGCTAAAAGCCCGGAGTATCGATCTGCGGGTGTGTGGTATCGCCAATTCAAAAGCCATGCTGACCAATATACACGGTATTGATTTACAAAATTGGCGTCAGTTGCTATCTCAGGCAAAAGAGCCATTCAGCCTCAGCCGTCTGATCCGTCTGGAAAAAGAGCATCACTTCCTCAACCCAGTAATTGTGGATTGTACGTCGAATGAAGAGATCACCCTGCAATATGTAGATTTTCTGAAAGACGGCTTCAATGTGGTAACGCCGAACAAAAAAGCAAATACCCTGCCGATGGCGTATTACCATGAGCTGCGTAGTGTGGCAGCAGCATCGAAACGTCAGTTTCGTTATGACACCAACGTCGGTGCCGGTCTGCCGGTGATTGAAAACCTGCAAAACCTGCTAAATGCGGGAGATGAGCTGGTGCAGTTCAACGGAATTTTGTCAGGTTCGCTCTCCTTTATTTTCGGTATGCTGGATGAAGGAATGTCACTGTCCGAAGCAACGGAGGCAGCAAAAACCAAAGGTTTTACTGAGCCGGATCCACGTGATGATCTCTCTGGAATAGATGTGGCGCGCAAACTGCTAATCCTCGCCCGTGAAGCAGGACTATCCCTTGAATTATCAGATATTGAGGTGGATTCCGTGCTGCCGCCGGAGTTTGATGCCTCCGGAGATGTGAACACTTTTATGGCGAATCTGCTGTCACTGGATGTGGCCTTTACTGCACGTGTGGCGAAAGCCGCAGAAGCAGGTCATGTTTTGCGTTATGTTGGCATCATTGACCATGGCCGCTGTCAGGTGAAGATCACGAAGGTGGACGGCAATGATCCTCTATATAACGTGAAAAACGGTGAAAATGTCCTAGCATTTTATACCCGCTACTATCAGCCGATCCCGCTGGTACTTCGTGGTTACGGTGCGGGGAATGATGTAACAGCAGCAGGGGTATTTGCGGATATACTACGAATAAAAACCAGAAAAATTGTGTAAAATGTGGCATAGTATAGTGGAAACTGTTTCATTAATATTTTTAATTGATATTAAAACATCTAACTTTCTCTTTCTGATTATATGAATCTAATTTAATTTTAGTAAAGATAAAAAATGTATAAAGACATATACAAATACAGGAAAAAATTTTTTATATGTTAACTTATTATATTTATAGTGATTAATTTAGAATACTACACCATAGATTTATTAATTTTTTTAATAATTTTGCAAGAGTACAATATAACTATGAAAAAAATTACTAATGAAACAGAAGTTAACCTCAATTGCTGTGGGTATTCATTAGGCGTTAACTTAATAGCTAGTAGCTTTTACTCAATAGATACATCTTCGTGTATGTCATTTATTTTAAAAAAAGGGTATAGAGTTTTTTTTATCCTAAAAGGGACATGCACTTTTAGCTTGTTTGGAAAGAAACATTTTTGTCAACAAAATGATATTTTGATTCAGTTCCAGGATAGAAAATTAACGTTAGATATTAATGATGATATTGAATTTTATTATATTGATATTTCAGGAGAGTTCATTCATGAGGTAATAAATAACTTAATGATAAATAAGGAACACCCAATGATCCATGGTTTGGTTGACTCGAGAATAAAAGAATTATTTCAGTTTATATTATCCCACCATAATATTAACACATCAACTACAGATAAATCTGATATATTATTTTCAGTTGTTAAAATAATAGCTATATTAATTGAATCAAACCAATACCAATCATGGCAAAAAGTATTATTTTCTGATCCCAGAATTCTCTATACTGGTCACTGGGTTTCATGGCCCACCAGAGAAAAAGTTACAGCAGAAGAGTTTTATACAGCAAATAAATCATCTTATGTAGAATATAATTTTTATGGCTCAGGAATAAAATGGGTTGGAACCATAAATTTTGATTGTGGCTTAGCTGATATTATCATTGATGGGAATTATATAACAACTATTGATACTTACAATAGTGTAAGAGTTACAAAGCAAGTTTTATATATAAATACCAATTTAGATAAGGGACATCATATTATAAAAATATTTTGTACAGGTAATAAAAACCAATTATCAACTAACACAGATATTACTTTAGAGAGTTTTCACGTGTATAATGATGAATTGATTAATAATAACACTGGTAATAATACCTACAAAAGCATAATAAACTTTATATCATTAAACTTATCAACTGTTAACATTAATATTTTATCTGATAAGTTTAATATCAATAGAGGCAATTTATTAAAAATATTTAGAGATGAAATAAATATGACTGTATCTGATTATATTTCCAGTATGAAAATTAAAAGAGCTAAATCATTATTAATTTCCAGTAAGTTATCAATAAAAGAAATATCTGATACGCTGGGATACTGTAATTATTCATATTTTATAAAGGTATTTAAAGAAAAAGTAGGTATATCACCAGTTGATTATAAAAAAAGGAATAAGTCATAATAAATTATTAAATTTACCTTTATTTCATGAAAATAAAAAATATGCGTTATCAAAAATTTCAAAGATTGATAATGGCTTGAATTTATTAAAATATTTTTATTTCAATCATAGAATTAGGTAAATCAAATATCCTAAATTTATATTCATAATTATAATTAGAAGAAAATACATAAATGCTTGAATAGTTTTTAATCAACGTGTTATAAAAACAAATCGGAAAACCTTTATCAAACCATTATAAACAAATAGAAATATCTCTTTAGATTTATAAATATTAACTCTGCTATTTTATTAATTTTAATTATTATAACCTATAGTATTTAAATAACTTTCCATAATTAACTATTAATAATAAAGAATTCAATTAAATATAGTAAACATTAATTTTTTAGTTATATTCCCTTTAGTAAATAAATAATTAGTGATAATAAGTAATTCTATAAAATATAAAACCATCTTTATGTAAAAAGTATTATTTAACTTTATATATGAATTATTACCATTGCCAATTTTAATTACTATCAGATATTTTCAACCAAATTACACCAATAATAATAATAACCAACCAAAATATTTGAATTAATGATAATTGCTGATGAAATAAGACAAATCCGAAGATTGAAGCACCAATAGTTCCAATTCCAGCCCAAACAGCATAGCCAACCCCTACATTGATATATTTTAAAGAGATACTTAGTGTATATAAGGTTAATATAAAGAATACTAATGCTAAAATAGACCAATTAAGTTTTGTAAATGCATGGCTACCGGCCACACTTAATGCATAGCCAACTTCAAAAATACCAGCTAAAAATAAAACTCCCCAAGATTTTTTTAATTTATTATCTGCATATTTTTTCATTTCAATTCCTCTATTTAATTATAATTAAAGTTTGAGTATAACAGTCATTAACAAATACGGAGTCCAATAACACCAATCATTATTATTAAAATACCAATCAACTTTTTTATATTTAGTTTTTGCTTAAAGAAAATAACACCAAAAACACAAATACCTACACCTGAAAATGATGTCCATATTGCATATCCTACACCAACATCAAAAGTAAGTAATGATAAGCTAAGAAAATATGTTGCAATGACTCCACTGGTCAGAGTTATTGCAGTCCACCAAAACTGTTTAAATCCATTTGCATTTCCTGCAGAAATACCTACAATAATTTCAAAAATAACAGCTACCATCATATAGAACCAATACATTGCAACCTCTCTTTATCTTAAAAAATCACTTTCATATCGCTAATAAGCATTTAATAAAACCCCAATTAAATTTATTTAAATAATGCTCTAGTTAAGCCATCAACTAATGAAACTATATAGGTGGATAAATATTCCTGTATATGCATTATGAGCTTCTATGCATTGCAAAAACCTAAGTAATTATAAATTAGATGCATCATAGAGAAAAACACACCATACAAAAAACAAATTCTTTATTTTATTATAGAATATCCTATAGAACTTTATATTAAGTTAGATTTCTATCCATCAATCTGAAATTAGATAAAAATTCAGAATCACTATGTTATTTTTAACAACACCTATCTATTTTAATTTCTTATATTAAAATAGATATATATGAACCAGAGAAATTTATATTAAATCTTTCAGAAAAATAATTAATTCTGAATAAATTCAACCTCAAACCAAAGGCCTGGCATCATTCTTTCTAGTCCATCAGTTAGCATTCTCCCTGCTTCATGAAGTTGTTCAATTGGCATCTGTGGCAAACTCTCCAGAATGAACCACATATTTCTTACTTCTACATTCAATCGTGTTCTGATGCTTTGTTTCCAATTCCAGCAACGGCGGGTAACACCAATGTCATCACACCAGATAATTTCACCTTTCACTGGATATTCAGTAAAAGATTTACCATCCTTAATTGTATCAAATATTTCAGTACCTAATGCAAAGGTCAGCCTTGGTATCCCCTTATATCCATCTATATTTTCACCACCAACCGGAATGGCATATCTAAGACTGACAGCATTATAAAGATCAACAACAGGACTGAGGGAAGCTATCGTCCTATCCCGAAGTACTCTTTTATGCAATGCTTCTGCAGAACACGGGGTACGTTTAGGTTTAGCACCAAATTCCCAAAATACATCACTCCAAGCAGATAAGTGGGCTTCTGCCCACTCTGGATTGCCTGCTAAAACAGCTTTACAGGCTTCATTCAATGCTGCTTTACCAACAGTCGGATTTTGTATAGACATTCCTGTAACATAGATACTTAATGCTCTGAAACCAGGTGCAACAAGATAGATATCAGGATTGATTGACGGCGAGATAGTTAGCACACGATAATCCTATAACATGAATTAACTTTATAAAGGATACTATAGTGACTAAAAATGTCAACATAATGACCGAGAGTAAAAATGACGCTGATTCAGTTAATCAAGCTGTTTCCAAAAAAATTAAACAATATAGAAAACTAAAGCGCCTCTCTATTGATGAGCTATCTCAGCGGGCTGATGTAAGCAAGGGTATGCTTGTAAAGATCGAAAATTGCAAGGCTAACCCTAGTATTGCATTATTATGTCGACTTGCCACAGCAATGGGCGTATCTGTAGCTGATTTTATTAATGTTAACTCTGGCCCAGTTGTTAATATTATCACCGACGCGGATATACCAAATCTTTGGAAAGGTGAGCTCGGTGGAAAAGCCAGACTTTTAGCTGGGTCTAGTGGGCCTGATATGGTTGAACTCTGGTTATGGGAATTAGCTCCTGGTGAGAAATTCTGTTCACCTGGGCATTCACCAGGAACAATTGAGTTATTTCATGTACAGGCAGGTACATTAACATTAGGTATAGAAGATAGTATATTTCAGGTTAACGAAGGCTGCTCTGCCACTGCTAAAACTGATGTTTATCATTTTTATGAAAACAAAGAAAATAATACATTAATATTCATAATGACCGTTAATGAAAAGGCAATATAAATTAACTACTACATACCCATAATGCTCAAACTTTATGCAACCGTAGTTATATTCAGTAAAAAAACAGATATACAGAACGCTAAAAACTTCTCTGTAATCTTATCCGAGCCTCTGCAAATAACAAAGTTGTACCAATATTTATGTGGGAGATGGCAAAATCATTATGCTGTATTTTTCCGAGAGTAACAGAATTTTATTTCCAAACATCATTCTTGGTCTTGGTGTAAGTAGACCTGTTTTAGTTCCAGACACTTTTTGAGGTTTCCGGTTTTTCAGCCATCAACCAGCATTCTTCCAGCGTCAGGTTATTTAAGGATTTATGAGGTCGCTCGCTGTTATATTCTGTCAGCCAGCGATCTGTAATTTCCCACACTTCATTCAGTGTTCTGAACAGATAAAAATCCAGTATTTCAGTCCGGTATGTCTGGTTAAATCGTTCAATAAAAGCATTCTGAGTGGGTTTCCTGGGCTGAATAAACTCCAGATGTACACTATGCTCTTCAACCCATTGAGCCAGTGTCAGTGAGATAAATTCCGGCCCATTATCCGCCCTCATTTTCAGCGGGTAACCCCGGTGAGCAACGATCTAATCCAACCCCCTGATGACACGCTGAGCTGGAATATTCAGGTCAATCTCTATGGCCAGTGCCTCACGGTTAAAGTCATCCACCACATTGAATGTCCGGAAACGTCTACCACTGACCAAAGCACCGTGCATAAAATCAATCGACCAGCTCTGGTTTATTGCCTCCGATGCCGCCAGCCGTGCCGGATTACGCACAGGCAGGCGTTGTGTGCCTTTACGGCGAAAGTTCAGCTTCAGCAAACAATAGATCCGGTGAACGCGCTTATGATTCCACCCGTTGCCCTGCCTGCGCAGGATCTGAAACAGCTTTTTAAACCCGTAACTGGGATAATGTTCTGCCGTCTCTGTCAGCGCCTGTATCACCGGTTCATCCCGCCGGGTATCCGGTTTGTAAAAATACACCGTTCTGCTCAGCGATAAGGCCCGCAGGCGTGATGGATGCTCATCGAATACTATTCGATAAGATAACTGACAAGCTCCCGCTTTACCGCTGTTTTTAAAGCTTTTTTCAATAACATCCTTCAGAGCTCGGCACTCAAGACTCAGATCAGCAAACATCTGTTTTAAACGTCGGTTTTCCTCTTCAAGATCTTTTAATTTTTTAATGTCAGACACCTCCATCCCACCGTATTTGGCTTTCCAGTTAATGGGATAGACTACCTCCTCCCTCTGAGGTTAACTGAACAAAATATACTCAGCAGGAGCATTATCATGAATGTTATCTATCTCGGTATTGATCTGACTAAAAATGTTTTTCGGCTTTGTGGATTAAATCAGGCGGGTAAACCGGTTTATAAAAAACGCACTGATCGTAAAACGTTACTACAGACTGTCACAAATATTCCGGCCTGCCTGATTGGTGTGGAAGCCTCCACGGGCGCATTTTACTGGCAGCGTGAGTTCGAAAAACTGGGACATAAGGTAAAAGTGATCAGTCCCCAGTATGTAAAACCCTTTATCCGTGGGCAAAAAAATGGCGGTAATGATGCACAGGCTATCGCAATTGCTCTGATGCAGCTAACAATGCAGTTCGTACCACCCAAAAGCCCTGAACAGCAGGATATTCAGGCTCTGCACCGTGCAAGACAGCGTATTGTTAATCACCGCACTGTGACAGTCTGTCAAATCAGGGGACTGCTGCTTGATCGGGGAATAACGATCGGCGCGGCAGTCTCAAGAGTTCGTCGTGCTGTTCCGCTTATCCTTGAAGATGCTGAAAATGGTCTTAGTGCCAGAATGTGCAGAACGATCGCATAACTCTATGATCTTTTTAACGATCCAAGTCGTCAAACTTTTTTGATAACGAAATTGATACTGTTTTCCGACAATCTGAAGCTTGTCAGCGGATTGCCAAAGTTAAAGGTACTGGCCCTAAAACAGCCACTACAGTTGTTGCTGCGATCGGCAAAGGAACTGAATTCAAAAATAGCCACAGGTTGAACCTGCACGATCGGAACCTGACTATTATATTGGCCTTCGTGGTCGTCCAGTTGTTGAGGCGATTGTGTGCGGATTATCCATTTGGGCACAGATATTTCTGATACCGGATAGATGTAAGCAAGCCCATCATAAATCAAAATCAGTGTTGCAAAAACGGGGGTGGCCATAGATTTTTTCCGGGATACTTACACATGGGCTGTTGCAGTAACTTTCATGATAATATGGTTACAGAAAGCTTTTTCCAGCTACTGAAACACGAGCAGATAAATAAAAAGATCCACAGAACACAGGATGAGGCCAGCTGTGATATTTTGATTGTCTCGAAATGTTTTATAACAGTAACTGTCGGCATGGTTCAAGTGATAAGATGCCACCAACTAAATATGAAGATCAGTATTATCAACAACTCAGAAGTATCTAGATTATCCGTAGCAATTCATATTCAAACCTCATAAAGCTGGGCGTCTTGGAAGCCCAACTTTATTATGGCGATTTTGTGATGTCCATACTAAGTCTTTTTTATTACCGTCTTACCAGGATCAAATTCTAGCGACTACTCTGCAGACTAGCTTTTAAAATCCTCTTTAATTTTATTATCACTACGTATGAAAAAATAAGCCATTGCAAACATAATAATGATAAATCCAGCAGCAACAATCCAGTAACCAGGGCCGAATGGGCCTGGGTTAAGAACCATATACACTAATGAGCCTATTGAGCAAATAACGACACCAGTGCGTAAAATCCATTGAATGTATTTATTGTCATCATCCTTTAAAAAATGATGTGCAAGCAACATGACCACCATGACTGCTGGGAAAAGTATCAGGCTAACATCAAGATGTAACATCCTGAATGCAAAACCATAGTCCCCGAGTGGAACATCGTTTGCTGAGTTGTATAAATCAGCTCTGTACTCCTCAAGAAATCCCATACCTGCTACGGTTATAACAATACTACTCCACGTAAGAAACATTCCGCTGAGTGTGTATTTGGCTGTTTTGCTCAACGTGTGTCCTGGAAATTTTTTACCGAAAAGGATTGCTCCCATCATTAGCATCCCCCCCATCAAAAAGAATGTGCCAATGGTGAAGTCACCCAGATCAATCCCAGCAACACTTTGGCCTCTTTGGGCATAAAATCCTTTCTCCGTAAAAATGTGCGGAATTTGCAGACCGGAGCCACCAAACCCGGAGACAACCATTATTATGATCAGTAAAACCAGTCCCAGGATAGCCATCCATTCACCTGTGGCTTTTACTGATGATGATACACCTGCCATATTACGGCCATATTTCCAACTGATAACTGATAAGATGAGACCAATTATGGCAACAACCATCATATCTGAATGCGAACGCAACAGATTATCCTGCCATTCCTCTAACGTATAGCCAATTTTTCCAGCATACCATCCCAAAATACCCAGCCAGTCACCAAAATCAAGAATAAAACCAGCCAGATCGCCAATTAAGGCTGCGATAACGGCAGTTGCTGATGCAGACAGAACCAAATACCAGGTCCGTGATTGTCGGAGCTCCATGTCCTTTGTCAAAATAAGACCTACTGACATGGCAATTAAAATTATATCAAGTGCAATAAAAGCAAGGATCTGATACCAGAGAAATAGTTTGGTATATTCCATCGATCGGTTAACTGCCCCCCCGGTGACCCCAATAATTATCGTGACAACGGTGCAGAGAAAAATAATTTTTTTAAACTTTTTATCAAGAGAAAAAACCTGGCTGATAATCAGGGCGGTGATTCCAGCAAGACCCACAGTCATACCATGAAAATACATTACTCTTGAATAATCAACGGGTGTTGTTCTATCGACAAAGATTGAAAAAGGGTTGGATATAAATACACTTCCTATAGCATACAGGACCAGCAGGATTAAAAGCCATTTAATGACCTGCGGCCAGGAATACTTCCCTAATCCTATTTCCTGCTGGGTCTCAGGACGGCTATTCATATGCAAAGCTCCCACGGTTATGCATGTTTTGATATTGCAGTTTATCTGAGTTCATTTACTCCTCCATTTCCCGTTTGGGGGGTTGGGCAGACTTCCGGCATAAAGATATATTTATGCTCTTACCAGTTTTCCTGTCAGTAGCCACTCCTTCTGCTGTATTCAAAATGAAAACTACTGATAGCGTAGCGCACCATTAGGCCGCAGGTCGTCGGGTTGTTATATTATGGTCATTATATTGACCGATAATGATTAAAATATTGACCCAAGTCTATATTTTTAGTTCTGCCTAGTGATTATGGCCGTAATCACTCTCTTTCAGATGTTCAATGCAACTTTTTTTGGGCAAATCGACAATAGAGAAGCTACGTTTGAGAGGTGTACAAAGGAGAGGATGGTATGTTGAATCTGACAGATGATACTGGTTATTTGTGAAAACCGCGGAATTCCATCTCCGCCTTTCAATCACAATTTCGGTTGCTGGTAGATATCCGGGCGATTGATTTACCAGACAAAACTAAGTCGACTCAGTGAGGTATACCCACGTTTTTCGTATAACCACACTGCACTACCAGTCACCAGCCGAGTAAATCCTATTTGCTCTGAACCATCAAGTAAGCCACAACACAGACTATTTTTTTATTGATAGGTAAACTGTTTCTTCATCGATTCTGGGAACCCGGTGTGACTGTGAAAGATAATTCCAAATAGCATCAATCTGGAAAAACACAGGATCTATCATCACTGTATAGTGGTCTTTTCTAAAAGTAAGATGCTGATTATTCACAAACCAAAATCCTCATAGGTAACTGTCAGGCTTTCTCTTAACGCTCTAAAGAGAATCCGAACGAGTTGAACTCAGCATGGTGGTCAGCAACATTGGAGGGATCGTAAGTCCATTTTTTTCCAACAACGGACTGCAGGTACTCAAGTGGTAACAGGCATGCGTGAGCAAATGTAGGAGGATCTCTTCACGCGTCATATCACCAAGAGCCCCATCGGTAAATACGAATTGAACATGCTCAGTGGCCGTGTCTGCATCCAATGATCCGGCATAAGCAATCAGCCAGTCATTACTGTTTGCAGCCTCTTGTCTTAAGAGCTGCAGTTCAGGAATGTTATCACTCACCGTAGACGTCAAACCATGAACTTCTCCACACAGGTGAGCATGGAAAATTTTATCCACAATATGAATATGATTAAGCCAGTATGACCCAGTGCGAACAACCTCAGGTACTGCATCGCACTCTGCAGAAAGTAGCAGATCATAAAAGGCCATTTCCTGAAATTTCTTAAGTTCCAACAGGGTAACTAAAAGGCCGGATGGCTTACACATGATAATGTTCTCCTTATGTAAAGACTACTCATATTCTATAACAACCTATTCAGGATACTTTTTCGTTAACCATTATGATGAATTTCAGAATGCTTTCATCCTGGTTTTTATAGAAGTGGGGAGTATCCATCCGTTCTCACCGTCGCAGAGTAACCGGTCATCCCTTGGTAATAACTCTCCTCCACACCCCGCGTGAGTGTTACGAGCTGAACATAGAGCAACTCCAATGTTCCTAAAGGGTGTCCTGGCGAAGAAAATCTCTCCCAAGCGATATTTCCCACATCCAGAGCCCAGTTATATCAGGGCCACCCGACCCAGCAAACAATCTTGCTCTCCCATCTTTTTACCTGCCTATAATTCAAGGATGCTCGGTCGGTTTAAAACTGACATCTACAAAATCAGCCACTGAAACTCCATCACGGCAGCCAGGTGGCATAACAGCACTATGCTGGGATTCGTACGTTATCCCTTAATCTCAGCCTGCGCTCCTTTGCTGACGCTCGCCCGACGGGAGAGTTCACCGAGGGATATTTTCTTTTGCTTACAATACAGCTTAATCCGCTGAGATGTGACTCTATTCACGGTATTGACGATAGAATTTGCAACGGTCATTAAATTGACTGTTTTGGTCACTGGCTGTTATTATGGAATCAATTGGTCATTACAGGGTTATCTTATGTTAACAGTATCTCCGTCAATTGCTCCTGAAATTTATTGCATTGCACCTGGTTTTCGGGCACTCAGTATCTACGTAAAAGCTGCACCAATGCTTAATCCTGATATTGGAGGAGCGGTGTTGCGGGTAGCCTGTGAAGCGGTTCTGGCTGGTGAACCTGAATGGGCTGAATCTCATATGACCGCATGGGCCGATGTTTTTCAGAAATTTGGTGCTAAACCTAAACGTACCCCGTGTTCTGCAGAAGCGTTACGTAAGCGTGTATTACGTGACGGAACTATGCCAACACTCGATCCTATCGTTGATCTTTATAATGCCGTTAGCCTTCGCTACGCCGTTCCGGTTGGTGGAGAGAATCTCTCTGCCTATCAGGGTTCGCCACATCTGGCGGTGGCAAAGGGAACTGAACCTTTTGATACTGTCAAAGAAGGCGAAACCACTGTTGAATACCCTTCACAGGGAGAGGTTATCTGGTGTGATGATACTGGCGTAACCTGCCGCCGCTGGAACTGGCGACAGGGGGTTAGAACTCGCTTAGGCGCGAAGGCTCAGTACATGTGGTTCATTCTGGAGAGTCTGCCGCAGATGCCAATTGAACGACTTCATGAAGCAGGGAAAATGTTGACCGACAGCCTTGAAAAAATGATGCCCGGCCTTTGGTTTAAAGTGGCTCTCATCGAAGAGCAATGCTAGTAATATCATTCAGGAGAAATATAATGTTCACTGGCTTGTCTGCTTTCCCGTTAACCCCAATTACCGCCAGCGGCGTCGATGAACAGGGGTTCATTAAAATTCTGACCCGCCTTACGGCGGCACGTGTTGATTCTATGGGCATTCTGGGGTCAACCGGAAGTTATGCCTATCTGACCCGGGAGCAGCGCAAGCGTATCGCTACTCTGGCAAAACAACATGCCGGAGATATCCCAATGATGGTTTGTGTGGGGGCGGTCAGTACCGATGCCATTCTGCATCTGGCCGATGATGCGCAGGCGGCTGGCGCGAATGCCCTTTTACTCCCGGCGGTCAGCTATCAATCACTCAATGATGAAGAAGTCTTCTCGTTATTCGAGACCGTTACCCGGCACGTGTCTGTACCGGTGTGCATCTATGATAATCCGGGCACCACACATTTTACCTTTACGGATGAACTGCATGGGCGTCTCTCATCACTTGAAGGTGTTCGCTCGGTTAAGATCCCCGGTGTCCCGGGTAGTCCGGCGGCAGCGGCGGAACGGGTTGCGGTGTTACGTCAGCACCTGCATCCAGGCGTAACCATCGGTATTAGTAGCGATGCCTATGCTGGACTGGGATTAAATGCAGGCTGTGAAGTCTGGTACTCCGTGTGTGGTGGTCTGTTCCCGGAAACAGCAAAACAGATAACTGAGGCAGCAGCAGCACAGGACCATGAACAGGTTACTGCACTGGCAGCACGACTTGAACCGTTGTGGGTGTTGTTCCGTAAACATGGCGGAAGTATTCGCGTTATTGCCGCTGCAGCTGGCGTGCTTGGACTTACTGACACAGATTGCCTGCCTCGCCCTCTGCAGCCGTTGTCAGCGGATGATACCGCAGATATTGCCCGTGTGATAGCCACGCTGGGCCTGAAGTAACTGACCCACAGGGCTGACAATCTGCCGGCCCTTTTGAAATCTGACCTGGTAATAATCTTCATGACTATCCTTCGGTGTATAAACGCTCCAGTTAAGGCAGGCCTTACCCGCTATGCCTGTGCAGCAATGCTGGCACGCATTGCTGATGGCGGCGGAGTGCTGGCGGTGATTTTGCTGTGCCAGTCATCTGAACAGTATTTCACGATAACAGGGTGGATGGCGGCCTGCATAACTCTCCCCCATATGCTGGGGCCATTTATTGCCCGCAGTATAGATACAGCCAACGACGGGCGTAGGGTTATTGCAACTGCTTGCCTGGCTTATGCTGCTATCACAGCATTAATGACTGCGACTTTTGGCCACGTCCCTTTACTTTTGACCGTACTACTTCTTATAGCTGCAGGGCTTTGCGGCCCTCTACTGACAGGTGGAATTAGTACTTTCCTGCCTACCATTGCAGGACCAAGCCAAAGAAGCCAGCGCCGAGCTCAGGGTCTTGATGTGGCAACCTACGGTTTCGGCGGCACACTTGGCCCTTCCGCTGTAGCCACTATCTCCACTTGGGCTTCTCCTTCTGCAGCATTTTACCTTCTGGCCGTTGGTTCTGTCCTTGCCGCATTCTTTATCATGCGGCTACCGGTTTCACTGGTAGCGAATACCGGCAAGGCTGCAAAAATTACCAGTGCTATCGCAACAATGGGTTTGATGATCAAGCATACACAACTGCGCAGGACATTGTATCTAACAATGACTGTTGCTTTTGCCGTTGCTGTCCTGCCCGTTGCTGCGGTGAATCTGGCAAATGTTCTTGGTGTTCCTGCAGCCACGGCTGCTTTTCTTACTGTGGCCTATGGAGCGGGTAATCTGACTGGCTCAGTGTACTTGATGGTTATTCCGCTGAGAGGTGAACCTGACAGACTGATGCTGAGTACCGGCGGACTGATTGTTGCAGGGCTACTTTCCATTTTTATAGTCAGTAATTTTTTGCCAGCGTTGGTATGCTTCTTCATCACTGGAATGCTTAATGCCGCCTTCTTCGCCGCCACGCTTGCAGCACGCAGTGAATACTCTCCTCCTTCTTGTCGGGGGCAGGTTTTTGTCTGGGTTGGTGCAATGAAGATTACTGCAGGAGCACTTGGTACCGCTGCAGCAGGCCAATTGATGCTACTGGGGGCTTATACACCACTGATTTTAAGCTTGTGTACTCTCTCAGCAGTGCTGGTTTTTTCTCTCGCAGCTCGCACCTGGCCGTTTATTAAGTCTCATTACTGACGATTTAAGCAGGCATTCCACTGTATTCAGGCCATGACGGGACGACCAGTACATATATAGGAGTAAAAAATTATGGCACAGCTAATGCTGGCTGCTGCAGATTTACTTGAAGTTGTATGAGCTTATGCAATGAAGTTGTCCGATAGATTTACCCGTCTACTGTACTCGATAGTGTAATGGTTTAATAAATTTGGCCACCTGAACAGAGGTGATATGCTTACCTCAGAACAACACAGGTGCCTTAATGAATGAATCGCCACGGATAATCTGGACAAGCTTACTCCCGGTATAACCCTCTAAGGCACGCAGAAAATCAGGTATCTCATCAGCTTTTAGGAACGGGAAATGATTGGATTGATGTACTTCGAGAGCGCTGGAGAGATCCGCCGCAGGATTGTACTCCGCCCTGCCTGTTGCGATTGTGTAGCGAAACACTTCGGAGCAACGCTGACGCACTTTCCGCATTTTCTCCAACGCACCACGTTTCTCAATTTTACGCAGTACGTTTAGCAGCTCTAGCGGTTTAATCTCTCCCACAGGCCTTGTTCCAACATAAGGAAAAATATCGTTCTTAAACGCTTCCATGATGTCTGATGCATATCCTGCCGACCATTTAGCAGATTTAAGTTGATGCCACTCTCTGGCTATCTTTTCGAAGGCGTTCTCTAACTCTGTTTGCAGAGCCAGCTTTTGCTCTTTTCGAACCTCGCTAGGGTTCTTTCCTTGTGCCACAAGTTTTCGAGCTTCATCACGACGGGAACGAGCATCGGCAAGGGTGATCGTTGGGTAAACGCCAAGCGAGATCATCTTGGGTTTACCAGCAAAGCGATAGCGGAACCGCCAGCTCTTGCTTCCATTAGGTTCTATAAGCAATGACAAGCCTTACCCACCCCCAAGCGTATAGGATTTATCTTCAGGCTTAGCACGATGAATCTGCATATCGTTTAAAGGCATGTGTATAGGAATCCAAGACCGAACAGGTACATATACACAATCCTATACACATTCCGTATCGGATTCTACTGGATGGTTACGGACGATGATGGACTGGAAAGCAGTAAAATCTTTATAAATCAGAGTATTTATGGATGAATATGGACATTTATGGAAGTTGAGATGGTGCCGATAATAGGCGTCGAACCTCCGACCTTCACATTACGAATGAAAACAACACCCAATTATGCCTATATAATTCTGGTCTCTGATGGAAAACAGTTGTTCACGGTCGATTCTGCCGATCATTACAAAATGCCGGAAGCAAGGTGACTCAGCTTCATGATTACTCACGGGACTCTGCAATACGGGCCTGTAGCCAGGCTTCTACTTCACTTTTCTGCCAACGGGAACTGCGTCCGAATTTTATCGGTTTCGGGAACTGGCCTTCCTGAATCAGCTTGTAAAACCACTTGTCCGTTAATCCGGTTAATATGGTGATGAATTTCATGTCCACGAGTGGTTCGTCAAGCGGAGAAGGGGCATTGGTGGTATTGGTGGTATTGGTGGTATTGGTGGTATTGGTGGTATTGGTGGTATTGGTGGTATTGGTGGTATCGGTGGTATCGGTGGTATCGGTGGTATCGGTGGTATCGGTGGTATCGGTGGTATCGGTGGTATTCATGGGGAATCTCCTGTCTTTGTAAGTTTAAAAGTCAGAAGTGCTATCGATGACGCAGCGGATATCACTTCTATAAGATTCCCCTTGTCTGTAAAAAAAGATTTACCGGCGTGTTTTACGCCGTTTGTTTCTGATGGTTCCCCGCCAGAATGTCCGGTCGATCCCCGGTACCTGCAGTTTCACCCACTGATCTGTTTTGCAGATATAGTTCACAGCGGTCATCAGGCCTTCCCGCCGGAGGCTCTCACTGCGGTGCAACATCCCAATACCGCAGATACGGTAATCTGATTTATAGCGGTTGCAGTTAAAGTAGATCCCCTGTCCGTCAGTGATGGTTTCCTGCCAAAACTCACCGATAAGCCGGGCTATCGTGACATCCTGCCTGACATGCTGGCCGTTGAAGAAAAACAGGCAGTGGTAGTGAAAGCCTTTCTCACGACCGTATTCCAGCTTCAGGATATAACCGACGCAGTGTTTAAACAGGGGTAACCGCTGTATTGCTTTGTACAGGGCAATCCGGTGACGGGTTAAATCCCCGGCTGTAACTTTGTGGCTGACCCGCTTTCCGTAAGACAGGTCTGTCCGTACCACCAGCAGCTTTGCATGGCGCTCAAACAGGTTTTTAATATAGCGGCAACAGAACCGGTAATTCTTGCGGGCACTGTTCTTAAATGTACTGACAGCGTTTTTATACTCTCTGCCGTCTACTGACTGAATAAACTCACGATAGGCCTCATTTAACTGTTTAACTTCCTCCTCTGAGTCAGAATAGTATTCCGACAACATCGGAACAGGACGGATATGATATTTCTCAGCAAGAGAAACAATCAGCGGAATAACCGGATGTAATTTACGCCGGTTACCGGTGACACGGGAAAGAGAAAGAATGTTTTGTATTAATTCATAAAACAACTGACCGGTTTTAGTGGCCTTTATTTGTAATTTTTCACCAAAATAGTACGCGCTGAAAGGTAAAGGCTGACTCTTTCTTTTAATTAATGCAGTGGTGTGTAACGCTATCAGCTGGAATAACTCACGGTCTGTTGTGTCATCGGTAATCTCCGTACCGTTATTATAGGTTTGTGAAAGTGCCAGTATTTCACAGGTTATATCGTCTTTCATGATTAATCCTCTCTGATTAATGATGGTGTTTCTGTTCATATGACAGAGAGAAGCTTTTATTTTTTTACTGCCCCCTATATCTACAACAGGCGAGTTTTAAATGTGATTAACCGCATTTATTCTGAGTGATACCTCAGATGTGGACAGTAAGTGAACTCACCACTGAGATTAATTAACAAAAGTTATTGTTTATGAAGATGAATCAGTAATTCATGATAATGTCACTATCATCTGTATCAGTAACAGGAGTGTCATTCAATATGTTTGGTTATTTATTCGATAAAGAGATGATGTTATCAATAATGAAAGGGTTATCGTAAGAACAGAGGTGAATATTAACCTGATATAGAGAGTACCGGGTAAGATTAATATAATAATAAATAATCCTTTTTTGATTGTTACCTGAGTTTATTAAAACAGTATGCACAGACAGCATTTGCAGCAGGCTTCACGATGAACAAGATATCTGAAAGTTAGTCTCCTCACAGAAGTAGCCTCGGGAAAAAAAGATAAGTAACCGTGAGCATCATTTTTCCTGTAAAAAGTACTGTCTTAGCCAGTATTTTCAGGATAACTATTTAAATTACAGTATAAAAACACTTCATTTTATACTCATTAAAAAGATCATAAAACTATTCTTAATCTACATTATTACGACAATATCACTTTTTTAGAGACCAAAACAAATTACAATAACGACATATCAACTACACAGTGTGGACAAATAATGAACGATAAAAACTATGAGATTGATGAGTTGCTGAAAGTGAAAAACCTGAGGAAAACGGGTGTTTTTGTATTTTTCATGTCAACAGAGCCCGGATTTGAATGGGTTGAAAATAAATATTTCGCAGGTGACAGAAATGACAAATCACGGTTAAGAGATTTAATCCATGAAGTTATTGGTATGACGAATAGTAATTACCTTAACAATCAAGTTTTAAATGATGTAAACAATAACCTTATCAGTATTGATAAGTTTGAATGGATTAAAGAAGACAGTGTTGCCTCTGCATATTGCTGGGTAATGTTAAATAATATAAAACTCTTAACACCCATGAGCGATAAATATACTCATGTGATTCAACAGTCAAACGTGGTAAAACCCACTGTTAATAGTTGGTCAGACAATAAAGAACTCAGGAACTTACCTGTATCACAGCAAATAGAATTCATTAAAAGTAAATTTGGCATAAAAGAGAATCATGTCAGCACTGAAGAGATGTATCGCGACTTCCAGACTGTCTTTGATCATATGAACCTGAGGTTTGGTGAAAAAGAAAATATTATAAATATGCTTAAGGATAAATGGATAAAATCCTTCACAGCAATAAAAAATATAAAGTGGCTGAGTAAGGATGATGATGATGCCTGTAACTGGGCATGGGGTTATATTTGTAATTACTCTGTCGATAATATAAAGATACCTGTCTGGCCTCTCCGGTTCTTTAATCCCGTAAGTTCCGGGGATAAATATATTTGTTTTTATGCTGCCCTGCGGGCATGGAATGATAACCCCGGGGGAAAAAAGTATTTTTTATACTCTCTTAAAAAGGCATGGCAGCAGCGTACTCTCCGGAAAAAACAAAAAAATAAAAAAACACTGAGCTGCAGTCTGGATGATGAAGTAAAAAAACATCTGGAAGAATTGGCTGAAACCTATGAAATGACGATCACCGATTTGGTGACCCGGTTAATTGAGAATGAGTACAGAACACCGAAAAAATAATTTTACGGAATCAGTGATTTTTCAGATACACATTAACCAACTGATATGACAGGGGAAACAGTGGATCGGATAACTGACCGGCGACACACCCTGTCGTTTCCCCGTTTTTTACCCCCCGAAAACAGCGATTTTCCGCGTCATATCCTGTCAGACCCCCTTGTTATGCTGTGGTTGTCTTAAATCACCTGTAAGGAATTTCTGTTATGGCAACCTACCGTATCGACCCCGACCTCGCATTTATCGGTCAGTGCAGCAATGAGAACCTCGGTCTGCTGGTCTCCGTTCTGACACACGACAGCAAAGACGGCAAAAAACGTCTGGCGGAATCTCTGACCACCTCACCGGAATATCAGCTCTTTTACCCTGACCATCAGAAGTACTGGCCTGCCATCTGTGCCGAGCTGCAGGCCTTCGGGGCCAACAGTCTGGTCACGCTGCTGCGCGGCAACAAGGGCGTGCTCTACCGTGAAATCCTGCACGATGTCTGCGACAAGCTGAAAGTGAACTACAACAAAGAAAGTCCGGTGGAAACCACCGAACTGAACCTGCTGATGAAAGTACTGGAGAAAAGCCTGCGGGAGATGTCACAGGAAGAGCTGGTCCGTTTTGCGGACGGACTGAAACTGAATCTGTCCGCGCCGACTCCCCAGCTTATCCTGCTCGCGGTGCAGGCCGCCGTGACCAGCTCCGGTGTCGCTGCCCTGCAGTTTGCCACGATTGCCGCTGTCGGGGTGATTGAAGCCATGGGCGGTATTGCCACCTGGGGTACACTCTTTGCCGCCAACAGGGCGCTGGGGGTACTGGCCGGTCCAGTCGGGATTGCGCTGAGCTCCGCCTGGCTGATAGCTGATATCGCCGGTCCCGCTTACCGGGTCACCGTTCCGGCCTGCATCATTGTGGCGTACCTGCGCCAGAAGGCCCTGGCGGCCTGATTTCCGTATTCCGTTATTCCTGTTTTCTCTGACTGACTCACGGAGGCTGCGCTCATGCATACGTCAGATTCACGCCATGACCGGCTTGCATTCCGGCTGGCCATGATTATCAGCCGCCTGTTCCGCGGCGAAACACTGTATCCGGCACAGCTCGCCCGTGAGTTTAATGTCTCGGCCCGCACACTGCAGCGTGATTTCAGTGAACGCCTGGTCTTTCTGGACACGGAGCCGTATCAGGGCGGATACCGGCTGGCCGCCGGTCAGCGTCCTTACCGGACAGACAGCGATATTCTGTACTTTGCCGATATCACCCATATCACCCCGCTGTTCCCCTCGCTTGACCGCAGGCTGCTGTCTGTTCTGCTCAGTCCGGAAAACGGTGCCCCCTGTCTGGTCTACCATGAGCCACCGCAATCCGCCCCGACGCTCTTCGGCGGCTTTTATGTGGTGACGCAGGCGATTGTCCGCAGGCGGCTGCTCAGCTTCCGCTGTGACGGTCAGGAGCATGAGGGCATGGCTCCCTACAAGCTGATTTATTTTCAGCGGGACTGGTATCTGTGCGGGGAATGGCAGTCTGCCCTGCGGGTGTTCCGGTTCAGTCAGCTGCAGAACATTGCCGTGTCCGGACGCCGCTTCCGGCAGGACACCGTTATCGCACGGACGGTCACCCGGCCCGAATTTATCACCGCATTACCCCATTATCAGTTTATCCGTTCATTACCTTAATAAGGATGTCACCATGAAAAGAAGTCTGACACTGCTTGGTTGTTTACTGCTGTCCGCCCCGGTTTTTGCACTACGCATGCCCGGTGAGGTGCAGCCTGACCGTTACACTTATTACCTGACCCCGGAATACGGGCAGCAGCTGAAAATGCAGAACGACGGCAAAGGCCGGAAACCTGCGTGGCAGCCACTCCCTGCCGGAGAACTGAAAAGTGAGACAAGAGCGGATTTGTCCAAAGGCCATCCGGCTCCGGTGGCCATGACCTGTATCAGCAGTATTTATTATAACACCGGGGCTCAGGCCAACTGGCTGAAGGTGGGCTGTATCGACAATAACGGTATGGAGTACGAAACCAGTAAGAAATGGCCGCCGAAATCCGTCGCGGAGCGGGTCTGTAAAGCCGGAGAGGGAGACTGTGAGTCCTTCCTGCAGATGGATACTGACAGCTGGTCCGGTCCGCAGTAACTGAGGCATGCAAAAAGGAAATACAGATGTCTGTTTTTAAATTAATGGCCACCACGCTCGGTGTGGTAACGGTGGCGTTAGCCACATACTGCGCCTGGCAGGCTGCGGCTGAGGCGGCAGACAATGAAGATGCCTCCGCAGCGGAAAAGCTGGCGGCGGGGCTTAGTGCCGCGCTGGCCTGCTCAGCCGTGCTGGGCGGTACCCTTGACCGTCTGCTGGGCCGGCTCTTTCCCCGCTGACCTGCACAGAAGACCTGTTTATTACATCTCCTCTGACGGCAGACATTCACAGTCTGCCGTTTTTTTATGCCCATTCACAAATCAGTAACCCACTATTTTACCCATCAATATAAAGGAGTTTCACGATGACATTATCAGCCCTTCCGCTGCAGGAGCCCGCAGCCATCAAAAGCAATCTGGTTCATCCCCGTGGCAGAGACACATTCTGGCGGTTTTATTTCGGCAGCGTGCCGGGCTGGCAGCGCCTGGAAGGCGATATTTTTACCCGGATGAGCGAACTGTGTGATGTTTATTATGGTGCTTTCTGGGAATTCAGTATGCTCACCAATGGTGGTGTATTTATCTGGCCAGACATGATTGAAACATCACTTCCGATGGTTAACCCGCATAACGGTAATAATGCGGAACTGAGTCCGGAAGCCGCAGGCATTGCCGTGTGTTTAATGACGTTCAGTATCTGGTCATTCCGGACTGAAAGCGAAGTATTAGTTGAGTATTTTTATCAGTTACGGGACTACGCCCTGCAGCATGACGAGTGTGCCGCTATTTTTCATCTGATTGATTAACCGGGAGCTACGCCATGAACAATACAGCAGTACCCGCGTCACCGGCGGCCGTCTGGCAGACACTGCTGACTTACCTGCTGCAACAGCACTACGGCCTCACTCTGAACGACACGGAATTTAGTGATGAGCGCGTGATTGAGGCCTGCCTTTGTCGCGGGGTGTCATTGTGTGAGGCACTGAATGCCTTTGCGGAGAAATACGCCCTGGTCCGCACTGACCGGCGCAACAACGGTATCACTGCGACCGATATTCTGCGGGCACGGAAAGCAACTGGTCTGACAGTACACCGCAGAACTCACACCACCAGCCGATACACCTCTGTATAAAAAGCCCGCCTCCGTACCCCATTTTATCGCGTCCTTTACACCTTCGGCTCCGGCTTTTACCTGTCCACCCTTTTATCCGTTTAATTTTACAGGAGTATTACTATGACCCGTTTAGCTTCCCGCTTCGGCAGGGCGAATATCATTCGTCGTGACCGCCCGTTAACCACCGAAGAATTATACTGCACTGTACCCAGTGTCTTTTCAGCAGAAAAACATGAATCCCGCAGTGACCGTTATACCTATATTCCCACCATTACCCTGCTTGAGAGCCTGCAGAAAGAAGGCTTTTATCCGTTCTTTGCCTGTCAGACCCGTGTCCGCGATGACAGCCGCCGGGAGCACACCAAACATATGCTGCGTCTTCGCCGCCATAACCAGATTACCGGTGTCCAGGTACCGGAAATTATCCTGTTAAACAGCCACGACGGCACCAGCAGTTATCAGATGCTGCCGGGGTTATTCCGTGCGGTTTGTCATAACGGGCTGGTCTGCGGTGATACCTTTGGTGAGGTCAGAGTGCCTCATAAAGGTAATGTCGTCAATAAAGTGATTGAAGGGGCTTATGAAGTGCTGGAAACGTTTGATGCGGTGGCTGAAAAACGCGAACAGATGCAGTCGCTGTTGTTACCACCACCGGCACAGCAGGCGCTGGCGCATGCCGCTATCACGTACCGGTTCGGTGATGACTACCAGCCGGTCACGGAAGAACAGGTGCTGCAACCCCGCCGGTGGGAAGATAAGAAGGATGACCTGTGGACGGTGTACCAACGTTTACAGGAAAACTTAATTAAAGGCGGACTGTCCGGACGTACAGCCAAAGGGAAACGGTCACACACCCGGGCAGTGACCGGTATTGATGGTGATATCCGTCTGAATAAAGCGCTGTGGGTGATGACAGAGAAAATGTATGAACACTTCACTGATCGTCAGCAAATCTGAGTTGATACTCGGGTATGAGATTTAATATAAAGATTACAGTATAATTAATGGCTGTTGGTATTTATCACAGCCATATTTTTTTGATCATTTTTTATCAAAAATCAATCTGGGGGCATTAGTGGGGGCACCACTATTTATATCAAATAATAAATTCATTAAATATCAAAACATTAACCACCAAATGAGACTCCTGTGATCTGGTATATTGCCGGCTGGGCTTAAACCTGAAACGGCGGGTAAAGAAAAAACTACCTGAGCGAATAAGCGAATAAAAGTACCGTTAATTGCCGCAACCCGAATTAATGAAGGCTGGGCAATGGATTTTATGAGAGATAGTCTGTACTGCGGTAAATGTTTAAAAACATTGAATATTATTAATGAAAGTACCCGCGAGTGCCTGGCAATTGAGGTCGATACTTCATTACCGGCAGAGCGGATTATTCGTATTTTATCCCGGTTAAAAGAAGAACGCGGGTTACCGGAATATATCCGGGTGGACAACGGGCCTGAATTTATATCGGATAAACTGGTTCAGTTTTGTACAGAAAATGAGGTCACTCTGAATTATATTCAGCCGGGAAAACCACAACAAAACGGTTTTATTGAGCGTTTTAACGGCTCATTCCGCCGTGAATTTTTAAATGCGTATTTGTTTGAGTCACTGAGTCAGGTGAAAGAAATGGCCTGGTTCCGGATGCAGGATTACAACCGGAACCGGACACATGAAAGCCTGAGTAATCTTCCGCCTGAGCTTTACCGGAAGCAACCGGAAAACTCTAATCAGAACTGTTTCAGATAAGGGGAAATGGACACCTCAAGGGCTATCCGTTGTTCTGCGGTCAGTTCTATTTTTATGAGATGGAGCTTGATCCTCAAACGTCATAAAATCAAGTATCTTAATTAATCACGGATATATACCCTTATTCATTCAAACCGCAGGTTCGTTGGCTGCGCTCAACCTGCAGCTTGAATTACGTTGGGTATATATACCGGATTAAAATATCAATTAAGTAAGGTAACTATTGTATTTTGAATAAATAACTTTTTTAAGATTTTTAGTATTGGAAGACATATTGAGAATAACGCAACATGCAGAAATTGAAAGGGAAATTCGAAGTTTTATCGGTGCCGGTTAAATAACCGGCACCGGGGGAAATTAACGCCAGCGTTCTGTCGCCCAGGCGGCCTGCTGTTGTGCGTCGTGGAAAGTCCAGGCCACGAAGCGACTGATTTTTTGCCCCTGAGCCATTTCAATGGTACGGACTTCGGCCGCACCCACCAGCTTCAACGCGTGATAAATCGAAGGCAAGGTAGTGTTTTTAGAAATCAACGAGGTGAACCACAGGCAGTTTTGCGCCAGGCTAACGCTCTCCTCTACCATTTTACGCACAAAGGCTTCTTCACCGCCTTCACACCATAGCTCTTTATTTTTGCCGCCAAAGTTATGTACCGGCGTGTCGGCTACCTCGCCTTTACCCAGTTTGTGCAGTTTGCGGCGGGTGCTGGCTTGCGCTTCCTGTTCAGAGCTGTGGAACGGTGGATTACACAGTGTGGCATCAAATTTCTCCGCCACGCCGATGATGCCGTTCAAAATAAATTCGGGTTGTTTTTGTAAACGCAGGCGCACACCGTTTCTCAGTGCCGGATTCATCTCCACGATCATTTTGGCCGTATTGAGCGATACCGGATCAATCTCCGAACCGGTAAAACGCCAGCCGTATTCGCGCAGGCCAATAATCGGATAAATACAGTTGGCGCCAACACCCACATCAAGGATCGCCACGCCTTTACCGCGAGGGAACTCACCGCCGTTGCTGGTCGCCAGCAGGTCGGCCAGATGGTGTAAATAGTCGGCACGCCCCGGGATCGGCGGGCACAGATAATCGGCGGGAATGTCCCAGTATTCGATGCCATAAAAATGTTGCAGCAACGCACGGTTGAGCATTTTAACCGCCGCAGGATCGGCAAAATCTACCGAAATGTCGCCCCAGGCGTTCGGCTTGACGAACGGCTCCAGTGCAGAGCAACTGGCGATCAGCGCCGGGAAATCATAGCGTGAGCGATGACGGTTACGCGGGTGCAAGCCGCTTTTCTGCTGCAGGAAGGTTTTCTTTTTTTCCACCGTGAAGGGCTCTCTTAAAGGTATTTCTGGCGCGTACGATACCATATACCGGTACTGAAGAAAGGGAAGAGATCACTATGCACAAAGCCCGATTGACTGAACATCCGATTATCGCCATTCTGAAGTCCGCCGAAGCCGGACGGACAGTCAAAGATGTCTGCCGTGAGACCGGTATATCCGAAGCCAGCTACTACAACCGGGAAGCCGGTTTCCCTTTTCGGCTGTATCCCATTATATTTTATGATTATTTCCGAAAGCGGCTGACCAGCATTAACCCCAGGAAATAGCTGCCGCCAAGGACAGACACCAATGTTCCGGCTGCTATCTGTGACGGCCAGATAAGCGTTTGTCCCAGCCAGTCCGCCCATATCATCAGCACCGCGCCTGCCAGACCGGCAAAAATCAGCTGTGATTTCACTTTCTGAGCACCGCACAACGCCGCCATATGTGGCGCAATCAGACCGGTAAAGGCCAGTGGTCCGACCGTTGCTGTCACCAGAGCGCACAACAGGGCGACAAGTGTCAGCATCAGCAGAGCGGTACGCCCGGTATGCAATCCGCGGGCCTGAGCAAATGTTCTGCCGATGGATATCAGCGTCAGACGGCGGCTGAGCGCCAGTATGATAACAGTCAGTCCGGCAATCACGGATGCAAAAAGTACACTTTGCTCTCCGCTGACACGATAGGTGGAACCGGACAGCCACAGCAGTATCCGGTAATTACTCAATGCCCCCTGCGCCAGAAAGAATTGCACAAAGGCTTCCAGTCCCGCCGTCAGCGCAATCCCGGTAAGGATTAATGTTGCCGGTGCAAACTGATGCCGGCGTCCGAGTAAAAGCAGAAGCCCCAGTACCAGAGCACTGCCGGTCAGTGCTGCTCCCCAGAGGGAAGTCTGAATCATATTTCCCGTTAGTACGCTTATCAGGATAAGTGCAACCGTCGCACCGGATGACACACCAAGAATATCCGGGCTTGCCAGCGGATTATAAATTAACCGCTGTAACAGGGTTCCGGCCAGCGCCAGTGCAATACCTGCCGTGGCAGCAGACAATAACCGCGGCCATCTCAGAGACCAGCGGAAAGGCTCCGGAGCCCCCCACAGGAAGCCGGTTTCTGATTGCTGAAAAAAGATCGTGGTCATCAGCCCGGCAAACAACAGAAGTACAACAACACTCATTGCGTACGGCAGAAAACGGGGAGAAATAACCGGTTTCAGAATAATGGTCATCTGATCCTGTGCGGTGAAACGGCGGCGGCTGAATACAATAAGTGCAGGTGCACCAATGGCGGCAGTCATCACACCGGTCGGGATCACCGTCTGCATCAGTTGCCCGAGAGCCAGAGCCAGGGTGTCAGCAAACAACAGTAAAAACGCCCCGGCAATCACAGAGAAAATCAGCTCCTGTAACGCAGTGCGTGCGCCGGCAATCCGGACAAGATTCGGTGCCAGCAATCCGATAAAGCCAATCATACCGGCAGTACTGATCACGACTGAAACCAGCCATGCTGAAAGTACCATAAACAGCAAAAATACCGGCAAAACAGATAATCCGCGTGCTTGTGCGCCCTGGTGTCCCAGCCGTAATACCGTCAGTATCCGCGGGGCGAACAGCAGAATAAACAAAACAGGCAGCAGGCGCGGCATAACATCTGTGACATTCTGCCAGCCATCCTGAGTCAGATCGCCGGCTCCCCACATAAAAATATTTTGTGCAAACTGCGAATTCAGTGTAATCACTGCGGTTGCAATGGCACCGAGCAGAATATTGACCACCATACCGGAAACAATCAGTGGTAATCCTGTAATATTACGGCTTCCTGTAATCAGGATAACAAATGCAAACGCCAGCAACGCGCCTGCGGTTGCAACAGGAACGGCATAATCAGCAGACAATTCACTGAAACTGACAGATAAAATAACCAGTGCAAGCCAGGCACCGGATGATGTTCCGAGTGTCATCGGGGACGTGAGGTTATTTTGTGTCAGCTGTTGCATCAGGCTGCCGGTCAGCCCCAGCGTCGCACCAGCCAGCAATGCCATGCAAAGTCTCGGCAATTGTCCGTAAAGATAAAATACAGCCGGAAACGTTTGTGCCGCTTCCGGCGTAAAAATCAGGCTGAGTTGCTGTTGCGGAGATAAGCCGGGCTCAAGCTGTAAGTTAATCACTATCAGCAGAATAAACAGCAGCGGAAAGAGTATAAGGTAACGGATTTTCATGAGGCGGGCGCAATCTCCAGCAAACTATCCGTAATGGCATCCGCCATCCGCTGCAATGAACTGACGCCACCGTAATTCCAGACCGGCGCAACGCCATTAATTTTGCCCTGCTTCACAAATGGCATCGCCTGCCACAAACGGGTGTCTGCCAGTTTTTTTTCTTCAGGAAAAGGGCGAAACCAGAGAACATAGCCATCACCGGCGTCCTGTAATACATTGATCCGCTGCTGGGCGATTCCCCAGGGCTGCGCGTCCAGTGGGATTGCCGGTGTCAGGCCAAGGTTACGCAGTACATAGTTAACAGCAGAATTATCAGCCGGCAGAAAGACGGTGGTCAGCGTGGAAAAACGAATAACAGTAACCCGGGTACCCGGCGGATAGACAGCAGCTAATTTATTGCTCAGCTCCGTAAACCGCTGCGTTAAAGCAGCCAGTTGTTCATCCGCCTGCTGTTCTCTGCCAAACAGTATCCCCAGCGTTTTAAGGTGACGGATAGCCACCGGAGCGGCATCATCTGCCGATGAAAAATTGGTCAGATAAACGACAGGAGCTATCTGCTCTAACAGCGGAATCAGATCTGCCTGTGATGCACCCGCCAGGATGACATCCGGCTTCAGTCCGGCAATTTTTTCGAGATTCGGTTCTGCCCGGGTTCCGGTTTCAGCCACGCTTTCTGTCAGTACAGGCAGTCCGACCCACTGCCGGTAACCGCTGGTTTCTGTTGCCCCGGCAGGGGTTATCCCTAATGACAGCGTTTGTTCAAGCAGATCCCAGTCCAGCACCACGACCCGCTGCGGTATGGTTTCAAACGTGTGCCCGCCACGGTCATCATTTATTGTGACAGCCGCCTGCCCTGCTCCCGCAAACATCAAAAGAAATATGGCGGATAACCGAATTAAACGTAATAACATCAGTTGCATACGACTGCCACTTTTCGTTGTTCCGTATCCGGATGCGGTATTAACCTGATAGCCGTTTCATATAATCCGGAAAGACGGGTTTCATCCTCCAGCAATGCAGCACCGCCTTCAAACGCTACTTTGCCTTTTTTCAGGGCGATAATATGGGTTGCATACTGCAATGCAAGATTAAGATCATGAAGGATAACGATGATACCGGTACGCTGTGTACGGTTTAAATCCTGCAGCAGCCTCATCAGTTGGTACTGATGATGAATATCCAGCGCGGATGTCGGCTCATCGAGGATCAGTACCGGTGATTGCTGTGCCAGTAACATGGCAACCCATGCGCGCTGGCGTTCACCGCCGGATAAATTATCGGCGGGTATTTGTGCAAATTCCGTGACACCGGCACTCTCCATGGCTTGTGAGATAATAATGTTATCTTCCGGACGCCGGCGGCCAAATGTGCCGCGCCAGGGAAAACGTCCCAGACTGACCAGTTCACGGACGGTCAGCCCGGCAGAAACCGGCAGTTTTTGCGGCAAAAATGCCACTTGTTGTGCCAGCTCCCGTCTGGTGTAACCGGTGAGGTTTTTATTATTCAGCAAAATTTCCCCCTGATCCGGCCGGGTCTGACCGGCCAGCAGATCAACCAGGGTGGATTTTCCTGACCCGTTATGACCTAGCACAACAGTCAGTTCCGTTGCCGGGATCGTCAGGGACGGGACGGATAAAATTACCCTCCCGTCACGTACAACACGGATATCATTCAGTTCAAACATAACTACCAGCTGTATTTGGTCTGAACGACAACAGAACGGGATTGGCCGTAATAGCAGTAATAATCACATGCCGAAATATATTCTTTATTCAGCAGATTATTCACATTGACCTGAAGCTGCCACTGTTTGTTCAGCTTATAAATTACCGCAGCATCCCATAATGCAGCAGCGGACACAGTACGATCACTGCTCGCCGGATTGTCTTTTGATTTACCGAGATAGCGGACACCGGAGCTGAGTGTCAGTTCTCCGCTCCCGGTTACCGGCAGTGTGTAATTGACCCAGGCGGATGCCATGTGCTCAGGGATAAGCGCAGTCTGTTTACGTCCCTGACCACCGGTATTATCTGTTTTGGCATTTGTGTAGGTATAGGATACCTGAACATTGACATTATCAGTCAACTGCACAAATCCTTCAGCTTCTGCCCCCGTTGATGTGACTTT
The DNA here is from genome assembly GCF_051129855.1 of Morganella sp. Je.2.23. NCBI lineage: Bacteria > Pseudomonadati > Pseudomonadota > Gammaproteobacteria > Enterobacterales > Morganellaceae > Morganella > Morganella sp. Je.2.23. Next base: position 291,606 of record NZ_JBCPSQ010000004.1, read on the forward strand.
TCCTGTCTGTGTGGCAACAGAAGTATCCGGATTGGTAACCAGTGCATTTTTCTGTTCAATACTGAACCAGGCAATATTCAGATAACCATCGAGGAATGAAGGCGTATATTTGACTCCGGCCTCAATTTGTTCATCTTTCAGCGGTTTATACAAATCGCCGGTCGCAGGATCGATGGTGCTCATCACTTCAAATGACTGTGAATAGCTGGTATATGGTGATAACCCGTTATCCGCCAGATACATCAGCCCGGCATTGACACTCACCTCACCATCATTCCGGGATTTATCATTATGGGCAGTCTGATTTTTATTCTCAGTTTTTACCTGATCATAGCGCACCCCGGCAACGCCGATCCATTTACCGTCCAGCTTGATTTGGTACCGGGAATAGAGGCTTGCCTGCGTTTTATTGATTGTCCGGTTAATATTATCGGCCGGGTCCAGTGGTACGTATTGTCCGTAGACCGGATTCCACGGATTGATCGGACTGAATGCATAACTGTCCTGTTCATCACCTTTTGTCCGGTGATACTGAATTTCAGCCCCTGCCAGCAGGGTGTGCTCCAGACGTTCTGAATCCCATTGTCCCGTCAGGTTGTTATCGAATGTTATACTCTGGCTGTTACCGTCACGGAATACAACACCGCGGGCGAGAGAGGTTGCAGATGTATCTGCGTTCGGAAATGCATACACACTGCGCAGCGTCAGTGAGTTATAACCATAATTCAGGCGCTGGGAGAAACGCCAGGTTGTGTCAATATCGTGTTCCAGCAGATATCCGGCGGAAAACTGTGAGCGCTTGTATTTGTCATAATCCGGCTCACCAAGATTCGCTGACGGTTTAATTTTTCCGTAAGGTGAATCGATCAGTGTACCGGCTGCAGGGAAAAACGGGTTGGTTGGTGTACCGTCATCATGCAGATACGTTGCCATCAGTGTCAGCATGGTATCGTCAGAAAGCGCCATCGCAAGCGAAGGCGCCAGATAAATTCGTTTATTATCCGTTTTATCCAGTTCACCGTCCGCCTGTTTCATCAAACCGACTACCCGGTAACGGATATCACCATCATCGCTGGCATGACCGGCAACATCAAAACCAAACCCGCGCTGATCATTATTTCCTGCTTCAAGGAAAAATTCCCCTTTCGGGGTAAACAGCGGTTTTTTAGTCACCACGTTTACAGCACCACCCGGGGTAGATTCGCCAAACAGAACCGCAGACGCCCCTTTAACAACTTCAATTTGTTCGAAACCATAGGGTTCAAGCAGCCAGGTATAATACCCGTCGCGGAATAAACGACTGTTATCCAGATAGGTCGCGGCATCAAAACCACGGACTTTAAACCAGTCAGTATCATTATCCGCACCGTAAGGCTGAGCTGTTACCCCTGAGGTGTAGCGCAGTGCTTCATCCAGTTTTTGCGGTGCGCGGGTTTCCAGCTCTTTTTGCGTAATAACAGAAACGGATTGCGGTGTTTCCTGTAATGCGGTGTCAACTTTCAGCACCCCCGCACTGACAACAACAGTGTCAGAAGTATTACTGTTTGCTGTTTGTGAGTACGCAGGTACAGCACAAAGGGCAACGAAAACATGAAGTGTGATAGCTGAAGGTTTGAAATAAAGAAAATTAGCCATAGCGCCCCGGAAAGACGAATAATAACGAGAATGAGTATTATTAACTATGATTATGCTGTATGGAACTAAAATTTAACCGATACTGAAGAAAGGGAAGAGGTCACCCGAACACATCCGTGCTATCCGTGCCGGTGAGCGGCGGGTGTATTTACGGGTGAAAGATATTTTCGCCATGGCTGCGAACCGGGAATTAAGAACCTTCCGGTATCAGCGTATCATGACAGGTTTGAGCCGGATTGATTTTCCGGCTAGAAATCAGTCTTAGAAAAACCGGTCATACCGTCCAGTTCCATTTCGCGGCCTAATGCCGTCATCGGATGGACAATGATCAGGCCCCGCACAGTTTTCTTCAGCTTGCCGATATCAGCCTGCTCTTTCTTCGTGATAAGACGTTTGAACGGCATACCCGCCAGCTTCTGCGCTTCTTTGCTGAGTTTTGTGCTGTGCAGTACCTTCAGACGGGCAATGTCAGTTTCCAGCTCAGCTTTTTCGTTCTCAAGTTCTTCGTACTTTTCCGTTTCGTTCTTCTGCAGCATATTTTCCATCCGGTGACAGATAAGGTCTAAACGGTCGCTGAGAAGCTTAATTTTTACTTTTTCGTTTTCTTTCATTTTAATTAACCGTGAATAAAATTCCTGCCGGGAAGTATACACCATTCTCTGTGAGGGTACGAAAAAGGAAGCGGGTTGTCAGTTGTTTTAATATGGCTATCCCTGACTATAATTTATCCGTTTTATTAACGGATAAGACCACCATTGATGATCTTATCCGTTTTATATTTTACTCGCTTTGGTCTTTTTTATTATCATGAACCAAATGATATGCAGATCGTGCCCGGGGATGAATAAAGAAATGACCGGCCGGAGCGTTATGCGTTTTAATGTGTATCATTGATATTCCGGTTTTTTTACCCTGCTTATTATGAAATGCATAGATTATAAATGGTATCAGAAAAATGATTACAAAGCTGATACCCAGCAGCATCACATAAGATTCATTGCTTGCGCCGCCCGGTAATGAACTTGGCGGAAAGAAAGAAACAACAAAGGCAAGGACCGACAGAATAAAACCGGCAGATGCCACAACAAGTTTAAAACCTTTACCGCCCGGTATATTAAACACCCGTTTTTTCTCAGGCTGTTTGCAGATTAAATACATATACCCGAGAAACAACATAAAATAACTGCACAGGTAAATAACAACGGTCAGCGCTAATGCGATCAGGAAAGAGGTATTACCGCCTCCGCCACTATTGGTAAGTACAATGATGGCAATAGTTGTGATCAATAATTGTGAAATGACTAATGTAACCGGAACGCCATTTTTATTCACCTTAGCAAAGCTTTTCGGTAAAATACCATTTTGGGCAGCAACATACATTCCGCGGGATGGCCCCACAATCCATGATGCTATTTCAGCAAGGACACCTAATAATAAGAGCGCCGCAATAATACGGACTGTCCACTCAAGTGCAGGACTAAAACTTGATACCAGAACATTGAATGTCTGTACCACCCCTGCGGATAGATTAATTTCACTGACCGGAATGGAAACCGCGACAGATAATCCACCAATTGAACTTAAACAAATAGCCGCTATCATCAGTAAAAACATCGCAGCCGGGTAATCTCTTCCCGGGTTTTCCATTTCATTAACGTGTGTTGCTGAAGCTTCAACACCCATATAACTCAATATAAAAGCAACAAAAACGACCAATGTGCCTATTTTTGTGAAGTCAGGGAAAAAAGTCGATGCGCTGATTTCAGTCGCTAAAGGTGCACCACTGACGAGATAATGTATAGCGAGGAATACCAAAATAAGTGCCGGTAATAAAATACCGGCAAAAAAACCGATTTTAGCGATAGTTGCTGTATATTTTGTACCGCCAAACTGAGAAAATGCCAATATCCATAATATAACTAATGCACCGATAGTTTTTACTATCGGGTCGTTATTCAGCTCCGGCCAGTTAAGGATATAAGATAACGCCCCTAATACAAAATAGAGCATAGGTATAAAGCCAATTGCAATTTGCAGATAACCAAATGAAATAGCGGCAAATCCCCAGCGCTCGCCCAGTGTGTTAGAAACCCATGCAAATATTCCCCCCTCTTCCCAGCCTTCTACCGTCGCCATTTCCGCCGCACAAAGAGCAACAGGAATAAACCACAATAACCCGCCTAATAAAAGGAAAAAAACCAAACTAAAACCGGATGTTGCAAATGTCGGGTATTCATATACCGCCATGACCATAGAGGCAGTAATCGCAAAAAAACCCAATAAAGTCAGTTTCCCGGCACCAGACGCTGTCGCTGTCATACTATCCACCTGATATAGTTAATAACATCAATTCTTTTATCTGCGTTTCACCGGCGGACCAAAGACCATGATATTCTCTGGTCTGATAAAAAAATGAGTCGTGAGCATAATCACTATTGATTAACTTAATAACTATTATCCCCTAATCCAAATTTGTCAAATCATCTGACTTTAGTTTCATAATGATAATATTGTTTTGAATTCATCAAAATAAATCACTAACCCACCAATTACCAAAGCACAACCACATAAATCACTTTATTTTTAGTATTTATTAATGAGTGCTTATTGACAGATAACACTACGCTACACCAAAACAGCCGGGAATTTGCCATATTAACGCAAATAGTGGTTTATATATTATGGAAATACATCGTGTATGTTTTTATGAAAAAAATTCATTCATAACTATAAAAAAGTTACTTATGGAACATAAAAAATGGAGTATATGGCCAGATAATTGCTGGTGACATACAGTAATTGACATAAATAATGGCCGTCAGCCGGTATCCCTCAGGTGTACTGACGGTCTGGTACATCATATACCGGTAACGGATGAGAACAGCAGTACTGACAGCGGCCTCTGAACACGCATGGCTGTCCATCGCCGGAATCATTCCGGTTGGTGTCCGGCGGTTGCTGATGACCACCACTGCATACTTTTTTCATTCTGCAGAGATCACGTAATATTATAAAAAATAAATACCTGATTCTTATCTGAATGGTTAATTTCCCGGCATCAATTAACATCAAACGATTACCTTTTAATATTTTCACATCTTTAGCCTGTCAAATAGTAATTTGAGGAAGAAAAAAAACGAATAAGCAGGTAGTTTTACAGAACAGATATTTTTTATTCTATTTAAACCGATGGGATACACTTATTTTAACGGAAAACTGACAGGGATATCTTATGAAAGTGTTATTTGGCTGTTTTCTCTTTATTTTTATGTCCGCATCCGGCTATGCCTGCTGGGCACCTAACTGTTACGGAGCTGTCGGTTTTGACCCGAAAACCGGCCAGACATCCGCGTTTACCGATTATCCGACAGCAGACAGGGCTGAACAGGCACTTAAAGAAGATTGCCCGTCCTGCGGGTATATGACATTCAATAACGCCTGCGGCACCATTGTGTATTCCCGCCGCTATGATTTTACCGGAAAATATTATGGTGGCAGTGATCGGGATCTACGCTCATATGCCCTTACACAATGTGAAGATAAAATAAACGATATTAATCTGAATAAAACCCGTAATGATAAACGCCGCTCCAAAGTACGCAGCCTTGCAGAAACAGACTGTAAAATTACGGTTTTAGCCTGTACGTATCGTGTCTATTAAATATTTTTACAAGCAAAGATAATGATTATCTTTATAGTGATAACCAGCTTCCGGGATGATAAATATGATCACAAAAATGAAATTGCTGTTATGCGTACTCCCTCTGATACTGACAGGATGTACGGGCTATGATTTATCCGGCCTTATCGGCGGAAAAAGCAAACCCAAGAGTGATGATTTAAATATAGACGCATACAGAATGTATGGTAAAACAATAACATGCTCTGAGATTGGTGACGGTGTATCCAAAGCATATCAGCTTAAAAAGAAAGGTAAAACTAAAGAGGATATTTACTGGGAAATAACACCTGAGGACAGTACCTATATCCGGCAGGATATTTACACTATTCTGATTGATGTCGGTATGGCTGCTGATGCTGAAAATTATAAACTATTCACGGAAGCCTGCCGGAAAAATCTTGAAACCTATCAGTCATTATATGACGATTCATCCAAAAGCTTATATGCCCGCGTTGATCTGATTTATACCTTTGTCTATAACGAAGAATTAAAAAATTACAGAAGTAGTTTTTCCGGCGGACTTCATGCTCCGATGTACCGTTACGGCAATTCAAAAAATAGTACGGAATATGAATTTGTCCGGAATAAAAGCCGGGGCGGACTGGATGAAACCAGTAATGAGATCAATAACCTAATCTATGAACAAATGATTGAAATCCTCTACAAACCCGCATATATGGGCGAATCAAGGCACCCCGGTAATATTATGCCATCACTGGACAATGTCAGAAGAGAAATGGCACCGGAACTGGTACTGAAACTGGTTAAATAGCGAAGAATATAAGACACCGGCTGAGTCCGGTGTCTTATGATTTCAGATAAAAATCCCGCCCGCAGACATTCCCGCTCCCTGATACATCAGCAACCCGGCAATAATAAAAATCCCCCCGGCGATCAGCCGGAGAATATTACCGTAATCGTGGTTTGATTTTCTTCCCGGGTGACGGGACAGGCGCAGTGCCAGGAAGCGCATGCTGTGCACGAACCAGGCTATCATACAAAGAGTGATGCCGGTTCCCAGCGCCATTGCAAATACAGCAATAATCCCCCAATGGAAAACACCGATAACGGATGAGAACAGCAGTACCAACAGCGCCCCTGAACACGGGCGGCTGCCCATGGCCAGAATCATACCGGCTTGTGTCCGCAGGTTACCGGTGACTTTATTTCCGGGCACAACATGCTGATGGCCGCAGCTGCATGTCTGAATTTGTCCGCTTTGCAGAAAAACCGGTTTTAAAACAGCGGAGGATTTATTATCCGACACACGGATGGTTTTTATTTGCGGTTTACTGACCGGTAGCCTGATAAATAAGCGGCGTAATGCACGAATAACAATGACACCACCGAAAAGAATAATAAATGCATAGCTGGCTTTTTCTGTTATCAGGCTGACATTATTCAGCTGGCGTACTGACAGGTTTAATATAAACAGCACAACAGACACCAAAACAACAGCAACGGTGCCCTGAAGCAGGGAAGCCAGAATACTTAATAATGCGCTGTGACGTAATTTTGCCGGGTGTGTGGCGATATAGGCAGAAAGAATAACTTTACCGTGGCCCGGCCCCAGTGCATGCAATAAGCCGTATAAGAAACTGAAAAGGGTCAGCAGCCCGCCCGCTTTCAGCGGATCAGATACCACTTTCTGAATCAGCGCCGCCATTTCAAAATTCAGTTCCTTCTGTAATCCCGCACTGGCATGCAGCAGTGACGGCCACTGGCTGTACAACAGCCAGCCCGCACACAGAACAATAATCAGCACGATGACCTGAAGAATAATCCGTGAATATAATGTCATCCGTTATCTCACTCCGCGCAATGTAAGGCAATCTGCTGTGCAAACTGACGCCCGAGCGTCAGGTCATCATCCGGGGTATCGCCGGTATCCAGTGACAGCGCGTAATCTTTCAGGCTATCCGAAGGATCAGCCTCGGTGAAAACCAGACGGCACTGTGACTCATCCGGCGGAGAGAGGTGAACCGCGCGTTTGCCGTTGTAAGTCATACTGACAAAAAAAGTCGGCTCATAGGTTTTCAGTTCAACCGTACTTCCGGCTAATGGTATCGGATGTAATAGTGAGACACGGAATGACATCACAATCTGCAATCCCTGCCGGGTCATCCGGTATGAGTCCGGAAAGAGCTTAAAAGGCTGTTTTTTATTCTGATAACTCAGCTCGGAAAAATAAGATTGTGCAATGATATTCGCCATGACGGAGGCGGCCTGCTTCTTCCATTGCGGGCTGTCTTCTTTGCTGTTCATCAAATCATACAGAATATCAGCGGAAGTCATCGGGTCCATTTTCCAGACATATTCAATCCCTGTCAGCGTATGGTTTTCCGTCACAAGGGTCGTTTCCATATCAATAAAACTGTGCGGGTGTGCAAACGCCTGCGGACTGAATGTCAGCAAAAACAGGAAAGAGAGCAGTAACGTATTCATGCTTTTGATTAAATTCACAACTTATCTCACCCGGCCACAAAGTGTTATAACATAACATAGCGATACGAATGAAAATACCGTTTTTTCCGGACGGAAAAACACCTGAGAACCAGGAAACCTGTCATAAAATGACGAAAGTGCGATCTCTGCCACAGATATCCGCCATTCATTCATCCGCTCAATAAAACACCATAAAGATATAGGTCATACCGCCGATAACTCAAATATACCCTTATTCGTTTCGGGAGTTCTGTATGTCCTGGTATCCGTCCCGTATTTCAACCCGCCTGACTATCGGGGGCATCCTGCTCCTGGCTGTAACCACTGCGATTATCATTGTTGTTATGCTGTGGCGGGGTCAGCCCCGTGTAGTGGAAATTAATACCGCATTAATAGAAGAAACCGGACGCGGCCTGACATCCCGGGTCAGCATCATTTTGTCCCAGACAGACGGAAAAACCGTCAGCCTTGCACGTCTGGCGGAAGTACTGCCCAATGATGAAGCTCTGTACCGCTATATCCCGCCTAATCTGATTGAAAGTAACAGTCTGATCACCGGCGGCGGTATTTGGCCGGAACCGGGTGCATTTACGCCGGGAGTCGAAAAACGCAGCTTTTTCTGGGCACGGAATACCGCCGGGGAACTGGTCTTTTCTGATGAATACAATGCGGAAGGTGCCGAAAATTATCACAATGAAAGCTGGTACCGGAATGCTCGGGAACAATCTACCGAAAGCTGTTTATGGTCGGATGTTTACAGAGATGCCATTTCCGGTGTGAATATGGTGACCTGCAGTGTGCCGTATAAAACAGACGGAAAATTCGCCGGTGTCGCGACAACAGATATCCGTCTGGATAATATCGCCGCCATTATGCAGCAGTACGGTGACAGCACCGGTGGCTATGCCTTTGTGACAGACCGGCAGGGGCAACTGATCTATTTCCCGGGTGATGACAGCAAGAAATTCAAAACCTTCGATGAACTGGCTGCACAATCCGCCTGGCTGGCACCGGTTGCTGCCGGACTGAAGGAAACGCATTCTGATCAATCCGCTATCAATAGTATCCGTCTTGATAATGACGGACAGCTGAATAAATCCTCACAAGTGATGCTGTTCCCGATGGCCGATACCGGATGGGTTATCGGCCTTGTCACACCGGAAGAGCGGATCACCGGACTGGCGAAAGTGATGATGCAGGATGTGCTGGAAGTACTGCTGCCGATCATGGCATTACTGCTGCTGGGCTCCTGGCTGGTGGTACGCCGTCTGATCACCCGCCTCGATGAAACCCGTAAAGCCCTCGATGATATCGCGCAGGGCGAAGGTGATCTGACACGGCGCATGGATGTCCGCGGTGCTGATGAAATATCCGCTATCTCACAGGCATTTAATCTGTTTGCCGATAAAATCTCATCCATGCTGCTTACTGTACGCAACAGCAGTTCTGTTGTGGCCGGGAATACCGTTAATCTGGCGGATAATAATAACGAGTTATCCGCACGGGTTACGCAGCAGGCCGCTGCACTGGAGCAAAGTGCTTCCGCCATGGAAGAACTGAATGCGACGGTCCGTCAGAACAGTGAGAATACCCATCAGGCTGATGAGCTGGCAGAAACCACGGCACAAACCGCGAGCCGCTGCGGAGATATGATGCGTGATGTGATTTCGACAATGAATAGTGTCAGCACATCATCCGGACGGATGGTTGAAATCGTGTCGGTGATTGACAGCATTGCATTCCAGACCAATATTCTGGCACTGAATGCGGCTGTAGAAGCCGCCCGCGCCGGTGACTCCGGACGGGGCTTTGCCGTTGTGGCAACGGAAGTCAGATCACTGGCTCAGCGCAGCGCGCAGGCAGCACAGGAAATTAAGACGCTGATTGATGAATCCGTACAGAATGTAAAAACAGGCAGTAATCAGGTACATGAAGCCGGTGAAACACTGGCTGATCTGGTGATGGATGTATTGCAGGTAAGGCAGCTGATGGGAGATATCCGTGTTGCCGGAGAGGAACAGAGCAAGGGGCTGGCCGAGGTGACAACCGCAGTATCAGAGATGGATACGACAGTGCAGCAAAATGCCTCTTTAATTGATGATGCCGCTTCACGGACACAAATCCTGAGAAGAGAGGCCGAACAGCTCGCACAAATGGTGTCGGCCTTTAAATTACCGGAACCACATTAATAACAGGAACGGATTTCCCGGCAGAAATCATCTGCCGGGAAAGGATGAAATATCAATCCAGATCTGACGCGTCGTGACGTTCGCGGATAAACCGGTCTGAAGGCTCCCCGCCGCTGCGGTTAACACGGCGTCCTCGCTGAACAGCCGGGCGTGCCGCAATCTGTTCCGCCCAGCGGATCACATGCGGATATTCGCTGACAGACAAGAATATCGCCGCATTATACAACGTACCTAATACTAACCCGCCGTACCATGGCCAGGCGGCCATATCCGCAATGGTGTAGTTATCACCGGCAATAAATTCATGCTGACTGAGCTGACGGTTCAGGACATCCAGCTGACGTTTAGTTTCCATCGCATAACGGTTAATCGGATATTCATACTTTTCCGGTGCATACGCGTAGAAATGACCAAATCCGCCGCCGACAAACGGCGCTGAGCCCACCTGCCAGAACAGCCATGACAGGGTTTCAGCCCGCTCAGGTTGTGTTGCCGGCAGGAACAGAGAGAATTTTTCTGCCAGATACGTCAGAATTGCGCCGGATTCAAAGATCCGTACCGGCACTGCACCACTTCTGTCAACCAATGCGGGAATTTTTGAGTTCGGATTAATATCAACAAATCCGGAACCAAACTGGTCGCCTTCGCCGATATCAATCAGCCATGCATCGTATTCCGCTTCCTGTATCCCCGCAGCCAGCAGCTCTTCAAGCATGATGGTGACTTTCTGGCCGTTAGGTGTTCCCAGCGAGTAAAGCTGCAGCGGGTGTTTACCGACAGGCAGGGATTTTTCATGTGTCGCCCCGGCAACAGGACGGTTGGTATTGGCGAACTTCCCGCCATTTTTCTGTTTCCATTCCCACACCTGAGGCGGGATATAAGTTGGATCAGCCATAACAATGCTCCTTTGTATTTTCTGCCGGATTGAAGTGATCAATTATCCAATCTACCTTCCGGTGCATAAAATACAAACTGAATTCTTTTGCTGATCGTTGTCAGGATTTCAGGGGGATAATTTCGGTGGCTTTCAGAGAGGTGTATTTTTTCTTTTCGCCCAAACGCAAAAAAGCCACCCAAAGGGTGGCTTCTTCACTTAATAATAACCTGGCGGTTCCCTACTCTCACATGGGGAGACCCCACACTACCATCGGCGCTACGGCGTTTCACTTCTGAGT